>CAWDRD010000018.1:0-40591 GCA_963804455.1 uncultured Actinomycetes bacterium
CGCTGCTTCTGGTCACCTCTTCGGCGCGCCTGCCGGTCAGCAGCAACGCACACCCGCCCGGGTCACTGACCGTGGCCGAGGCGAGCAGGAACACCGGCCCGGCCGGGCCGTGCGGGCCAGCAGGTGCAGGGTCCGCGGCGGCCCCGTGGTGACCAGCGCTGTAATACCCGGCGACCCGGCGCAGCCTGCGCAGCACCTGCGCGACGTTGGAGCCGAACACGCCTCGGTAGGTATGGCACTCATCCACGATCACGTAGCGCAGCCGCCGCAGGAACCCGTTCCACCGGGTGTGCCGGGGGAGCAGCCCGTGGTGCAGCATATCGGGCGTGGTCAGCAGGTAATTCGCATGGGACCGGGCCCAGTCCCGCTGCGGCGGCGGGGTGTCGCCGTCCAGCACGGCGCCGCGCACCCCGGCGATGCCCAGCCCGGCGACGGCGCGCAGCTGGTCCGCGGCGAGCGCCCGGGTCGGCGCGATATACAGCACGGTGCCCCCGGCCAGCACTCCGGTCAGCGCGGGCAGCAGGTAGCCGAGTGACTTGCCCGAGGCGGTGCCGGTGGCAATGATGACGTCCCGGCCCGCCTGCGCGTGCGCGGCCATCTCGGCCTGATGCGCCCACGGCGCGGGTATCCCGGCCTGGCAGAACCCGGTCACGATGGGCGCGGGCGCCCATTCTGGCCAGGCCACCCGCTGCCCAGTGCGCCCGGGGATGTACTCTACGTGAATCAGCCGGCCGGACTGCGTGCCCTCGCGCAGCACAAGATCCGTGGCTGAGCCAGCCCCGGCCGGTCCCGGCCGGACGGCGGGCCGCGGCCGTGTGGTGGCCGGGGGCTCGCCGGATGCGAGTGGGGTGAGCGCAGTCATCGGCTCCCAGTGTGACATCTGTACCCGAGGTGCCTCGAAGCGTGAACTCGTGTAGACATGACCTCAGAGCGTGGTTGAATGCGCGGCGGGGCGAGCTGCCCTCTCCCGTGGGCAGCCGCCCGGAGGGGTGCGCTGCTTAGGGAGTGCGGTCTCTCCTGGAGAGTACTGCGCTACCGCACCGGACGCCTGAACAGACGAAGGCCGTATGGGCTGGAGGATTTGTGGATCTGAAGCTTGAACACCACAGCAGCGATGGCATCGAGGTCGTTGACGTCGAGGGAGAGATCGACGTCTACACCGCGCCGCGGCTCCGTGAGCTTCTCATCGAGCTGGTGAATAACGGGCACTACCAGCTGGTGGTGAACATGGAGAGGGTCGAGTTCCTCGACTCCACCGGGCTCGGCGTCCTGGTCGGCGGGCTCAAGCGGGTGCGCGCGCACGATGGCTCGCTGGACCTGGTGTGCACCCAGGAGCGGATCCTCAAGATCTTCCGGATCACCGGGCTGACCAAGGTGTTCGGCATCCACGACACCGTGGCCGAGGCGATCACGTCCCGGAAGTCGGAGAAGTAGCCGCTCACACCCCCGGGGTCCCGGCACATGGCCACCGTTGAAATGAGCTTCACCCCGCTGCCCGTGCACGTCCGCACGGCCCGGCTCGTCGCGACCGCGGTAGCGCGGCGCAACGGCGTCGAGGAGGCCCTCCTCGACGAAGTCCGCCTCGCGGTGGGCGAGGCGTGCTCGCGCGCGGTCGAAGCGCACCAGCAGTATTGCCCGGCCGAGCCGGTCCGGGTCGCGCTGACCGGCGGCAACGGGCGGTTCGAGGTCGTCGTGACCGACGCGGCCGCCGCGGACGAGGATGCGGCCGGGACCACGCCCGCCCCCACGGACAGCTGGCCCGGCCCGATGAACGGGGCGGCCAACGGGGACGGCACGGCTGCGGCCGGGGCGCTGCTGCCGCACGGCCTCGGCCTGGCCGTGATCGCGGGCCTGGCGGACGACGTCCAGGTGTCCCGTACCGCCGCGGGGCTGAGCATCCGGATGAGCTGGCCGCTGGCGGGCACCAGCGCCAGCTGACCCGCGGCCAGGCGGGCTCGGGCCGTCCCGGGCCACCGGCTGGGACGGCTCCTGAGCCGGGTGGGCCGCGGCTGCACTGGGCCACCCGCTGAAACGGCTCCCGGGCCGCCGGGGACGGTCGGCCGGGGGCACAGTCGCGTTGCGGGCCCTTGTGGGTGTGTGATGCCTCACTTTGAGTCGGCAGGTGTGTTACGTGCGGCCGTAGAGTGTGATTATCTTGGCGGGCGATGCATCGCGGCACCTTCCGGACCTGACCCCCGCTTCGCGTTCGGCGGCCTGCGTGCGTACACTCTCGGCACTGCTTTTTTGGCACTGTGCTGGTCCAGTGCGTCCATGCCTGGTTACACGGTTTTCGTCGGTAAGACAGTGGCCGGGGAGGGCGAAGCCCATGCGCACGAGGCTGTGTGCCACTGTCTAGGAGGACAGATAGTTGAGGCTTAACCTCGCCGCAGGGAGTGGGGCGGTCAGCGTCACCGGCTCCAACCTGACGTGGGTAATCGTCGTTGGCGTCGTCGCGCTGCTGGCACTGGGCGTGGCTGGCGTGCTGGTCCGCGAAGTGCTCGCAGCCGGCCAGGGCACAGAACGGATGCAGGAGATCGCCAAGGCGGTCCAGGAAGGTGCTGCGGCCTACCTGCGGCGCCAGTTCCGCACCATCGGCATCTTCGTCGTCCCGATCTTCTTCATCCTTCTGCTGCTGCCCGCCGACTCGGCATCCGTTCGCTGGGGGCGCAGCATATTTTTCCTGGTGGGTGCCTTGTTCTCGGCCACCACCGGGTTCACCGGGATGTCCCTGGCGGTGCGCGGCAACGTGCGGGTGGCCGCCGCCGCGCGCGAGGGGGCGGCGGGTGAGCGGCCCGCGATGCGGATCGCGTTCCGCACCGGCGGCGTGGCGGGGATGTTCACCGTCGGCCTCGGCCTGTTCGGCGCGGCGCTGGTGGTGATCCTCTATCGGGGGAACGCGCCCGATGTGCTGGAGGGCTTCGGGTTCGGCGCCGCGCTGCTGGCCATGTTCATGCGGGTCGGCGGCGGCATCTTCACCAAGGCCGCCGACGTGGGCGCCGACCTGGTGGGCAAGGTCGAGAAGCACATCCCGGAGGATGACCCGCGGAACGCGGCCACGATCGCCGACAACGTGGGTGACAACGTCGGTGACTGCGCGGGGATGGCCGCCGACCTGTTCGAGTCCTACGCGGTCACGCTGGTCGCCGCGCTGATCCTCGGCAAGGTGGCGTTCGGCGACGCCGGCCTGGTGTTCCCCCTGATCGTGCCGATGATCGGGGTGATCACCGCGGTGGCGGGCATCTTCCTGGTGGCCCCGCGCAAGGGCGACCGCAGCGGGATGACCGCCATCAACCGCGGCTTCTTCGTCTCGGCGATCATCTCCCTCGTCCTTGTCGCCGGCGCTGCCTTCCTCTACCTGCCGGCCAAGTTCAGCGAGCTCAAGGGCGTCACCGGCGTCACCGCCCATTCGATCCTGACCCATGGCGGGAGTCCCCGGCTGCTCGCCATCGGCGCGGTGATCGTCGGGCTCGTGCTGGCCAGCGCCATCCAGTTGCTGACCGGGTACTTCACCGAGACCAACCGGAAGCCGGTCAGGGAGATCGGGGAGAGTTCGCTCACTGGCGCGGCCACGGTCATCCTGTCCGGCATCTCGGTGGGTCTGGAGTCGGCCGTCTACTCGGCACTTCTGATCGCTGGCGCTGTCTACGCCGCCTTCCTGCTCGGCACGGGCAACGCGACCATCGCGTTGTTCGCCGTGGCGCTCGCCGGCACCGGCCTGCTCACCACGGTGGGTGTCATCGTGTCGATGGACACCTTCGGCCCGGTCTCCGACAACGCCCAGGGCATCGCCGAGATGTCCGGCGACGTGACGGGCGACGGCGCGGTGGTGCTCACCCGCCTGGACGCGATCGGCAACACCACCAAGGCCATCACTAAGGGAATCGCGATCGCGACCGCGGTGCTCGCCGCGACCGCCCTGTTCGGCTCGTTCAAGGCAACGGTGGTAGCCGCGCTCGGCACGGCGGCGGGGAGCTTCAGCCTGTCGGTGGATCATCCCAACGTCCTGGTCGGGGTCATAGTCGGCGCGTGCGTCGTGTTCTACTTCGCCGGTCTCTTGATCATGGCTGTGGGCCGGGCGGCCGGGCGGGTCGTGTACGAGGTGCGCGAGCAGTTCCGCAACCACCCGGGGATCATGGACTACACCGAGAAACCCGAATACGGCCGCGTGGTGGACATCTGCACCAAGGACTCGCTGCGCGAACTGGCCACGCCGGGCCTGATGGCGGTGCTCACTCCCATCGCGATCGGCTTCGCGTTCGGCTATGCCCCGCTCGGCTCGTTCCTGGCCGGTGCCATCGCCGCTGGCGCGCTGATGGCGGTGTTCCTGGCCAACTCCGGCGGCGCCTGGGACAACGCCAAGAAGCTCGTCGAGGACGGCAACTACGGCGGCAAGGGCTCCGAGGCGCACGAGGCGACCATTATCGGCGACACCGTCGGCGACCCGTTCAAGGACACCGCCGGGCCCGCGATCAACCCGCTGCTCAAGGTCATGAACCTGGTCTCGCTCCTGATCGCGACCAGTGTGGTCAAGTACAGCCACAACCCGGGGCTGCGTACCGGGGTGGCGCTCGCCGCGATCGCGATCGTGGTGGCCGCCGTGGTGATCTCCAAACGCCGGTCCACCAGCGTGGCCTCGAGTGGCCCCGGCAGCAGGGCGCAGGAGCTTCCTGCGCCGGCCGGCACCGGCGAGGTGACCGCGGGCACGGCGGACTCGGGCACGGCAGGTGCGGACGCGGCGGGCGCGGGCACCGCGGCGGCGGCCGGTACCGAAGGTGAGGCTCCCGGGCAGGCCACGGCGGCCAAGAGAACCGGATGAGCTCAGCGGCTGGGCTCATCCGCTGAGCCCAGCCGCGGCACGCTCAGGTGATCCCCTGGCCAACCGGTGGCCAGGGGATCACCCATATCGGGGATCGGCCGTGGGCCGGGAAGCTGCGATACTCGGCGGATGCGCACCCTGCTCGTGCTGCGGCACAGCAAGTCGGCCTACCCGGCCGGGGCCGGTGACATCGACCGGCCACTGTCCGGCCGCGGCCTGCGAGATGCGGTCGCGGCCGGCCGCTGGCTGCGCGACGAGGGCCTCGAGCCTGACCTGGTGCTCTGCTCGGTCGCGGAGCGGGCCAGGCAGACCTGGGAACTGGTCAGCGACCAGCTCGGCTGGGCGGACGAGAACGGCCAAGTCGTCCGCTTCGACCCACGGCTCTACCTGGCCACGGCCAGCGAGCTGACCATGATCATCCGGGAGACCCCCGCTGAGGTGGGGATCCTGGCCGTGATCGGGCACAATCCGGCCGCCACGGACCTGGCCGTCAGCCTGACCGGCGCGGCCCGCCTGGAGTTCCCCACCTCGGCACTGGCCGTGATCGAGCTGGCCGGTGGCTGGGCCAGGGCCCGTCCCGGCTGCGGCACGCTGACCAGGCTCTGGACCCCGAAGGGCGGGGCCGCCTACCCCCGGCCTGATCCGTCTCCCGGTCAGCGGCGTCGATATCGTCCCGGTACACCCCGAGCAGGTAGAGCACCGCGTCCAGGTAGGGCACGCTGACCGAGGCGTCGGCCGCGTCCCGGACCACCTGCCGGGCGTTGAACGCCACCCCCAGGCCTGCCGCGGCGATCATGTCCAGGTCGTTGGCGCCGTCGCCGACCGCCACCGCCTGGCTGACCGGGACGCCGGCCTGGGCCGCAAACCGGCGCAGCGCATCCGCCTTGCCCGCCCGGTCGATGACCGGCCCGGTCAGCCGCCCGGTCAGCTTGCCGCCGGAGATCTCCAGCGTGTTCGCGGCGGCATAATCCATCCCCAGGTCGGCCGCCAGGTGATCGGTGATCTGGGTGAATCCCCCGCTGACCAGCCCGCACCGGTAGCCCAGCCGGCGGAGGGTGCGGACTAGGGTACGCGCGCCCGGCGCGAGCCGCAGTTCCCGCCTGACCTCGTCCAGCACGGATTCCTCCAGCCCGGCGAGCATGGCCACCCGTTCCCGGAGCGAGGTAGCGAAATCGAGTTCGCCGCGCATCGCTGCGTCGGTGATCTTGGCCATCTGCGCGGCGCAGCCCGCCCGCGCGGCGAGCAGGTCGATCACTTCACCCGCGATCAGGGTGGAGTCCACGTCCATGACGACCAGCCGCATCGCCCGCCGGTGCAGCCCGCCGCGCTGGACGGCCACGTCCACGCCCTGCTGGGTCGCCTCGCGGGCCAGGTCGCCCCGCAGTGACTGCGGGTCGGCCCCGGACACGTCGAACTCGATGCAGGTCACCGGCTGGTCGGCGAGCCGGTCGATCCGGTCGATGTTCGCGCCGCCCGCGGCGATCCGGCCGGCGATGGCCGCGACCGCGGCCGGGCGGAGCGGGCGGCCCATCAGCGTCACATGCAGCTGGCCGCGGTGCCGGGCGGGTTCCGCGGAGCCCATGGTGATCTCCGCGTCCAGGCCCAGGTCGGCGGCTATGGCCCGGACCGCCCGGTGCACCGCGGTCAGGTCCAGCTCGTCGGCGCAGGCCAGCAGGGCCCCGAGGACCAGCTTGCCGCGGATCACCACCTGCTCGATATCCAGCACGCGCAGCGGGTGCCCGGCGAGCGCGGTGAACAGGCGGGAGGTCACCCCGGGCCGGTCCCGGCCGGTCAGGGTGATGAGGATGGTGGTCTGCGCGGCGTCCATCGGTGCCCAACCGTACCCGCCTCAGGAGTCCCGGTTGGAACCGGCGGGCGCGGTGGCTGCGGAGCCTGGCTGCGGCTCGATGGTCGGCTGGGGGGTGAGGATTGAACCGGCAGGCGCGGTGGCTGCGGAGCCTGGCTGCGGCTCGATGGTCGGCTGGGGGGTGAGGATTGAACCGGCAGGCGCGGTGGCTGCGGAGCCTGGCTGCGGCTCGATGGTCGGCTGGGGGGTGAGGATTGAACCGGCAGGCGCGGTGGCTGCGGAGCCTGGCTGCGGCTCGATGGTCGGCTGGGGGGTGAGGATTGAACCGGCAGGCGCGGTGGCTGCGGAGCCTGGCTGCGGCTCGATGGTCGGCTGGGGGGTGAGGATTGAACCGGCAGGCGCGGTCGCTGGGCTGGCCCCGGCTCGATGACGTAAGTTCAGACTGTCAGCGTGGCGTGGAAGGGAGCCGGATGTCCGACGAGGTGGTGCGGCTGCGCGGTGTCGGCGTCCGGCGCGGTGGGTCGATGCTGCTGCGCGACATCGACTGGGTCGTCCATGACGATGAGCGCTGGGTGATCATCGGGCCGAACGGGGCGGGCAAGACCACGCTGCTTCAGGTCGCCGCCTGCCAGCTGTTCCCGTCCGAGGGCGGCGCCGAGATCCTCGGCGGCCGGCTCGGCGAGATCGACGTGTTCGAGTTGCGGCCGCGCATCGGGCTGGCCAGCGCCGCGGTGGCGGACCGGGTGCCGCCCGCCGAGAAAGTGATCGACCTCGTCCTGACGGCCTCCTACGCCATCGTCGGCCGGTGGAAGGAGGACTATGAGTCTTCCGACGTCACCCGGGCGGTGGAACTGCTGGACGCGCTCGGCTGCGCGCACCTGATCCGGCGCCGGTTCAACACCCTGTCCGAGGGCGAGCGCAAGCGGGTGCAGATCGCCCGGGCCATGATGCCCGACCCGGAGATGCTGCTCCTGGACGAGCCCGCGGCCGGGCTGGACCTGGGCGGCCGGGAGGACCTGCTGCGGCGGATCGCCGCGCTGGCCCGGGACCCGCTGGCGCCCACGATGATCATGGTCACCCACCACGTCGAAGAAGTGCCCGAGGACTTCACGCACGCGATGCTGCTGCGCCGGGGCGCGGTGCTGGCGGCCGGGCCGCTGCACGAGGTATTCACCGAGCAGCACCTGTCCAAGTGCTTCGGCCTGCCACTGATCGTCGAGCGGCACGGGGCCCGGTGGACGGCCCGCGCGGCTGGGTAGGTATCAGTTCAGTACTGGTACCCCGGTGGTGCTGGCAGGGTCGTGGGGCGGGTGAGCGGCGTGAAGGGAGACCGGGTCGAGATCGTGATCGACGCCGGGGACGGCACGAAGACCTATGAGGTGACTGCCACCCGGGCGGGCCGCCGGGTCGAGGTGACCACTGGGCGCGGCCTGGTCGAGGTGAGCGAGGTGACCCGGGGCGGCACCGTGGTGCGCACCGCGCGGTTCATGTCCGGCCGGGTGGTCGCCCTGGTCGAGCACCCCGCGCAGCAGCGGCCCGGGACGCCGCCCGACGACGGCCCGCCCGCGCGGCGCCGGTGACCACCCTTCGCCCAGGTCAGTATCTCCGCCCGGGTCAGCGGTCGGCCTGAGCCAGCCCCTCCCCGGTCAGGGCGGGTGCTGCGCCCCTGGCCGCGCCCGGTGCCGCCAGGCCCGTTACCGCACGTCAAACCCGGTGCCGCGGGTCAAAGGCGGTGCCGCCGTTTAACCGAGTCCGGTGCGGCCAACCCAGGTGCCACCGACCCGTGTCGCAAATTAAGACGAACCAATCGTTAACTTGAAAAGCTCGTCTCTTCGGGCGTAGCTTGGCGCTATGACCGGCGACGCCGAACGGCTCCGCGCGGCGGGGTTGCGGGTGACCCCAGCCCGGCTGGCCATCCTAGACACGGTGCGGACCGAGAATCATCCGGGAACCGACGAGATCGCCCGGGCCGCCCGGGACCGGGGTGGTGACGTGTCGGTCCAGGCCGTGTACGAGGCGCTGAGCGCCCTGTCCGCTGCCGGGCTGGTGCGCCGGATCGAGCCGGCCGGCAGCCCGGCGCGGTATGAGTCCCGGGTCGGCGACAACCATCACCACATCGTCTGCCGCCGGTGCGGCACGGTCGCCGACGTCGACGCCGCGATCGGCCACGCCGACTGCCTGGCGCCCGCCGCGGACGCGGGCTTCACCATCGACCAGGTGCAGGTCACGTTCTGGGGGCTGTGCGCGGGCTGCCAGCCGGCCAGCGGCCCGGTTCCCCGGCGCCAGCCGGCCATAGCTGACCCTCAGCCTCCCTGCGTTGGGGCACTGAGCTGCAGCGCTGTGCCGCGGCCCCCGCTGAGGCGCCGCGCGGGGAGGGCCGCACGACAGGGCCCAGGGTGGGTAGCCTTACCGCGGCGTAGCAGGGTACTGCGGGATACTCGAGTAGTGAGCCAAGCCACACCGCCCGCAGACGCCATCGTCGTCGGCTCCGGGCCGAATGGCCTGGCAGCGGCGATCACGCTGGCCCGGGGCGGTCTCAAGGTCCACCTGATCGAAGGCGCTGACACTCCCGGCGGTGGCTGCCGGACCGGGGAGCTGACCCTGCCCGGCTTCCAGCACGACCTGTGCTCGGCCGTCCACCCGCTCGCCGCGTCCTCCCCGTTCTTCCTGAGCATCGACCTGGCCGCGCGCGGCGTCACGCTGCGCACCCCGAAGGTGGCCTTCGCCCACCCGCTGGATGGCGGGCGGGCGGCCGCCGTTGCGGGCTCGGTGGAGGAGACCGCGGGCGGTCTCGGCCCCGACAGCGACGCCTACCGGCGGCTGCTCGGCCCGCTGGTCCGGGACGTCGGGCTGACCCTGCCGGAGATCCTCGCGCCGATCCGGTCGGTGCCTAGGCACCCGCTGGCGATGGCCCGGTTCGGGCTGGAAGGCCTGCAGCCTGCCACCATGCTGGCCCGGCGGTTTCGCACCGAGGAGGCGCAGGCCCTGCTCGCTGGCGTGGCCGCGCACTCGATGCTTCCCCTCAGCACGCCGGTGACCAGCGCCTTCGGGCTGCTGCTCACGATGGCGGCGCATTCGGTGGGCTGGCCGGTCGTGGAGGGCGGCAGCGCTCGGCTGGTGGACGCGCTGCTCGCCGAGCTGATGTCGCTGGGCGGCGAGCTGGAGACCGGCCGCTGGGTGGGCTCGCTGGACGACCTGCCGCCGGCCCGGGTGGTCCTGCTCGACGTCACTCCCCGCCAGCTGATCGCCCTCGCGGGGGACCGGCTGTCCGGGCCGCACCGGGCCGCGCTGCGCCGCTTCACATACGGTCCGGGCGTGTGCAAGGTGGACTGGGCGCTCAGCGGGCCGGTGCCCTGGCAAGCCGCGGCCTGCCGGGAGGCGGGCACCGTTCATCTCGGCGGCACCCTGGCCGAGGTAGCCCGCAGCGAAGCCGAAATGACCGCGGGCCGGCTGCCGGACCGGCCCTACTGCATCGTCGCGCAGCCGGGGGTGGTCGATCCGACCCGCGCGCCAGCCGGGCAGCACACCTTGTGGGCGTACTGCCATGTGCCCTCGGGCAGCGCGGCTGATGCCTCCGGCCTGATCGAGGCCCAGATCGAGCGCTTCGCGCCGGGCTTCCGCGAGCTGATCCTGGCCAGGTCGGTGCGGACCGCGGCCGACATGGAACGGCACAACCCGAACTACGTCGGCGGCGACATCAACGGCGGGGCAGGCACCCTAACCCAGACCCTGCTGCGGCCCACCCCGCGGTGGAACCCGTACCGCACCGCCATCCCAGGGGTCTACCTGTGCTCCAGTTCCACCCCGCCCGGCGGTGGCGTGCACGGGATGTGCGGGGCCAATGCCGCCCGCGCTGCCCTCGCCGACCTGCACCTCACCCCGGCCCGCTAGCGGGCCAGCCGGGTAGCCGGATTCCTGTCCTGACGCAGGGACTCGTATGCGTAAGCCGCTGCCCGGATGACGGTCTTCGCACACGGACCTGAGATTTGGACGGAGCGCCGGGGGCTGGGTGTGGTCAGCCGGGACTGTCGTCCTTGGCGGCGTTGCGGAGCCGGGCCAGGTGGCTGCGCAGAACCTCCTCCATCCGGTCGTAGAAGTCCACTATCAGCCGCAGCTCGTCATCGCTGTACCGGGCGGCCATCTTCTGCCAGTCCCGCATCATCGGCAGGAACGTCATGGCGACGTCGCGCATGACCCGGTCCAGCACCAGCTGGATGACCACCCGGCGGCGGTCGCGGCCGTCACGCTCCCGGCGGACGTAGCCCGCCTCCTCCAGCCGGTCCACCACCCCGGTGATCGACGCGGTGGTCAGGCCGGTCGCCCGGGCCAGCTCACCCGCGGTCATGTGGCCCTGGAAACTCAGGATGTTCAGGCAGTTCAGGTCCGTCGCGTTCGCTCAGCCTGTTCGCGCCGGCGCGTTCAGCGCGGGCATGACCGTGGCCGTGACGTTCTTCCTCGGCATCGCCTCGTTCGGCCTGGTGCTCACCTTGTTCCTGCAGCTGGGCCTGGGCTTCACCCCGCTGCACGCCGGGCTGACCTTCCTGCCGTTCTCGCTCGGCGTGCTGGCCTCGTCCGGGGCAGCGGCCCGGCTGGCACCGCGATTCGGCCGCAGTGTCACGATGGCCGGAGCGCTGATCATCGCGGCCGCCATGGCCAGCCTGAGTGTGATCGTGGATCACTACGGCGCCACCGTGACCACCTGGGAGCTGGCCCCCAGCCTGGTCGCCGCGGGCCTGGGGCTCGGCGCGGTGATCGCGCCGCTGGCCGACATCGTGCTGGCCGGGGTGCCGCAGCGGGAAGCGGGCTCGGCCTCCGGCGTGTTCAACACCGGCCTGCAGGTCGGCAACTCGATCGGCATCGCGGTCATCGGCGTGATCTTCTTCGGGCTGCTCGGCAGCCAGTCCGGGCCCGCGGCCACCGCGGTCACCCCGCAGCTGCGGGCCGGGCTGGCCGCGGCCGGCCTGCCAGCCAGCCACACCCAGCCCATCGTCACCCAGTTCGGTACCTGCCTGCACGCCCGGCTGGTCGCCGCCGACCCCACGGTCACCCCGCCGGCCTGCCGCCCCAGCGCGGTGCAGGGAGGCACTGGGCAGGGTGGCGCCGGGCAGGTGCTGCCCGCCGCCGCGCACCAGGTGCTGGCCCGGGTCGGCGGCCTTGCCGTGCGCCGCGACTTCGCCGCCGCGCTGGCCCGCACGCTGTGGTTCCAGGTCGGGGTGTTCGGCCTCGCGTTCCTGCTGATGCTGGCGCTCCCCGCCGGAGCGGGCCGCCGTCAGGAAGGAGTAGCCCAATCCCCAGCGGACTCGGAGGAAGTTCTCGCAGTCCGCACAGGATCCGGAGTGACCCTGGCGCAGGAACCCCAGTCCCAGGGAGCCCAGTCGCGAGCGGCCCAGTCACGCGACGTCCAACGAGAGGCCACGGCGTGACCGCGGCGGACGGCTACGGAAGGAGCCAGGCGATGCGGCTCGCGATTCTCGGCGCCACCGGCGGGATCGGCAGCTACCTGCTGAGCTGGGCGGTGGACGCTGGTCACCCGGTGCACGTGCTGGCCCGCGACCCCGCGGCCGTGCCGCGCCGCAACCGGGTCACGGTGACCCAGGGGGACGCCACTGACCCGGCGGCGGTGGCCGACACGGTGGCCAGCGCCGACGCCGTGCTGTCCGTGCTCGGCCCGCGCGGCGCGAAGTCGCCGGACCTGCTGGCCACCGCCGCGGGCAATGTGGTGACGGCCATGGGCAAGTCCGGGGTCAGCCGGCTGATCTGCGTGTCCGCGGCGGGGGCATTCATCCGGGAGGACACCGAGGCCGGCGCGCTGGTGAAGCTGATCCTGCCGCGGATCTTCGCCAAGCCGTTCGCGGACGTGCGGGCGATGGAGCAGGTGGTCCGGGCGGCGGACCTGGACTGGACCCTGGTCCGGCCGACCCGGCTGGTCAACGACCCGGGTACTGGGCAGTACCGGGTCCGCCCAGACTACCCGCCGCCCGGGCTGACCAAGATCGCCCGTGCGGACGTGGCCCGGTTCATCATCAGCGCCCTGACCGAGTCCGCCTACATCCGCGAGTCCCCGTCCATCTGCTGGTAGCGGACCGGACAGCGGCGCGGTGCCTGATGCATCCTCGGGGACGCACCAGGCACCGCTGATGCTGGTGTGCTGGTCAGGCGCCATCAGCCGCTGGCACGCTGGTGGCGGCCATCTCGTACCCGGTCACCTCGTGCGTCTGGATCCGGTCCGGCCCCGGCAGCAACGCCACGTCCTCGCCGGGCAGCAGCTCGGTGGTCATCACGGCGTTGGTGACGGCGTCCAGCACCTGCAGCCCGGTGGCGAGGACGCACACCACGCTGGCGGCCTGCGGCCCGCGCAGCACCCAGATGCTGACCAGCCCGCCAAGGTCCCGGATGGCGGGCCAGATGCGCTGTCGCCCGGCGAATTCCTCCGCGGCGGCCTGCTCCGGTGCCCGCGGGGCGTCGAAGTACAGCACCCGGCCGTGCGTCGGCCGCGCGGCTGCGGCGGGCCCGCGTTCGGCGACCATAACCTGATAGGCGTCCGGGCCGGGGGCGCTGTCGTGCAGGGTGATCCGGGTGGCGGCAGGCCCGCCGAGTTCCCGGACCGTGACGAATCCGGCCGCCGAGCTGAGCTTCGGCTGCGGCCCGGTCCCGGTGATGAGCTGTTCGATCTGTGCGTACATGGTGGCTCCTTCCAGCGGATCTGACCCCGTCACTGTCCGTCGGCGGGGCCGCCCGCACATGCGTGGAAGTACTCGGCCGGCGTACCTGTCTGCCTGCGTGGATGGCGCCGGGCTGGTGCGTTGCGCCGGGCCGGGGCGTTCGCCTGGGGGGTCGTCCTGGACGGGTCCTGGCGGGACAGGGGATAGTCATCCTGTGACGGGCGCAGCCCCCCGGCCGGGGAGCCTAGCCGGTCGGGACCAGGAGCTGGCCGAGCTGCTCGGCTGGCAGTCGGCGGCCCTGGCCGGCCATGGTGGGCTGGCTCTGGTCAGCGGGCCGCCCGGGATCGGCAAGACCCGGCTGGCCGAGGAGCTGGCCGCCCGGGCCCGGCAGGACGGGCACCGGGTGCTGTGGGGCCGCGCCGTCGAGGATCAGGGTGCGCCGCCGCTGTGGCTGTGGCGCCGGATCCTGGCCGCGGTCGGCGGCGAGGACGCCTGGGCCCAGCTGACCGAGGGAGTCGCCGCGGACGGAGTCCGGTCAGATGATCTCGCCGCCGCCCGGTACCGGGCCGCGGCCACGGCGGTCGACGCGATCACCGCTGCGGCGGACGCGGCCGGCCTACTCGTGGTACTCGAGGACCTGCACTGGGCCGATCAGGCCTCGCTGTTCCTGCTCCGCGAGCTGGCCGCGGAGCTGCCCGGATCCCGGCTCCTCGTGCTGGGCACGAGCCGGGACGGCCCAGGCGAACCGGGGCAGGCCGCGCTCGGCGACCTGACCCGGCTGCCTGGCCTGCGCGCCCGGCGGCTGGGCGGGCTGGACGAGGTCGCGGTCACCGGGATGCTGCGGGCGGCCGGCCTGGCCGTGACCCCGGATATGGCCCGGATAGTGGCGGCCCGGTCGGACGGCAACCCGCTGTACGTCACTACCCTGGCCCGGCTGCTGGCCAGCGAGCCAGAGGCCGCCCTGGATGAGCACGCGCTGTCCCGCATCGTGGGCGCCAGCGCTGAGGTCAGCGGGCTGGTGCGGTCCCTGCTGAGCGGCCTGGATCCCGGCGCGGTGGCCGTCCTGGCCGCCGCCAGCGTCGTGGGCGAGGCGTTCGACCCGGCCCTGGTGGCCACCGTCGGCCCGCCCGATGAGGCGGTGCTCCGCGCGCTGGCCGCCGCCGAGCAGCGCGGGCTGGTCAGGCCGGTGCTGAGCCGGCCCGGCTCCTGGCGGTTCACGCACGCCCTGGTCCGGGACGGCATCTACGCGGCCATTCCCGAGAATGAGCGGATCATGCTGCACCAGCGTGCGGCCGCGGCCTTGGAGCCGCTGGCCGCGGCCGCGCCGGAACGGGGCGGTGAGGTCGCCGCGCACCTGCTCCGGGCCGCGCCCGGCCCAGCCGCGCTGCGGCAGGCCGCCCGCTGGGCGGCCGCGGCGGCACAGGCGGCCACCGCCGCGCTGGCGTTCGAGGACGCGGCCCGCTACCTGGCTACCGCACTAACGGCGGCCGACCGCGCCGGAGCGTCCAGTGATCCTGCCGCCGCAGCGGACCGGGCCGTGCTGCTGATCGAGCTGGCCACGGCCGAGTACCGGGCCGGGCAGTTCGCGGACAGCCTGGCCCACTCGGTGGCCGCCGCGGATACGGCCGGGCTGGCTGGCCGGTCAGATCTCATCGGCGCCGCGGCGCTGGTGGTCCGTGGGGTCGGGCACCCGGCCGTCGCCACCACCCTGCTCAGCCTGTGCGACCGGGCCCTGGCCACTGGCGGGTGCCCCACCCCGCTGCGCGCGCGGCTGCTGGCCCAGCGTGCCGCCGCGCTGGCGGAGCTGGGCGACCTGGACGCGGCCGGCGCTCAATCGGCCGAGGCCATGGCGGCGGCCGAGGCGGCCGCGGATCCGGTCGCGGAACTCGACGCCATCCGGGCGCGCGCCGCCGCGCTGGCCGCCCCGCAGCACCGGGCGGAGCGGCTGCGGCTAGGCACCCGGGCCATCGAGCTGGCCACCCCGGCCGGGCAGCCGCTGGCCGCATTGCTGGGCCGGGTCTGGCGCATCGACGCCGCCTACCAGCTGATGAATCTCGACGCGGTGGACCTGGAGATCAGCCAGATCGCGCAGCTGGCGGAGGTGACCCGGCTGCCTCTGGTGCGCTGGCACTTGCTGCGCCAGCAGGCGTCCCGGGCCGCGCTGGCGGGGCGGCTCGGCGAGGCCCGGGACCTGTCCTGGGCGGCTCACCGGCTCGCAGTCAGTCTGCAGGATCCGTCCGGCGCCGGGCTGTCCTATGCCTTCGCGGTCTGGCTGGCGGCTCTGCGGGGCGACGCCAGCGAACTGCCAGCCGACTTCATGGAGGTCACCGCCGGGTTCCCGCCGATCCCCATCGTCCAGGCAGGCGTGGCGCGGGCGCTGTTCGCGCTGGGCCGGCCCGACGAGGCGCGCGCGGTCTACGAGACGCTGGGCTCGCTGCCCGGCACCGGCGACAAGGACAACCGGATTCTCGGGGTCATCACCCAGATCCTGGACCTGATCGTGGCGTTCCGGGATCGCGACACCGCACAGGTGGTCTACGACCTGATGGCCGGGCATACGGTCGGCTCCGGCGCGACCGGGACCGGGGTGGTGTTCCTCTCCGGATCGGTGCACTGGCCGCTGGGCCGGCTGGCGGCGCTGCTGGACCGTACGGAGGAAGCGCTGGAGCACTTCGCCACTGCGGTGACCGTCAACACCCGGCTCGGCGCCCGCCCGTTCGTGGTGCACACCCGGCTGGACTGGGCGGAGACGCTGCACGCCCGCGGCGCTCGCGGCGACCACACCGCGGCGCTGGAGCTGGCCCGGCAGGCCGCTGCGGAGGCCCGGCGGCTGGACATGCCGGGCCCGGCCCAGCGGGCGGGACAGCTGGCCAGCGAGCTGCGCCAGGCCATCTCAGCCGGGGATCCGCTCACCCCGCGGGAGCGGGAGATCGCCGGGCTGGTCTCCCGTGGGCTCACCAACCGGGCCATCGCCACCCAGCTGGTGCTCTCCGAGCGGACCGTGGAGGGGCACCTCCGGAACATCCTGGCCAAGCTCCAGCTGGCCAACCGGACCGAGCTCGCCGCCTGGGCGCTGAAGGCAGCCCGCCAATAACGGCGGCTGCGCCGCGGCCGCGGCGCAGCCGTAGCTCTGCCGCGGGGCCGGGCTGGTCAGGCTTGGCCGTCGGCGATGGCGGCGGCTACTTCGGCCTGGCGGGCGGACAGTTCCGCGGCGTGGTGTTCGTTGCGGGCCTTTTCGTGATCGATGCGGTCGGCGATGTCCTCGTCGTCGCGCATCAGCGCCTCGAGGTCGGTGTTCGCCGCGTCGAGGACACCCAGGTCGGCGTAGGCATGCTGGACCTTGGGGCCCCACAGCCCGATGTCCTTCACACACGGCACGATCCGGCTGAACAGCAGGGTGCGGAAGGCCTGCTGGACCGGGGAGTGCTCGGTGAACTCGAGGCATTCCCCGACGTCGTAGCCCATCCGCTGCCATACCTCCTGGGCCCGGAACCGGTTGCGCATCAGGTAGCAGCCCTCGACCACGAACTCCTCGCGGTCGGCCCGCTCGGCCGCGGTGAGCCCGGCGTAATAGTCGCGCAGCGCCAGCCGGCCGAACGCCACGTGCCGGGCCTCATCCTGCATGACGTACGCGAGCAACTGCTTGACCAGGGGGTTCTGCGCAATGTCCCGGTGCACGCCGAACGCGGCCAGGGCGAGCCCCTCGATCAGCACCTGCATGCCGAGGTAGGGCATGTCCCAGCGGCCGTCGCTGAGCGCCTCAGCCAGCAGCTTCGCCAGGTCCGGGTTGATGGGGTAGTACAGGTCGATCTTCTCCCGGATGAACCGGGAGTACAGCTCGACGTGCCGGGCCTCGTCCATGGTCTGGGTGGCGGCGTAGAACTTGGCGTCCATGTCCGGCACGGACTCCACGATCCGGGCCGCCACGGTCAGCGCACCCTGCTCGCCGTGCAGGAACTGGCTGAACAGCCAGGCGGACAGGTGGTGGCTGAGCTCGTCGCGTTCGGCGGCGTTCAGCTTCTCCCACTGCCGTGACCCGTAGATCGGGCAGAAGTCGTCCGGGGTCTCCATGACGTTGCAGGGGTCCACCGGCAGGTCCCAGTCGATCCGCTTGGCCGCGTCCCACTGCTTGTCCTTGCCCCGCTGGTACAGGTCGAGCAGGCGCTGCCGGCCATCGTCGTACTCCCAGTTGAACCGGGTCGCCCCGGCGGCGGGAACGTCCCAGGTGCCGGGCGGTACAGGGGTGGTGTAACGGTCGTAGGTGGTCACGGCGGCCTCCTTGCGCGGCACGAGGATGGGAGGGCGGCCCCCTCTTATTACTACTCAGTAGGTTCGGTGCGCGCAATGCCCAGCTGATCCTGATCGGATAGGGACGCCTGCGCCCTGTGCGGGAGCGCCCAGGCACGCTACGATCACCGCCTGATGGACAGGATCCGGGTCGTGCTGGCCGAGGACAACGTGCTGCTCCGGGAGGGAGTCTCCCGGCTGGTCGCCGCGAACGCGGACTTCGAGCTGGCCGGGACCGCTGGCGACCTCCCGCAGCTGCTCGCCCTGGTCGGCGCCGAGCAGCCGGATGTGGTGATCACCGACATCCGGATGCCGCCCACCGGGACCAACGAGGGCATCCAGGCGGCGGCCTGGCTGCGTGAGCACCACCCCCGGGTGGGTGTGGTGGTGCTGAGCCAGTACACCGGCCCCGGGTACGCGATGGCACTGCTCGAGCACGGCTCGGCCGGGCGCGCCTACCTGCTCAAGGAGCGGGTGGCCAGCGTGGACGAGCTGGCCCGGGCGATCCGCGCGGTGGCGGGCGGCGGCTCGGTGATCGACCCGGTGGTGGTGGACGAGCTGGTCCGGTCCCGCTCGGCGCACCAGCTGTCCAGCGTGGCGCAGCTGACCCCGCGGGAAACCGAGATCCTGGCCGAGATGGCCCAGGGCAAGAGCAACGCCGCGATCGCGGCGTCGCTGACCGTGTCCGAGCGCGCGGTGGAAAAGCACACCAACTCGATCTTCGCCAAGCTGGGGCTCAGCGAGGAAAAGGACCTCAACCGCCGGGTCAAGGCCGTGCTGCTCTACCTGAGTGAGTCCCAGGGGGGCTGACCTCCCCGCGGCGCGGGTGGCAGCACCCTCCGCCTCAGCTCTCCCCCGTGTCAAGCTGGTGGCATGACCACCTCGCACGCAGTGGTCGTGGTAGACGACCAGGCACCGTTCCGGCTGGCCGCTAAGGCAGTGCTGCGCCGGCTGCCCGGTTTCGAGCTGGCCGGGGAGGCATCCAGCGGGCCGGAAGCGATCGAGCTGGTGGACGCGCTGCACCCGGAACTGGTGCTGATGGACATCAACATGCCCGGGATGAACGGGATCGAGGCCACCCGGCGCATCCTGGCCACTCATCCCGGCGTCGTGGTGTTCCTCTGCTCTACCTACGACGTGGCTGACCTGCCGCCCGGCACCGCGGACAGCGGCGCGGCCGGCTACCTGAACAAGGAGCAGTTCGGCGCGGACACGCTGCGCCGGCTGTGGGCGGAACGCGACTCAGGCTCGTTCGTCAGCAGCTGATCCCCGCCGCCGGACCGGCCGCGGGCGTCCTGGCCGGCCGGGCTGGCCGGCCGGGCCGCTCAGCCGTGCCGGCTGGCGGCTCAGAGGATGGGCACCGAGCCGCTGATGGTGGCGCCGTGGCCGGGCTGCGATTCCCACCGGACCGTCCCGCCCATAGCGCCGAGCCGGTCCGACATGTTGATGAATCCGTGGCCCGACCGGGCCCGGGCAGCGTCGAGGCCGGGCCCGTTGTCGCTGACTGAGAACAGCAGCCCGCCGGATTCTTCCCACAGCCGCACCTGGACGGCCGCCCCGGGGGCATGCTTGCCCGCGTTGGTCAGCGCTTCCAGGCAGCAGAAGTACACGGCGGTCTCCACGCCCTGGGAGTACCGGCCGATGCCGTCGGTGCTGACCGTGACCGGGAGCGCGGCCCGGCTCGCGGCCGCCCGCAGGGCCTCGCTGAGCCCGGAGTCGGCCAGCAGCGGCGGGTAGATCCCGTGCGCCAGCTCCCGCAGCTCCCTGATGGTGACCTGCACGTCGGTGACCATCTGGTCCAGCATCTCGGCGCCCGCTTCCGGGTCGTCGGTGATGATGTCCTTGGCCAGCCGGAGGTTCACGGCCAGCGCCACCAGGTGCTGCTGCGCGCCGTCGTGCAGGTCGCGCTCGACCCGGCGGCGCTCCGCGTCCCCGCTGGCCACGATCCGGGCCCGGGACTCGCGCAGCTCGTCCGCCTGCCGCCGGAGCTCATCGAGCGTGGTCTGCAGGGCCGCGTCCAGCCGCACGTTGTAGAAGGCCAGGCCGGCCTGGCGGGCCAGCTCGGTCAGCACCCGGTCGTCCTCCTCGGTGAACGAGTCCGCGTCGGCCGGGCGCTCCACCACGAGCAGGCCGAGCAGCTCGCCCGCGTGGCTGATCGGCGCGACCCGCAGCTGGGCCCGCGGCCGCCCGTCGAGCAGGGCGGGTAGCCAGATCGAGGCCCAGGCACTCCCGGAAACGCCCGCGCGGGTGACCACCGGGCGCTCCCGGTCGCCGATCATGATCGACCGGGCGCCCGCATCCGGCACCGAGACCGCGCGTTCCAGCACGTCCCCGCTGCCGGTGTACACCTCGGCGCTGGTCAGGCCCATGGTCTTGCGCAGCGACTCGGCTAGCTGGAGCAACAGCTCATCCATGGCCACGGCCCGGGTCATCCGGCTGCCGAACGTCCGCAGTACCGCGTCGGGCGCTTCCCGGGCCCCGTACACGAACCGGGTAGCCGAGGCCATCAGCCGGTCCCGGGCCGGGAGGTAGCCCACCGCCGCCACCGCCGCGGCGAGCATGGACAGCCCCAGCACCTCGCGGTCGGCCTGGTCACCCGGCGGCTTGCCCAGGCCGAGCAGGATGACCAGGTAGATAGCGGCGACCACCAGGCTGAACCCGGCGATCGCCAGGACGTGCACCAGCAGCCGGCCAGCCAGCGGCGCCAGCCGGCTGCTGCTGCCCGCCGCCAGCCCAGCCGGGACGGCCACGGTGACCCCGGCGCACACCGCGGCGACCGGCTCTGGCCAGCCGACCAGGACGTGCAGCACGGCGCAGACCAGGGCCGCGTCCGCGGCGAGGACTGCGCCGACCGCGAGCCATTGCATCCGCTCCCGGTCCCGGCCGCCGAGCGTGGCGTAGCGCAGCCGCGCTGCAGGCAGCGTGCAGGCCACGGCTGCGGCCCAGGCCAGCGCGGCAGCCACGGCCGGGAGCTGGTCCCCGGCGAGGGCCAGCGTCAGTCCGAGGGCCAGCGCAGCCAGGTAGGCCAGGCCCGCCGCGCTGCGCCGGGCCGGGCTGGCCAGCCGGCCGCCGGGCGCGGCCAGCACGAAGTGCACCGAGCTCGCGATGACCAGTGCGCCGGCCACGGTGGCCACGGCCCCGGCCAGCCGGTGGTGGTGCGCCCCCGGCTGGCTGGCCAGCCGGGCCGCGGTCAGCGCGACCGCCCCGGCCAGGGCCCCGGCCGCCGCCGGCCACTGCGCCGCCTGGTTCGCGTCGCGGCTGGCGCAGGCCGCCGCGAGTGCCCAGGCCAGGGTGAGCGCGAAGCCGACCACATCCACCGCGGGCAGGCCGCCGGGCAGCTGGACCCGCAGTCCGGCGGCGGCGATGACGGCCGTGGCCGCGGGCACGGCTACCGCGGACGCCAGCCGCCAGGCCGCGTGGCGGCCGGGCGGCATAGTGGTGGCGTTCGCGGCTTGGTCCATTCTCAGCGCGCCTCGATCACGACCGGGCCGCCGGGCTGCGGGTCAGGGTCGGGGGCCTCGATCCGCCCGTCCCGCATCCGGACCACCCGGCCCGCGGCCGCGGCCACCGCCGGGTCGTGCGTGACCATGACGATGGTCTGGCCGCCCGCGTGCAGCCGCCGCAGCAGCTCGATGACTTCGGCGCCGCCCGCGGAGTCCAGCGCCCCGGTGGGCTCGTCGGCCAGCAGCAGGGTGGGCTCGTTGGCCAGGGCCCGGGCGATGGCCAGCCGCTGCCGCTGGCCGCCGGACAGCACCCCGGGCACGGCGCTGGCCTTGTCGCTGATGCCGAGCAGGTCGAGCAGGTCCCGGGCCCGGGTCTCGGCCATCTTGCGGCGGCGGCCGGCGATGACCGCGGGCAGCGCCACGTTCTCCAGCACGGTCATCCCTTCCAGCAGGTTGAAGAACTGGAACACCAGCCCGATGTGCCGCCGCCGCATCCGGGCCAAGTCGTCCTCGCTGCGCCCGGTCACTGCGTCGCCGGCCACGCTGATCTCGCCTTCGTCCGGGGTGTCCAGCCCGGCCACCAGGTTCAGCAGGGTGGACTTGCCGCACCCGGATGGACCCATCAGGGCGGTGAACTCGCCGCTGGTGACGGTCAGGTCCACCCCGCGCAGCGCGCGCACCGGCGCGTTCTCTGCCTCGAATGTCTTGCGCACGCCCCGCATGGCCAGCGCCGGAGAACCCTCGTTCATGATGCCCCCGTCCAGGTTCGCGTATCAGTGCCGAGGCCTGGCCCAGCGGGCTGGGCGGCCATTCCGGCGGCGGCGGTATGGGCCGCCCCCGCCATACCGGTGATCTTGTAGGCCACGACCGGGGTATCCCGGCCCTTGACCATGCGGGCGCCGAGCGGGATGGCCGGCACCGGCCGGCTCAGCGCCTTGAGCGTGGCCTCGGACAGTACCGTCTCGCCTGCCTCGGCGAACTGCTGCAGTCGCTGGGAGAGGTTCACGGTGTCGCCGACCAGGGTGTATTCCAGCCGCTCAGCCGAGCCGAGCAGGGCGGCCGCGGCCATGCCGCTGGACAGCCCGAGGCCCAGGCCGAAGGCGGGCAGGCCGTCGGCGCGCCAGCGGCGGTTGATGCCGTCCTGCAGGGTATGCATCACCGAGGCCGCGGCGACCGCCCGGTCCGCATGGTCGGGCTGCGGGAACGGGGCACCGAACACCGCCATCACCGCGTCGCCGACGAACTGCATCACGGTGCCGTCCTGGCCCAGGATGGCCTGGTTCATCGCGGCGCGATGGGTGTTCAGCTGGCCGGCCAGCTGGCTCGGGTCCGCGTGCTCGGCGATCGTCGAGTAGGACCGGATGTCGCTCATCAGCACGGTCACGATGACCCGCTCGGTCTCACCGATCGCCCGGCGCTCCTGCCGCAGCTTGCCGGCCAGCCCGCTGGGCAGCAGCCGGGACAGCGTCTCGCCCTGCTCCTCGCGGTCCACGATCGCCTGGTGCAGCATGCGGAGCCGCCGCAGCGCCGTGGTGTTCCCCGCGGACACCCCGCTGGCCAGCTTCACGAAGACCGCCTCGACCTCGGTGTCCACCGTCTCCGGGGTGATCCGCCGGGCCACCGCGATCGCCTTGATCGGCTTGCCCTCGGCGATCATCCCGAGCAGTTCCTCCTCGGCCGGGCTCAGGCCGCCGGGGGATACCACCGGGCGGACCAGCGCTTCCACGATCGCCGGGTCCAGGGCGGTGCCCCCGGTGGCCACCGCCCTGATCGCATCGACCAGCTGGTTCCCCTCGGCCACATGGTCCTTCAGCAGGTAGCCGTACCCGGCGGAACCCTCGGCCAGCAACGACACGGCGTACTCGGGGTCCTCGTACTGGGACAGCACCACGACCCCGGTACCCGGGTGGCGCTTGCGCACCTCTTTGGCCGCGTCGATGCCTTCCCGCTGGAAGGACGGCGGCATCCGGATGTCGGTGACCAGGACCTGCGGCTGCGTGGCGGCGGCGCCGCTGACCACGCCGTCGTAGTCCGCGGCTACCCCGACCACGTGCAGGTCGCGGTGCCGGCCGATGAGGGCGCGGACGCCCTCGCGGACGATCAGGTTGTCGTCGGCGAGGAAGACGGAGATCGGCCCCCCCGGATCAGTCTCACTGTGATCCACGTAACAAGTTTTCGCATACTGGGTGGTTGCCCGCCAGTGGGCAGGCATGCAGGCTGCCGGTGGTGGTAGGCACACCCAGCCGTGAGCGTGAGCACCCTGGAACGTCCGGCTGCGCACGCCTACGCTCGGCCCATGGCCGGGGCGGGCAGCAGCCGCCGGGAGGGTGAATCAGATGCGGGCAGTGCTGCGCCTTGTCGCGCACGAACTCCGCACCCGCTGGCGGGGCTGGCTGGTGCTGGTCCTGCTGGTCGCGCTGGCGGGCGGCGCTGCGCTGACCGCAGCCGCGGGGGCGCGGCGGACCAGCAGCGCCTACCCGCGTTTCCTGCGCGTCTCCCGGGCCTCTGACCTGCTGGTCTCACCGGCCGGGGGCGCCGGGACGCCCGGCTTTTACGCCGCGCTGGCCCGGCTGCCGGGGGTGGCCCAGATCGCGCCCGCGGTTGGCCTGGCCGTCCTGCCGGCCGGGCCCGGGGGGCAGGTGACCCCCGATGCGAACGTCGAGGCTCCCCTGGATGGCAGGCTCGGGCGGACGATGGACATCCCGAAGCTGCTCGCTGGCCGGCTCCCCCAGGCCGTCCCGGCCGGGGGAGATCGCGGTGGACCAGATCGCCGCGGCCAGCCTGCACCTGCACGTGGGCAGCACGCTGGCCATGATGGCGCTGCCCAACCCCCAGCCGGGCCAGCATGCCCGGCCCCACCGCCTGGCCGGGCACGTGGTCGGTGTCTTCGTCACCCAGACGTCGGTGTCTCCGGCCACTGACAATGACGCTATCCCGTTCATCCTGGCCAGCCGCGCCCTCTGGCACCAGCTGGGCCCGGACTACCTGGCCTTCGGCGGCGCGTTCGTGCGGCTGCGCCCGGGCGCCACGGCGGGCCGGGTGAGCCAGGACGCGCAGGCGCTGGCCCACCGGTTCCCCAGTACGGGGGGGCAGGTCATCGTGGCCGACGAGAGCGCGCAGGTCGCCGCCACCGAGCGATCGATCCACCCGCAGGCGGTCACTCTCGCCCTGTTCGCGCTGGTGCTGGCCTGCGCGGCGGTGCTGATCGTCGGCCAGGTTGCGGCTCGGCTGCTGGTCACGGCCGGCGCTGACCACCCGGTCCTGAATGCCCTGGGCATGACTCGCGGCCAGTTGCTGGCGGCCGGGCTGGCCGAGGTGGCGGTGGCCGGGGCGGCCGGAGCGGTTCTCGCGGTGGGGGTGGCGGTCGCGGCCTCGCCGCTGATGCCCATCGGCACCGCGCGGCTGGCCGAGCCGGATCCGGGAGTGAGCGCCGACTGGCCGGTGCTGACCGGCGGGGCCGTGCTCATGGTGGTGCTGCTGGTCGCCCGCTCCGGCTGGCCGGCCTGGCGGCTTACTGCCGCGCAGGGGCTGCGCACCCCGGGCGTGCCGGGGGCGATATCCGGGCACCGGTCACGGCTCGCCGGGTGGCTGGCCAGGACCGGAGCGCCGGTCACTATGACGGCGGGGGTGCAGCTCGCCTTCGAGCCCGGCCGGGGCCGGACGGCGGTGCCGGTGCGGGCCGCGCTGGGCGGCACCGCGCTCTCGGTGCTCGCGGTGACCGCGGCGTTCACCTTCGGCGCCAGCCTGCTGACCCTGGTGCACACCCCGCGGCTCTACGGCCAGGACTGGGATGCCGCGCTCGACCTGCAGTTCTCCGCCATCAGCCGAGCTGAGGCGGCACGCTTCTTCGGCACCGACCCGGCGGTCGCCGGCTGGACCTTCGGTGACCATGGGATCCTCGCGGTCGGGGGGCAGGTGGTACCCGCGATCGGCCTCGCGCCCGGCCGCGGCCCGCTGCTGTCCCCCACGCTGCTGGCAGGCCGGCCGGTCCGGACCAGCCGGGAGATCGTGCTGGGCAGCTCCACCCTGCGCCGCCTTGGGCTGCGCGTGGGGCAGCAGGTGACGGTGGTGGTCAGCGGGCAGCGGATGCGGGATCGCATCGTCGGCCGGGCCGTGTTCCCGAACTTCGGGCAGGGCAGCTTCACCCCCACCGATCTGGGCCAGGGTGCTGAGACGACGGCTGCGGTCTTCCGCGCGCAGGCCGCGGCCGAGACGAACGCGCCGGGCTATGAGGTCGTGCTGCTGCGGCTGCGGGGCGGCCCGCCGCACGCGGCGGCCATCGCCCGGCTGCGGCGCTCGGTGGCCCACTTCTGCGCCCAGATCCAGCAATCGACGTGCCTGCTGTTTCGCCAGCCGCCCGCGGGGGTGACGGACTACGCGCGCATCGACGGCACCCCCGAGGTGCTGGCCGGGGCGCTCGCGGTCCTCGGTGTCGCCGCGCTCGCCCAGCTCGCGGTGATATCCAGCCGGCGCAGGCGGCGCGACTTCGCCATCCTGAAGGTGCTGGGCCTGCTTCGCCGGCAGGTCAGCGAGATCACCGCGTGGCAGGTCAGCACGCTGGCGGCGGCATCGCTGCTGATCGGCTTGCCGCTGGGGATCGCCACGGGCCGGTGGGCCTGGCTGCTGTTCAGCACTGGCCTCGGCATTCCCGCCGATCCCCGCGCGCCGGTCGCATTGGTGCTGCTCATGATCCCGGCGGTGTTCCTGATCGCCAACGTGGTCGCGCTGTGGCCCGGCCGGTCCGCGGCCCGGGTCCGCCCGGCCCACGCGCTCCGCACGGAGTAAGCGGACCGTGCGGCTGGATCAGGACCGTGCGGCTGGATCAGGAACGTGCGGCTGGATCAGGAACGTGCGGCTGGGCCAGGAACGTGCGGCTGGGCCGGCCGGGTGATGCGGGCCACCCCCGCGTTACTCGGCCCGCAGGGTGGCGGCGGGCCTGACCCGGGCCGCGGCGCGGCCCGGCCAGCTCGACCTGGCCGGCGTTCGCCCAGTGCAGCAGGCGGGGGTAGGCGGTGCCGGTGCGCCGCGCCCCGGCGGCCGCCGTCAGCACCACTGCGCCGACCACGCCGAGCAGCAGCGCGAGCCCCAGCATCGGCCGCCAGCGCTGGCGCGATTCGGCGCGCAGGAGGAGCCACAGCGCTTCCATCACTCACTCCGCAGCACGGTCGCGGCGGGCGCCCGCCACTGCCGGCGCAGCTCGGCCCGCAGGCGCAACCACACGGCTCCCATGACAGACATTCAGTGCCCGCCGCCGGACCCGGTCAAGGATGCAGGCATGCCCACCCGTGGTGATGCTGTCCCGTATGCCCGCGCGCTGCCGCCGTGGCCACGCCCCGGGCCTGCCGCGCAGGTAGTAGTAGGCACACCGGGAAATGGCCGGGCAGCACCCTGCCGCGCTGCCGCGCGGAGGATGAGCATCGGATCATGCGATACGACAGCAGCGTTACCTCACTGTCCTGGATCCCGTCCGAAGCCGTCACCGGGGCGCTCCGGCTGACCTTCGACGCAGGAGTGAGCCACTACGACGAGCCGCCACCCGGGGAACTCGATGACATCGAGGCACTGCGGGCCGCGGACAGGTTCAGGTTCGCCAACGAGCTCCGGGCCTGGATCGAGGTCAGCGACGCCGGGCAGATCACCGCGGCCGGCGACGCCGGCGGCGGCCTGATGGGCGCCACGACCGTCCGGCTAGCCGGGCTCCAGCACCGCTTCCAGGGTGTCCTGCTGCCGGATATCCAGCGGGAACCCGAGTACGGGCCGGGCTGGGTCCGGTTCACGCAGACCACCGGGGGGCGGACCGCGCTACCCATCCCGCGGCGGGTGCGCCACCGCCCGTACGTGCAGTGGCAGGCGCCGCTGGTCTGGACGACGCTGTCGCTGACCCTGCGCGCCGACGGCGCCGCTGACGCCACGATGACCGGCGCCAGCCCGTTCCCCCGGCACTGGGTCTACGACGCTGATGGCCAGCTGAGCCACAAGTCCGGGCTGACCGATTTCGCCGACTGGGCCACGGGCTCGTTCGGCAAGCACAGCCCGTGGGGCGACGAGGACTCACCCGCGCTGGTGACCGCCGTGGAAACCGCCCTGGAGCGGTCCCTGTCGGTGCAGCTCATGCATGGCGCCGCCAAGCCGGTGATCACTCACGCCGCCCCTGGCGACGTGCTGGTCCGGCAGGGGGAGCCAGGGACCGCCATCTACCTCGTGCTCGACGGGGTCGTCCGGGTCGACCGGGACGGGGAGCAGCTGGCCGAGTACGGCCCAGGCGCGATCCTGGGCGAACGCGCCCACCTGGAGGGCGGCGCCCGGACGTCTACGCTGGTCGCCGTGACCCCGTGCCGGGTGGCGGCGGCCGAGGCCAGCCAGTTCGACCCTGCTGCGCTGGCGGAGCTGGCCGGGGGGCACCGGCGCGAAGACGCCGGCCGGGCCTGAGGTGCGGATCCAGCTCTGCGGGGTGCGCGGCTCCACGCCAGCACCAGGAGCGGACTTCCTCCGCTACGGCGGCCATACCTCCTGCGTGGCGGTTGGCCACGACGACGCGGCCGGCCCGGTACTCCTGCTGGACGCCGGGACCGGCCTGCGCCGGGTCTCCGGGCTGCTGGCCGGCCAGCCGTTCCAGGGCACGATCCTGCTCACCCACCTGCACTGGGATCATGTGCAGGGGCTGCCGTTCTTCCCGGCCGGGGACCGCCCGGACGCGCGGGTTACCCTGCTCCTCCCGGCGCAGGACCGCGGCTCCGCCGCTGACGTGCTGGCCCGCGGCATGTCACCGCCGCACTTCCCGATCGGGCCGGACGGGCTGCGCGGCAGCTGGACGTTTGACCTGCTGCCGCCGGGCCCGCTCAAGGCCGAAGGGTTCACGATCGAGGCCCAGGAGATCCCGCACAAGGGCGGCCGGACCTTCGGCTACCGGGTCAGCGACGGTCATTCCGTGCTCGCTTACCTGCCGGACCACTGCCCCACCCGGCTCGGGCCCGGCCCGGACGGCTGGGGCGCCTACCATCCGGCCGCGGTCGCCCTGGCCGCTGGCGCGGACCTGCTCATCCACGACGCGTTCCTGCGGGCCGGAGAGATCGCCGCGGAAGCATCGTTCGGCCACGCCGCAGCCGAGTACGCGGTGGGCCTGGGCCTGCGGACGGGGGTGCGCCGGGTCGCGCTGGCCCATCACAAGCCCGACCGCACCGACCTGGAGCTGGACCAGCTGGCCGCGGCGGTCAGCGCCGAGGCACCCAGCGCGGAGGCGCCGGAGGTGTTCGTTGCGGCGGAAGGTCAGGAGCTGCAGATCTGAGCCAGCCCGGCCGCACCGGGTCGGCGGCACGGGGTCAGTCGTGCACCGACGCCTCGTGATCCGCGTGGCCGGACGGCTCCAACTGGAACGTGGAATGCTCGACGTCGAAATGCCCGCTGAGGCAGGCCTGCAGCCGGTCCAGGATGCCCGGGCCGCAGTCCGCGGCCAGCGCGGCGGCATCCACCACCACGTGCGCGGACAGCACCGGCAGCCCGGAGGTGATGGTCCAGGCGTGCAGGTCGTGCACGTCGAGCACCCCGTCCAGGCCGGTGATGTGCTGGCGGACCTCGGTCAGGTCGATGCCCCGCGGGCTGGCTTCGAGCAGCACGTCAGTCGTATCCCGGAGCAGCCGCCAGGTCCGGGGCAGGATGAGCGTGCCGACGGCCAGTGAGGCGATCGGGTCGGCCCGGATGAACCCGGTCGCCGTGATCACCACCGCGGTCACGATGACGGCCAGCGCGCCGAAGGCGTCCGAGGCCACCTCCAGGAAGGCACCGCGGGCGTTCAGGCTCTCCGCCTGCGCGTGCCGCAGCAGGACGAGGGAGGCGCCGTTGCCGGCCAGCGCGATGCCGCCGAACACGACCATCAGCCCGGTCGTGACCGGCTGCGGGGTAACGAGCCGCTGGGCCGCTTCGACCAGGATGAACGCGGCCATGCCGAGCAGCAGCAACGCGTTGGCCGTGGCCGCCAGGATCTCCGCGCGGGCGTAGCCGAACGTGCGCCGCCCGGTGGCGGGCAGGCTGGCGAAGTGCGCAGCCAGCAGCGACAGGCCCACCCCAGCGGCGTCCGCCGCCATGTGCGCGGCGTCGGCCAGCAGGACCAGCGAGCCGGACACCACCGCGCCCACCACTTCCCCGGCGGCGATCGCAGCGGCGATCGCCATCACCACGGCCAGCGTGCGCCGGTGCCGCCCGGTCGCGGTCAGCCCGTGACCATGCCCGTGCCCGTGGCTATGCCCGGCGGTCATGTCGCCCACTGCTCCCTCAGCTGTCCGGGCCCGAGTCTTCCCCGTCCGGTGGCGCAGACGTACCCGGGAACAGCAGCTCGTACGCGGGGTTGATCATCACTGGTGCAGCACCGCGCAGGCCGACTGGCCCGCGGAGCCGGACCCGGGCGCCGCACACGATGCCGGGGATGTGTGACCGCCCGTAGAACAGCGCGGTCAGGTCGCCGGTCGAGTCGGACATCTCGACGGCGAGCACGGAGTTCCGCTCGACCGGGCGGATCTCCACGGCCCGCACCCGGCCCTCCACGGTAGCCCGGCCGGGAGAAGTGAGCGAGCCGATCGGGTTGACCCCGCGCGGTGGGGGCGGCCGCTCGTAGCTCGGGCGCTCCGTGCCCGGCACCGGCGCGGGCGGGTGGCCACTGCGGCCGGGCAGGCGCCCGCGCAGCAGGCTGCGCAGGGCGGACGGAGGCGGGGCCGCGATGACCGGCGGCAGGTCCCCGGCGGCGTCCTGGCCCGTTCCTGCGGCCGCACCGGACCGGGCTGCGCCGGGCTGGCTGACTCCATCGTGGTGCGCGGTCCCGGTCGCCCCGGCCCAGACCCCGGAGCCTGCCTCGCTGCCGCCCGGGACGATGCCCGGCTCCGGCGTGGCACCTGGCTCCGCAGCGGGTTCCGCCGTCGCGTGGCTGGCGGTGTCCGGCACCGGTTCGGCGCGGTCCCGCGCCGCGCGGCCGGGCGGGCCGTCTGCGGGCCGCCCATCCGCGGGTCCGGTGTCCGCAGGTGCGGCCGCCGCGGGTGCCCGGCTGGCCGCCCCGTCCGGCGGCGTGGCCGTGGCTGCCTCGTCCGTGGACAGCTGAGCCGAGGCGCGTTCCGCCTGGGCGACCTGGCGCGCGTGCAGCACCTCCAGCCTGCTCCGCACGTCGAACGGGACGATGGTGGCCGCCGAGTGCGGGATCCGGCTGACCACGGCCGCGATCTTGTCAGCGGTCCGGTCGTGCAGCAGCCGGCCGAGCAGCGGGGAGTAGCTGCGCCGCGGCAGCACGACCGTCACCTGCGTGCCGGGCTGCGCGGTCTCGTTGCTGACCAGTTCGGCCGCGGCCCGGGTGATCCTGCGGTCGGGGCAGTCGATGAAGTCGAGCACGACGTTCATGCCGGCCCGGGTCCACTCCTGGCGCAGCATGTCCGCCTGCGCGGTGTCGATCACGAAATGCACCGCCCGCAACGAGGTCGGGCGCAGGCTCCGCGCGTAGCGCAGCGCGGCGAGCGTAGCCAGGTCAAAGCTGTCCACGAACACGAACACGGTCCGCCGCGGGTAGTTCCGCTCAGCGGCGGGCGGCTTCGGCCGGTCGCTGATCCGCTCCAGGACCTGCGACTCCATCCCGTATTCCCGGTTGAGCCGGATGAGGGTCGGCACCCCGATGATGAAGAGAATGACCACCAGCCAGGCGCCCTCGGTGAACTTCACCAGCACGAAGATCAGCACGATGATCAGCGACATCACGCCGGCCGAGAAGTTGATCACCAGCTTGCGCCGCCAGTGCGGTTCCTGGTGCGTGTGGTGGTACTTGGCCATGCCGAACCCGGCCATGGTGAACGCGGTGAACACGCCGATCGCATAGAACGGGACCAGGTTGTTCACGTTCGCCCCGGCGCCGGCCAGCAGGGCGCAGGACAGCACCGCGAGCACGACGATCCCGTTGGAGAACACCAGCCGGTGCCCGCGCTTGGTCAGCCAGCGGGGCAGGAACGCGTCCTCGGCCACGAAGTTGGCCAGGAACGGGAACCCGTTGAAGCTGGTGTTCCCGCCGGTGTACAGGATCAGGGCGGTGGCGGCCTGAACCAGGATGTAGGGGATATTGCCCAGGGCCGAGTGACCGAAGATGATCCTGGCTTCCTGGGACAGCACGGTTGGCACGCCTACGGTGTACGGCGCCGCGTGCGTGACGTGCGCCAGCCAGGAGATTCCGGCCACCAGGGAGCCGAGGATGACGCCTTCGGTGACCAGCACCCGGCGGGCGTTGATCCCCTCCGGCGGCCGGAACGCGCTGACCGCGTTGGACACCGCCTCGATGCCGGTCAGCGAGGACCCGCCGTTGGCGAACGCGCGCAGCAGCACGAAGATCAGGGCGAGGGACATCAGCGAGTTGTAGTTGTGCGCGGTGCCGTACCCGTATTGCCCGGGCACCGGGTAGGGATAGCGTCCGAGCGTGCCGAACGCCTCACGGACCAGGCCGGTGATGATCATCAGGATCACCACGCCGGAGAACAGGTAGGTGGGGACGGCGAAGGCTTTGCCCGCCTCGCGGATGCCGCGCAGGTTGGCGTAGCACATCACGATCACGATGCAGATCGAGATGATCGTGATGACGTCCGGGTTGCTCAGCGCCCGGATGCCGGGGAGGGCCGAGGCCACGGCCGCCGTCCCCGCTGCTACCTGCACCGCGACCGTCACCACATAGTCGATGAGCAGCGCGACCGCGGCGACCTGGGCGACCCGCGGGCCGAAGTTGTCCCGGGCCACCACGTAGGACCCGCCGGCCCTGGTGTAGACGGTGACGACCTCGCGGTAGGACAGCACGACCAGGGCCATCACGAACAGGATGACCCCGGTCATCGGCAGGATGAGGGTGAAGGCGGTGATCGCCAGGCCGCCCTTGAGCAGCTCGATCAGGATCTCCTCGGTGCCGTACGCCGAGGAGGAGATCCCGTCCGGCGCCAGCACGCCCAGGGCCAGTACCTTGGACAGCCGCTGCTCGCTGAGCTGCTCGTTGACCATGGGCGGCCCGAGCAGGCGGCGCTTCAGGGAATAACCGAACCCCTCCGGCAGGTCACCTCCCCTGCCGAGGAGCCCGACCGCTTTCCGCATTGCCACCGGCTGCGCCCTTCACTCGCCTGACCTGGCCTTCATACCACCGCCATGGGGAAGCCCTGACCAACGGGGCATACCGCTGATACCCGTCTGGGCCCCGGATAGCCGGGGCTTAACGCAGCCTTAGCGCCAGCACTGGCGGTTAGCCGATGCCGAAGAAGCCCAGCACGGTCGAGCCGAGCAGCAGCAGGCTCATCGCGGAGATGCCGACCGTGCAGATCGTGGCGGCGATCCGGAACACCGTGCCGTTCGCCGCGCCGCCCAGCACGCTGCGCCGGTTGGTGAGGATCAGGATGTAGACCAGGATGACCGGGGTGACGATGCCCTGCAGCACCTGGGTCCCGATCAGCAGGGTGATCAGGTTGATGGGGGTCAGCGACAGCGCGGCGCCGATGATGACCTGCACGGTGAACAGGCCGAGGAAGAGCCGCGCTTCGGTGAACCGGCGGGACACCGAGCGCTCCACCCCGACCGCCTCGCTGATCGCGTACGCGCTGGACAGCGGGACGACCGCGCCGGCCAGCGCGGACGCGCCGATCAGGCCGAGCGCGAAGAGAACCTCGGCGGCGGGCCCGGCCACCGGGCGCAGCGCCTCCGCTGCCTCTTTGGCCGAAGTCAGCGGGCCTCTCCCGCCGATGGCGGCGGCGGTGGCGATGATGATGGTCACCGAGATGATGCAGGCGAACACGGCCCCGGAGATCGCGTCGATGCGGGCCCGCGGGTAGTCCGCGGCGTCGGCGCCCTTGTCCACCACCCCGGCCGCCGCATACAGCTGCATGTACGGGCTGACCGTGGTCCCGATCAGGGCCACGCCGAGCAGCAGGTAGCTCTTGCTGACCAGGAAGTGCGGGATGACCAGGTTGCTGCCGACCGCGGCCCAGTCCGGGTGGCCGAGCACGGCGGCGATCGGGTAGGCCAGGAAGGCCAGCGACAGGATCAGGAAGATCCGTTCCGCGTACCGGTAGGAACCGAACAGCACGAGCGCCCAGATCGCCACCGCCGCGATCGGGATGATCACGTACCGGCTGACGCCGAGCAGCTGGAAAGCGGCCCCGATCCCGGCGAATTCGGAGACCACCAGGCCGGTGTTGGCCAGCAGCACGCAGGCCAGCGCCACCCCGGTCAGCCGCAGGCTGAACTGCTCCCGGATCAGGGCGGCCAGGCCCTTGCCGGTGAACGTGCCGAGCCGGACCGCCATCTCCTGCACCAGCACCAGGGCGATGGTGACCAGCACCATGAAGAACAGCGTCCGGTAGACAAACTGCGATCCGGCCGAGGCGTAGGTCGCGATGCCGGCGGCGTCGTTGCCAGCGTTCGCCGCGACCACGCCGGGTCCCGCGATGGCCAGGATCATCCAGATCCGGCCCCGGCGGGAGCGGATGAGCCGGACCCCGCCCGCCCGGACCCGGGTCAGCGAGGTCAGCCCGCCGCGGGCCCGGGCGGGCTCCGCGGCGTTCGCGACGGCGGAGCCCTCCTCGCTGGTGCTCATTGGAGAAGCCTCGGGAAGTGCAGCCGCCCGTGCCCGGGCACCAGGGCGTCCAGCACGTCGTCGGCCAGGATCCGGCCCAGTGGCTTGCCGTCGTCGTCCACCACGAGCAAGGAGGAGCGGCGGGATTCCACCAGCTCGGTGGCGACCGTGTCCAGGTCCGCGTCCGGGTGCAGGGTGGCGGGAGGGTTCTCCGGGTCGAGGAGGTCGCCCAGCCGCCGGTCGCCGTCGCTGATCAGCAGGTCGAACGCGGAGACGTCGCCGATCAGCAGGCCCGCCGCGTCCAGCACCGCTACCGAGTCGATCTCGGTGCGGTGCCCGGTCTGCTCGGCCAGCCGCTGGCTGACCTGCGCCACGGTCTCCTCCGGGGAAGCGCAGGCGAGCACGGTGGTCATAATCCCGCCCGCCTCGTCCCCGGGATAGCCGAGCAACCTGACCAGCTCCCGTTGCACCTGCTGTGGCATGCGGTTCAGCAGCGTGGCCTGTTCCTCGGCGGGCAGGTCCCGCAGCGCGTCCACCGCCTCGTCCGGTTCCATCCGGGCGATCAGCCCAGCCGCCCGCACCGGGTCGGCCTCCCGCAGCAGCGCCGTCAGCTCGTGCGGCTCCATCTCTTCCAGCACGTCCGCAGCGAGATCCTCGCCCAGGCTGGCGAGCAGTTCCTGGCGGTCGGGCCGGCCTAGACCCTCCAGCACGTCGGCCAGCTCGGCCGGGCGCAGCCGGCGCAGCGCCGCGTGCGGGGTGCGCAGCCTCACCGCGGCGGGCTCGGCCGGCGAATCCGCCCCGAACGACTCGATCGCCGACCAGTCGATGACCCGGTTCGGGGTGGGATGCCAGCGGAACCGCCAGGGGCCCAGCCGGCGCAGCAGCGTCTGCAGGCTGACATCCACGCCGACCAGGTGGACGTTCTCGCCCACCTGGGCCAGGTACAGGTCAGCCGCCCTGATCACCTGGATCTCGTCGGTGTCCACCAGCTGGTGGTCCAGGATGTCCCGGGCCAGCAGCACCTCCCCTTCGCGGCGGTGGAACTCGCGCAGGTCCAGCCGGGCCGTGCGGAGGTTGACCGAGCGCCGGTGCAGCTGGTCGATGGCGGAGGCGTCGATGAACGCGCGGCGGCGGCCCACCCGGACCACCACGCCGGTCACCACCGGGTAGGTCTCCCCGCCGTGCACCTTGGCCACGAGGTCGACCACCCGGCCCACCTCGTCGCCGACCTGATTGATCACTGGCCGGCTGATGAGCCCGGCCAGCGACACGATGTCCTGCCTGAGCTGGCGCGATACGATCGTGCGCGCAGACGGCTGGATGAACCGGCTGGCCAGCGGACGCCTGTCGCGGCGCCGTCCGTCGCGGCGCTGCTGGGCCCGGTCGCGCTGGCTGCTGAAGAAACGATGATCGGACACGGCGGACCTCCAGTGCCCACCGGCCCAGCTGTTAGGGCGTGTGCCCGGGCCCAGGATGGCCGGCGAGCGGTGGGTGGAATAGGCACGAACACCACCCGGCGACCCGGCCCGCGGTGCTGGCCGTGATCGCCGGGGATGTACTGGGAGGGTCACCCAGCACGGCCGCACCTCCTCGCCTCGGCTGCGTTGTCCCGGCATTGCCGTCCTGGTGACACTACCCCGGGTAGCGCAGTTATTCCGGCACGTCGCCCGGCCGAGAGCCGCGCCATTCACCCCGGAGCTGCCCGGTATTCACCCCGCGGCTGCCCTTGCGCGCGGGGTGGATGGAAAACTGGGAGCTACCGGCTGCGGTCACCGGCGGCTGCTTGGGTGGTTTTCGTGCACATTGCCGCTGGGGGGCGCCCGAGGGGAGATGCTCGACTCATGACGACGACACCTCCTGCCGATTCGATCCCGCGGACCAGCACGATCCACCTGTCAGACCTGCTGAAGCGCCCGGTCACCGACCGGGCCGGGGAATCCCTGGGCCGGGTCTCGGACGTCGTCGTGCGGCTGGGCGGTCACCAGAACGGGACGCAGCGCAACCCGGTGGTCATCGGGCTGGTCGTCACGGTCGGCGGCCGGGAGGTGTTCGTCCCGATCGAGCAGGCGAGCTCGTTTGACGGTGAGGTACTCAAGCTGACCAGCGCCAAGCTTGACCTGCGCCGGTTCGAGCGGCGGCCCGGCGAGGTGCTGCTGCGGGCCGACGTGCTGGGCCACCGGCTCATCGACGTGGAGAGCGCCCGGCTGATCCGGGCGGCCGACCTCGAGCTGCAGCAGCAGGACGGGCCGTGGATTCTGGCCGGCGTGGACACCCGGCGCGGGCCGGGCAGCCTGCGCCGCCTGCTGGGCCGGGGCGCCAGCGAGTCGCAGCCGCACCCGTTCCGGGACTGGTCCAGGTTCGAGCCGCTGATCGGCCACGCCAGCAGCGCCGGGCTGCGTGGCTCATTCGCCCGGATCCGCCGCCTCAAGCCCGCGCAGATCGCCGACCTGCTCGAGGAGGCGTCCAAGGACGAGGAGACCGAGATCCTCGGGCAGGTGCACGCCGACCCCGAGCTCGAGGCGGACGTGTTCGAGGAACTGGACGAGGACCGGGCCACCCGGCTGCTCGGCGCGCGCAGCGACGCGGAGATCGCTGAGGTGCTCAGCCGGATGCGGGCCGACGACGCGGCCGACGCGATCGCCGAGCTTCCGCAGCAGCGGCGGCAGGCCGTGCTCGACCTGCTCCCGCCCGGGCAGCGCACCAAGGTGCTGACCCTGATGGGGTTCAACCCGACCAGCGCGGGTGGCCTGATGGGAGTCGACTTCCTGGCCCTGGACGGTGAGCTCATGGTCGCCGACGCGCTGGCCGCGGTCAGCCGCTCGGAAACCCTGCAGCCCGAGGCGCTGACCAGCGTGCACGCGGTGGACGCCAGCGGGCGGCTGCGCGGGGTCGCCACCCTCGTCCGGCTGATCCAATCGGATTCCGCGGCCCGGCTGGCCGAGGTCTGCGACAACGATCCGGTGCGGGTCGGCGCGGACACCGACGTGGTGGACGTCGCGGTCCTGATGAGCGACTACAACCTGATCACCATCCCGGTGGTGGATGAGAACCGCCGGCTCATGGGCCTCATCACGGTGGACGACGTGCTGGAAGTGACGCTGCCGGAGGACTGGCGCCGCCGGGAGGTCGCGCAGCCTCCCGATGTCAGCCGCGGGACGGAGCCGTGAGCGAGGCATCCCCGCCGAAGCCGTCTACCGGGCCGGTGCCGCCGCCCGCCGGGCCTGCGCCCCGGCCGGATGGTACGGCCGTACCGCCGCCCGCTGGGCCCGCACCCCGGCCCGGCGGCCCTCCCGCGGGCCCCGCCGCGCCGCCCGCCAGCCCCGCCGCGCCCGCCGCCGCGCCGCCCGCCGGGCCTGCCGCCGCGCCGCCCGCCAGCCCCGCCGCGCCGCCCGCCGGCCCCGCCGCGCCCGCCAGGTCCGCCGCCGCGCCTCCCGCGGGCCCGGCCGCGCCGCCGCCTGCCGGGCCTGGGTCCCAGCCATCCGCCGCACGTCCCCCCGGCCCACGGCCCGGACCCTGACGCCCCCCAGCGCCGTGCTCGACGAGGCCCACCTCGGCGACATCGAGGGCGCGCTCGGCCGGATCCGCGTAGGCGACGCCGACGACGGCCGCCGCGGGCTGCGCCGCCGGCTGGTCACCTTCCTGGCCATCATGGGCCCGGGCCTGATCGTGATGGTCGGCGACAACGACGCGGGCGGCGTGTCCACCTACGCCCAGGTCGGCCAGAACTACGGCTACACCCTGCTCTGGGTGCTGCTGCTGCTGATCCCGGTGCTGATCGTCAACCAGGAGATGGTGGTCCGGCTCGGCGCAGTCACCGGCGTCGGCCACGCCCGGCTGATCAACGAGCGGTTCGGCCGGTTCTGGGGCTGGTTCAGCGTCGGCGACCTGTTCCTGCTCAACTTCCTGACCATCGTCACCGAGTTCATCGGTGTCTCACTCGCACTGCGCTACTTCGGTATCACCCCCTACGTGTCGGTGCCGCTCACCGCCGTCCTGCTCATCGGCATCACCGCGAGCGGCAGCTTCGCCCGCTGGGAACGGGCTATCTTCCTGTTCATCGCGACCAGCCTGGTGCTGTACCCGCTGGCCCTCGCGTCCCACCCGTACTGGGGCCAGATCGCCTACCACCTGGTGGTGCCGGGGATCAAGGGCGGCGCCAGCTCGACCGCGATCCTGCTCATCATCGCGATCGTGGGCACCACGGTGGCGCCCTGGCAGCTGTTCTTCCAGCAGTCCAACGTCGTGGACAAGCGCATCACCCCGCGGTTCATCGGCTATGAGCGGGCCGATACGACCCTCGGCGCCGTCGTCGTGGTGGTCGGCGCCATCGCGATCGAGGTGGTGGCGGTCTTCGCGGTCCGCGGCACGAACCTGGTGGGCAAGTTCACCGACGCCCTCGGGGTCGCCCGCGCGCTGGAGACGCACGCCTACTGGATGGGTGCGCTGTTCGCCGTCGTGCTGCTCGACGCCAGCATCATCGGCGCCTCGGCGGTGACCCTGTCCACCAGCTACGCGTTCGGCGACGTGTTCGGCCTGAAGCACTCGCTGCACCGGCGTTTCCGCGACGCCAAGCCGTTCTACGCGAGTTACACCGTTCTGGTGGCGGTGGCCGCCGGGATCGTGCTCATCCCCGGGGCGCCGCTCGGGCTGATCACCACCAGCGTGCAGGCCCTGGCCGGGGTGCTGCTGCCCAGCGCCAGCGTGTTCCTGCTGCTGCTCTGCAACGACCCGGAGGTGCTCGGCCCCTGGGCCAACCAGCGCTGGCTCAACGTCGTGGCCAGCATCATCATCGGCGTGCTGCTCACCCTGTCCGGCACGCTCGTGGTCAGCACGGTGTTCCCGAACGTGAACGTCGGCGAGGTCGCCGTGCTGCTGGCCCTGGTGCTGCTCGTGGCAGGCGGCGGGACCGGCCTGGGGCTGGAGCTCAGCCAGCGCCGTCACGGCCGGCCGCCGGCCCGGCCCGGGCCCAGATGACGGCGCAGGAGCGGACCAACTGGCGGATGCCCCCGCTGGCCCTGCTCAAGCCGGTGCAATGGTCACCAGGGACCAAGCTGGGCGTGCTGCTGCTCCGGGGCTACCTCGTGATTTCGGTTGTCCTGCTGATCGTCAAGGCCATCCAGCTCGGCGGCGGATGAAAGACCGTCCCGTGGTTGTTGACGAATGTGGTTTTGTTCACAATGCGTAGCTCGTTCACTCTGTGGGTTTGTCCGGAATGATCGGGTGACGCTACAGTGGGCCCGCGAGTTTGCCGCCGCCCGGGTGCGCACTCCAGCGCAACGGGCGAGGCGGCGCCGGATACGAGGAGGTGAGGATCATGCCAGGTCGAAGTACCAGTAGTAGTTCAGGTGATCCTCACCCACCCGCGCAGACCTCGCCGCGCTGACCGTGATGCTCGCCGGCCGCCCCGTTCCGGGGTGAGCCGGGCCTGCCCTGGCTGGGCCCAGCGGGCCCCGTCACAGGGTGCTGGCCCCGGGAGCACAGTCCCCGGAGCCTGTCCGGTGGCAGTGATCTGAGTTTCTGGCCGAAGTCCGTCAGCTGTCCGCTGTCTCCTCCGCGGGCAGGCACGTCGTGCCTGCCCGGGAGCCGCAGCGTGCGCGGGCTCCGCCGGTCCCGGCCAGCGCGGCCAGGTATGTGCCCGGCCCCCCTGATGGGGGAGATCGGCAGGCCAAACCATGGCTCGTTTCCTTGTTCCCGGCGCCCCCTGGGCGCGCCTGGCCGCCGCGGCCAGGCTTCCGCAGCGCGTGCTCCGCACGGCGCTGATCACCGCCCCGCAGGCCCGGCCGGCCGAGCAGGCCGGTGGGCTGCCTGCCACCGGCACGGCCGTACGCGACAGCGCGCACCTGGGCGACATCAAGGGCGCGTTCGGCACCGTCCGTGCGGACACCCTGGACCGCCCGGCGGGCTGGGGCCGCCGGCTGCGTTACCTGCTCGCCATCATGGGCCCCGGCCTGATCGTCATGGTCGGTGACAACGATGCGGGGCGGCGTGGCCACCTACGCGCAGGCTGGCCAGAACTACGGCACCCGGCTGCTCTGGGTGCTGGCCCTGCTCATCCCGGTGCTGATCGTCAACCAGGAGATGGTGGTCCGTATGCGGATCGGGCCAGATGGCTTGCTCGAACGGGTACATGGCACCGCGCGCGGGGGCGTTCCCACTCAGCCGCCCACCGGCAGGCAGCGGAGTGACCAGGCGGTTCACCGGCCCTTGTTTCGACCGGGAGGTTCAGAGAAACAACGGGGGCGCTGGTGAACTGGCTGGGAACCGCTCCGAGGATGGCAAGTTACCAGGGGGAAACATCCAGCGGATCTGGCCCGATGATCCCGCCCCGCCCGGGCGCTCTCCCCCCTTAGCCCGGGCGGGGCGGCGCTTGGCCTCAGGCCGTGATCGTGGGCGCTGTGCCCTCAGGGGCGGTACGGGCCGCGGAAGGAGTTTGTCGTGTGTGGGGTCCAGCCTCTACTCGATGGCTTTTCCTTTGGTGAGTCGCTGCGCTGGCACCAGGACCGCCTGTGGCTGGCCGATTGGGGCGCCCAAGAGGTCGTGGCCGTTGATCGCGAGGGACGGCCGGAGGTGATAGCCCGAGTTGATTTCCCGGCCTTTCCCATGTGCATGGACTGGCTCCCCGATGCACCGGGTTCAGTTCTGCCCCGCGTAGGGCTTGTGGTTGGTTGCGGCTGAAGGCCAGCAGCTGCCGGGTTAACCTGGCAGCTCGGCGTGCCGTAGACAGGATTTCCTGGAGACGGTCCTGGGTGGGACTGCCCGCTGCCACCGAGTCCATCGCCAGTTCCGAATAACTGGTAATGATGGTTAGCAGGTTATTGAAGTCATGGGCTACGCCTCCGGCAAGACGCCCAACCGCGTCCATTTTTTGCGCCTGCAGCAACTGCGCTTCGAGATGCAATCGCTTGGTGAGATCGCGGCCGTTGGAGACGAAATGCGCGATGTGGCCAGTAGCGTCCCGGATGGCACTGATACTCTGGTCGACGATAGTACTCACCGTTTTTCTTACGGTTC
>CAWDRD010000019.1:0-169954 GCA_963804455.1 uncultured Actinomycetes bacterium
TAGCCTGCTTTATTCGTGAACGGGCTATGAGAGGTGAGGTTGAGTCATTTTGTGCACCGTTGAGACAAGTCGCGCCTGGCTGGAGACGGCTTTGAGGCCACGTGTCTTGTTAGAGGGCAGGAGGGAGGTAGGAGTGTTACGGATTCCAAGGACACTTCAGCGAAGTCGGCAGGGTGGGGTTTGTCCAGCATGATCATTGCTAACAGAGACGGGCTATCCGCTCAAGGTGCCGAAGCTGAGGGCGATCTGGCGGAAGCTGGCGAGAAAGGGGAACGAGACGGGAAGATGAACCACCACCCGGCGCACCGAGACCACCACGTGAGCGCCCAGCTTGAGCAACCGCTCTCGCAGGGTCCACACCTGCGCTCGCGCGCAAGCCGTGCGTGCCGCCCGCAGTCGCAACTCCTGCATCAGCACGTAGGCCGCAGCCGTCATCAGCACCCGGAACTGGTTGGCCCAGAACTTGGTGCAACTGGTGCGGTCGATCTCCAAGCCGTGGTGCAGTTCCTTGAGGCGATTCTCGATGTCGCCGCGTTGGCAGTAAACCTGCTCATAAATCCACTGCGGCCTCTGCTTCAGGTTGGTGATGACGAACCGCGGGTTATCCTTCGGCTCTTTGCCGGCTTGCCGCACCACCTCGGCCTTGAAGATCACGCGCCGCTCCGACGACCAGCTTCCCGCCCGATAGCGGCCTTCGCCGTAGACGTGCTCGGTCTGCCCGCTCTGCTCAGACCACTGCCGTGCTGGTTCCATCACCGGCTCGGCCAGGCAGTTCAGGACCGCATTTTTAGCCATGGCCACGACATACTCCACGCCCATTGCCTCCAGGAAGTCCAGCACCTGGGGATCGGCGAACCCGCCGTCCAGCCGCACCCGCACGCGCGCTTGGGGAAACGCTCGCCACACCCGCACCAGGAGACGCCACAGAATGCCGATGGCCCCCGCGCTCGCCACCGCATTGCCCGGCCGCAGCACCGCTGTGGCCAGGTACTGCTCGGGCTCGTCGTTGAAGCTCAAGAAGCCGACCACCGGCAAATAGCACCACGTGTCATAGTGACTGTTAAAGAAAGTCAACTGCTGCGCGCCGTGGGTGGGATCGTCGGTCGGGTCCAGGTCAATCGTAATGAGCCGGGCGCGGCCATGCAGCCGGCGACGATGGCGCTCGATCACGCACTCGGCCAACGCCTCGCCGAGGCGATAAAGCTGCTTGCGGTCCACCGCATTCTCAAAGCGCGACAGCGTCGGCTGCGAGGCCAAATCGTTGCCCTCAATCGGATCGCGCCCCGCCAGCATCTTGTGCACCGGGTCTTCGGCCAAGCGAGCCGCGTCATTAGCATCAGCATAACCGCACGCGATGCCGAAGATGCGCTGCCTCAGCAACTCTTCCAACTCGTGGTCAATTTTGCCAACTTGTCGCTGATCCACCAGGCAGTCGGCCAGCGCCTCGGTCAGTCCCAGTCGCCGGTCGGCAGCTTTCAGCAGGAGGGCGCCGCCATCGGAACTGCCCTGCCGCTGGTCAAATTGCGCGACGACGGGCTTCGGAAAAATATCGGGGAACAAAAGACACTCTGTTGTGATATCGTGACCCAAGCAAAAGCCTCCTTTGGTGCTTCAAACATCGTCATCTGAACGTGTTTGTACCACAGGAGGCTTTTCTTGTCTCCAAAATCATGAATTATGCGGGCTAGGGAGATCACGAGGGCCGCCCTTACATTACGGCGTTCACCCCGCCTGGGCGGCCAGAAGCCAGGGCTACGAAAACAGGCCCCCCAGATTCAGAACGACCACCGAAATGACCATGGCCGACACCCCGAGGGCCAATAGTCCCCGCGTGCGCGGTGACGTCGATTTCCATTCTCCCGCGAACATCCCCAGCAGGGTGGACGACAACACGCTCATAGTTAAGAATAAGGTGAATCCTGTTGAGCTTCCGAACTTGCCCGCCAGAGTTACTCCAGCCCCGTATAGCAAGAGCCCCGATAGCCAGATCACGGCCATCAAGACGCCGAACAGAGTTTCTTTCGGCCAGCCTTTCTCAGTGAACGTGGCAAAGGTACGATTACGAAAGAGCCGATAAAGACAGTAACAGAGGTTGGGGATAGAACCTGCGCCAAAGACCAGCGCCCAGACGCCGTAACCCGCCGTCAGCGGCGAGGCGCCGGAGTCGATGCTTTTGCGGATGATATCCCCACTGAAGGCATAACCGAGGTTAAAACACGACCCAACCACGCCCGTGAAGATACAAAGCGCGAGCCCTGTTTTGAAGTTGCCATCCGAGGACACTTGAGCCTGATTGTCGCTTCGCTGCTCCTTCTCCCGGTTGCGGCTCGCGAGCGAGTAAAAGACCAGTCCCACAAACAGGATGGGCATGCTGCATAAAAGAAGCACACCCCGGGTCCGAAACAGGTCTGCCGGACTCAGAACCATGAGCGGTACCAACGCTCCCGAGAGACAAGCTAACCCGGAGACGACCGATACCGCAACCGCCAGCCCCACGGCCTTGAGGCTCAAGCCGTAGGTCACCTGAGAGATTCCCCAAAGGAAGCCAAACGTCACCGCCAGCACCACCACACGCGTCGGCACGCCCGCATAGACTGCCGTAAGATGGGGCACAAACCCGAACGCCATCACCCAGGGCAGTAGAAAAATGCCGACCACCGAGAACACGAACCAGGTGTTTTCCCACTTCCAATTCCGTGCATATTTCATCGGCAATGCGAAGCTTCCGTTAAAAATGCCGCTGATAAAAATGATTGCCATTCCCAGCCAAAACCTTTCAATCATGATTCTTCCTTTCCAAATCCCTTCGTAGGGGCGGCCCTCATGACCGCCCGGCGGTTACCGCACGCCGCGCTGCGAATTCCGAAGGCCACGATTCTACCCGCATTCCTCATTTCGCGCGACCCCTTACTGCTGGGGGGTGGTGCAGGCAATCGCATAGGCGTTAAACCAATTGTCGCTGACGGGTCCCGAAGGGACCCAAGATCATTAGCCGTAGGTGAAACCTACGGAAAGTGCTGGCTACCAGGTTCAGCCAACCCCACAGGGGTTGAATTCGACCCCTGCAGGGTCGGGGCAAGCATAAGGAAAGGGTCATCTCTCCGTAGGTTTCACCTACGGCTAATGATGTTAATGCCCTTCGGGCATTCAAGCTGCAGAGCCTCCACTTGGTTTAACGCCTATGGCAAGCATCCCTGCCTCGGCCCGTGCTCCCATAGGCTAATCTTGCGCACAGGCAGGAGTGCCCGTACTACCTCGATATTGGCGGTCTATCTGTCTCTTGCGCTTGCGTCAGCGGTGACTATAATGGTGCCCGGCAAAGAGTCTTCAGGTCGAGGGGCACGCGTCCGTGAGATCCTCGCTGCGCGTCGTGGCGCTCTATGGAGGTGTAGGCATGACAGAGACCGTTCCGGCGGAAGCTTGACAACCCTCTCTTTCGAGGAGAACGACCTATCGCCGAATACCTGCGAATCCTATTGAAAACGCGGCTAGTTAGCTATACGATGGAATATCCCGAAGGAAAGGAGTAGTTATGAGCTTGAACGCTGGTTCCGACCGTGATGTGGTGGACTACCTCAAAAGTGTTGACACGCCTACGCTCTCGAACGCCATTGAAACTCTGCGCCTGCGGCCGCAAAACGCGGGGTTCGCGCCGCTTCAGACTTCTTGTATATTTCCCGAGTTCGGCCGCATGGTGGGCTACGCCGTCACGGCACAGGTGGAAACCATGAGCGCCACCACCGGAGACCGAAAAACATTCCTGTCTCTCTACGAGGCAGTGATGCAATCGCCGAAGCCTGCCGTGGTCGCCTTCCAGGAAATAGGCCCGCAACCGGACTACGCCGCTCACTGCGGCGAGGTCATGGCCACGATATTCCAGCGACTTGGCGCTATGGGATTGGTCAGCGATTGCGCGGTGCGGGATATCCCAGAAGTCCGCGCGCTACGCTTTCATTACTTCGCCCGTGGAGCGGTCGCGAGTCATGCTTACTTCCACATTGTGCGTGTAGGAGTGCCGATTCAGGTCTGCGGCTTGGTTATCCATCCGAATGACTTGCTGCATGGGGACGAGAACGGATTGATAGTGGTCCCAAAAGAAGGGCTCGATAAGCTGCCCACCGCAGTCGAAGCTGTACGTGCACGCGAGCGTGCGCTGATGGAGTTTGTTCGCGGACCCGAATTCAACTTCGATGGTTTGCGCCAGCGCTTCCTTGAATGACCTGGTGCAAAACTGTGTAGCTAGAGGCGTCTCAACGGTCTGTCATTCTGAGCGCAGCGAAGAATCCCGGCAGTTCGAGAGATTCCAGCACTGCGGAGATTCTTCGCTGCGCTCAGGATGACCATAGAAAGGTAACGGTGGAGACCGAGCCGCTCAGGCAAGGAGATACACTATGAGACAAGCCACTCCTGCTCTCTTGGCCTCTACTCTTCTGTTTCTCGTTCTCCTGCCTCTCTCATCGCAAACACGCCCACCGCAGCCCCAGACTATACCCCTGAAATGCGCGGAGGGGGATTGCCCGCTGCTACAAGGAGTACCCCAGACAGCGGGGATGCGCAGCGGGTTCGTCCGGCTGAAGCCGCGAGGGTCAGTCGGCTGGCATACTACCGGCAAGAACGAAGAGGCGCTGGTGATTCTGCGCGGGAGCGGCGAAGCCCTGATTGAAGGCCAGCCGGGGCGTGTATTCGCGGCGCCTATGCTCGTCTACATCCCGCCTGCGACCCGCCACAACGTCACTAACACCGGCGACGGGTTGCTGGAGTATGTGTATGTGGTCGCGCCGGCGAAGGCCATGTAATTGTCGATTGCTGATCGTCGATTGCCGATTGAGAAACCGTCGCGGCTAATTGCCGCGCCTTCGATCGACAATCGTCAATTAGTATGGCAGTCAAAGTCTGGAACCCAGAACACCCGTCCCCCATTTCTCGCCATCTTGAGTCCGAGCGATGGAAGCTCCTGTTTACTGACCCCAAGGTAAGTAAAGTGGGGCAAGTCCGACTGCACGGTTTGAAACCAGCCGTGGCGTTCCAGGATTGAGCGCACAGCCGGGTTATCGTATTCTTTAACATCCAGGGCGAGCAGCGCGAGATGCTGCGAGGCGCCGGGGATTGCCACCGAGGAGAGGATTGACTTGGAAAAATCCTTGCTGAAATACAGCCTGCGTCCTTCTAGCCTAAGAATTTCCGCCGCCTGTTCGCGCACGGGCAGGTTCCTGATGCGCTCCGCTTCTGGGGCGCCGAGTAACCCCCGACCAACCCAGTGGCGGAGGCCAGGATTGACGCGGCTCTTCCAAAGTTCAAGGGTCTCGACGTAGTTGCGCTGGGCTGCATCCGCGCTTCGGGGCGAGATGCTCAAATGGGCCTGAACTGCCTCCGCACGGGCTTTCATGAGGGATTGCATGGCCGCGGTTTGGAGCCTAACCGAGATGCCGGCAAACTCAGCTTTCTCCGACCGTACGTTTGTTTGCCAGCGTGCGACGGCTGCCACATTCGGAAATATCGCCACGGGAGGCGCCTCGATTCCGCGAGCTACGAATATCGCACCATATTCTTCGAGGACGCGCCAACTTAGCGTATCGCCTGGGTCCGGCCGGTGAAAGCTCGCCGGAAGACTTTTGAAGAATTGAGATTGGGCGAGGCACGGCGGCACGGCGGGTGAAATGACCTGCGGCTCGGCACAAGGTCCGCCGCCGATCGATAGGCAGCAGAGTGCGGTCACAAGGCACGCTGTTCTCAGGGTTCGCACTGTGCCATTGTATCCGTGCCCGGCGCACTTTCACACCCCCATTCATCGCCTTGCACTTTGATGTTCCGCGGTATAGTATGGGCGCGATTCTAGGGTGAAACTATGAGCGGTCCGCTTACGCGTCGCAATTTTATTCGCACCGTCTCGGGAGGAGCAGCGGGGTTAGCTCTCGCGACGGAACTCTCCTCGGGCTCGATTGCCTCGAGCCCGGGGTGGAAGGCCGGCCTCGCACGAGAAATCATCACGCCGGAGAAATCTCTCTGGATGGCGGGCTATGCGAGCCGCAAGAAGCCGTCTGAGGGAGTGGCTCAAGACCTCTACGCCAAAGCCCTGGCGCTCGAAGACGGGACCGGCAAGCGAGGCGTCTTAGTGACGAGCGACTTGCTGGGGTTTCCCGCGGTGGTAAGTCATAACATCGCCGAGAGGGTGGAGCAACGATATCATTTAACCCGTCACCAGTTGCTGCTGAGCTCTTCTCACACGCACTGCGGCCCGGTTATCGGACGGATGCTCGGGACCATGTACCCGATGAATTCCGAACAGTGGGCCGACGTGGATGCGTACACCAGCGACCTCGAGGACAAGGTGGTGGCGTTGGTCGGCACGGCGCTCAAATCGATGCGGCCCGCGCGATTGAGTTTTGGGCACGGAAACGCCGGCTTCGCGATGAATCGCCGCGCCCGAACGAACGAAGAGGTCGTGATTGGGGTAAATAAGGACGGCCCGGTGGACCATGACGTTCCGGTGCTGCGAATCGATGACATGCACGGAAAACTTCGGGCGGTGGTCGTGGGGTATGCGTGTCACAACACCACGGCGCAGGATATGTTGCAGTTTAACGGCGATTACGCGGGTTTTGCGCAGGCCTGGCTCGAAGCGCACCATCCCGGCGCTACAGCCCTTTTCGTCGCCGGCTGCGGAGGCGATGCCAACCCCTATCCGCGCGGGTCGATCGAACTCGCCCGGCAACACGGCGAGGAATTAGCGGCGGCGGTGGTAAAGGTGCTAGCCGGGAAGCTTCAGCCGGTCCATAGCCCTCTGAAGACGGCTTACGAGGAGTTTCCAGTCGCCTTCGCCACGCCGCCCGGCCGGGAGGAGTTAAAGGCGCAACTCGCGAATCAGGACGTGTATCACCGGAACTGGGCCGAAGCGATGCTCAAGATTCTGGATCGTGACGGCCGCCTGCCCAGCGAATATCCGTACCCACTCGAAATCTGGCAATTCAGCAACGACCTCACGTTCATCGCGATGGGTGGCGAAGTCGTGGTGGATTACGATTTGCGGCTGAAAAGAGAATTAGGAGCGGAAAAACTCTGGGTGGCGGCTTACTGCAATGACGTGTTCGCCTACATCCCGTCGTTGCGCGTGCTCAAAGAGGGCGGTTACGAGGGCGGGGGCGCCATGGTATATTACGGCCAGCCAGGTCCGTTTGCGCCAAGCGTTGAGGAGACGATAGTCGGAAAGGTACATGATTTGGTGGGGCAGGTTCGCTCGTCGTCCTGACCGTACTGCATGTCATTCTGAGCGAAGCGAAGAATCTCCGTAGTTAGTTCGCTCGTTCTGGGTATACAGTGCGGTCCCTGGGTCGTAAGGACGGTTGGCGGAACTTGCCGTCCATGTCGCTTTCAGATTCCAAAAAGCAACTGCGGAGATTCTTCGCTTCGCTCAGAATGACAGGAGAACGGCTCACGATGCTATTTTGAGGAGGACCTATGGATGATCATCTCACGCGGCGTCATTTCCTTCGTACCATGTCCGCCGGTGCGGCAGGGTTAGGGCTGACTGCCGGGGTTACGGCGAGTCCTCGCCCGTCAAGCTCGACAGGAGAGAAGCTCGCCATCCTTGGCGGAAAGCCGGTCAGAACCGAGCCATTTCCCGCTTGGCCCGTCGTCCGTGAAAATGACGAACGGGGATGGATGGAGGTACTGCACAGCAGCGAGTGGTGCCGCGCAGGCGACGGCCACTTTGCGACCCGGTTCGAAGAGAAATGGGCGGAAACCCTGGGTGCGAAGTACTGCGTCGTGACCTCTTGCGGAACTACGGCGCTCTACACTTCGCTTAACGCCGTGGGCGTCGAACCCGGCGATGAGGTTATCCTTCCGCCCTACACCTTCGTCGCCACGCTCAACGTCATCTTGATGCAGCATGCGCTGCCTGTGTTCGTCGACAGCGACCGGGAAGACTTTCCAGATCGACGCCGGCAAAATCGAGGCCAAGATCACTTCCCGCACGCGCTGCATCATGCCGGTGCATCTGGGCGGCAATCCGGTGAATATGGATCTTGTGCTGGAGGTTGCCAAGAAACACAAGCTGCCTGTCGTCGAGGATGCGTGCCAGGCGCATACAGGCGAGTGGCGAGGCCGCCGCGTCAGCACCCTGGGCGATCTGGGCTGCTTTAGCTTTCAAGCCTCCAAGAACCTCAATTCCGGCGAGGGCGGAGCCATTCTGACCAGCGACCCGGCGCTGCACGAGTTTTCGAAGAGCTTCCAGGATCAGGGCCGGGGCCCGGCCGGAGCCGCATTCGCGTATGCGCGGCAGGGCTCCAACCTGCGCATGACGGAATTTCAGGCCGCGCTGCTTTTGCAGCAATTGACTCGCGTGGAAGAGCAATCACGGATGCGCGAACAAAACGCGCAGTACCTCACCAGCATGTTGCGCGAGATTCCGGGAATCTCTCCCGCCCGCATGTACGACGGCACGACGCGGAACGGCTATCACCTCTACATGTTCCGGTACGATAAAACGCGCTTCGACGGTCTGCCGCGGGCGCGCTTTCTGCAAGCATTGGAGAAAGAGGGAATCCCCTGCTCGGGTGGTTACTCGCCGTTAAACAAAGAGCCGTTCATCAAGCAGACCATCAATTCCAGGGTCTACCGGAGGATGTACTCGGAACGCGACCTTGCCGGCTGGGAAGAGCGCACCGCTTGCCCGGAGAACGACAAGCTCTGCGAAGAAGCTGTCTGGTTCATCCAAACCATGATGCTCGGCCCGCGCCACGACATGGACGACATCGCTCGCGCCGTCCGAAAGATTCAGCAGCAGGCGGGGGAGTTGCGATCCCAGTCGTGAGGGTGGGGCGCGGCTCAGAACATGTAAATAAATCGATGCCTGTCATCCTGAGCGCAGCGAAGGATCCCGGCAGTTTCTTGTGCTTCAGCGATTTACGAACAACTGCAGAGATCCTTCGCTGCGCTCAGGATGACACTTCCGAATTTCTTCACACCTTCTCACGCCGTAGGCTACTCACTGTCGGCCCTCCTGCCCCATCGATGCCGCCAGTTGACGTGTTAGTTTAACACCTGTAGGGCCAGGGGGTGGTGGGTGGCATCGTCAACCAACGGCAACCACCCCTGACCCCTCCTTTCCAAGGAGGGGAATAGTTTTCATCACGGCTCGTGAGCCGAAGGATCATGGGATCCTCGCTCGCAAAGACAGAGAATCGACGAGTTACCAACCGGTATGCAGTTGCTCAGGGCGGCCTCCCCATCAGGCTGGGCTATTGCGGGCGTCCGGAAGCGCAACCACTACGGAGTCATCCACCTCCGAATCGAGCCCCAGATTCTTGACCCTCTCCACCAGACTCGGTATGGCCTCCTGGCCACGCGCAAACAGCACCGGTCCAGAGCGGGTCCTGACATCTTCAGTGAACACCATTCCGGGCCGCACCGCGCGAAGGGGCAGGTGAAGGACCCTTGCCTCACGCGAATTATCATTTCGCAGCCGCGAGATTGCCTCCAGCAGGGCAGGGTCGTACCACCCCGTCCGGGCTCGCATGGTCTCGATGGCCTTTTCCACTGTGTAGCCTTGGGATTCCAAGACATCGAAATCCGAGGCGGCTTTGAGGGCGCGCGAGCACCAAGGGATGCCCTCGCCCCTGATATCATTGTGGGGCGCCCCTTTTCCGTCATAGTGTTTGTCCTGGTATTTGAGAATCTCTCGAACCTGTTCGAGGCGCGGAATATCGCCCAGGAGTTGTTCGGTCACGGTGGGCAGCTTTTCCACCATGGCTTGTTCGGAGGCGGAAACCGCCCTGCCCTCATAGAGCTTGCTCGCAGTCCCATCCGGAAGCGTTACCCAACCAATCTGGGCCAGCATGGCTGCCAGTTCAGACGGCCAGGGATTATATGCCTTCTCAGAATCCGCCAATTCACCGATCAGTTTACGGGTGCGGAGGGCGCGCCCGAAGGCGGCCGGATTGATGATGGCCAGGACATCGGTAATGGTTTTGAGGCTGGCCACCAGCGTCTGCTTCAACAGCAGTTGTTGAGCCGTGACCATCCGGTACTGGTCGACGGCGGCCTCCAGCGCTCGGATCAGCGTCTTGCTTGGACAAGGCTTGGCGAGGAAGCGGAAGATGTTTCCCTCGTTGACGGCCGCGATGGCTGAATCCAGATCCCCGAATCCTGTCAGCAGGACGCGAATGGTGTCCGGGGCGAGGGCTCGAACGCTGTACAACAAAGTAACTCCATCCATGCCGGGCATACGCTGGTCGGAGACGACCACCGCGTACGGTTCTTGAGACACGACCAGCTTAAGAGCTTCTTTAGGGTCCGTAACAGCCGTCAGCTCAAACCGCGACTGCAGTTGCCGCTGTAAGCCCTCGAGGACGGCTGCGTCGGCGTCCACCATCAGAATTCGCGCTCGGTTCGGTTCTGTCATCGTCATGCCTGCCCCGGAAGTGATAGTGTTTCAACCGCCATGGCGCGCCAGGCGGCAAGATCGTCCCCGACGCCCAGCGCCGTCAGTTCCTCCGGGCTGGGCATCGCGTCATTTTCCAGACTTTGTTCAGCCGAGGGCGAATCGAGTTCATGGGCCAAGAGATTAGCCACATGGACAGCCGAGACCGCGTCGAAGTGTTCGTGCGGCACCCGGTTCGGGCCGTGGTGAAGGGCGACGGCCTCGACCAGGATATAAGGCAAGCCCCACAACCCCAAGAGGTACCCGCCGATCTCGGCGTGGCTGAACCCGTATTCGCGCTCTTCGACTTTGAAGAGCGGAAGGCGCTCCTCTGCGGCCTGGGCCAGAAGTTTCTTGAACCGGTCGGGGAATTTCCAGGCCATCACCAGCTTCCCTACGTCGTGGAGCATACCCGCGGCCATGGTGATTTCCGACAGGTGCTTGGGGACCGGCAAACGGGTTGCGATGCACGCACAGAGCCGCGCGTGGGTGTGCAGACTCTCCAGGTTGAATCCCGGCACGGGCTCCTCAGGTGCAAAGACCCGGAAGATCTCCAGGGAGAGGACCAGGCTCCGTATCGTGTTGATGCCGAGGTAGACGACCGCGTGCTCGATATTGGTGACGGAGTGAGCGATCCCGAAAAAGGCGGAATTGACTAGTTGCAGGATCTTGGCGGAGACACCGACATCCCGCTCCACGATTTTAGCGAGCTTCTGAAGGGAAGTGTCGGGATCGGACAGGCCCTGCGTCAAGGCTTCGTAAGTACTCGGGAGCGACGGGAGGTCCCGCAGGGCCCCGACGGTGCGGCGGATTGAGTCGTCGCTCAGCAATCCCTTAAGGTGGCAAGCCCGCTCCACCGCCACCCGCAGCGTTCCGGCGTCACAGGGCTTAGCCAGGAACTGGTGCGCAACCGGAACCACCCGCAGGGCGGTGGAGAGTTCCGTATGACCCGAAAGGACGATTCGCACGACCTGGGGGTAGAGGTTGCGCACCTGGGTGAGCAGCGTGGCGCCGTCCATTTCCGGCATGCGCATGTCGGAGACAATGACATCGAAGGTTGTAGCCTCCATCATCGCCAGGGCGGCTTCGCCACCGGGTGCGAAGGCCATATCCCATTCGTTTCGCTGGCCACGTAGCATGCGCCGCAGTCCTTCGAGTATCCGTGGTTCGTCATCTACAAAAATCACGCGCCTCATATTCAGACTCCAGTCATCGTCGGCCTTCGAAGCCGTGCCGCGCTATGCGTTTTCGGAATCGTCCCCGGATTGGACGGGCAAGCGGACACAAAAGGTCGTTCCCTCGCCCACCACGCTCTCAAAAGTCAAGCTTCCTTTGTGGCGATCCACGACCACCGAGCGCGCGATCGCCAATCCCTGGCCGGTCCCGCGGCCAACCTCCTTGGTGGTGAAGAAGGGATCGAAAATTCTGCTGCGGACGCCTTCCGGAATGCCACAACCGGTGTCCGAGATGGCGACCAGAACGGTTTTGCCTTCCGCCAGGGTGCGGACGCGGATTTTGCCCTTTTTCCCACTTTGCTTCACCACGTCGCCGATGGCGTGGGCTGCGTTCACCAGCAGATTCAGGAAAACCTGATTCAAATCGCTGAGGTTGCAAACCACCAAGGGCAGCTCGCCGAAATCGGTCTCGACATCGGCAACGTACTTCAGCTCATTGCGTGCCACGGTGAGCGTGCTGAGAAGCGCCTTATTGATGTCCGCGGCGACTCTCTCCTTTCGCTCCGGGTGAGCGAAATCCTTCATGGCGCGTACGATGGTCGCTACCTGAGTCACGCCTTCGAGCGTTTGCGTGAGGGCCTTGGGAATCTCATCCAGCAAATAGGCGCAGTCCGATGCCTCTTCCGTCCGGCGCAATTCGGCCAGCAGGGCAGGATCGACCGCCCCGGCGGCCGCGGCGTCCCGCAGTTCCTGGTATTTGGCCAGCAGAGTTTGCAAGCCCGCGAATGAATCCTGAACGAATCGCGTGTTGTCGCCCACAAATTGGATCGGGGTATTGATCTCATGGGCTATTCCGGACGCCAGGCGACCCACGGATTCGAGTTTCTGCGCCTGGCGCAACTCCATTTCTGCCACCTCCCGCCCGGTGATGTCGCGCCCGATGCCTTGCATCGCAACCGGCTTCCCGTCCTTGTAAACCAGGCGGGGTTTCACCTCGAGCAACACCCGGCGGCCATCCTTTGTCCTGACCTCCATCTCAACGGTCATCGCAGAATCGCCTGCCAGGAGGCGCAAGCGGATATCGTCAATCAAGTGCCAGTGATGGCGGTCAACCAACTGCCGCAGGTTCATCGCTGTCGCTTCCTCCCGGCTGTACCCGATCGTCTTCGCCGCCACTTGGTTGAGAGAGGTAAGGCCTCCCCTGAGGTCGGTGGTGAAAACCATGTCGCTGGCGTTTTCGAAGAGTTCGCGGTAGCGCTCTTCGGAAGCCCGGACCGCTTCCTCAGCGCGCCTGCGTTCGGTGACGTCCTGCTTGACGGCGATGAAATGAGTGATCTCCCCCCCGGTACTGCGCACCGGCGTTATGGTCATCTCATCGGTGTAGAGGCTGCCGTCTTTGCGCCGGTTGACGAGTTCTCCTCGCCATACTCCTCCCGCCAGGACGGTTTGCCAGAGCTTCTGATAGAAGTTGGAACCCTGTTGTCCGGAGTTGAGAATACGCAGGGTCTGGCCGAGGACCTCTTCGCCGGTGTAGCCAGTCAGGCGGGTGAACGAGGGGTTCACCCAGAGGACGCGGCCGTCCCGGCCAACAATCACAATGCCGTTGGCGGCGGACTCGAGCGCGGCGGTCTGGAGGCGGGTTTGCTCTTCCGCCCGCATACGTTCCGTGATGTCGTGGGAAACGCCGAACGTGCCGACAACCGTTCCAGTCGGGTCGCGGAAAGGCACCTTGGTGGTGGAGACCCAGGTCACTCGCCCGTCCGGCCAGGTCTCTCTCTCTTCCTTGGCAATCACAGGCTTTCCCGTGGCGATCACTTCTTGCTCATCGTCGAAAGCCTGCTGAGCGTGCTCTTGGGTGTAGAAGTCGAAGTCCGTCTTGCCGACTGCCTGGCCCGGGTCGCTCAATCCGAGCATCCGGGCAACCGCTGCGTTGATGCGCAGGAAGCGGCCTTGGCGATCCTTGAAATAAATGTGGTCAGGAGCGTTGTCCATGAGGGCTCGCATGAGTTCGCGCTCATGCGCCAATTCCTCAACCAGGCGCGCCAATTCCGCCGCGTTGTCTTCCTGGGCGGCTCTGGCGGCTTCCAGGTCCTGAGCGTATTTCAGGAGCTCGGCTTCCGCCTGCTTGCGATTGGTGATGTCAAAGAGCGTGCCCTCGATCAGTGGTTCGTTCCCGTCGTTCCTCTCGATCAGGCTGACATTTTCAAGAGTCCACACTGGTGACCGGTCTTTTCGGCAGAGACAGACCTCGAAGTTGGTGACCCGTTTTTCTTCCGTCACGCGCGCTCTGGCGATTTCACGGTCCGCCGGATCGAAAAAGTCGTGGAGCCGCCCGTGTTCAAGGACTTCCTCGCGCGAGTTATATCCGAGGATGTGCGCGTACGCGTCATTGCAGTCCAGGATGCGCCGGCTGAAGAACGTGGCGCGAAAGACCCCGGCGAGATTGCGTTCGAACAGCATGCGATACCGCTCTTCGCTTTCGCGCAGCGCCGCTTCCGCTCGCTTTCGCTCGATGAACTGGGCGATGCTGTGGGACACGGATGCCAAGGCTTGCAGTGTGGCATCGGTCAGGGGTTGGCGCGCAAAGGCCGCTACGACTCCCAGCACCTTGTCGCCGACTTTCAGAGGATACCCCGCAAACGCCACCATGCCTTCCCGCCGCGCCCACTCATGGTCTCCCACCCAGGAGTCTTCGAGAACTGAGTTCGTCAAGTGCGGCTCACCGTTCTCGGCAATGCGTCCGATCTTGAACTTGCCGATCGGAACGCGGGCATGCCCGCCGTCGATGTGGGTATACAGCCCGGCGCTGGCTTCGAGTTCGAGAACTTTGTCCTTTTCGTTGAACGTCCAGACACGAGCGAAGCTGGCGCCGATGTCCTGCACCAACACCTCGGCACAGCGCTGCAATCCCGGCCGAAGCTGCTCTGGTCCCGTGAGCGCCGCCCCTACTTCCGCCAGGAGGGAGGCCAGGCGGTGCCTTTCGTCCGTCGCGGCTTCAGCGTGCTTGCGCTCGGTGATGTCGACGATGGTGCCTTGAATCACCTGGGAGTCGCCCGACTCATCGGCAAGCAGTTTGACACTGGCGATCACCCAGAGAGGACTGCCGTCTTTACGACGCAGCCGCATCTCGAAGTTGCTGAGGCCTCCTGCCTTCTTCAGTTCTTCGAGGAACCGCAAGCGCTCCTGCTCCGTAAAGTAGAAGTCCAGGACAGGGTGCGCCAAGACCTCCTGAGGTGAATCATAGCCGAGCATGCTGGCCAGGGCCTGGTTGCAGTGCAGGGAGCGCCCTCCGCGCGTAGTGCGGAGAACTCCGGCCAGGTTGGTCTCGAACAACACGCGGTAGCGCTCCTCGGATTCGCGCAGAGCGCGTTCGGCGCGCCGGCGCTCCGTGACGTCTTGGTAAAGCGCCAGAAGTCCGCGCGTTTGGCCGTCGATCACCAACCGCACGCCGTAAATCTCCACCTCGATGGATATGCCATCCTTGCGGCGCCTGATTCGCGTGGCACGGACGCTCTCTCCCTCAACGCATTGCCGGGAGAGAGCTTCCGCCTCGGCCCTCGATTCCTCGGGGACGATGAGGTCATCCAGATTGACGTACCTCATTTCCTCGCGGGAATAGCCAAAAAGGCTCTCGAATGCGGGGTTGGAGGTCTGAATGCGCCCTTCCGTGTCGAGCGCTGCGATGCCTAACGGGCTGGTCTCAATCAGGGTGTTGAGGTAGGAGGTCCTCTCTTTCAAGGCGGCCTCCGCGAGTCTGCGCTCAGTGACGTCCTGAGTGACCGCAAGGACCGCTCTCTTCCCATGAAAATCCAGAGCGCGGACATCCACTTCGATGTCAACTATCCGGCCATCCTTAAGCTGATGGCGGCCATGATCACGAATGCTGTCTTGAGTGCGAAACTGTTGGACCCTGGAAATAACGGCTCGTACATCTTCAGGCGGCAGAATTTCCGTGACGTGCATCTTCAGGAGTTCGTCGCGGGAGTAGCCGGAGTGTGCGACGGCAGCGTCGTTGACCTCGAGATACTTCAGAGTCTCGAAGTCCCAAAAAAAGGTGGGAAGCGGGATGGCGGCAAAGAGCGAGCGGAATCGCTCCTCCGCTTCGCGCAAAGCCTCTTCAGCTTGCTTGCGCCGCGTGATGTCCACGAAGCTTTCCAGCAGAAGCCGGCGCCCTGCGATCTCCACGGGCCGCACGGTCTTGATGATGGCGCGCGCCTCGCCCGTCGCGGTCAGTAAAACTCGCTCGGAATTATCTACGGTCTGCCCGAGATCGGTAACCGGGCAGCGCCCTTTGTTCGCCGGGCAGATGAACTTGTGGCACTCGGCGCCTGCCACTTGCGCGAGCGGCAACCCGACCATGGCAAGAGCCGGGGGGTTGGCATCAATGATACGGTGGGTCCCCGGATCGATGACGAAGATTCCCGCCTCGACGGAATCGAAGATCGCCTGGAGCCGAGACTCGCTTTCTTGCAAGGCTTTCTCCGCCCGCTTGCGTTCGGTGATATCCCGGCAGAAGGTGCTCAGGAATTTACCTCGCGGCGTCTCGATCACCGAGGTTGAGATTTCCATGGGGAATTCGTCGCCATTTCGGCGCAGTGCGCAGACCTCGATGAAACCGCTGAGGGGATCTCTTCCTTGACGGAATACCGCTTCCAAGTGGCCATCGAAGATATGGAGCAGTCTGGGCGGGACGGCGATGTCCGCCAGCTTGCGGCCCACCGCCTCTCCGGGAGGCCAGCCAAAAATCGCCGCCGCCTGGGGATTGAATTCCTGCACGACTCCGTTCGTATCGAATAGGACTATGCCTTCCTGGGCGGCGTCGATGATGGCGCGGGTGCGGGCCTCAGCTCGAACCAGCGCGGCTCGGATTGTTTCCAGTTCCGCGTGGCGGCGCGACAGTTCCCGGCGCAGGTTGGCATTGTCGTCCAGTGCTGACCGTAGATCGGAAGAGTTGTCCAGATCCTTTTCGAGAATGTTTTTGAGGTCAGTTCGGCGTTCGGCCATGCTCTCCTTCCGAATCTTCTATCGGCCAACGCCAATCGATGCATAAGGCTCGAACCCGGGCCGATTAATCGGCCTTTCAGGTAGTGTCTCGGTTTGACGTAGGGGCGGTTTTGCGCCGCCATTTGGCGAGGTAAACTCGCCGTTACGAACTGTGCTCGGGGTATAATGACCGCTTCTTATGGCGGCCAGTCGGTAGTGTCCTAATTTGGCCCGTAACGCCGGCTTCCAGCCGGCAATGGAGCCGCCAAGATGGCGGCGCTACGACCAAATTAGGACAGCACCGGCCAGTCGGTCATCTTGACAGCTTCGCAGGCTCGCCAATGGCCTAAAGAGGAGATAAGCGATGCGCAAACTTTCCAGGGATCGAATGACCGCGCGGCAGCGCATTGAATGCACCCTGCGGGGTGAGTTGCCTGACCGGTTGCCTGTGTTCGATCTTATTCAGCACATCCCGCTGATTGAATACGTCACCGGCGAGAAGGTGACCCTCGAAAATGGCCTGGACCTGGTTTGCAGAACCATCGGCGAGCGGCTGGATATTACGCGCGGGATCGCGGCTCCGGCAGAAGAGAAGATCATCCGCAACGACGATGGCTTCGTTTACAAACAGGAGTGGTGGACCACCTGGCTCATCGACCGCCCCTTCAACGATGCGGAGGGATTGCTCGATTACATTCCCCGCAACATCGAAGAACTTCACAATCGCAAGTTCGGTGACATGTTCACCTTTGCCGGGAAGAGCAATGTCTGGGGAGCTTCGTCCAAATCGCCGCGCGAACAGTTCCTGGAGTTGCAGGAGAAGGTGGGCGGAAATACCGTGATTTTTCCCAACGAGAGCCCGGTGGGACTGGACACGGCGCACGTGCGGGCGGGGTTGGACCTGCTGGTTTACGCCTACGCGGAGAATCCGCAACTCGTGTCGGATTGGCTGGAAGCGCTGAACTGGGCGGAGATCCAGCGCGTCCACGAGACGGCGGACCCCACCCTCTCTCCTGTGGCCCTGGTCTTTGCCGACATCGCCAGCACGGAGCAGATCTTCTTCTCCCCGCAGTTTCTGCGCAAGGAGTTTTTCCCGCGGCTGATCAAACTGGTCAACGCCTGGCACGAGCACGGGATCAAGGTGATCTACCACTCCGACGGCAACCTGTGGGCCATCTTGGACGATTTCCGCCGGGCCGGCATCGATGGGATTAATCCGCTCGAGCCACTTTCCAAAATGTACGCGGGAGACGTCCGAAAAGCTTACCCGGAATGGATTCTGATGGGCGGGATCGACGTCTCGCAATTGCTGCCGTTCGGCACGGAAGCGGAAGTCCGCCAGACCGTGCGAAAGACCATCGACGACGCCGGAGCCAAGGGGCGATTCTGGATCGGCTCAACCACCGAGATTCACCCCGCCGCCAAACTGGAAAACGTTCTCGCGATGTGGGACGAAATCGAGAAGTGCGGCTACTACGACCGCTAGTGTAGTCCGTCACAGATGCCCTTACTCAAGAAAATCGGCTGGCGCAGAGCGAAGCTCTGCGTTCCCATTGACTCGAATGTCGCCAAAACGTAGAGCTTCGCTCTGCGCCAGCCTGGTTAAACGTGAAGCAGTGTTGGATTCAGTAACGTATCAATTCCTACGGCGCAGCATCCGGATCGAGCTTTTGCGGGGTTACTTCCTGAGGTGCAAAGAGGCCGTGCGCGGCCTGCTCGCTTGCCTCCTGCTTCCGCAGACGCTCGAATTCCTGGAGTGCCTTCTGCTCCTCCGGACCATTACCGAGTGCCCTTTCCGCCTGCACGAGGCGGTACCAGGAAACCTGATTGTTGGGGTTCAAAGCGATGGCTTTCTGAAGGTGGGGAAGCGCCAGATCTGGCTTGTGTTCGAACACCAGCACGGAGGCGAGCCCCAGGTGGGCTTCTTCGAAGTTTGGATAGTGTTTGAGGGCCAATTCAAAATACTTCCGCGCCTCCTCGGCTTCACCTGCATTGCGATGAATTTCGGCAAGCTCGTAGGCGGCGTTGGCATTGGCGGGTTCCTGCCCGAGCTCCAGTTCGAATTCCTTGGCGGCCTCCTGAATGTCTTCCGGCGATTTAGTCTTCTCCGAACGCGCCAGCAAGGTCCGGCCCAAGCGGTAATGAACGCCGGGGCGGTGCGGGTCGAGAGCCAGAACCTTCTGGTACTCGGGAATTGCGAACTCACTCGCGCCCTCACTCTCAAAAGCTTCCGCCGCGGCCTCGTGCCTCCAGACTGAGTCTGGCGCCACCTGAGCCAGCCTGTGCATGGTGAGATAGGCGAGGTTCCCGTATATTTTGCCTGTTTGAAAGAGGACCTCGGGATCGTCCGGATACAGGCGGTTCAACTGCAAGGCCACTTCCGTCGCTTTGCTATCACGCTGCAAGCCGGTGTAGGCCCTGATCAGCTCCAGGCCACACCGGCGTCGCACAGCAGTGTCAGTGCCTTGCTGGAATCCTTTCTCGAGGCCCGCCAGGGCTTCTGTGTAGCGGCCAAGCTCTGACAGTGACATGGCCAGGAGAGGATCCAGCTTGGGCAAACCGGGTTTCAGCTTAAGGGCTTGGCGTATGCTGGCAACGGCTTGATCGAACTTTCGTTCCTGGAAATAGATCACGCCAAGTCTGGCGTGCACTTCGGCGGTGCCGGGAGACAGCCTTCGCAGCTCTTCATAAGCCTTCTCCGCGTCGGCATAGCGGCCCTCGGCCAGGGCCTTCTCGCCTGTCTCAGCATACTGTTCCAGCGAATCGTTTGGGGAAGCTTGCGCATAGGCATTGCAGCCGGAGACCGCGAGGCCCAGCAGAAGCGCGAGTGCCGAAGCCTTTCTATGCTCGTCTGCCATGCCTCAGAGTATACCGCAGGGCTTTATTCCTCCGCGATCGTTTCGGCTGGCTCGCTTGTCTTGATCGCCCGGCCACTGTCATACCGTGCGAAGCGCCGTGGAGTGCGGCAGCGAGGCTGCCGCCGTGGAATGCCGCCGAGACGGCGGCAGCTGACGCTGCCGCACTCCACGGCGCCTTCGTCACATCCATTTTCATGGCGATCAATCTCGCATTGGTTTGTGGAGGGAGGAAGAGCAGGCTCCGCCGGGCGCGGAGCGCCTGGCGGAACCCGCAGAGAAGGGAGCTTCAAAAGATGAATTTTGCTCCCAGTTGGATGATACGACCCGGGGCAGCAATCGTGAGTTGTCCGAACGACACATCAGTTACACCGGAGTCCGGGTTGGACTGGCCGCCCGCCGACGGGCCGGTCAAGGGCACGTAGTAGTTGGGATGGTTCCAGGTGTTGAAGCTCTCGAACCGCAACTGGAGAGTCTTGCTTTCGGTGAAGTTGAAGTTCTTGAAGAAGCCAAGGTCCCAGTTGTTGATCCCGGGGGAGCGTAGGATGCCCCGGCCGGTGTTCCCGTAAACGCCAACCGCCGGCTGGGCAAACGCCGCGGTATTGATCCAAGTCGCGGTAGTTCTGTGCGCCGGGGCTATAGGCACACCGGCGACTCGATCAGCCCGCGGGTTCTGGCTATCCAAAACACCTTGTAGATCTTGGGCGTTAATCGAGTAGGGGAATCCGGTCTGGAAGGTTGTGATGCCGGTCAACTCCCAGCCACCCACGGCCATATCCAACACCTTGTTCGTATTGTGGAGGAAATGTTTGCCTCGGCCGAATGGCAGGTCGTAGACATAACTGGTGACGAAGCGATGATCGACGTCGAAGTTGGAGGGGCCATAATCGCGGTTCATATTGTGATTGTCCATGAACCCCTGGTACCCCCCACCATCGGCTCCGAGACCGGCTGCGGCGGATTTGGCGTCCAGGCTCCTCGCCCAGGTGAAGATCGTGGTGATCGCCATCTGCCCGGTGCGGTGCTCGAGTTTGATATTGCCCCCGTTGTAGTTGGAATTCCCGTGCCAGTCGCTGTCGATATAGAACCCGGTGAAATTCGGATAGGGCAGCCGAGCGGTGTAGCCGGGGCCGAGGCACGGGTCGGGGTTAGCCAGGCAAGCCGCGGGATTCGTGGGGGCATAAGGCTGCACAAAGTTGTGCCGATCCAGCAAGTGCGTGCCTTTCGATCCGACGTAGTTCACTTCCAGTGTGGTGTCCTTGGCGAGCTGATGCTCGACGGAAAGCGTCCACTGTTGTATGTAGGGATTCAACGGCAATTCCGATTGAATCACGGCGATAAAGGTCGCCGAGGCGGGGGTTACCTGAGTCAGCGCAGTGAAACCCGGAAACAGTTGGTCGGTCAACTTAGGCGCTGTCGTCACCGGCTGAGTAGTCGGAGCTAAACTATCGCGGATACTGTACGGGTAGAAGTCGCCGGAATTATCGATCTCGCGAGCTTCGAAAGAGTCATAGTAAATCCCATAGCCGCCGCGAACCACGGTCTTGTCTCCGCCGAAGGGGCGGTAGGCAAAGCCAAGGCGAGGCGCGTAGGGATCGAGCTGTCCGGGGTTAACTGGGTTGCGCCGGCCGCAATACTCGAAGAACCCATTTCCAGGAGGCGCCACTCCGTCGGTCAACAGCCTCTTATCCGCGAAACACATGCCTCCGTTGGGGTTCTTGACATCGAGCCAGAAGAACTTGTTCGATGTCTCGTACGGCACGCTGCGATAGTCCCAGCGCAAGCCCAGGTTCAAGGTCAACCGCGGGCTCACCTTGAAATCGTCTTGCACAAAGGGGGCGATGTAAGTGTAGGGGTGCACCTGGAGATTGCCCGCATAGGTGGTGGGGCTGAACGGGCCGGGGATATACCCGCCGACGTTATTGTAGTAGCCCAGCAGAAAGTCCGCAACCTGGTTGCCGGTACCGCAGACAATCGTAGCGCATCCGGTTCCGTTGCCCAGAATCGTATCGTTCGCATAACCATAATCGCCGAAAAAGTCGTCATCAAGGTTGCGGTGGACGACCCAATGGCGGTATTCCACTCCCGTCGTAATCGTGTGCTTGCCCTTGATGATGGTGAGCGAGTCGGAGAATTCCCAGTTCGGGATCTCGCTTCCGGTATAGGCATTGACCGACCCTCCAAAGCCACTGTAAATGCTGCCAAAACCTAACCCGGACCAGCTCGCCTGAAGCGGTGCAAAGTGGGTGAACACATTGGCATATCCCAAAGCAGAAATCTGGGATGCGGACGGCGCCGGAGCACCTTCATTGGCGATCGCATCCAGGTACCCCAAGCGGGCGTTGTTCACAATGTTCCCGTGGAAGGTAATCGTGTGCGAGACCGCCCATTGCTTCTCGGTCTCGTAGAAGGTGGCTTCTCCGTAAAAAGGGGAAGACGAATTCAACAGGTTTGTATTCTTGTAGCTGGCATAGGTTCCCCGGCCGAAGACCTTTCCAAACTTCCCCAGATCCTGGTCCAAACGGTAGGTTTGCTGGTCAGCCCGGTTGGGTTGGTTAAGCGACAATAGCAGGTTCTGCCCCGCGCAGTTGGCAGGGCTACAATTCGGAGTCGGAAACATGAGGGGTGAAGCCGCCAGGCTCACGGTGGCTTGACGAGACCACCTGCCCGTCGGAACCTGGTCGTTTGGGAACTCCAGACCGGTGTTTGGATCTACCGGCATGCAAGGCAGGTTCGCTAGCAGGGCGGTATTGCAGGCTGCGGTTCCGGGCTTGGGATATCCCGAGGCTGAAAAATTCCCGCTCAGTTCGGCGGGAGTCGGTACGTTTGCGAACCCGGTGAAACCATTGCTGATCCGCGTGCCTTCGTAGTTCGCCATGAAGAAGGTCTTGTTGCGCCCGTTGTAGATGTGGGGCAGGTACACGGGGCCGCCCACCACGAACCCGAACTGATTCTGCCGCAACTTAGGGATCGTTGGCTCGGCAATGGGACTGCGGGAGTCGAAAGCATCGTTTCTATCGAACTCAAACAAGGTTCCGTGCAGGTTATTGGTGCCGGCCTTGCTGATGATGTTGACTTGGTTGGCGCTGAAACCGTATTCGGCGGAATAGGTATCAGCCTCGACCTTGAACTCCTGGATGGCGTCAATCGACAAGATCACGGCCGGTGTGCTCAAAGCCACATCCGTGGCGCCGACGCCGTCGATCGTGTAGTTGTTGGACTCAGGCCGGCCGCCGTTGATGCTGATGCCGTTTCCTTCGCCCTGCCGCATCACACCCATCTCGGCGCCCACTGTTACCGCCCCTGGGGTAATAAAGAGCAACTGCGTCCAGTTGCGACCGTTGAGCGGAAGATCTTCCACCTGGCGGTTGCTCACCAACTGTGAAACAGCCGCGTTGTCCGTATCGAGCGCCACCGGATTGGCCTGGACCTCGACAACCTGCGTGACGACTCCGGGTTTTAGAACCGCATCGACACGCGCAGATTGGTCGACCACCAGAGAAATGTGATCCACGACCGCCTTTTGGAACCCGGGAGCCTCGACAGTGACTGAATAGGTCCCTGGGATCAGGTAAGGTACGGTGTAATTCCCAGTGTCGCTTGTCTGGGTGTGACTCGCAACGCTGGTACTCGTGTTGGTGACAGTGACAGCAGCTTTAGGTACAACCGCGCCGGAGTTGTCCGTCACGGTTCCCAGGATTGTTCCCGTGGCGCCGCCTTGGGCAAAGAGGATACCTGCCGAAACAAGGAGCGCCAAAATGGTTGAAACAGCTTGAGCTCTTTTAACCATGTTCCGTTCTCCTTTGATTTTGGGGTGTTGACCCAGAACCCAACACTAGCCCACTGAGCCGTACGCGCGCTTACAGGGTAGCCACTTCGTACCGACGCTAATGTTGCGAAATAATCCCCTACGAGATAGTCGTTCTAGCCCTCGGTTGGCGGAATGGCGGCCCATCCCCACCAATGACCCCATAGTATCTATTCAGCTATTGTCCTGTCAAGTCAACCCAAAGTGACATTCTTAAATTGCTTGACAGGGTCTGTCTTGGCTTCGGTCCCTCAACATGAATTGACAGGCTTCCGCGTCTGAGGCATGATGGCAATCCATCCTGGGGAATTTCCTTTTCGAGGTGTGCCATGTTCGATGGAAACCGGCGTTTGCAGGTGATGTGGACACTTGTCGGCCTGTTTCTTATCCTGGGTTCGGCAGGCGTTGTCTATGGAGTGGACGGCCCGGCGGCTGCAACCGACTTGCGCTGCGAATACCTTTCTAACCCCATGGGCATTGATGTCGAGAAGCCCCGGTTTTCGTGGGTGCTCCATCACACCGAGCGCGCCGAGATGCAGACCGCATACCAGATTCTTGTCGCCGGCAGCGCGGAAGACCTGGGGCGGGATGCCGGCGACATCTGGGACTCCGGAAAAGTGGGCTCGAGCGACTCGACTCAGGTGGTCTATGCGGGGAAAGCCCTCTCCAGCGGGAAGACGTACTACTGGAAGCTGAGGTACTGGGACACGGCAGGCAATTCGAGCCCTTATAGCGGCGCCGCTGTATTTGAGACGGGCTTGCTCGCGCGCGACGCGTGGAAAGGGCGATGGATCGAGGGGAACCTGCTCCGCAAAGAGATCGACCTCGAGGGCAAGATTGTTCGCGCCCGCGCCTACGTTACAGCGCTTGGCTACTACGAGCTGAGGATCAACGGGGAGAAGGTGGAGAGGAATGTACTGGACCCGGCGTTTACGACCTACCCCAAGCGAGTCCTGTACTCCACCTACGACGTCACGCGCCGCCTGCGCAGCGGAAAGAACGCTTTGGGAGTGATGCTGGGCGGCGGCTGGGCGACGCTCGGCAAACGCTTCTTCGATCCCGAAGTGGGGCCTTATTACAAGGCTCCGGCGCTCTTGCTGCAAATCAATATCGAACTCGAAGGCGGGAAGACAGTCTCCGTCGAAAGCGACGGCTCCTGGAAAGCGGCGCAGGGCCCCATCGCGAGCGACAGCGTTTACGACGGTGAAGTTTACGATGCGCGGCGCGAGGCGCCCGGGTGGGACCGCCCGGGATTCGATGACGCGACTTGGAGCGCCGCGCAAACGGTCGAAGGCTCGAAGGGAACTCTCTCCGCCCAGATGATGCCGCCCATTCGCGTTGTCGATTCGATGGTGCCGCGCAGCCTCTCGAACCCCAAGCCTGGCGTCTTCGTGTTCGACATGGGACAAAACATGAGCGGCTGGGTCGAGCTTCGAGTCGAAGGCCCCGCGGGAACGCAAGTGACGCTGCGTTTCACGGAGCTGGTCTACCCGGACGGGATGATCAATCGCGAGAACCTAGGCGAGGCGAAATCGCGCGATATTTACACCTTGAAGGGAGAAGGGCAGGAAACGTACGAGCCGCGATTCACCTATCACGGCTTCCGATACGTCGAAGTAACAGGCTTTCCGGGAACACCCAGTTTGGATTCCCTGCGAGGACGAGTCGTCCACACGGCGGTGGGGACAACGGGGAGTTTTGCTGCTTCGAAGCAGATCCTGAATGACATTCAGCGGCTCATTCACTGGTCGCAGCTCACCAATCTCTTCAGCATTCCGACGGATTGCGACCAGCGCAACGAACGGCAAGGTTGGATGGGCGATGCGCAAGCGACCGCGGAAGAGGCCATGATGAATTTTGATATGGCCGCCTTTTACACCAATTTCATTCGCGACATTCGTGACGCACAATTTCCCGATGGCTCGCTGCCCGACACAGTTCCTCGCAAGTACGGCGGCGTCCCCGGCGACCTGGGCTGGCAAACGGCTTATCCGCTCCTGTGCTGGTATATGTGGCAGCAGTACGGAGACCGCCGCATTCTGGAGGAGAACTACGACAGCCTGAAGAAGTACGTTGCGTTTTTGCGCAGCCACGCGCAGGACAATGTTTATCGGCTTCACTGGGAAGGGGACTGGGTGGAACTGGCCCACACGCCCGGAGATTACATCGGCGATGTTTGGTACTACTACGACGTATCGCTTTTCTCGAAGATGGCCCAGATCCTGGGAAAGGCCGACGAGGCCGCATCCTACGGGCGACTAGCCGGGCAGATCAAAGACGCTTTGAATCGCACTTTCTTTGACGCACATACCGACAACTACGCGAACGGAACCCAAACGGCCAACGCCATGGCGCTCTCTTTGGATCTGGTACCCAAAGAGCATCGCGAGGCCGTGGTGCGCAGCCTGACTGACGACATCGTGTACGGCCATAACACGCACCTGACGACCGGGTTCATTGGCGTGAAGTTTCTGATGCCCTTGCTTACCAACCTCGGGCGCTCGGACCTGGCTTACGATCTGGCCGTGCAGACGACGTATCCGAGTTGGGGCTATATGGTGGAGCGCGGTGCAACTACTCTCTGGGAACTCTGGCAGGATAAGGCCGGGCCTGCTATGAACTCCCATGACCATATCATGTTCGGCAGCGTGGGAGCGTGGTTCTACAACGCTCTGGGCGGCATTAACCTGAGCGCGGATAGTGTGGGTTACGAGCACATCCGCATCGCCCCGCAAATCGTCGAGGACCTGCACTCGGCGAGCGCTTCCGTTCGGACCGTCCGCGGAACCGTTTCTTCATCCTGGAGCCATTCCCCCGGCCTCGTCGCGCTCGAGGTGACGGTTCCGGTTTCGAGCGACGCCCAGATTGTTATTCCGGCTGAAAGTCAGATGACCGATGTAGTGATCCGGGAGGGCGACCGGGTGGTGTGGGAGAACGGCCGCTACATCAGCGGCGACGCGGGCGTGAAAGCCGCGACGCAGGAAGGGAGAATTTTCACGTTTCAGGTCGGGTCAGGCAACTACTCGTTCCGGTTGACGGGCAGCGAATGAACGGCCGCGTAGCCTGGTAGCGCAGAGTCGCTGTCTTTGCGACTCTGCGGCTTTTGACGTTAAATAATTCATCTTATGTGAATGCGTACACGATAATGTAATCCCCGGATAAGCCGCAGAGTCCCAACAGCAGGGACTCTGCGCTACCTTGCTCGAGACGTTAAACCGGGAAACAGGCTGTGCTAGGTGACGGCCGGCTCTTTACGCATTTGTTGGCGCAGCAGAGATAGCCTTCCGGGCAACACTCGCCTCCGCAGCAAATTGCTCGAAGCTGCTTCGGCACATTTGCCGTTGCGATACCAGGCTACCCCGCGAGGGCAGCAGGTATTATCGCCGCAGCAAGTCGAATCGTGTTGGCAGCACCGTGACCCGCAGCAGGTGTGCTCCCTTTCGCAGCAATGGTCCTTGCAGCACTGATCGTCGCGGTCGCAGGCCGTCCGGCCGCAGCAGGAAAAGCCCAGGGGGATAGCACTTCCCGTTGCACCGGACCCAGAAGCGTTGGCACCTGGGATCGCCTTCGCCATCCGCTCTGAGAGCACCGGTAGCCCTTCCCAGACCCAAGGAGGCCAGTAAGGCGCTGCCCACCGCCCCGCTGACCATTTTGAACACTTTTCTTCTGGAGACAGGGCTGGCAATGGCTCGCGAAATGTCGTCGATAAGTGCGCTCATTTTTTCTCCTCCTCCTGCATTGCCTCATGCGTAACGGACTGGCGCCTGTACTGGGTCTCTCCCGGGCCGGGCATTGGTTGTAGTTTGGGCACGCGTTCTGCTGCGTCGCTTACGTTAGAAACGATGCCGCTGTCCCTGCGACTACCTTTAAAGTGCTGTCACTCGACCAAGCATTGCCACTCTGCGTTGTCGCCAGCCGCCCGTTGAGGACGTCTTCGACGGACACTCCGCCCAGAGGCCCACACGAAACCCGCGGAGCCGGCGACCAACCAAGAATCGACTGTTTTGAGGTTTTCTTGCTCCTACCCCGGGACTATTCCAGTAAACCTCAGGATCACCTGCCGCGGTATGAACACCGTACACTGCTGCCAATGCAGGTCGCGGTCCAGGCGGGCGGCGGGGAACGTCTCGAAGAACTCCGCCAGCGCGTTCGCGAACCATACCCGCGTCAGCGCGGCACCGGGGCAAAAGTGATGGCCTGGCCCGAACGCGATGTTCCGCGACGGCGGTCCGCCCGGGTCATGGGCGGCGGCGATCAGTGACGGCAGCACCACCTCGCCCTTGCTGACCAGCCGGTCACTGAGCCAGGTGTCGGCCAGGACGACGCGCGGCAGGGCGACCGGGAACATGGCCCGCCTGCTGAGCAGCTCCGCGGTGACCGAGTTCCAGGTCCGCTCGCCGCGCAGGCACTGAGCCACGGTCTGTGGTTGTTGCGCCAGCTCGGTGAGGGCGACGGCGAGGACTGGCAGCACGGCGCCGAACCCGTTGCTGATGGTGGCGATGACATGCGTGATCTGGCTGGTGCTGAACCCGTCCAGCGCGCTGATCAGCTGGGACGTCAGCGTCCGGTCCGGCCGGGCCCGCTTCGCGGCGACGATCGCCTCGTAGTAGCTGTACAGCTCCTCCCAGGCCGCGGCCACCGTCCGATCGCTGCCGCGCTCGGCACCACCGCGAACGCCACCTTGGCCGATTCCAGCACCTGGTCCCAGTCCTCCCGGGGGACGCCCATGGTCCCGCAGACAGCGGCCGCGGTGAACGGCTCCGCGAACCCGGTGATGACGTCCGCAGCCGTGGGACCGCAGCGCAGCAGAAAGATCCGTGGCCACGGCCTGGATCGCGGGGCGGGTCGTCTCGGCAGCGCGGTGGGTGAACAGGCCATGCATCCGCTGCCGGTATTCGCGCAGCCGCGGCGGGTTCATGTTGAGTAACCCGCCGTCGGCTGACTGCATCTCCGCCCCAGTCAGCGGGCAGCCGCGCAGCGTCCCGGATTCAGTGATCCCGGCCATGCCGAAGTGGGTGGTGTCGGACAGGGAGCGCAGTACATCGGCCCGGCGGCGCAGCACCAGCATGGGCTCGCCGCCCACGGGACGGCGGGCGAAGTCGCCAGCGGCCGGCGTGCGCAGCACTAACGGTGCGGCGCCGTCCGGCTCCGGCGCGAAGGTCAGCACCGGCGGGCCAGTGGGCGGCTGGGCGGTCAGCATGAGGGCCGCCCCGGCGGCACGGCGGCCTGCTGACAGCGGCCGGCCAGGACGAGGACGGGCTCATTGTGCCGCGCGGGCCCGGCCGCACGCTGATTCACCGTCGCCTGCCCGTGCACGGCAGTCCCCCTTCCGCGCTGCTCCTCAACGATGGCCTCGACGTCGTGGCGTGATGCGGAGGTGGTTTCAGCAAATCGACCCTTAGGTATGTAGGGATACCCCTATACATCAATGATTATGTGTTGGCATCCCCCACTTTGGCGAGCCCTGTTTGACTAGCGCTCACATCTGCAAATCGCGGCGCACCGTCAGCAAGGGGTTCTCCACGTTTGCCCGGCGTTTGCCCGCCCGTGTTCGCCCTCCCGTTTGCCCGCTCGTGTTTGCCCAGCGTTTGCCTGCCCGTGCTTGCCCGCCCCCGTTTGCTGGCCCCGTTTGCTCGCCCCGTGTTCGCCCACGTTTGCCTGCCCGGCCGCTGCTATCGGGCCGCCCGTAGCTATGCCTTTGCTGAGCTAGGCGAATGCCTTTTCGTCATCCCGGCACCGGTGACCGGCGTTACCGGCCGCTTCTGGCTGTGACCCAGCCAGTACCGGCTCGCGACGTTTGCCACGATGGCGGAACCGGATGATTCCGGCCAAGGGAGCCAGGCAGCTACGGCGACGCGGGATTGTTGTCACTGCCCCCGGGCAAGCTGCCTAAGAGGACCACGCGCTCCGGGAGGACTGATGGGTGTCGGTTTCCAGCTGGTGATCGACTGCTCCGATGCTGACCGCCTGGCCCGGTTCTGGGCCGCCGCCCTGGGATATGAGCCCGAGCCACCCCCGGCCGGCTTCTACTCCTGGGATGACTACTGGCGCGAGGCCGGGGTGAGTGAGGACGAACTGGGCGTCGGCATGGACTCCATCGTCGATCCCGAGGGACACGGGCCGCGCATCTGGTTCCAGATCGTCCCCGAGCCCAAGACGGTCAAGAACCGGATCCACATCGACGTGCACGTCAGCGGCGGCCGGGCTATCCCCATCCAGTTGCGCCGGGACCGGGTGGACGCTGAGGCGAAGCGGCTGGCCAGCCTCGGCGCCACGATGATCGGCGTGCTGGAGGCCGACGGGATCGACCACTATGCGGTCGCGATGAGAGACCCCGAAGGCAACGAGTTCGACATCAACTGACCTGGAGCAGGACCGGTGTCGTGGTGGCTGGGCCGCGCGGAGCCGAGGTAGTTGCGGAGCGCGGTGAGTGCGGGATGCCAGCTCGGCGGGCGTGACGGCGTGGGCGGCGGCGAACTCGTGGGCCGGTCCGGTGAGCAGCTGGACGGAGGCGGCCCGAGCGGGAACTGGCCGGAGCCAGACATGACATCAACGCATCGCCAACGTCAGGCACAACGGCGTCTCAGCCGACGTCGTGATCCAGCGCGAAGATGACGGCCGCCGCCCGGTCCCGCAGGCTCAGCTTGGCGAAGATCCGGTTGATGTGGGTTTTCACGGTCCCCTCGCCGACCGTCAGGTTAGCCGCTATCTCCGCGTTCGTCCGTCCCCGGCCGATCAGCGCGAGCACTTCGCGCTCCCGCGGCGTCAGCGCGCCCAGCGCGGTGTCCGGGTGGGCGGGCCGGGGCGGGGCCGTCCGGTAGGCCGCCAGCACCCGGCCAGTCACGGCCGGGTCGAGCCAGGCGCCGCCGTCGGCGACGACCCGGACGGCGCGCTGCAGGTCCTCGGCGGACGCGCCCTTCAGCACGAAGCCGGCCGCGCCGGCCCGCAGCATCCCAGCCAGCGCCTCGTCATCGTCGAACGTGGTGAGGGCGAGGACCGGCGGGCTGCCCTCCTGGGCGGCCAGCCGCTGGGTCGCCGTCACCCCGTCCACGAACGGCATCCGCACGTCCATCAGCACCACGTCCGGGCGGCTCGCCGCGATCGCGCCGGGCACCGCGCCACCGTCCGGGCACTCGCCGACGATCTCGAAGCCGAACCGCGGCCGCAGGATGCCCCGCAGCCCAGCCCGGACCAGGTCCTGGTCGTCAACGAGCAGCACCCGGATCATGGCACGGTCCCGGGCGGTGCGGCGGGCCCCCCCGGGGCGGACCCAGGCGGGGCGGACTCCCCCAGGGCGGACCCAGGCGGGGCGGACTCCCCCAGGGCGGACCCAGGCGGGGCGGACTCCCCCAGGGCGGACCCAGGCGGGGCCGATTCGGGCGGGGCGGATCCCGGCGGGGCAGGCAAGGACGCCAGCGGCAGCACGGCCCGCACGGACCACCCGCTCCCGCCCGGTCCAGCGGTGCAGCTGCCGCCGACCGCCGCGGCCCGCTGCTGCATGCTGGCCAGCCCCATCCCGCTACCCTGCCCCGGCGGCCCGGCGCTGTCCACGACCGCGATGACGCGCCCCGGCTGCACGGCCAGCCGGACATCGACGGGTGCGCCGGGCGCATGCTTGGCCGCGTTGGTCAGCGCCTCCTGGATGATCCGGTACACCGCAGCGCTTGTCGTTGCGGGAAGTTGGCCAGTATCTCCCTCGGCCAGCAGCGTTACCGGAGCACCCGCCAACCGGAACCCGTCCACCAGGTCCGCCACCCCGCTGGCTCCCGGCACCGGTGGCAGCGGCGCGCCCGGGGGTCCGGTCCCGTCGTCCGGCCCGGCGTCCTGGCGCAGCAGGCCGACCGTGTTCCGGACCTCGGCCAGGCTCTGCCGGCACAGCCGCTCCGCTTCGGCCAGCGCCTGGGCGGCCTCGGCCGGCTCGTATTCGACCGCGAGCCGGGCGCTGGACAGGTGCAGCAGCGACACGGTGAGGCTGTGCGCGATCACGTCGTGCACCTCCCGGGCGATCCGGTTGCGTTCCTCGGCCCGGGATCGTTCCGCCAGCCCCGCCTGCGCCGCCCGGAGCTGATCGACCAGGTCGACCTGATGCCTGAGCAGCGTGGCCACCAGCACGGTGAACGTGACCCCGGCAGCCCAGGCCGTCCAGCCCAGGTCGTGGTCCGCGATCCACTCGCCGCCGAACAGGAGCAGGCTGCCGGCCCAGAAGGCCAGGCCTGCCCGCCGCTGGCCGGCCAGCACGCACCATCCGGCGAGCACGCACACGGCGAACCAGCCCACGTTGGCCGAATCCCCGCTGTCGGTCATGGCGATCCCCGCGGCCGCCACGGCGGCGCCAGGCAGCACCAGCGGCCTGCTTGCCCGGGTCAGCAGGAGGCCGGCTGCCACAGTGAGGACCGCCCCGGCGATGGCGAGCTGGACACTGTGCGAAGCCGGCCGGGCCAGCACCCCGATCACGGTCAGCAGGGCCAGGGCGCCAAAGGCCAGCCACCCGGACCGCGGGGTCAGGTACTGGGCGCGGCCGGGTGCTTCCATCGGTCCTGGCTTTCCACTGGCTACGGCGCTGATAGTAGGTCTGGCCCAGGGCAGGCGCAACCACGCCGCACCAGGCTGGTTCACCGTGCTGCCCTACAGGACGGCACGCCGGGCCGCGAGCCAGGTCGCCGCGACGGCAAGTACCGCGACCGCCGCCAGCGACTCGAAGGCGGTACCCAGGCCGAGCCAGGGCACCCGGATCGCGTTGGTCACCAGGGTCAGCGGCAGGAACCGGGCCACCTCGCGCAGCGGGGCGCCCAGCACGTGCGGCGGCGGGCCGCCGGAGCCCAGCAGGAAGGACGGGAAGAAAAGGATCAGCCCGACCGCCTGGGCCGCACGGGCGGACGGCAGCACGGTGCCCAGCAGCACGCCGATGCTCACGAAGGCCACCGCGCCGAGCAGGATCCCGGGCAGCACCAGCCACGGCCGGTGCACCGCGGGCACGCCGTAGACCGGTGCGGCGACCGCCAGCAGCAGCGCCGCGCCGCCGGCGATGGCGGCCAGGCCGACGGCGAGCTGGGCCAGCGCGAACGACCAGGGCGGGAAGCCCGCCGCCGCGAACCGGCGGAGCACGCCGCGTTCCCGGTAGGACGCCAGGTGCACCGGCAGCATGATCAGCCCGGTGGCCGCGATGACCACGGTGAAGTAGGACGCCACGTACCAGTGCGCCGGGTCCACCCCGTCGAAGGCGGTGTTCGGCGTGCTGCCGAACGAGCCGCCGATGATCAGCATCGTCACCACGGGGAAGACGAAGACGAAGGTCAGCACAAGCGGATCACGGATCATCAGGGTGAGTTCGGCGCGCAGCAGCCGCCGCATGGGACCTGGCATGGCAGTTCTCCTAACATTTTGGCGCCCGGCGGAACCTGCCGGGCCAGCGTGGAAAGGCGGGTAAGCGGGCCGTGGCCGCCGCGACAGCGGCCCCGGCGCCCGGTGCGGGGAGCAGGCCAGCGTCCTCGTTGAGCAGGCTGAGCAGGGCGTCCTCAAGGTCTGGCACCTGGACCGCCAGGTCGTCGGGGACCCGGCCGGCCCGCACCAGCGCCGCCCCCACGTAAGCGATCGAGCGGCGGTCTCCGTGCACCGTGACCCGGCTTGCCTGGTACTCCACCCCGGTGACCCCGGGCAGGCTGCGAAGCTCGCTGGTCAGCGCCGCCAGCGCCGGGTCCGCGGGCAGGCTGAAGCGGATCACGGCCCACTGGCCGTGATGGCCGATCAGGGCTGCGGGCGGCCCGGAGTCGAGCACCCGGCCAGCCCGCATCACCACCACCCGGTCGCACAGCGCCTCGGCCTCGTCCACCTCGTGCGTGACCAGCAGCACGGCGGTGTCGGCGTCGCGGAGCTGGGTCACCGCGTCCCAGACGTTGCGGCGGGCCGCCGGATCCAGGCCCTGGGTGAGCTCGTCCAGGATCACCAGCCGGGGCTGGTTCAGCAGGGCGAGCACGAGGAACAGCCGCTGCCGTTCCCCGCCGCTGAGCGAGGCGAACGCGGCCCGGCGCCGGGCAGCGAGGCCGAACTGCTCCAGCAGCCGGTCACCCGCCTGGGTGGCGCCCGCCGAAAACAGCGCCACGGCCTCGCCGACCCGCAGCCGGGCAGGCAGCGCCGAGTCCTGCAGCTGGCTGCCGATCAGCGGCCGCAGCCGATGCGGCTGGGTCACCGGGTCCAGGCCGAGCACCCGCATCGACCCGGAATCGGGCCGCCGCAGGCCCTGGACGCATTCCACTGTCGTGGTCTTGCCGGCGCCGTTCGCGCCGATCAGCCCGACCATCTCACCGGCCCGGACATCGAGGTCCAGGCCATCGACCACGGTCCGGCCGCCGTACGCCTTGCGCAAGCCGCGGACCGTCACTACCTGCTCTGCATTCATGTTTCCAGGCTGGTCCGCCCCCGGAGGGCGGACAACGAGCCGTGGCTAGATCTTGCCGTCCACCCCTGGGTAGATGCGCAGGCACCGGGGCAGCACCAGCCGCGCCGGTGACTACTCCGGGCAGGCATTATCAGTTCGAATCTTTGCCCTCCTGGGGGCAAAGATTCGAACTGATAATCGGTCATGCTGTTTCAGGCCCAGGGGGGGTGAGGCAAGCGGGATTCCCGCGGCAGTCCCCAGCACGGGTCAAAAGGCGAGCTGATAACGGGAAATGGCTCGGCGCCCCGGGGATCCCCGGGGCGCCGAGCCTGCGTGGCGAACGGTCAGAGCAGTTCGAGGATGGTGGCGTTGCCCTGGCCGCCGCCCTCGCACATGGTCTGCAAGCCGTACCGGATCCCGTTGTCACGCATGTGGTACACGAGCGTGGTCATCAGCCGTGCGCCGGACCCGCCGAGCGGGTGGCCCAGGGCGATCGCACCGCCGTTGTAGTTCAGCGCCTTCGGGTCGGCGCCCAGTTCCGCCAGCCATGCCAGCGGGACCGGCGCGAACGCCTCGTTGACCTCGAACGCGCCGATCTCGTCGATGGTCAGCCCGCTGCGCGCCAGCGCCTTCTGGGTGGCCGGGATGGGCGCGGCGAGCATGAGCACCGGGTCGCCCCCGGCCAGCACCGCCGTGTGCACCCGGGCGATCGGGGTCAGCCCCAGCTCGCGGGCCTTGTCGGAGGTAGTCAGGAGCAGGGCCGCCGAGCCGTCGGAGATCTGCGAGGAGTTGCCCGCGGTGATCACGCCGTCCGGCTTGAACACTGTCTTCAGCCCGGCCAATACGTCCACCGTGGTGCCGCGGCGCACGCCCTCGTCAGCACTGATCACCGTGCCGTCGCCGATCGGCACCGGCACGATCTGGGCGTCGAACCGGCCGGCGTCCTGCGCGGCTGCCGCCTTCTCGTGCGAGCCGACTGAGAACTCATCGACCTGGGTGCGGGAGAACCCCCAGCGCTCGGCGATCATCTCCGCGCCGACACCCTGGTTGGGAATTACTCCTTCGTAGCGGGCCAGGTATTCCGGGCCGAACGGGTTCGCGCCCTGTACCGAGGATCCCATCGGCACCCGGGACATGGACTCCACTCCGCCGGCCACCACCACGTCGTAGTACCCGGCGATCAGGCCGGCCGCGGCGAAGTGCACCGCCTGCTGGGACGACCCGCACTGCCGGTCCACGGTCACCCCGGTGACCGTCTCCGGCCACCCGGCCGCCAGCACGGCGTTCCGCGCGATGTCGAAGGTCTGCTCGCCGACCTGGCTCACGCATCCCCAGACCACGTCGTCCACTATGGCCGGGTCGATCCCGGTCCGCTCGGTCAGCGCCTTCAGCACGTGGGCCGACAGCGATACCGGGTGCACCCCGGACAGACCACCGTTGCGCTTCCCGATCGGCGCCCGCACGGCCGCCACGATCACCGCATCACGCACGCTGTTCTCCTCCTGCCGCAGATCACGTCTACTTGTAAGAAAAAGTATCCTACTTTCCCACCTCTGAGAAGGCGCGCCGCCCGCTCAGGAAAGGAAGCCGTTCACCCTGGCCACGTATTCCCGAATTGAGGGATCTCAATTCGGATCGGCGGCCGGTTCCAGCCACAGCCTCCCAGCTCACCCACCACCTCACCCTTCACAGCAAAATACTTCTGCTGGCGAAGCGCGTGCTGAAACCGCTGCTGGTGCCATGGCCCGGCCGCCCAGCTGGAGTCGCAGGCGCCGCCGGGCTGGCGCGGGGATTTCGGCCGGGCGCTGGGCCCGGTAGTTGAGTATCATCATCCGGCTCCCGGCAGGTCGGCGTATGGTTCCTGCGGCGGTTCTTGGTGGCTGGCTACTAAACTGAGTATCCGGAACACTGGGTATCGCAACCAACGTGTGGGGAGTGGCCCGCCCATGGCGACAGCCGTCGATCTGGCCGAGCAGCGGCCAGCGGCGAACGGCAGCACGCCCGTGGGCAAGCTGGCCAGCCAGGTGGCCGGGCGGATCGAGGCCGACATCGTCCGCCGCGGCTGGCCGGTGGGTGAGTCGCTCGGCTCCGAGCTGGACCTGCGCGAGCAGTACAGGGTGAGCCGGGCGGTGCTGCGCGAGGCGGTCCGGCTGGTCGAGCACCACCAGGTGGCCCGGATGCGCCGCGGCCCCAACGGCGGCCTGCTGGTGGTCGCGCCGGACGCGGGGCCCGCGACCCGGGCCGCCGTCATCTATCTGGAGTACCTCGGCACCAGCGTGGATGACCTGCTGTACGCCCGGCTGCTGATCGAGCCGCTGGCAGTGAAGCTGGCCACGGAGCGGATCACCGAGGACGGCATCACGCTGCTGCGCCGGACCCTGGACGCCGAGCGGGAGCACGCCGAGCCGGACATGTGGTCGCATGACCCGATGCACGTCGTGCTGGGTGAGCTGTCCGGGAACCCGGTATTGCGGCTGTTCATCGACGTGCTCACCCGGCTCACGGTCCGGTACGCGCACCTCATCCTGCGGATGCCAGCGGCCGAGATCAGTGCGGCCATCAACCAGTCGCACCGCTCGCACGCCGCCATCGTGGCGCCGATCATCGCCGGGGATGCGGCCCGGGCGCAGACCAGGATGAGCGACTACCTCGAGGCGGTGGCCGCGTGGCTGCGCGAGCAGCAGGCCAGGTACGCGAGCACGGCCGGTTCCGGGGAAGGCTCCCGGGTGGCCGCCGGGGATAACGGGGCCAAGCTGGCCGAGGTGGTCGCGGCCCAGATCCACGCCGATATCGCCGAGCGTGGCTGGCCGGTCGGTGCGGTGCTGGGCTCGGAAGCGGACTTGCTGGCCCGGTACGGCATCAGCCGGGCGGTGCTCCGTGAGGCGGTGCGTTTGCTGGAATACCACGCGGTGGCCCGGATGCGTCGGGGCCCGGGCGGCGGGCTCGTCGTGGCCCGGCCGGAGCCGCAGGCCAGCATCGACACGATGGCGCTGTACCTGGAGTACCAGGGGGTGACCGGCGAGGACCTGCAGGTCGTCCGGGAGGCCATCGAGCTTGGCTCGGTGGCCCGGGTCGCAGCCCGCGTCGCGGCCCACAGCGACCCTGACCCCGACGGTTCTGCCTTGAGCAGCCCTGCCCCCGGCAGCCCTGCCCCCGGCAGCCCTGCCCCCGGCGGTGACCCGGAGATCGCGCGCCGGCTGGACGCGGCGGCCCGGTGGGCCAGCCAGGCGCCATCCGACGACATCACCAAGGCCGACATCTTCCACACCGAGCTCGCCGAGCTGGCGGGCAACCCGGTACTGGTGCTGTTCCTGCGGATCATCACCGAGCTGTTCCGGCGGCACACCACGAGCCACGACACCCTGCCGCCCGCCGCGGAGATCGCCGATCAGGTGGACCAGGCGCACCAGCGCATCCTCGCCGCGATCCTGGACGGGGACGAGGGCGTAGCCCGGCACCGGATGCGCCGCCATCTGGAGGCCCTGGCCCCCTGGTGGGGCTGACGCGCCCACCGTCGCCGGGTGGAAGCCCCAGCCGCGGGTAGAAGCCCCAGCCGCGGGTAGAAGCCCCAGCCGCGGGTAGAAGCCCCCGCCGCGGGTAGAAGCCCCCGCCGCGGGTGGAAGCCCCAGCCGGCTGGCACGTACCTAGGCCGCGGCCGCAGATCCGTAGACGAGTGATTTCCTTACCGCGTGCCGCGGCCGTGCGTCCCTAGGCTGGGGCCGTGCATCTCAGCCTCGTGTCCATTGTGGTGGACGACTATGACCGGGCCATCGACTTCTTCACCCGCGCGCTCGGATTCGAGCTGGCCGAGGACTCCCCGGCCCGCACCACCCGGGAGGGCCGGCCCAAGCGGTGGGTGGTGGTACGTCCGCCCGGCGCCGCGACCGGGGTACTGCTGGCCCGCGCGGACGGGGACGACCAGGCCGCCGTGGCCGGGCAGCAGGTGGCCGGCCGGGTGGGTTTCTTCCTGCACGTCGAGGATTTCGACGCCGCCTACCAGCGGATGACCTCGGCCGGCGTCCAGTTCGTGACACCGCCGCGGACCGAGCCATACGGCCTCGTCGCGGTGTTCCGCGATATCTCCGGTAACAAATGGGACCTGCTCGGCCCGGCCTGACCAGGCCTGCGGCGAGCCGCGACCGCCAGCATTCGATGACATCGTGGTCTCGCGCCATCAGGCGGGGTAGTGGGAGGGGGTGATGGCTACGGCCAGCAACGTCAGTGGCCAGCTCTGGACACGGTGACGGCACTTCGACAGGAGGGGAACATGGGCGAGTTCGACGAACTCAAAGACGATGCTCAGCAGTTCGCCCAGCAGCACCCGCAGCAGGCGCAGGAAGGTGAGCAGTTCGCCGAGAAAGAAGTGAAGGACAAGTTCGGCGGCGACTTCGGCGGCCAGCAGGGCGGAGGCCAGCAGGGCGGAGGCCAGCAGGGCGGAGGCCAGCAGGGCGGAGGCCAGCAGGGCGGAGGCCAGCAGGACCAGTACGGCCAAGACCCCGACCAGGGGCAAGGCGGCCAGAACCAGTACGGCCAAGACCCCGACCAGGGCCAGGGCGGCCAGAACCAGTACGGCCAAGACCCCAACCAGGGCCAGGGCGGCCAGAACCAGTACGGCCAAGACCCCAACCAGGATCAGGGCGGCCAGAACCAGTACGGCCAAGACCCCAACCAGGATCAGGGCGGCCAGAACCAGTACGGCCAAGACCCCAACCAGGATCAGGGCGGCCAGAACCAGTACGGCCAAGACCCCAACCAGGATCAGGGCGGCCAGAACCAGTACGGCCAAGACCCCAACCAGGGCCAGGACCAGTACGGCCAGGGCGGCCAGTAGGCGCCCCGGCCGACAGCTGAGTGCCCACCCGGCGCGGCTGCCACCGAGCGGCCTGCCGGGTGGTGCCTGTTCCGGGCCGCCTACCCAGGCCGGCTTCGGACCAGCTAGCGGCCTGGAGTCACCGGCCGCTGCGGCGGAGGCGCTTCCGGCTGGACCGCCTTCTGCTGGACCGCCTTCTGCTGGACCGGCTCCGGCTGGACCGCCTTCTGCTGGACCGGCTCCGGCTGGACCGGCTCCGGAGGGTCCGGGCGGGGTGTGGCCCGCTCAATCGCTGGCCAGCCAATGTCCGCCGCTCGCTCGGCCCGCTCGGCCCGGCCTCCGCCGCGCAGCCCGAATAGCCGTTTCGCGACGAGCAGGTAGACCACGATCGCCAGGTTGATGATCAGCGTGAGGAGCTTCAGCGCGGAGATGGACTTGGTCAGCTCGTACACCTCGTACGGCACGAACACGACGGTGGCGACGAACGTCAGGTACTCAGCCCAGCGGCGGCCGAGCCACAGCCCGATCGCCTCCACGCCCTCCAGCAGCGCATACGCCGCGACCCCCGCGCCGACCAGGTAGAGGTTCCTGGTGCTGACGGCGAACAGCCGCTGCAGATCGTGCACGATCCCGTGGCTGCTGTTGTTAACCGGCCCACCGAACCCGCCCTGGAGGTCTTTCAGGACCTGGGTGAACTCGCTGTTCAGCATGGCTTTGTTGTCAGCGAACAGGAAGATGGCCGCGGCCAGCGCGGACAGCACCAGAAAGTGGATCATCCGGTCCAGCGCGATCAGCCGCAGCACGTAACGGTCCCGCAGTGGGCGTCCGCGCAGCGGGAGGGTCACCTCGGACCGGCGTGGCGGGAACCGGGCGGCGGGCTCGGCTGGCGGGGCCAGGGCCAGCCAGGAATCACAGCGCAGGCACCGGTACCAGCGCAGACCGCCCGCGTCCCGGGCGAACACATCATCCTCGGCCCGCAGCTCGGCCGCGTCCGTGCCGAGCAGTTCGTGCCCGTGCAGCCCGCAGCCGATCAGCTCGTAACGCAGTTTCGGACGGTAGCGGCGAGGTCGCTCCGTGCCAGGCGGCGCCTTGAGTTCCGGCGCGGGTTCACCAGCCATTGCCGCACAGTACCCCGCCCGGCCATACCTGGGCTAACAGCTCAGCCTCCGGCCGCGGACCCGGCGCCAGCCAGCAGGAATGCGCGCGCGATCACCTGGTAGCCAGCCTGGTTGGCATGCTCGTTCGGGCCGCGGGGCGGTGCGGTGCACTCCCAGGTCCACCGGCAGATGGCGGCGACGTTGGCCGGCAGCGTGCCGAGCCTGGGCACGGCCACCTGCGGCGTGAAGTCCGCGGTGTGGAACGCGCTGAACACGTCGGCGACCCGGGCCGCATAGGTCTGGTAGATGTGGGTCAGCACGGCGTTATAGGTCACCGTGGCCAGCTCGCTGACATGGGCGAGCGCCTTCCCGCCCAGGCCGTTGCGCCACTCCGCCAGCGCTGGCAGGTAATAGTTCATCGCGACGATGCGGACGTGCGGCCCAGCCTGACGGAGCCGGCTCATGATCTTCGGCAGGTTGGCGGCGGCCTGCGGGATGGCCTTGGCGATGCAGGTCGCGAGCTTGGCGACCGACGGCTGGGCCACGCACGAACCAGGGTCGTTGGCCCCGATGTCGATGGTGACGAGGGAGATCCGGGTCCGGTGCGCGCGCAGGAAGCTGACGGCGGCGGCCAGCTGCGAGCCGCCCTGGTAGGAGCAGATACCGCCGTGGATCATGGTGGCGGTGGTCTCCCCGGGGCAGCCCAGCTTGACCAGGCGCAAGCCCGGCTGATGGCGGTGAAGCATCGCATAGAGCTGATCGGCATAGCCCTGCCGGGTCATCACGCTGGTCCCGGACCCGTCCGGCTGTACCCCCTGCGAGAGCGAATCGCCCAGCGCCAGGTAGTAGCTGACCTGCGGCTTGTGCTCCCGGGCGCGGACGGCCGCCGACGCCACCGCTGTGCTGGCACCGGCTCGGCCGGCCCGGGCTGTGCTGGCACCGGCTCCAGGCGGGCCACTGACGGCCACCGTGGTGAGCAGGCCAGCCAGCGCGAGCACGGTCATTACCTGGCGCATCGCTTCCGTCCCAGGTCGGGATCACCATTGTAGGAAACCGTACGGCGATCTGAGCCGGCCAGAGACGCGCTGGGTCACCGGCCAGATCCTCTCCTCAACGGCGGCGCCGTCCCCGGCCGCTGACCACAGCCTCGCCGTACCGCCCCGCTGCACCACCTCGATCCCACCGCCTGGCTCGCGCCGCGGGCGGGTCAGCGGTGCCTGATGACCCTCCTGCGATAGGCGATGCTCCCGGCCCCAGCCAGGATCGCGGCGCCGCCGAGGCCGAGGAGCAGGGCGTCCTGGAACCCGGCCGTACCACCGCCGCCGGTCGCCGGGGCGACGGTGGGGTACGGGGTGTATGTGACTGTCGGGGTCACGGTGATCGTCGGGGTCACCGTCGGTGTCGGGGTTACCGTCTCTGTCGGGGTTACCGCGGCCCTGGCCGTGGCGGTGACACTCGCGCTCACCGTGACCTTGACCGTGCCGCTGGACAAGATCGTCGGCGAGGAGGTCCCGCTGGCCGCGGGCGTACCCGACGTGCAGGCCGAGACGGACGCAAGCAAGGTCACCGCGCCGCAGCCGATAGCGGCCAGCCTCGCGCTGAGCCCAGTCCCCGCGATGGTGGTACGCACCTTCATAGGACCTCCTCATGCGTCCGGCAGATGACGGTCCGTTTCCCGGTCCCGGCACCAGAAACGTTTCCCAGTCCTGGCCGCAGAAACCGGAATCAGAAGGGAAAAAGGCGCGCGGGCCGTCCGCTGCCCGCGGCGGCACAAGGCAGGCCCCGGAATGCGCCGGCGGCCATAAAAGCGAAGCCCAGAGGCGGCCCGGACGCGCAATGGCCTGCGGCCCGCTGAAATATTAGGCTACGTGTGCCGGGTGCCCCGGGGAAGACGGCAGGAAGGACAACCGCGTTGGGGGAGGTCGAGTGGCGGCGCATCGCTGGAATGCGGGTCGTGATGTCATGGCCACAGAACGCGACTGCCCCGCCACCCAGCGTGCCCAGAAGCCTCCGTGCCCGCCTGGCCGGAGTAGTCGGGGTGCTGCTCCTCATCGGCGGGACCGTCGCGGTCGGCATCGCGGTCAGCAGCCAGGTGCATGCGCCGCAGCCCAGTGCGGCAGCAGCGGGCGCCATCGGGCCATTCGGGGGTAAGGCGCAGGGGCCGTGGCTGCGGCGGTCACCGCCGGTGTCCGTCGAAATCCCGGCGATTGGCGTGACGTCGCATCTGCTGCACCTGGGCGTCAATCCCGATGGCACGATCAAGGTGCCGCCGATTTCCACGGCCGCCGATGAGGCAGCGTGGTATAAGTACTCGGCGACGCCCGGCCAGATCGGGGCGTCGGTCATCGAAGGCCACGTGGACAGCTATCGCGGGCCTGCTGTCTTCTTCCGGCTGGGGGCCCTGCGCCCCGGCGACGACATCAACGTGACGCTCGCGGACGGGGTCACCGCTGTTTTCCGGGTCACCGGCGTGCGCCAGTACCGCAAATCCCATTTCCCGGCCAAGGCCATTTACGGCGCGACCAACTATGCGGCCCTGCATCTGGTGACGTGCGGCGGCGCTTTCGACTACACCACCGGTCATTACCTCAGCTCCACCGTGGTTTTCGCGTCCCTCATCTCCTCCCGGCTAGGCTGACGGCGCGGTCCGCGCCCGCCCGGGCGCGGCCCCACATCGAGCCTGGAGGCCTGTTCTGACCCAAGCGCATGAACCGGCCGGCCCTGGCCTGGATACCAGCCGCCTGCGAGCGGACTGCGAGCGCTGTTTCGGGCTGTGCTGCGTCGCCCCGGCCTTCACCGCATCCGCTGATTTCGCGATCAGTAAGCCCGCCGGGCACGCCTGCCCGCAGCTGCGGCCGGACTTCCGCTGTGGCATCCACGCCGATCTCCGGCCGCGCGGTTTTCGCGGCTGCGCCTGCTACGACTGCTTTGGCGCGGGCCAGCAGGTATCCCAGATCACGTTCGGCGGGCAGGACTGGCGGCAGGCCCCGCACACTGCGCAGCAGATGTTCGATGTATTCGCGGTCATGCGGCAGCTCCACGAGCTGCTCTGGTACCTGACCCAGGCGCTGGCCTACCCGGCCGCCCGCCCCATTCACGCTGAGCTGAGGCTTGCCGTGGAGGCTACCGGGCGCATGACGAACGACAGTGCCGACGCTCTGCTGGAATTGGACCTGCCTGCGCACCGCGGCGCGGCCAACGCCCTGCTGGTGCGGGCGAGCGAACTCATCCGGGCTGATGTCCCGGGCCGGAAGAAGGACCTCGCCGGGGCTGACCTCATCGGCGCCCGGCTCGGCGGCACCAGCCTGCGCGGCGCCAGCTTGAGAGGGGCTTACCTCATCGGTGCTGATCTCCGCGGCGCCGACCTGCGGCTGGCTGATCTCACCGGAGCCGACTGCCGGGACGCCGACGTCCGCCGCGCGGACCTGACCGGCAGCCTCTTCCTCGTCCAGTCCCAGCTCGACGCGGCCCAAGGCGATGCCGCCACGAAACTGCCGCCGCCGCTTACCCGGCCGGCGCACTGGGCGGGTCCGGAGCGGCCAGGCCAGGGGTCTGCGGCCGGATCCGCCGGAACAAGGTTTCCTGGGTGAGGCTGGCGATCAGCGCGCCGCCGGGAGCATGCACCGTGCCCGTGTACCAGCCCCGGCCCGCCGCCACGCTGTGCGGTACCAGGTCGAGCAGGACCCAGTCGTCCATCCGGCAGGGCCGGGCCACTCAGGCCCGCTACGGGTGCTGGGCCGGGCCACCAGACGGCGTGGTCACAAGCCACGATCGCGGCCGATGACCTCCTTCATGATCTCAGTGGTGCCGCCGTAGATCCGGGTGATCCGGGCATCGGCATAGGCCCGCGCGATCGGGAACTCGGACATGTAGCCGTATCCGCCGTGCAGCTGCAGGCAGGTGTCCAGGACCCGGCCCTGCAGCTCGGTGCACCACCACTTGGCCTTGGCCGCGTCCACCACGGACAGCTCGCCCGCGTTGAGCGCCCGGAAGTAGGGCAGGCAGACATCGTTGGTCAGCGATATCCCGCTGACCGAGCCCATCACGGACGAGCGCAGCGACTCATCGGCGAAATCAGGCTCCTCAGTTACCGGGCAAGCGCGTGCGTTGAGAACATGCTCGTGCCACTAAGGGCGGCTCGGCTAGGATGAGTATCCTTTACCTGGCAGGTTCGTTACCTGCAGTGACCACGGGCTTCAGCGACGACGGTGAAACGGAGACGCGGATGGACATCGCCGGGAATGCAGCGCTGGTGACAGGCGGGGCATCAGGACTCGGGCTGGCGACGGTGCGCCGTCTGCACGCGGCGGGCGCCAGGGTAGCCATCCTCGACCTGCCGTCCTCAGCAGGCAAGACGATCGCGGATGAACTCGGCGAGGGCGCCGTGTTCGCCCCGGGCGACGTCACCAGCGAGGAGGACGTCGCCGCCGCCGTCGAGGCCGCCGCCGGGCTGGGCACGCTGCGGATCGTGGTCAACTGCGCGGGCATCGGCAACGCGGTCCGGACCGTGGGCAAGAACGGCCCGTTCCCGCTGGACGCCTTCACCAAGGTGATCCAGGTGAACCTGATCGGCACGTTCAACGTGATCCGGCTCGCCGCGCAGCGGATCAGCGCGGCGGACGACATCGGCGAGGAGCGCGGCGTCATCGTGAACACCGCGTCGGTCGCCGCGTTCGACGGGCAGATCGGCCAGGCGGCCTATTCGGCCTCCAAGGGCGGCATCGTCGGCATGACCCTGCCCATCGCTAGGGACCTGGCCAGCATGAAGATCCGGGTGGTCACCATCGCGCCCGGCCTGTTCCTCACCCCGCTGTTCGCGACCCTCCCCGAGGAGGCGGTCGCATCCCTCGGCGCCCAGGTGCCGCACCCGTCCCGGCTCGGCGACCCGGCCGAGTACGCCGCGCTGGCCGAGCACATCGTGGTCAACCCCATGCTCAACGGCGAGACGATCCGGCTGGACGGCGCCATCCGGATGGCGCCCCGCTGACCATCCCGGGACGGGCCAGGCCAGACCGGTGTCCCGCGCGAACCCAGCCCAGCCTGGTCGATGAGATCACCGAGCCGTGATCCGGCCGCGGCCCTGGAATGGGCGGCGGGCGGCGCAGGTTGGCGCGTGCATGACGACTGTGGCTTTCATCGGCAGTGGGCGCATCGGCGCGACCGTCGCCCGGCTCAGCGTGGCCGCCGGGGATGAGGTAGTGATGAGCAACTCCCGGGGACCGGACACGCTCAAGGAACTCGTGGCTGAACTCGGGCCGCTGGCCCGGGCCGGGACCGCCGAGGAGGCGGCCGCCGCAGGCGATATGGCCGTGGTCACGATCCCGTTGCGGGCGTATCAGAGCGTTCCGGCCGGGCCGCTGGCGGGCAAGGCCGTGCTGGATACCTGCAACTACTACCCGCAGCGGGACGGGCAGATCGCGGTCCTGGACAGCGGCTCGATCACGAGCAGCGAGCTGCTGCAGCAGCACCTGGCCGGGGCGCATGTGGTGAAGGTCTTCAACAACATCTTCTTCAAGCACCTCCAGGCGCTGGCCCGGCCGGGCGAGGCCGCGGACCGGACGTTCCTGCCCATCGCCGGGGACGACCCGGCCGCGAAGCAGGCGGTGACCGAGTTCCTGGACTCGATCGGATTCGGTGCGGTGGATACCGGCACGCTGGCGGACAGCTGGCGGCAGGAGCCGGGCAGCCCGGCGTACGGCACGCCGTATGGGCCGTTCAGCAACGAGGCGGGCACCCCGGCCAGCGCCGACCAGATCCGCACCGCGATCGCCGCCGCGAGCCGGCGGATGAGCCACTGACGAGCTGCGGGCGAGCCGCTGGTGGACCGTGTCCGCCCGGCCGGAGTCCAGGGGCGGCCGGCGTCAGCCCAGGGCCAGGGCCCGGGGCCGGCCGGGCGGACCGCCGTGACACGATGTCTGCCCACCCTGAGCCCAGGAGCGCAGCCATGCCCAGCCCGAACGAGGTCGTTCTCGAGCCTGCCGCGCGGGAGTTCGCGACGGCCACCAGCCAGCCGCCGTACCTCTACCAGCTCCCGGTCGAGGAAGGTCGCAACGCGCTGGAGGAACTGCAATCCGGCGAGGACCTGAAGCTCGAGGCCGGGCTGGAGGAGTTCTCGGTGGACGCTGGCCCGACCGGGACGGTCCGGCTTCGCCTCGTGCGGCCGCCCGGGCTGCCCCGGCCCGCGCCCGTCATCCTCTACCTGCACGGCGCCGGGTGGGTGTTCGGCAGCCCGTCCACCCACGACCGGCTGGTCCGCGAGCTGGCCGTCGGGGCCCAGGCCGCGGTGGTGTTCCCGCACTACGCCCGCTCCCCCGAGGCCAGGTACCCGGTCGCGCTCGAGCAGTGCTGGTCAGCGGCCACCTGGATCGTACGGTCCGGGCGCGGCTTCGGCCTGGACCCGGACCGGATGATGGTGGCCGGGGACTCGGTCGGCGGCAACCTGGCCATCGCGCTAACCCTGCTGGCCAAGCAGCGGGGCGGCGTCCGGCTGGCCGGGCAGTTGCTGTTCTACCCAGTCACCGACGCGTCCTTTGACACCGGCTCGTACCGGGACTTCGCCGAGGGCTACTACCTGCGGCGCGAGGGCATGCAGTGGTTCTGGGACCAGTACACGACCGACCCGGCGCAGCGCGCCGAGATCACTGCGTCACCGCTGCGGGCGTCCGTGGATCAGCTGGCGGGCCTGCCGCCAGCCCTGGTCATCACCGCCGAGGCCGATGTGCTCCGGGACGAGGGCGAGGCCTACGCCGCCAAGTTGCGGGCAGCGGGCGTGCCGGTCATCGCGACGCGGTACGGCGGCATCATTCACGATTTCGTCATGCTGGACGCGCTGCGGCACACCTGCGCGGCTGACGCCGCGATCGCCTCGGCGCTCACCTTCCTCGAGGCCGGCCTCGGTACGAGCTAGTCGGCACCGCCCGGGCCCGCCGGAGCCGGACCCGCCGGAGCCGGACCCGCCGGAGCCGGACCCGCCGGAGCCGGACCCGCCGGAGCCGGACCCGCCGGAGCCGGGACGGCGGCGAGGTAGGCGGAGAACTGCGCCCGGATCGCGGCTGGGTCGAGGCCGAACCGGTCCGGGCCGTAGACGTGCCGGTGCTCGCGGCCAGGCCCGCGGCTACGGCCGGGCTCGCTGCTGCGCTGCGCGGCCCCGGCCGCGCCGGTGAACTGCGGCCCGGCCGGGCTGCCCAGCGCGCCGAGCACCGCGGCGGCGGTGGCGGCCGGCGCCTGGACCAGCGCCGGGTAGCTGACGTCCAGGAACCGTGCTGGATCGCTGCGCGCGCGCACGGCCAGGGCGTGCCCGGCCGCGGCCGACCAGATCGCGGCCCAGTCCCGGCCGATCTCCGCCCGGTCCACCTGGGGCAGGTGCACCAGCCGGACGATCTCGACCAGGCTGCACCACGACGCCAGCGCGGTGACCGGGTCACGGTGCGTCCAGACGATCGTGGCGTCCGGGAACACGGCCAGCAGCGCGTCCAGGTTGAGCAGGTGGAAGGGTGACTTCAGGACCCACCGGCGGGGTGGCTGACCGTACTGCAGCAGCTGCAGGTGCTGCCGGAGGTACTGGTAGTCAGCGGTCGCGTCCTGGCTGGCCAGCCAGGCCCGGTAGCTGGCCACGGGGGCGCGGACGTGGTGGATGAGGCCGTGTGGCAGCACGAACACGCACTCCTCGGGCTGGCGCACCCGCAGCGGATGCACGCTGCGCATGGCCGGCATGGCGTGCCGGGCGAAACTGGCCGGGCCAGCCGCCCGCGCGATCCCCGCCGCCGCCGCGATCCGTCCCGCGCCGGGCACGGGCGGTGCGACCAGCTGCCACAGTAACGGGGCACGCAGCGACTCCGGGCCGGCGCAGCAGCTGGTGCAGCAACGTGGTGCCGGTCCGCGGCACACCCACGATGAACACGGGCGCCTGGACCGGCGCCGCGCCGATCGCCGGGCGCTGCCGCAAGATCTGCCGCAGCCGCAGGCTGCTGGTCAGCCTGCGGGTGATCTCGGTGCGGACCCCGAGCAGGCCGAGTGGGGTCAGCCCGGCGCTCAGGTACGCCTCTAGCAGCACCTGCATCCCGGCGCTGAGCTGCGCGTCGGCTGGCTCACGGACCCCGGAGCGGCGCGCCGCGGCCGCCTCGATCGCGGCGAAGTCCAGGGTCTGCTCACTGGCGGCGAGCGGTTTCAGCGCCGCGTTGAGGGCTGGAACCCAGCGCGCCCGTCGCCGCAGCATGCCCACGGCGCCCTCCCCACGCGGTCCCGGCGGTTCACCGGCATCAGGCTGGCCAGCGGGATGGCCGGGTCCCGGCAGTTATGCCGGGTATCTTCCGCCCCAGAACTATCGCAGGCGGGCCCGGGGCGGGCGTCGCCGGGCCGGGGTGCGCGCCGCTGCTCGACCACGTGGTCGCGCTGGCCGGCCGGGACCCTAACTGGGCCCCTTCCTGACCCATACCGCACCGGCTACCGGTCAGCGTGGGGCTGGGCGCCGGCGGAGCTGACCGCGAGCAGGCCCTGGTAGTCCTGCTCGCACGCTTCGCAGCCGCGCAGGTGAACGCTCACCACCGCCAGCTGCTGCCGCGGGTCACGGCCCTGCAGCTCGCTGTCGACGTAGGCATCGAGCTTCTGGAACGCGATGTCGCAGCCAGGGTCCCCCTGAGTCACGTCCAGCAGCCCGGTCAGGCCGGGCCAGGCTGCCTCCCCCCGGGCCAGCGGGCCGGGGCCGTACCCGTCGGCCGCGAGACGGTCCCGCAGCTGGCGGCGCGCCTCGAACAGCGATTTGTAGATCGCGCTCCGGCTGCAGCCGTGTTCCAGGGCCAGCACGTCGGTCGGGGTGCGGCCAACGATGGCCGCCTCGAACACGGCCCGCTGCTGCATACTGAGGCCGTCCCGCACCGCGGCCACGAGCGACGTCAGCAGCCCGCCCCAGCTCGCCTCGGCATCCGGCTGGAGCCCCAGGACAGCGGGGAGCTCCTGCTCCCACGCCCCGGGAGCGGGCAGCGATCCGGCGCGCCACAGCTGCCGCGCAACCTTCGCGGCTACCTCAGCGACGGCGAACTTGCGGGCCCAGACCGTGAAGGACGCCTGACCGTCGTGATCGCCGAGATTCGCCATGATGGCCGCGAAGGCACCGGCGGCCGCTTCCCGGGCCAGCCCGTCAAGGTCCGGCCCAGCCGGTGGCTGGGCCGGCTGCCGGGCCGGCCGCAGCCCGGGCCACCTGCGCTCGAACTCGCTCCGGGCCGTGCCCAGCAACAGCTGCTGCAGCCGGGCCGTAGTGTCCTCGTGCTGTCCCTCCGCGCCACGGAGCCCGTCTGTCCAGGCCTGATTCTCGCCCGCCCGCCCCATTTCTGTCCTCAGGTCCGTGATGTCCCGCCTGCGCACAGGCCAGGCGGGAGAAATAGGCATTTCCCTAGTTATAGGATCGCCGAACTTCCGGCGATGTGCCTGCCTGCTCCGTCAGTTTGTGGCGAATATCTCGGCTGACTGGCCGGGGCTGGGGCGCCCGGGGGCCCAGGAGGGCCCCGGAGGGGGCTTCCTAGACTGGGCGGGTGCTGTCGATCTCTGACCCGGAGGTCCGGGCCTTCCTTCAGGAAGGCGCCCGGACCGGCAAGCTGAGCTACGTCTCCGCCAGCGGCCAGCCGCTGGTCGTACCGGTCTGGTTCATCCTGGAAGGCGATGAGCTGGTATTCAACACCGGCAAGGCCACCGCCAAGGGCAAGGCGCTGGCCCGCGACCCGCGGACCGCCCTGTGCGTGGACCTGGAGCAGCCGCCGTACGCGTTCATCCAGATCCAGGGGGTCGCGGAGCTGTCCGAGGATCCGGGCGAGCTGCTCCGGACCGCGACCGCGATCGCCGCCCGGTACGTGGGGCCAGAGCGGGCGGAGGAGTTCGGCAAGCGCAATGGCGTGCCCGGCGAGCTGGTGGTCCGCATCCGCCCCCGCAAGCTCCTCGGCGGCTTCGACATGCTCGGCTGACCCCGTCGGCCGGTCAGGCGCCTACCCGGGTGGCCTCGGCCAGGATGGCGGCGATCGCGGCGACGGCCTGCTCCGCATCAGGACCTTCCGCGGTCACGGTGACATGCTGGCCGCTGGTCGCGCCCAGGCTCATGACGCCCAGCACGCTCTTGGCGTCGGCGCGGCTGGTGCCGACCGTGAGCGATACGGCCGAGGAGAACCGGACGGCCGCTACGGCCAGCGCGCCAGCCGGGCGGGCATGCAGGTCACCGGTGAGGGTGACTGCTTGCTCATAGCTTGCGGGCATGCCGCGCCTCCTCTGCTGCGGCCAGGACCGCCTGGATGTTCCCGCCACCTGCAGCGGCCACGGTCGCGGCGACCACGCCTTCGACGAACGGCGCATCGGCCAGCTCGACCAGGGCGGGCAGGTCCCCAGCCTCGCTGAGCAGCGCCCGGACAGTCAGGACCGCGCTGCCCAGGTCAGGCAGGATCAGCACGCCTGCCCCACTATCGGCCAGTTTGACTGCTCGCTGCACTTTTGCCGCACTCGTGCCGAGTTCACCGTCGTCCGTGCCACCGGCCGGGATAATAGCCACGGTTCCCCCGCTGATCTGGGCGGCCAGGTCGGCCGCCCCCTCCGCCAGCGCAGCGCTGTGCGAGACGAGGACGATCCCTACTCTGGCGTCGAGGCTCATGGCATATCCTGAATCGTGTTCGACATCGCTGAAAGGTTGTCATGATCCAATCGGTGGAGCGCGCAGCCCGGATCCTGGCCGTCCTCGGCTCCGGCACCCCTCGTCTCGGCGTCACTGAGATCGCGGACCGGGTCGGACTGGCCAAGCCGACCGTGCACGGGCTGCTCCGCACGCTGGAAAAGCACGACCTGGTCGCCCAGGACCCCGACACCGGGAAGTACAGCCTCGGCCCGGCTGTCCTGCTGCTCGGCAACGCCTACCTGGACGGGTCGGAACTGCGTGCCCGCTCGCTGCTGTGGGCGGAGTCGCTGGCCCAGCGGGCGAACGAGGCGGTCTGGGTGGCCAGCCTGTCCGGTTCCCGGGTGATCGTGCTGCACCACGTATTCCGCCCGGACAACACCGTGCAGATCCTGGAGGTAGGCGCGGCCATCCCGTGGCACGCCTGCGCCCTGGGGCACGCCATCGTGGCACACCTGCCGGAAGCACAGCGCGCCGGGGCCATGGCCGGTGACCTGGTCCCGCTGACCGGCCGGACCAAGACCACGCGCGCCGCGCTCAGCCGGGTACTCGGCCAGGTCCGCAAGCAGGGTTACGCCGTGGAGGACCAGGAGGCCACCGTGGGCGATGCTGGCATTGCCGCCCCGATCCTGGGCCGGGAGGGCACTGTGGCCGGTGCGATCGGGGTGGTCGGCTCGGCAGACCGGCTGCTGGCCCGGGACACCCGGGATGAGCTGGTGCGCGCGGTCCAGGAGGCCGCCCGGTCCATCTCCCGGGATCTCGGCGCCGCCCGGGGTGGGACGGTGCTGTCCGCGTTCGGCTGAGCCGCTCATGGCGTGACCACCGGGGCCTGCGCCTGGTTCCCCGGCACCTGGTCGCCCGCTGCCGGGCCGTCCTGCTCATGAGGCGGCCCGGCCCGCAGCGCTGCGCGGGCCATGTCTGCGCAGGCGGAGCTGTCCAGACCCGTGATCCATCCCGCCAGCTGGGGCAGGCGCGCCGGGCCTACGCTGAGCCGGCGGACGCCCAGGCCGATCAGCAGCGGCAGCACGGCCGGGTCCGCGGCGGCGTCGCCGCAGACGGAGACGCTCACCCCGGCGGGCCCGGCCGCCTGGACCACCTGAGAGATCAGGGCCAGCAGCCGCGCGTCGGCCGCCAGCGCGGGACGCATCCGGGGATCGGCCCGGTCCAGGCCGAGTACCTGACTGGTCAGGTCATTGGTGCCGATCGAAAAGAAGTCGCTCACCTGCGCAAAGGTGGCGGCGGCGGCCGCGGTGGCGGCGACTTCGACCATCATGCCGAGTTCCGGGACCGGGGTGCCGGCCTCCGCCGCGGCCTCGGCCAGGGCGTCGGCGACGAGGGTCATCTCTTGCTGGGACATCACCATCGGGACCATGACGCCGAGCTGGGTGTCCCGGCCGCTGCGCAGCACCGCGCGCAGCTGGTCGGCCAGGGCTGGGGCGTGGCCGAGCAGCGCGGCCAGGCCAGCCTCCTGGCCGGCCAGGAACGGGGGGATCTTGTCGCCGGAGAAGTCGAGCAGCCGCACCACGGCCGGCCGGCCGGCCAGCAGGCTCAGGACGGGATCCAGCACCACCCGATGATCGGCCTCAGCAGGCCAGCCGGTGGCGCTGAGAAACGGGATCTCAGTGCGCAGCAGGCCCACCCCAGCGGCGCCAGCGGCCAGGCCACGCCGGGTCTCGGTGCCGGACGCCACGTTGCACAGCAGGGTGATCTCCTGGCCATCGGTGGTCCGCACCACCCCGGCCGGAGCCGGCCCGGCGCTCGCGCCGCCCGTCCAGGTGGCGAGGGCCAGGCCATTGCCCCCGGCCGCGCTGATGCCCCCGGCCGCGCTGACCTGGGCGGCAGGCAGCTGGGCCAGATCCTGCGGCGCCGGGTCCACGACGAGGTGACCGCCCATTGCGTCCAGGATGGCCGGGTGCCCGGCCGGGGCGGTGAGCACGCCCGGGTCCGCGCCCGCCAGCATGGGCACGCCCAGCCCGCGGGCGATGATCGCAGCGTGCGAGCTGGCGCCGCCGGTGACGGACACCACGCCGGCCAGCCCGGCCTCGGCCAGCCGGATCAGGTCGGCCGGATCCACCTCCCGCCGGACCAGGATGAAGTCACCCGCGGGCGGCGGGGCCGCGCGATCACCGGCCAGCCTGGTCAGCACCGCGCGGGCGACCTGGCGCACGTCGTCCGCGCGGGCCGCCAGGTCGGGGTGGGCCAGCGCGGCGATCGCCGCCGCCTGGGCCGCGGCCGACCGCTCGACCGCCGCGGTCGCGTCCGCGCCGTCCCTGGCCGCGGCCACCGCCGGGTCCACCAGCGCCGGATCGGCCGCGATCAGGGCCCCAATCATGACGATGTCGGCTTCGTCGCCACGGCCGCTGGCCCGCAGCTGATCCGCGAGCGCGGAGCGATCCCGGGCCACGGCGGCAAAGGCTTCGGCCACCGCGTCCGGGGTCGCGGGCCGGGAGCCGGCGTGGCTTCCGGCCGGCTCCGGAGCGGGAGGGTCGCCCGGGTGGATGAGCCCGGTGACCACACCTTCGGACACCGGCACCCCCCGGTAACGGATGGCCTGGGTCATCGGCTGGCCAGCGCGGCATCGCGGAGGGCACCGAGGATCAGGGCCGTGGAGGCCGCGCCGGGATCTTCGTGACCGACGCTGCGTGGCCCGAGATAGCTCGCCCGCCCCTTGAGGGCCTGCATGGAGATAGTGGCCGCCGCCGCGGCCTGAGCGGTATCAACGAGCACGGCGAGGGCGTCGGCCAGCGACGCCCCCTCCGCGATCGCCTTGCTGAAGGCCCCCGTGGCCGGGGCCAGCACATCCACCATCGTCTTGTCGCCCTCCCGGGCCGCACCGAGTTGCTGGACGCCGGCCAGGGCCGCTTCGAGAGCGGCGGCCAGGCCGGGCAGGTCCACGTCCTCGGCGTCGCCCAGGGCCTTACCGGCCCGCCGGAAGGCCACCCCATAGAGCGGTCCGGACGCCCCGCCCACCTTGGAAATGAGCGTGGATCCGGTCAGCGTCAGGACGGCCCCCGGCGTAGCCGGGGTGGCCGAGTCCAGCGCACTGAGCACCGCGGTGAACCCGCGGGCCAGGTTGATGCCATGATCGGCGTCACCGATCGCGGCATCCAGCTGGGTCAGATGGTCGCGCTGCTCGTCGACGGCCCTGGCGGCGGTGACGATCCAGGCCCGGAAGACTTCAGCATGCATGGGTGTCTCCTACGATCTGGGAAACCTGTGCCGCTAGCGTCCCCAGCGCAGGGCAGGCGTGTCCACCGGCGCGTCCCACAATCGGGTGAGCGAGTCCGTGAGCCGGCACACCGTCACCGAGAAGCCCTGCATCTCGAGGCTGGTGATGTAGTTGCCGACCAGGTTCCTGGTGATCCGCGCACCGCGTCCGGACAGGTACCGCTGCACCTCGTTGAACATCAGGTACAGCTCGATCAGCGGGGTGCCGCCCATCCCGTTGACCAGCACCAGCAGGTCCCCGGACAGCGGCATGTCGGCGTGGATTGCGTCCAGCGCGGCGGTGGCCAGCTCGCGGGCCGGGACCAGTGGGACCCGGCTGCGGCCCGGCTCGCCGTGAATGCCGATGCCCATCTCGATTTCCGAGTCAGCCAGCTCGAACGTGGGCTTGCCCGCTGCGGGCACGGTGCACGAGCTCAGCGCCACCCCGAGGGACCGGGACCGCTCGTTGACCTCCCGCGCCACATCGGCGACCTTGTCCAGGCCCGCGCCCTGCTCGGCCAGCGCGCCCGCGATCTTCTCCACGAACACGGTCGCGCCCACCCCGCGGCGCCCGGCCGTGTACAGCGAGTCCTGTACCGCGACGTCGTCGTTGGTCACCACCGAGGCGACCTCGATCCCGTCGTCCCCAGCCAGTTCCGCGGCCATCTGGAAGTTCAGCACGTCGCCGGTGTAGTTCTTGACGATGTGCAGGACGCCCGCACCGCCGTTGACCGCCTTGGTCGCGGCCAGCATCTGGTCCGGTACCGGGGAGGTGAACACCTCGCCGGCGCAGGCGGCATCCAGCATCCCGTAGCCGACGAACCCGCCGTGCAGCGGCTCGTGGCCGGAGCCGCCGCCGGACACCAGGCCGACCTTGCCCGCCTGCGCGCCGCCCGCCCTGATGATCACCTTGTTCTCGAGGTCCACGGCCAGCGACGGGTGCGCGGCGGCCATCCCGGCCAGCGCGTCGGTGACCACGGTGTCGGGTGAGTTGATGAGCTTCTTCATGACGTGCCTTCCCGGATGACGTCGCTGCTCGGTACCGGATCGGCCGGTGCCAGGCTGGTGAATGAGGCGTCGGCACGGACCCGGCCGATCGCGGCCCAGGCCAGGCCGCCGAGGACGCCGCCGGCCAGCTCGCCGATGAGGTAGGCGGGCACCTGGGACCACAGCACCTTCCCGCCGAACGCCTTGAGCATCAGCACGGTGCCGAAGTAGCGGGCCGGGTTGATGGCCGCCCCGGTGGCCGGGCCGAGAATGATGATGATCGCGAACACGATGGCACCGATCGCCATCGGCGCCCAGCCGGGCACCGCGCGATGATCGATGACCCCGAAGATGACGAAGACGAGCATGAACGTGCCGATCGCCTCGATGAGCATGCCCCGCCCGAAGCCCATCGTGGCGGGGTTGTACGAGGTCACCCCGCCTCCAGCGGCGACGGTGGCCGCCCGGCCCAGGGTGAGGAAGATGGTGGCCCCGCCGGTGATCGCGCCGGCCAGCTGGGCGGCCCAGTAGCCGGGCACCTCGCGCCACGGGAACTTGCCGGTGACCGCCAGCGACAGGGTCACCGCCGGGTTGATGTGGCCGCCCGAGATATGCCCGATCGCATACACAGCTCCCACGATGACGAGCATGAACGCGAACGAGATGACCCCGAGCTGGGCCATGGAGAAGGGAACCTTCGTGCCGGCCGCGATCACGCCGGTCGCGGCGGCTGAGCCAGCGCCGACGAAGACAAGGAAGGCAGTGCCGAGAAACTCAGCGGCGAGCTTCTGCAAGGTGCTGGGTGGTGCCATGCGGGTAGCCCACAACGCGCGCCGGTACCTAGCCGGGGGCGCCGGGGCTCCTCACCTCCTCTGGCGGTACGGGCGGCGAACTCGAAACCTGTTCGACATCGCCGAACGACGTTTCAGGAAACATAAAGCCGGGGCGCGGCTCCGTCAAGAGGGGAAGCACAAGAGGGAGTCAGGGGCGGTTACTGCTGGGAGGCGTGGGGCTGGCCCTGCCGTCCGGGTCCACCCCAACAGCGCGGTACATAGTCGGTCGCGGGCGACCGACTATGTACCGCGCTGACCGGCTCGTCCGGACGGGGCGGCGGGTGAGGGGCGCTGACGGGCCGGTCCCGTGGCGGTCAGCGCCAGGCGCGGGCGGACCGGGCCGCCCAGTAGGCGTCCGGCGCTTCGGCGAGGTCCAGCGCCGGGAGATCGCTGACGGTCAGCGCAGCCAGGTTCCCGGCCAGCTGCCCGCGGGTCACCGCCCCGGACAGCACCACGGAGGCCCACGGCTGGGCCAGCACGGCGGCCAGGGCGATCGCGTCGGCGGTGACGCCCCGGGCCGCGGCTAGCGCGGCCACCGGCCCGGGGGCGGCCGGCGGGGCCAGCCGCCCGTTGGCCACGCCCTCTTTGACCAGGATCGCCCAGCCCGCTGCGGCCGCTTCCGCCGCGGCCGGCCCGACCGACGGCTCCAGCAGGTTCCAGGTCACCTGCGCCGCGCTGAACAACGGCAGCCCGTCCACGGTGAGCGGCAGCGCCCGGCGGATCGTATCGGCCTGATGGGGCCCGCTGGTGGTCAACCCGGCGATGACGCCATCCTCGCGCAGCCGGGCCAGCGCGGTGAGCAGGCCGGGATCGTCGAACACCCCGGAATCGAGGGTGGCCGAGTGTACCTGGTACAGCGCGAGCCGGTCCCCGAGCAGGGCCCGGCTCTGCGCGAGCTGGGCGGTAAACATGCCCAGCGAGTGTTCCTTGACCTCGTGCTGGGCGGCGTCCATCCGCCAGTCCCCGGTGTAGCGGTAGCCCCATTTCGACCCGATGACCAGGTCCGGATGGTCCCGCTCAGCCAGCCAGCCGCTGAGGAACTCCTCAGCCCGGCCGTAGGAGCGGGCCACGTCGATGTACCGGATTCCCGCGGCGTAGGCGGCGTCCAGCATGGCGAACGTCTGCGCCCGCAGGCCGCCCACGCTCCGGTCCGGCAGGTCGGTGGCCCGGCCGCCGGTGATGTAGGCCGGGCGGCCCAGCGCCGCCAGGCCCAGCCCGATCCGGGAGACGGCCGGCCCACCGGGCCCGAGTAGCGCGGACGGCATGGCCGCCCGGCTCCCCTGCTCGCTGGCCATGGCCGCTACCGTACCGGCCTGGCGGCGGCTGGGCGCCCGGCCGCCGCTGGGCGGCCAGGATCAGCTAGCATCTGGCCAGCCAGTTCCGGGAGGCAGCCAGTACCGGGAGCTACCGGGAGCCAGCCAGCCCCGGGAGCCAGCCAGCCCCGGGAGCCAGCCAGCCCCGGGAGCCAGCCAGCCCGGGGAGCTACCGGGAGCCAGCCAGTACCGGAGGCGGGCAGTACCGGGAGCCGGTGAGAGGGAGGGCGCGGTGGCCGGAGACGGGGTCGGGTCGTTCACCGAGCGGATGCTCCGGCGCTCGAGCCTCGACCACCTGCTCCCCCACCTGGCGGACCGGTCGGCCCATCCCGGCCCGGCGATGGACGGGGTGGCGGGCACCGGGCTGGCCGTCGCGGCCGCCCGGGCCGCCGAGAGCGCCCGGCCAGACCGGCTCTTCGCCGACCCGCTGGCCAGCGCCTTTGTCGCGGCCTCGGGGTGGGCACCGCCGGAGGCGTCCAGCGACCGGCGGCGGGCCACGTTGCGGGCCTGGGTGGTGGCCCGCACCGTGTTCCTTGACGAGCTGGCCCTGTCCGCCTGCACCGGCGGCTGCCAGCAGGTCGTCCTGCTCGGCGCCGGGCTGGACGCGCGGGCCTTCCGGCTGCCCTGGCCACCCGGCGTCCGCTGCTTCGAGCTGGACACCGCCGAGGTGCTGGACAGCAAGGCCGAGGTGCTCACCGCACAGGCCGCCCAGGCCGCCTGCGAACGCCTCCCCGTGCCCGGTGACCTGCGCGGCGACTGGCCCGCCGCGTTGCTGGCCGCTGGCTTCCGCCCGGACCAGCCGGCTGTGCGGCTCGCCGAGGGCCTGCTCGTCTACCTCACGCAGGGCCAGGTCGACAGCGTCCTGGCCGGGCTGACGGCGCTGTCCGCCCCCGGTAGCCAGCTGGGCCTCACTTTGCCGTCCAGTACCGCTGGGAGCGGCGAGGCCGGCGAGACGCAGTGGCTGGCCGGGCACGGCTGGGCCGCGCGGTTCACCGGCACCCGCGACGTGCTCGCCGCACACGGCCGCCCGGTCCGGGCCCAGCCAGCCGGCCAGCGGTCCCGGGCGCTGCTGGTCGCCGCCACCCGTACCGGCCCGCCCGCGCAAGCCGGGGCACAGCCACCCGCCACGTCAGCCCGGACGAAGCCACCCGCCACATCAGCCCGGACGAAGCCGCCCGCCACATCAGCCCGGACGAAGCCACCCGCCACGTCAGCCCGGCCCCGCTGGAGCACTACGCCCAGCGGCCAAAGTCCCAGCCCGGGCCCGGACCCAGACTCCAGCCCGGCGGAGCGGCCGTGGCCGGTGCTGCTGTCCCAGCTCCTCGTCGCGTTCACGATCGAGCTGGACAACGAGTTCGAACATCAGTTCCCGCACCGGACCACACGCGGCCCGGCGGCCGGGTCCCGCGGCCCCTGGCTCGTCTCGCTGGCGATGTGGTCGAACTTGATGCGGTTCATTCCCCCGGGCGGGGTGTGCGTTGCGGATCTCCCGGACTTGACCGGGATGACCAGGGAAGCGACGGAGTCACAGCTCACCCGGATGTCGAAATGGTGGGGATACCTCACGGTCGAGCCGGATCCCGCAGACCGCCGGCCCCGGCCACCGCGGCGCGACTGGATCGCGGCGCCTACTCCGGCGGGGCGGCAGGCCCAGCGGATCTGGCGGCCGCTGGGCGGCGTGATCGAGCAGCGCTGGCAGGACCGGTTCGGCGCGGCGGCGGTCGGCCGACTGACCGGGGCGCTGCGGGCGCTGGGCCGCCAGCTGGACCCCGGGCTGCCGCACTACCTCCCGGTGGGCGGCACCGCGGCCCTGCGGCCAGCCGGGCCCCGCCCAGCCGAACCGGCGTCGCGCGACCTGCCCGCGCTGCTGTCCCAGGCGCTGCTCGCCCTCGCGGCCGAGTTCGAAGCCGGCGTCGCCGTTGCCCCTGCCGATGAGCTGCAACGCCTTGCGGGTGGTCAGTGAGCCCGGCGTCCGCGTGCGGGACCTGCCGGGGCGGGCCGGGGTGGCCAGGGAGGCGATCGCGGGTTCCCTGCGCGAGCTGGAATCGCGCGGCTATGTGGTGATCGGGCCGGGCCCGGCCCGGCTGGCCCAGCTCACCGCGAAGGGCCGCGCGGTCCAGGCGGACGGCCGCGCGCTGGCCAGCCGGATCGAGCGGGACTGGCAGCAGCGGTTCGGCGCGGACGTCATCGGCGCGCTCACCGGCGCGGCGCAGGAGATCTTCGCCGCCTATGACCGGGAGCAGCCACGGCTGGCCGAAGGGCTGCGGCCCTACCTGGACGGGTGGCGGGCGCATCCGCCGTACCTGGCCCAGACCACGGCGCTGCTCCGGGATCCGGCCGCGGCGCTGCCACACTACCCGGTGGTGTCGCACCGCGGCGGGTTCCCGGACGGTAGCTGATCAGCTGGCCGGCTATGAACAAGTGCCGGAGCGCGCGTGAACGGGTTTCCGGAACTGTTGCCCTCACCTCGGCAGAAGGAAGAAGATTCGGTCGGGATCAGTGCGCTGCCCGCCGTTCCCCGGCTGGGGCGCGGCGATCGCACGGAGGGACACGATGACTGACGCCTCTGGCTTCCAGGCCTACAACAGCTGGCGGCAGGCCCGCGCGGACGCCTGGTCTCAGCTGGAGGAGACGGCCCAGCAGCTGGCCGACGCGGTTACCCGGGGCGACCCGGCCAACATCATGACGCTGGCGGTCACCGGGCTGCTCGACGAGCTGACCCCGGTCGAGCAGTACTGGGCGTTCCCCGGCCCGGAACTGCTCCGGCGGGTCCGTGACCTGTTCACCGCGGGCACCTACGACGGGTTCGCCGCGCTGGTCGCCCTGGATCAACCGGGCCCTGGTCACCGAGTCCTACCGGGTGGGCACCGCGTGGTCGCTGGTTGATGGCGAGCCGGAGCAGGCGGACCCGGAGGAACGGCCCGGGCCCGCCGGTACGGCCGTGCCCACCCGGCCGTACTTCGAGGTGCTCGTGGTCGAGACGCTGACCCCGGCCCAGGAGCAGGCTCTGCGCGAGGAGGTGCGCAGCTGGCGGCGACCCGCTGAACATTTCGTCTACGAGCTGGTCATCGTGGGCAGCGCCGAGGAAGCTCTGGTGGCCGCGCGGCTGAACGCGAACCTGCAGGCCTGCGTGATCCGCCGCCGGTTCAGCCCGGCCGCGGCCCAGGACCTGTCCAGCCTGGCGCAGTTCACCGACACCCAGATCGCCAGCGACCTGGCCGGGCAGCCGCCGCACGAGAGCGCGCAGATCCTGGCCCGGCGGCTGGCCCGGCAGCGGCCCGAGCTGGATTTGTACCTGATGACGGAGATCGGGGTCGAGGACATCGCCGGGCATCTCAGCCACCACTTCCGCCGGGTGTTCCACGCCCGGGAGGGCTCGCTGGAGCTGCACCTCAGCATCCTGGCCGGGATAGCGGAGCGCTACCAGACGCCGTTCTTCGAGGCGCTGCGGCACTACAGCCACCGCCCGACCGGAGCGTTCCACGCGCTGCCGATCTCCCAGGGCAACTCGATCATCGGCTCGCACTGGATCAACGACATGATCGGCTTCTACGGCCTGGACATCTTCCTGGCCGAGACCTCGGCGACCGGCGGCGGCCTGGATTCGCTGCTGGAGCCCACTGGCCCGCTGCGCCGCGCGCAGCAGCTGGCCGCTGACACGTTCGGGGCCCGGCGGACCTACTTCGTCACCAACGGCACGTCCACCGCGAACAAGATCGTCGCGCAGGCGCTCGTCGCCCCCGGCGACATCGTGCTGGTCGACCGCAACTGCCACCAGTCGCACCACTACGGGCTGATACTGGCCGGGGCGCACGTCTGGTACCTGGACGCCTACCCGCTGCACCAGTACTCGATGTACGGCGGGGTACCGCTGCGTGAGATCAAGGCCCGGCTGCTGGCGCTGAAGGCCGCGGGCAAGCTGGACCGGGTCCGGATGCTGATGCTGACCAACTGCACGTTCGACGGCATCGTGTACGACGTCGGCCGGGTGATGGAGGAATGCCTGGCGATCAAGCCGGACCTGGTGTTCCTCTGGGACGAGGCGTGGTTCGCGTTCGCCCGGTTCCACCCGGTCTACCGGCCGCGCACGGCCATGCGGGCCGCGCGCACCCTAGCCGAGCGGCTGCGGTCACCGGAGTACCGGGCCCGCTGCGACCAGCAGGTCGCCGAGCTGGCGGGCGCCAGCGACGAGGCGCTGCTGGACCGCAGGCTGGTGCCGGACCCGGCCCGGGCCCGGGTCCGGGTCTACTCGACGCAGTCCACCCACAAGACGCTGACGTCGCTGCGCCAGGGCTCGATGATCCACGTGCGCGACCAGGACTTCGCGCAGAAGGTGCAGGAGAGCTTCCACGAGGCGTACATGACGCACACCTCGACCTCGCCGAACTACCAGATCCTGGCCTCGCTCGACATCGGCCGCAGGCAGGCCGCGCTGGAGGGCTACGAGCTGGTGCAGCGGCAGGTCGAATACGCGATGCGGCTGCGTGACGCCATCGACCACCACCCGTTGCTGTCCAAGTACATGCGCTGCTTGTCCACGCCGGAGCTGATCCCGGCCGAGTTCCGCCCGTCCGGCATCGATCAGCCGCTGCGCAGCGGGCTGCAGGGCATGCTGCAAGCGTGGGAGGAGGACGAGTTCGTCCTGGACCCCTCCCGGATCAGCCTGTACATCGGGCCGACCGGCATCGACGGCGCGACGTTCAAGCGCGAGCAGCTGATGGACAGGTTCGGCATCCAGATCAACAAGACGTCACGGAACACCGTGCTGTTCATGACCAACATCGGCACCAAGCGCAGCGCGGTGGCCTACCTCATCGAGGTGCTGGTCACGATCGCCCGTGACCTGGAGGACGCCGCGGTGGAAATGAGCCCCACCCAGCAGGCGGCGCACGCCCGGGCGGTGCTGAAGCAGACCGCGCCGTGCGCACCGCTGCCGGACTTCAGCGGGTTCCATCCCGCGTTCCTGCCCGGCGACGGCACCACCTCCGAAGGGGACGTGCGGCGGGCGTTCTTCCTGGCCTACGACGACTCCCGGTGCGAGTACCTGCTGCCGGACGAGGTCGAGCAGCAGATGGAAGCGGGCGAGCCGGTCGTGTCGGCCACGTTCGTCACCCCGTACCCGCCCGGCTTCCCGGTGCTGGTGCCCGGCCAGCTGTTCAGCGCCCAGATCCTCGAGTTCATGCGCAGCCTGGACACTCCGGAGATTCACGGCTACGACCGGGCGGCTGGCTACCGCGTCTACACCGGCAAGGCCCTCGACATGGCCGCCGAATCCCGCTGACCCCGCTGGTCACTGCCTGACCGGCGCTCTGGGCGCCGGGCTAGCGGCGGGTGGGGGCGGGACGGACGGCCCGGCCGAGGCGGATGCGGCTGAGGATCCACAGCGCATGGACCCCGTCCTTCCAGGTGATCTTCTTGCCGGCCTCCCCGGCTCCGGGCCCGGTAGCTGATCGGCACCTCGAACGGGCGGATCTGCCGGGCGAGCAGCTTGCCGGTGATCTCCGCCTCCATGCCGAAACCGTCCGAGCTGATCCGCAGACTCCGGTAAAGGTCCAGGGGCATCATCTTGTAACACGTCTCCAGGTCCGCGATGTAGGCGTTGAACAGGACGTTCGCCACGGTGGTGACGCCCTTGTTGCCCATCACGTACCAGAAGGAGTAAGCCGAGTGGCTGCCGAAGCTGCGGCTGCCGAACACTACCTCGGTTTCCCCGCGCAGCACCGGCTTGAGCAGCTCGATGATGTCCTCCGGCTGATATTCCAGGTCCGCGTCGAACGGGATCATGTAATCGCCGGTCGCGGCCGCGGCGGCGGTGCGCACCGCGGCGCCCTTGCCCCGGTTCACCGGGTGGCGCAGCTTGACCAGCCGCTCGTCCTCGATATCGGCCAGGATCTCGGCGGTCCCGTCGGTGCTCGCGTCGTCCACGAGCACCAGTTCCACGGCGCACGGGAAGCTCACATCCAGCACACGCTTGACCGCCTGCTGCACGGTCTCTGCCTCGTTGTAGACGGGCATCAGAATCGAAAGCTTCACAGCGCCGGTCATCCTTCACGTTATGTCTGCAGTGCAGCGGTTGCCACAGAGTGTGCCCCAGCCAGCCCAGCAATGTGCCCAGTTCGTCCCGGCCAAGCTCGGGCTAGCCCAAGTTCGTCCCAGCCCGGTTCGTCCCGGCCACGTTCGTCCTGGCGGAGTGCCGCGGGCCGCAGGCGGTCCCCAGCGGTGCGTCCCGCGGCGGTCCGCCAGCCGTGCGGGCTGCGGGCGGTCCCCCAGCCGTGCGGCCTGCGGGCAGTCCGCCAGCGGTACGGCGTATACGATCATGTCATTTTCCAGACGCGCGCCCGGCCGGGGGGCCGCGGCCCAGCTGACCTCCGGCTCCCAGCCAGAACCCGGGGGATGCCGTGGACCTAACGTACTGGCTCGGCCAGGCCGAACAGGCTGTCCGGCAGTGGTCCGCGGGCTACGGCCCCTACCAGGCCCACCCGTCGCTGGACGTCAGCGACGAACGCTTCGCCGCGGTCTTCGCGGAGTTCACCGGCAGGCTGGCGGACAATTACCCGTTCTTCCACCCGCGCTACGCCGGGCAGATGCTCAAGCCCCCGCACCCGGCCGCGGTGGCTGGCTACCTCACCGCGATGCTGATCAACCCCAACAACCATGCCCTGGACGGCGGCCCGGCGACCGCTGCGATGGAACGCGAGGTCACCGCCCAGCTGGCCGGGATGTTCGGGCTGCCCAGCCACCTCGGTCACCTGACCACCAGCGGGACCATCGCCAACCTGGAGGCGCTGTTCGTGGCCCGGGAGTCGCATCCCGGCCTGGGCGTCGCCTACAGCACCGAGGCGCACTACACGCACAGCCGGATGTGCCACCTGCTAGGCCTGCCAGCCTATCCGGTGCCCGCGGACGGCCGGGGCCGGATCGACCTGTCCGCCCTGGCTGACCTGCTGGCGGGCGGCCAGGTGGGCACCGTGGTGCTGACCGCGGGCACGACTGGGCTCGGGGCAGTGGATCCGATCCACGAGGCGTTGCCGCTGCGGGAGCGGTACGGCGTCCGGATCCATGTGGACGCCGCCTACGGCGGGTTCTTCAGCCTGCTGGCCGGGGCGGACGGGGCTGCGGAAGAGGCCGGGCCGCGCGACGGCGCGCGGCTGGCCGGAACAGATGGCGGCGCAGAGGGGCCCGGGGCGGGGCGGACCGGGGCGGACCGGGGTGCAGGTGCAGCGGCCGGGGCGGGACTGCCCACGGCCGGCGCGGGACTGCCCACGGCGCCGTGGCGGGCTATTGCCCGGTGTGACTCGGTGGTGGTGGACCCGCACAAGCACGGGCTGCAGCCGTACGGGTGCGGTGCCGTGCTGTTCCGCGATCCGGAGGTGGGCCGCTTCTACCTGCACGACTCTCCCTACACCTACTTCACCTCGGCGGACCTGCACCTCGGCGAGATCAGCCTGGAATGCTCCCGGGCCGGGGCGTCGGCCGCCGCGCTGTGGCTGACCTTGCAGCTGCTGCCACCCACGGCCGCGGGGCTGGGCCAGGTGCTGGCCGCGGGGCGGCGGGCCGCGGTGGGCTGGGCGGAGCTGATCCGCGCCTCCGAGGTGCTGGAGCTGTACCAGGAACCCGAGCTGGACATCGTCAGCTACTTCCCGGCGGCCACCCCGCCGGGCGGGCCAGCCGCTGGGCCGCTCTCCCTGTCCGGCATCGACCAGGCCAGCGAGCACGTCCTGCGGGCCGGGATGGCCAGCCCGGATCCGGTCTTCCTGAGCATGCTGCGGGCGGATGCGGACGCGTTCTGGGCCCGCCATCCGGCCGTGACCCGGGACGCCCCGGGGGCGCGCATCCTGCGTAGCGTGCTGATGAAGCCAGAGTCCGAGTACTACCTGCCGCAGCTGCACCGCCGGGTGGAGGACCTAGCCCGCGCCGCCATCGGCGATCGGGCCGCGGGTTAGCCAGCGCACCCTGCTGGTAGCCGCGGCTGGTGACCCCGCCGGGGGGCCGCTGGAGTGGGCTGCAAAGCTTAAGGGAGACACGTTAAGGAGGCTTTCCCATGACCAGCCAACCGACGGCCGCGGCAGCCGGCACCATCGACATCGGCGGCGACCTGACTGTGAACCGGATGGGCTACGGCGCGATGCGGATCACCGGGCGCGGCATCTGGGGTGAGCCAGCGAACCGGGAGCAGGCCAAGGCCGCGTTGCGCAAGGCGGTCGAGTTGGAGGTCAACTTCATCGACACCGCTGACTCCTACGGCCCTAACGTCAGCGAGATCCTGATCGCCGAGACGCTTGCTCCCTACCCTGATGACCTGGTCATCGCGACCAAGGGCGGGCTGGTCCGGCCCAGCCCGGGCCGGTGGGAGCCGGACGGCCGCCCGGAGCACCTGCGCGAGGCCTGCGAGGGCAGCCTCAAGCGGCTCAAGCTGGAGCAGATTCCGCTGTACCAGTTCCACCGGCCCGACCCGAAGGTACCGCTGGCCGAGTCGATCGGCGCCCTCGCGGAGCTGAAGGCCGAGGGGAAGATCCGGCACGTCGGGGTGTCCAACTTCACGCCCGGGCAGGTCGCTGAGGCCCAGAAGATCGTCCCCGTGGTCTCCGTCCAGAACCGGTACAACGTGAACGACCGGTCCTCTGAGCAGGTGGTGGACCTGTGCGCGCAGGAGGACCTCGCCTTCCTGCCGTGGGCGCCGATCGAGGAGTCCGACAAGGTCATCCCGGTGCTCACCGCGGCGGAGCGGCACGGAGTCAGCGTGCGGCAGATCGCGCTGGCCTGGCTGCTGGCCCGGTCGCCGCAGATCCTGCCGATTCCCGGGTCCGGGTCGCCGGAGCACGTCACGGACAACATCGCGGCCGTATCGATCGAGCTCACCCCGGAGGAGTTCAACGCGATCACCGACGCCGTCCCCGCCCCATAACCCTGCCTATCCCCGCTGAGCCCATGAGCAGTTCGCCTTTTATACGTGATAGCCACAAAAGGCGAACTGCTCTTTGGCCGCCCGGGGCCGACGGGCTGGCGGCCGCCCGGGCGACGGGCTGGCGGCCGCCCCGCAAGCCATCCCGACGCGGGCCACCTAACGGCGGCAGGCGTCGATGCGGTGCAAAATGCCCCGTCCGCGGAGTGCAATGCACCGCGCTGATGAGTTCGGGGCCGGCGACGCACAACGCACCGCGCTAAGCGGCTGGCCGGCGCGGCGGCCCGGCAGTGGCGGGCGGGCGTGCGGCGTCCCGGCGCGTTCCGGCTTGACCGGGGGGCAGGGGTGTGGTGTTGTGTTCTGCGTCCATCGACGGCAGTGCAGGAAGCCGGTGTGAATCCGGCGCGGTCCCGCCACTGTCACCGGGGAGCAACGCTCAGGTACGCCACTGCCGCACAGCGGTGGGAAGGCTGAGCGGAGCCCCGATCCGGGAGCCAGGAAACTGCGGCCGCCGATCCTTCGTACCGGGGCGTGGTTACCCCGAGGAAGGCTTCACCTGATGCTGCCGTCATCCGGTCCGGTGGGCGTCCCCCCTCCCGGCTCCCAAGCTGGTCCCCAAGCCGACCCTCCAGCCGGCCCTCAAGTGAGCCCCCAAGCTGGTCTCCCTGGCGGGCCCCCTCCCGGTTACCAGCCGTCGGCCGCACCACCCCGCAGCTGATGCCAGCCCAGCCCGGCCCGGGCCCAAACTCCGGTCCCGCCCCAGCCCCCGGACCAGGCGCCCCACCCCCGGACCAGTCGCCCCAGCCCCCGGACCCGCTCCAGACCGCGGCCCCGGTCCCGGCCTCGTGCTGATCTCCGCGTCGGACACCGACCTGCTGGCCGCCCGGGCCAGCGGCGCGCCGTGGCGGCTGGCCAACCCGGCCCGTACCACACCGGGCGACATCGAAGAGCTGCTCGACGGCGCCTACGCCGTCGTGATCAGGCTGCTCGGCGGCCGCCGCAGCTGGCCGGACGGCCTGGCCGCGGTCCTGGCCCGCGGCCTGCCCACGGTCGTGCTCAGCGGCGAGCCCAGCCCGGACGCCGAGCTGATGGCGCTGTCCACGGTGCCCGCCGGGGTGGCGACCGAGGCGCTCGGCTACCTGCGCGAGGGCGGCCCCGGCAACCTCGGCCAGCTGGCCCGGTTCCTGTCCGACACGATCACCCTGACCGGCCACGGCTTCGCCCCCCGCAGCCCCTGCCCGCCCAGGGCATCCACGGCCAGCGGGAACGCCGCCCCGAACGGCCCACGGTGGGCATCGTGTTCTACCGCTCGCACGCGGTCGCCGGGAACACCGCGTTCGTGGACACGCTCGCCGACGCGGTCGAGGCCCGCAGCGGCAACGCCGTGCCGGTGTACTGCAGCTCACTGCGCGCCGCCGCCCAGGAGGTCTACGACCTGCTCGACGGCGTGGACGCGCTGATCGTCACGGTGCTCGCGGCGGGCGGGACGGTCGCCACCGACGCCGCGGCGGGCGGGGACGAGGACGCCTGGGACGTGGCCGCGCTGGACGCGCTGGACGTCCCCGTGCTGCAGGCCCTCTGCCTGACCACGCCGCGGCAGGCCTGGGCGGACTCGACCGCGGCGCTGACCCCGATGGACGCGGCCATGCAGGTCGCGGTCCCGGAGTTCGACGGCCGGCTGATCACCGTGCCGTTCTCATTCAAGGAAGGCCGGCCCGGACGGCATCCCGGTCTACACGCCCGACCCGGAGCGGGCGGGAAGGGCCGCCGGGATCGCGCTCGCCCACGCCCGGCTGCGCCACGTCCCCAACGCCCGCAAGCGGCTCGCGATCATGCTGTCGTCCTACCCGACGAAGCACGCGCGGATCGGCAACGCCGTGGGCCTGGACACCCCCGCCTCCGCGGTCATCCTGCTCCAGGCGCTCCGCGAGCACGGCTACGACCTGGGTGACGGCTTCCCCGAGGACGGCGACACGCTGATCCACGCCCTGATCGAGGCCGGTGGCCAGGACACCGAGTGGCTCACCGAGGCCCAGCTCGCCCAGGCGGCGCTCCGGGTCCCGGAGCCCGACTACGGCCAGTGGTTCGCCGCCCTCCCGGGCGGCCTGCCAAGCCGGATCACAGCGCACTGGGGCGAGCCCCCGGGCCGCCTCTACACGGACAAAGGCGACATCGTCCTGGCGGGCCTGCGGTTCGGCAACGTCGTGGTGATGATCCAGCCGCCGCGCGGCTTCGGCGAGAACCCGGTGGCCATCTACCACGACCCCGACCTGCCGCCGTCGCACCACTACCTGGCCGCCTACCGCTGGCTGGAACAGACGTTCCACGCGGATGCGATCGTGCACCTCGGCAAGCACGGCACGCTGGAGTGGCTGCCCGGCAAGGGCCTGGGCCTGTCCGCGGACTGCGCGCCCGACGCTGTCCTCGGCGATCTGCCGCTCGTCTACCCGTTCATCGTGAACGACCCCGGCGAGGGCACCCAGGCCAAGCGGCGCGGCCACGCGACCATCATCGACCACCTGATCCCGCCGATGGCCCGCGCCGACTCCTACGGTGACCTGGCCCGGCTGGAGCAGCTGCTGGATGAGCACGCCACGGTCAGCGCGCTGGACCCGGCCAAGCTGCCCGCGGTCCGCGGCCAGATCTGGGAGCTGATCCGGGCCGCTGAGCTGCACCACGACCTGGATGTGGCCGAGCCGCCGGGCGAGGCCGACTTCGACAGCTTCGTGCTGCACGTGGACGGCTACCTGTGCGAGGTCAAGGACGCGCTGATCCGTGACGGCCTGCACATCCTGGGCCAGCCGCCGGACGGACCGCAGCGGGTCGCCACCGTGCTCGCGGTGCTGCGCGCCACCCAGGTGTGGGGCGGCCGCGCGGCGCTCAGCGGGCTGCGCCGCGCGCTAGCCGCCTGGGCCGGACTCGACGAAAAGCAACTCAGCAACGCTCCCGGCGACCCGGTCACCCTGCCCACCGCGCTGGCCCGGGTGGCTGATCGGCCGGTCCGCAACGGCAGCGGCGTACTCGATCTCCTCGAAGCGCTGGCGGAGCAGCTGGTCACCGGCCTGGACCAGGCCGGCTGGCAGCCGGGCAAGGCGGCCCCGGTCGCCGCGGAGGTGCTCGGCGAGGCACCGGCCGAGGTGGTGGCGGTGCTCGAGTTCGCGGCGGCCGAGGTGGTACCCCGGCTGGCCCGCACCACCGACGAAGTGCGGCACCTGCTCCGCGCGCTGGACGGGCGGTACGTGCAGGCCGGCCCGTCCGGCTCGCCCACCCGCGGCCTGGTGAACGTGCTGCCGACCGGCCGCAACTTCTACTCGGTGGACCCCAAGGCCATCCCGTCCCGGAACGCCTGGGCGACCGGCGCGGCGCTGGCGGAGTCGCTGGTGCAGCGGTACCTGACCGACACCGGGGAGTACCCGCGTGCGGTCGGGCTGACCGTGTGGGGCACGTCAGCCATGCGCACTCAGGGTGACGACATCGCGGAGGTGCTCGCGCTGCTCGGCTGCCAGCCGGTGTGGGACGACGCGTCGCGGCGGGTGACTGGCTTCGAGATCACGCCGCTGGCCGAGCTGGGCCGGCCCCGGATCGACGTCACGGTGCGCATCTCCGGGTTCTTCCGGGACGCGTTCCCGCACGTGGTCGCGCTGCTCGACGACGCGATCAGCGCGGTCGCCGGGCTGGACGAGCCGCCGACGCGAACTACCTGCGCGCGCACGCGGACGCGGACACCGCCGCGCACGGCGACCGGCGCCGGGCGACCACCCGGATCTTCGGCGCCAAGCCGGGCGGCTACGGCGCGGGCCTGCTGCCGCTCATGGACGCGGGCAACTGGCGCACCGACGCGGACCTGGCCGAGGTGTACGCGGTGTGGGGCGGCTACGCCTACGGCCGTGACCTGGATGGCCGGCCGGCCCGGGCGGACATGGAGTCGAGCTTCCGGCGGATCGCGGTGGCGGCCAAGAACACCGACACCCGTGAGCACGACATCGTGGACTCCGACGACTACTTCCAGTTCCACGGCGGCATGGTGGCCATGGTGCGGCACCTCACCGGGTCCTCCCCGGCCGCGTACATCGGCGATTCCGCCGTACCGGACCAGGTGCGCACCCGGTCGCTGGCCCAGGAGACACGGCGGGTGTTCCGGTCCCGGGTGGTCAACCCGCGGTGGATCGCCGCCATGCAGCGGCACGGTTACAAGGGCGCGTTCGAGCTGGCCGCGACCGTGGACTACCTGTTCGGCTACGACGCCACGGCCGGGGTGGTGGACGACTGGATGTACGCACAGCTCGCCGCCTCGTACGTGTTCGACGAGCAGGTCAGCGCGTTCATGCGGCAGTCCAACCCGTGGGCGCTGCGCGGCATCGCCGGGCGGCTGCTGGAGGCCGCCGACCGGGGCCTGTGGGCCGAGCCCGCACCGGAGGTACTGGACCAGCTGCGCACGACCTACCTGGAGCTGGAAGGCCAGCTGGAAGGGGACGAGGAGTGAGCACGGGTTCTCCGGCCAGCGCACAGTCACCACCAACCCCACTGAGCATGCAGCCACCATCAACTCCGGCCACCACCCAAATCACAGCGGCCCCGCATTTCCCGTTCACCGCCGTGGTGGGGATGGACGAGCTACGGCTGGCGCTGGTGCTCAACGCGGTATCGCCGGCCATCGGCGGGGTGCTGGTCCGCGGCGAGAAGGGCACCGCGAAATCCACCATGGTCCGGGCGCTGGCCGCGGTGCTCCCCGACGTCGAGGTGGTGGCCGGGTGCCGGTTCTCCTGCGACCCGGCCGCGCCGGACCCGCAGTGCCCGGACGGCCCGCACGAGCCGGGCCTCAGCCGGGGCTCCGTCAGGCGCGACGCACCCGCCCGGCCCGGCTGGTCGAGCTCCCGGTCGGGGCCGCGAGGACCGGCTGCTCGGCGCGCTGGACATCGAGCGGGCTCTCACCGAGGGGGTCAAGGCGTACGAGCCGGGCCTGCTCGCCAGCGCGCACCGCGGCGTGCTGTACGTGGACGAGGTCAACCTGCTGCACGACCACCTGGTGGACCTGCTCCTCGACGCGGCCGCCCTGGGCACCTGCTACGTGGAGCGGGACGGCGTGTCGGTGCGGCACGCCGCCCGGTTCCTGCTGGTCGGCACCATGAATCCGGAAGAAGGCGAGCTGCGCCCGCAACTCCTGGACCGGTTCGGGCTGACCGTCGAGGCGGCCGCGCCGCGCGACCCGGCGCTGCGCGGCCGAGGTGGTCCGGCGGCGGCTGGGCTACGACGCCGACCCGGCCGGCGTTCACCGACTCGCTGGCAGCAGGCCGAGACCGGGCTGGCGGAGCGCATCGTGGCCGCCCGGCAGCGGCTGCCCCAGGTGGTGCTGCCGGACGCGGCGCTGCGTCAGGTGGCGTCGGTGTGCGCGGCGTTCGGGGTGGATGGGCTGCGCGCGGACCTGGTCACCGCGCGGGCCGCGAGTGGCACACGCCGCCTGGGCAGGGCCGGGCGAGGTCACCGAGGACGACATCCGGGCGGCGGCCCGGCTGGCGCTGCCGCACCGCCGCCGGCGCCAGCCGTTCGACCCCCCGGACCTCGACGAGCAGCAACTGGACGAGGCTCTCGCCGCGGGCGCGGCCAGTGCCGAAGAGCCAGATCCCGGCCACGGCCGCCGGGGACGACGATCCCGGATCTGGCCCCGATGACCGCGGGCCTGGTGGGGGCCAGCCCGCGCCCCGGGACGCAGGCTCCGGCGACCGCTCGGCCGCGCCCAGCCAGGACACGGGTCCGGGCACCGGCCCGCCCGATGCCCGCCCGGCTGAGGCCAGCGCGGCCGATGCCGAGTCCGGCGACCAGGACGGGGACCCGGGCCAGGGCCGGGCGGCCGCGCCGGCCGCACTGGCCGCACCGGGGCCGACGTTCCGGGTCAGGCATCTCGAGGTACCGGGGATCGGCGCGGGGGCGGCCGGCCGCCGGTCCCGGGCGCGGGGCGAGACCGGCCTGGTCACGGGCGCGCGGGTGCCGCGCGGCCCAGCCCGGCAGCTGCACCTGGCCGGGACGGTCGCGGCGGCCGCGCCGCACCAGGTGCGGCGCGGGCGGACCGGGCCGGGCGGGTTGCTGCTGCGGCCGGAGGACCTGCGCGAGCCGCGCCGCGAAGGCCGGGAAGGCAACCTGGTGCTGTTCGTGGTGGACGCCAGCGGCTCGATGGCGGCGCGGGCCCGGATGGGCGCGGTCAAGGGCGCGGTGCTGTCCCTGCTGCTGGACGCCTACCAGCGCCGGGACAAGGTCGGCATGATCACTTTCCGGGGGTCGGCGGCGCAGCTGCTGCTGCCGCCGACGTCGTCGGTGGAGGCCGCGGCGGCCCGGCTGGCCGCCCTGCCGACCGGCGGCCGGACCCCGCTCGCGGCCGGGCTGCTCCGGGCGCACGAGGTGCTGCGCACCGAGCGGCTCCGCGACCCGCAGCGCCGCCCGCTGCTGGTCCTGGTCACCGACGGCCGCGCCACCAGCCGCAGCACCGCCGACCGGCCCCGCAGCGCCCAGCCCGGCACGACCCAGCGTCCCAGCGGCACCTCCATCCACCCCAGTTCCAGCGACCCCACGAACATCACCAGCGACCGCGATCCAGTTGCGGCCGCGCACCGGGCGGCGGGGCTGCTGGCCGCCGAGCACATCACCTCGGTGGTGGTGGACTGCGAGACCGGGCCGGCCCGGCTGGGCCTGGCTGCCGGGCTGGCCCGGGCGCTGGACGGCATGCTGCTGCGGCTGGAGGAACTCGCCGCCGGGCCGCTGACCGACACCATTCGCGCCCTCAAGGAGGTGGCCTGATGCCACAGGGCAAGCCGGTGACCGTGCCCGATGACGGGCTCACCACCCGGCAGCGGCGGCAGCGCGCGCTGCTGGTGGTGCACACCGGGGAGATGAAGGGCAAGTCCACCGCGGCCTTCGGGCTCGCATTGCGAGCCTGGAACCAGGGCTGGCCCATCGTGGTGTACCAGTTCGTCAAGAGCGCCAAGTGGAAGACCGGGGAGGAATCGGCGCTGCGGGCGCTCAGCGAGGTGCACGCGCAGACTGGCCAGGGCGCCCCGGTGACCTGGCACAAGATGGGCGAGGGCTGGTCCTGGATCCGCAAGCCCGGCACTGAGGCGGATCATGCCGCCGACGCCAGGGAGGGCTGGGCACAGGTCAAGCGGGACCTGGCGGCGCAGGCGTACCGGTTCTACGTGCTGGATGAGTTCACCTACCCGATGAAGTGGGGCTGGGTGGACACCGATGACGTGGTCACCACGCTGGCTGCCCGCCCGGGCACGCAGCACGTGGTGATCACCGGCCGGTCCGCGGACCCGCGGCTGGTCGGCGCGGCCGACCTGGTCGTGGAGATGACCAAGATCAAGCATCCGATGGACGCCGGCCAGAAAGGCCAGGGAGGCATCGAGTGGTGAGCCTGCCCCGGCTGGTGCTGGCCGCGCCCGCCTCGGGCCACGGCAAGACCACCGTGGCCACCGGGCTGATGGCCGCGCTGCGCACCCGCGGCCTGGCGGTGTCCGGGCACAAGGTCGGCCCGGACTACATCGACCCTGGTTATCACGCGCTGGCGACCGGCCGACCGGGCCGCAACCTCGACCCGGTGCTGTGCGGCGAGGACCTGATCGTGCCGCTGCTGCGGCACGGCGCGGCCGGCGCGGACATCGCGGTGGTGGAAGGCGTGATGGGCCTGTTCGACGGGCGCGCCGTCACGTCCTTCGGGTCAACCGCGCACGTGGCCCGGCTGATCGGCGCGCCGGTGCTGCTGGTGGTGGACGCGGCCGCGCAGGGCCGGTCGGTGGCGGCGCTGGTGTCCGGGTTCGCCGGCTTCGACCCGCGGGTCCGGGTCGGTGGGGTGATCCTGAACCGGGTCGGCTCGGACTGGCACGAGCAGATCCTGCGCGCCGCCCTGGACGAGCTCGGCGTGCCGGTGCTCGGCGCGCTGCGCCGCGACGACGGGATCACCGCCCCCGCCCGGCATCTCGGCCTCGTCCCGGTGCCGGAACGGCAACAGGCGGCCCGCCGTGCCCTGGACCGGCTCGCCGCGCTGGTCAGCCAGGCGGTGGACCTGGACGCGGTGGTCGCGCTGGCCGGTACCGCGGGCCCGCTGGCCCACCCGGCCTGGGCTCCGCTGGGCAGCTCTGGCCCAGCGGATCCAGCCGCGGGGGAACCACGCCCCTCCCGCCCAGCCGCAGCGGAACCGCCCCCCTCCCGGCCGGCCGCGGCGGGACCACACCCTGCCCAGCCGGCCCAGCCCGGACGGCCCGTGATCGCGGTGGCGGGCGGGGCGGCGTTCAGTTTCAGCTATACCGAGACCACGGAACTCCTCATCGCGGCGGGCGCCCAGGTGACGAGCCTGGATCCGTTGCGGGATGAAGAGCTGCCGGACGGCTGCGCGGGCCTGGTGCTCGGCGGTGGGTTCCCCGAAGTGCACGCGGGCGACCTGTCCGGCAACGAGCGGCTGCGCGCGGCCGTGGCCGGCCTGGCCGCGGCGGGCCGCCCGGTGGTCGCCGAATGCGCGGGCCTGCTGTACCTGGCCCGGGAACTGGACGGCGTGGCGATGTGCGGGGTGCTCGATGTCACCGCGCAGATGACCAGCCGGCTCACCCTGGGCTACCGGGACGCGACCGCCGCCGCGGACTCGGTGCTGGCACCGGCCGGGGCAGCCGTGCGCGGGCACGAATTCCACCGGACCACAGTGACCCCGGCGCGTCCGTCCGCCCCCGCCCGGCCCGGCCCGGCCTGGCTGGTAGGCGACCGCACCGGCAGGGTGATCCGGGAGGGCTTTGCCTGCGGCTCGGTGCACGCCTCATACCTGCACCTGCACTGGGCCGGGTACCCATGGCTGGCCCAGCGGGTCGTCGCGGCGGCAGCCGCATGAACCCACAGCTGATCGGGGTCGGCGTCGGGCCGGGTGACCCGGAACTGGTTACGGTCAAGGCCGTACGGGTGCTGAACGAGGCGGACCTGGTGCTGGTACCGGTGCTGGCCGATGGTGCGGCCGAGCCAGAGCCGGGCCGCGCGGAGGCTACGGTGCGGGCGCATCTGCGGCACGACCGGATCCGACGGGTCGGCTTCGCCCTCAATGAGCGCGAAGATCACGGCCGCCGGGTGTCAGCCTGGGATGCCGCGGCGGACGAGGCCGCCGCCGCCTTCCGGGCGGGCGCCGCGCTGGTGGCCTTCGCGACCATCGGGGATCCCAACGTCTACTCCACCTTCACCTACCTGGCCTGCGGGGTGCGGGACCGGGTGCCCGGGCTGACCACGGCGACGGTGCCGGGCATCACCGCCATGCAGGACCTGGCCGCGCGTAGCGGGACCGTGCTCTGCGAGGGCCGGGAGAGCCTGGCGCTGCTGCCGCTGACCGCGGGCATCGCCACCTTCCGGACCGCCCTGGCCACCTTTGACACCGTGGTCGGGTACAAGAGCGGGCGGCACCTGCCCGAGGTGCTCGCCGCGGTCCGGGACGCGGGACGGCTCGATGGCGCGGTGCACGGCGCCAGCCTGGGCCTGCCCGGCGAGGACATCCGCCCCGCGGCGGAGGTCACCGGCCCGGCCCCGTACCTGTCCACGCTGCTCGTCCCCGGGCAGCGCGCCGTGCGAGGGGGCAAGCTGTGATCCAGCCCGATGGCGCCCAGAAGCCAGCCCAGCCGGACGCCGGGCCTCAGCCCGGCCGGGCCAAGGTGTGGTTCGTCGGCGCCGGGCCCGGTGCGGCGGACCTGCTCACCCTGCGCGCCGCCCGGGCTATCAGCGCGGCGGACGTGGTGGTATGGGCCGCCAGCCTGGTCCACCCGGACGTGCTGGAGCACGCCCGGCCGGCCGCGGAAGTGATCGACTCGGCGCAGCTTCCGCTGGAAGGGGTGCGCCCGCTCTACCAGCGGGCGCTGGCCGAGGACCTGGTGGTGGCCCGGATCCACTCCGGTGACCCGGCGCTGTGGGGCGCGGTGCAGGAACAGCGGGACCTGTGCGACGACCTGGGCCTGCCGCACGAGACCATCCCCGGGGTGAGCGCCTACGCCGCGGTCGCGGCCATCACCGGCCGCGAGCTGACCGTGCCCGAGGTGGCCCAATCGGTGATCTTGACCCGGCTCGGCGGGGGCAAGACCCCGATGCCCGCGGGCGAGGAAGTCCGGGAACTGGCCCGGCATCAGACCACGATGGCGTTGTTCCTGTCCGCAGCCCGGTCCGGCCAGCTCCAGGCGGAACTGCTGGACGGCGGTTACCCGGCGGACACCCCGGTGATCGTGGCCTACCGGGCCACCTGGCCCGAGGAACTCGTGCTGGAGTGCACGGTGGGTACGCTGGCCGAGACGGTCCGCGAGCGCAAGCTCTGGAAGCACACCCTGTTCCTGGTCGGGCCCGCGCTGGCCGCCCACGGCACCCGGTCCCGGCTGTATCACCCGGGCCACTTCCACGGCTTCCGCCGGGCTGACCGGCAAGCCCGTCAGGCCCTCCGCGAGGCCAGCCCATGACCACCCCGGACCCGCCCAGGCCGGATCTGCGCGGACCGGATCCGCGCGGACCGGATCTGCGCGGACCGGGCCTGCCCGGACCGGGCCTGCCCGAGCCGGACCTGCGGGAGCCGGATCTGCCGCGCACCGCCAAGGTACGGCCGCGGGCCCTGCGCACGGGCTGGACCACCGGCACGTGCGCCTCGGCCGCGGCCAAAGCCGCCGCCACCGCCCTGCGCGACCAGGTGGTGCAAGAGCGCGTCGAGGTTGGCCTGCCCAGCGGACGGCGGGTCAGCTTCCCGGTCGAGTCCTGCGTCTACACCGACCAGCACGGCACGGCGGTGGTGGTCAAGGACGCGGGCGACGACCCGGACGTGACTCACGGCGCGCGGCTGACCGCGACCGTGCGCTGGCGGGCTGAACCCGGCCTGGCCCTGGAAGGCGGCGAGGGCGTAGGCATCGTCACCAAACCAGGCCTTGGCATCGGCGTGGGCGAGCCAGCCATCACCGCCACCCCGCGCATCATGATCACCCAGGCGGTGAACGAGGTGGCCGACCTGGCGGCCCGCGGGGTCCGGGTGGTCATCTCGGTACCTGACGGGGAACGGATGGCCCGCAAGACCACCAACGCCCGGCTCGGCGTCCTCGGCGGGATCTCCATTCTCGGCACCACCGGGATCGTCCGCCCATTCTCCACCGCCTCCTGGCGGGCCAGTGTGGAGCAGGCCATCTCGGTGATGGCCGCCCAGGGTGAGCGCACCGCCGTGCTGTGCACCGGAGGGCGGACCGAAAAGGGGGCGATGGCGCTGCTGCCGCAGCTGCCCGAGGTGTGCTTCGTGGAGGTCGGCGACTTCACCGGGGCCGCGCTGCGCCGGATCGTGGCCGAGGGGCTGGACCGGGTCGTGTTCGTCGGCATGGCGGGCAAGCTCACCAAGCTCGCGGCGGGCGTGCTGATGACGCACTACACCCGGTCCAAGGTCGATCCTGGCCTGCTCGGCGCGGTGACCCGGGCCGCGGGCGGGCCCGAGGCCGTCGCGGCCGAGGTCACCATGGCGAACACCGGCCGGCATGCCTACGAGATCTGGGCCCGGGAGGGCCTGCTCCGGGCCGCCGGGGGTGAGCTGTGCCGCCAGGTCCGGTCGGTGCTGATCCGGGCCTGTGCTGGCCGGGTGGACGCCGACGTCGCGCTGGTGGACTTCACCGGGCAGACGGTCGTGGCGGCCAGCCGCGCGGACTGGCCGGCCGCGCCATGATCACGGTGATCGGCCTGGACGGCTCGCCGCTCAGCCCGCAGGCAGTATCGGCCCTGGCCACGGCCACCCTGGTGGTCGGCGGCCAGCGCCACCTCGGCACAGTGACGTCCTGCCTGCCGGCGGCAGCCGGGGCAGTCCCGGACAGGGGCGGGGCGCCCCTGCGCCCGGGCGGGGAAGGGGATGGGACAGCGACGTGCCCGGGGACGGGCGGGCAGGTCCGGTCGGTCGTACTGGGGCCGCTGGCGCCGGCGCTGGAGGCGCTGGCCGCGCACGACGGCGATGCCGTGGTGCTGGCGTCGGGCGATCCGGGTTTCTTCGGCATTGTCCGGGCGCTGCGCGAGCGTGGCCTAGCTCCGGTGGTGCTGCCCGCGGTGTCGTCCGTTGCGCAGGCGTTCGCCCGGGCCGGCCTGCCCTGGGACGACGCCATGGTGGTCAGCGCGCACGGCCGGGACCTACGGCGGGCCGTCAACGTGTGCCGGGCGTACCCGAAGGTGGCCGTGCTGACTGGCCCGGGAACCGGGCCGGGCGAGATCGGCGCGGCGCTGGCCGGGTGGCCCCGGCGGCTGCTGGTCGCCGAGGCCCTGGGCAGCGCCGGGGAGCGGATCACCGAGTGCCCGGCCACCGAGGCGGCTGGGCGTTCCTGGACGGACCCCAACGTGGTCCTCGTCCTCGCGGACCTCTCACCAGCCCCGGAAACCCCGCTGGTACCGCCGGGCCACAGCGCCGGGTCATCCCGCCCCGAGCCCCAGAACGTGATCATGGGATCGCTGTCGCCAGAGCAACACCAATCCCATGATCCGGAAAATCGGGTGCCCCGCACAGGGCACTCCAGTCACGCCGGTCAGACCAGCCCCGCAGGTTCTGGGCCAGCGCGCCAGGGGCCCGCGGCGGGTGCGGTGGCCGGGGCGGAGAGCGGGCCGGGGTGGTGCTGGCCGCGGAACGGGGCTGGAACCGCGGAGTGGGCGCTGGCCGAGGAGGCGTTCGAGCACCGGGATTCGATGGTCACCAAGGCCGAGGTGCGGGCCCTGGCGCTGGCCCGGCTCGGGCCCCGGCCTGGTGACCTGATCTGGGACGTCGGGGCAGGCAGTGGCTCGGTGGCAGTCGAGTGTGCCCGGTTCGGTGCCGCCGTCGTCGCAGTGGACCGGGACCCGGCGCAGTGTGCCCGGATCAGCAGCAACGCGGCCCGCCACGCCGCGCTGGTCCGGGTGGTGGACGGGGAGGCGCCGGGCGTGCTGGCTGAGCTGCCCGCCCCGGACGCGGTGTTCGTCGGGGGCGGCGGGGCCGAGGTGGTGGCCGCGGTGACCGAGCGCAGGCCGAGCCGGATCGTGGTGGCCCTGGCTGCCGTGGAGCGGGCCGGCCCGGTCCTCGATGCGCTGGGCACGGCTGGGTATGCGGTCGGCGGCAGCCTGCTGCAGGCAGGCCGGCTGGCCCCGTTGCCGGACGGGACGCACCGACTGGCCGCCGCCAACCCGGTCTTCCTGGTCTGGGCGGCCATACCCGCAGCCGAGACGCTGGCCGCGGCGCCCGGGAACGGCCGCAGAGCCAGTGACGCCCCATGAACCCCCTGACTTCAGCCCGGCAAGCATCAACAGTTCAGATCCGACCCCCTATCGGGCTGTTGCGGGGTCGGCTAAGCGTCTCAGATTATGAGATCCTCGCCGCTAGCCATCCCGGGCAGCCGTCAGCAGTTCGAATTTTTGCCCCTATAGGGGCAAAAATTCGAACTGCTAATCGATTGAGTTGTGTGATGCGCCGCGCTGACCGGAGCCTCGGGGGGACGGCGTGATCGGGCTGGTGGCGGTTACCTCGGCGGGGCGGGCCGCGGCAGGGCGGCTGGCGGCAGCGTGGCCTGGGGAGACCCGCGCCTACCCGGGACCGGCCGCGGAGGCGCTGCCCCGGGCCTGGGCGGAATGCTCGGCGGTGGTGTGCTTCCTGGCCACCGGGGCGACGGTCCGGCTGATCGCGCCGCTGCTCAGCAGCAAGCACACCGACCCGGCCGTGGTGTCCGTGGACGAGGCGTGCCGGTTCGCCGTGGCACTGGCTGGCGGACACGGCCACGGCACGAGCGGGGACGGCGCGGACCGGGGCGGCGCGAACGGGGGCATCACGGACCGGGGCGGCGCGGACGGGGGCGGCGCGAACGGGGGCATCACGGACCGGGGCGGCGCGGACGGGGGCGGCGCGAACGGGGGCATCACGGACCGGGGCGGCGCGGACGGCATCGCGGACGGGGGCGGCGCGAACGGGCTGGCGGGCCGGGTGGCTGCGGTGCTGGGCGCGGAGGCAGTGATCACCACGGCCACGGACGCGGCCGGACTGCCCGGCCTGGACGTCCTGGGCTGGCCAGCCGAGGGGGCGATCGCCGTGGTCAGCCGGGCCATGCTGGACGGTGAGCTGGTAGTGCTCGAGCAGGACCAGACCTGGCCGCTGCCTGCCTTCCCGCCCAACGTCCGCCCCGCCGCAGGTCCCCAGGGCCAGGCTGAGGGTGGCGTGGTTGGTGAGGCGACCGCGGCTAATGGTGTTGACGGGGCTGGTGTTGACGGGGCCGGTGTTGACGGGGCCGGTGTTGACGGGGCTGGTGTTGACGGGGCCGGTGTTGACGGGGCCGGGGGCGACGGGGCCGGGGGCGACGGGGCGGGGATCGACAACGCGGGGGCCGACCGGGCCGGGGCTGGGATCGGCCGGGCCGAGGCGCCCGGTGGCGGGTACCGGATCCTGGTGACCGACCGGGTCATCCCGGCGGACGGGCGGACCGTGCTGCTGCGGCCGCCGTCGCTGGCTGTCGGGGTGGGCGCGAGCCGGGGGGTGAGCGCGGAGGAGGTGCTCGGCCTGGTGGACGCCGCGCTGGCTACGGCCGGGCTGTCCCGGCTGTCGGTCACGGCGCTGGCGACGGTCGACGCCAAGGCCGCGGAGCCAGGGATCCAGCAGGCCGCGGAACGCCGCGGCTGGCCGCTGATCACCTACCCGGCCCCGCAACTGGCGGTCCTGGACGTGCCCCATCCGAGCGCCGCGGCGCTGGCCGCGGTCGGCACGCCCAGCGTGGCCGAGGCCGCGGCCCTGGCCAGCGGTGATGAGCTGGTGGTGAGCAAGCAGAAGTCGGCGATGGCCACGGCGGCGGTGGCCCGGATCCGGCCGCGGGGCCGGCTGGCCCTGGTCGGGCTCGGGCCCGGGGCGCGTGACCTGCTGCCGCCGCGGGCGGTCGCGGAGTTGCGCCGGGCCTCGGTGGTAGTCGGCCTGGACCAGTACACCGACCAGATCCGGGACCTGCTCCGGCCGGGCACTCGGCTGCTGGCCAGCGGGCTCGGCGCGGAGGAAGCCAGGGCGAGCGACGCGGTCGGGGAAGCCCGCCAGGGGCACGCGGTGGCTCTGGTCGGTTCCGGCGACGCGGGCATCTACTCGATGGCCAGCCCGGCCCTCAGCCTGGCCGGCGACGACATCGAGGTGGCCGTCGTCCCGGGGATCACCGCCAGCCTGGCCGCGGCCGCGCTGCTCGGCGCGCCGCTGGGGCACGACCACGTGGCGATCTCCCTATCCGACCTGCACACCCCCTGGCCGGTAATCGAGCGCCGGGTCCGGGCCGCGGCGGACGGCGACTTCGTGGTCGCCTTCTACAACCCGCGCAGCCGAGGCCGGGACTGGCAGCTGCGCGCCGCGCTGGACCTGCTGGCCGCGCACCGGCCGGGCGGCACCCCGGCCGGCATCGTCCGCAACGCCACCCGGCCCGGCCAGCAGGTCACCCTGACCACGCTGGCCGAACTGGACACCGGCGCCGTGGACATGCTCAGCATCGTGGTCGTGGGCTGCCGGGCCAGCCAGGTCGTGGCGGGCCGCCTGGTCACCCCCCGGGGGTACACATGGCAGCCGCAGTGACCGCTACGGTAGCGGCCATCGGCGCCTGCCAGGGCTGCGGCGGGTGCCTGCTCAGCTGCCCGGAACACGCGATCCGGCCGGCCGGCGGCAGCCTGGTGGTGCTCGCGCACCGCTGCACCGGCTGCGCGGAATGCATCGAGATCTGCCCGGTGGACGCGATCAGCCTGCGCGAGCCTGGCCCGGCCGGGCCAGGCCAGGAAGGGAGCACAACGTGGTGACCCGAGCCATTCACCCGATCGAGGAGCAGTCCTACGCGATCCTGCGCGCACGGGTGGACACCACCTCGCTCCCGCCACTGAGCCGGGCGGTGCTCGAACGGGTGGTGCACGCCAGCGCCGACCTGGATTACCTCAGCGACCTGGCCTGCGTGGAGGAAGCGCTGGCGGCTGGGGCGCGGGCACTGCACGGCGGCGCCCCCGTGGTCGCGGACAGCGCGATGACCGCGGCCGGCATCACCACCCGGGAGGTGATCTGCCGGGTCCGCGACCCGCGGGCCGTGTCGCTGGCCGCGCGGGCCGGGATCACCCGTTCCGCCGCTGGGGTCCGGGTCGCCTACGGCGACGTCGGGCCGGGTGCGGTGTGGGTGATCGGCACCGCGCCGACCGCGCTGTTCGAGCTGATCCGCCTGGACGCCCGGCCCGCCCTGGTGATCGGCCTGCCGGTCGGGTTCGTGGGGGCGGCCGAGTCAAAGGCGGCGTTGCGGGCCAGCGGGCTGCCCGCGCTGACCAACCGCGGCGAAAAGGGCGGCGCCGCGGTCGCCGCCGCCGCGGTCAATGCCCTGCTCTACACCCCGCCGCCCGGGTCGCGTGCGGAGCGGCCACCTGGCCAGGAGGATTTCCAATCATGAGTACGGCGCCGGCCCGGGCGCTGCGGGTGGCTGAGACGGCCCTCCCGTTGCTGATTGTCGGCCATGGCACCCGCTCGGCCGCGGGCGTGGCGGAATTCCGCCAGCTGATCGACCGGATCAGGAGGCAGTCCAGCGGATGGCTGCCGGCCGTGGACGGCGGGTTCATCGAACTGGCCGACCCACCGGTGAGCGAGGTGGTGCCCCGGCTGGCCGCGGCCAGCACCGAGCTGGTCGCGGTGCCGCTGGTGCTGACCGCCGCGGGGCACGGCAAGGGCGACATCCCGGCGGCGCTGGCCCGGGAGCAGGTGCGCCGTCCCGGGCTGCGCTACCAGTACGGGCGGCCGCTCGGGCCGCACCCGGTGCTGCATGACCTGCTGGCCGCGCGGATCGACGCGGCGCTGGCGGGGCAGCCGCGCCGCGGCACCCACGTCATCCTGGCCGGCCGCGGATCCACCGACCCGGACGGCAACGCGGAGGTGGCCAAAGTCGCCCGGCTGCTGTGGGAAGGCCGGGGGTATGACGAGGTGGGCCTGTCGTTCGTGTCGCTGGCCGAACCGTCCGTGCCGGCCGCGCTGGACCGGGCCCGGCGGCTGGGCGCGCGCCGGGTCGTGGTGGCGCCGTACTTCCTGTTCTCCGGGGTGCTGCCGGACCGGGTGGCCGCCCAGGCCCGTGAGTTCGCGGCCCAGCATCAGGACCTGGACGTCCGGGTGGCCGGGCTGATCGGGGACTGCGACGAGCTGGCCGGGCTGGTGCTGGAGCGTTATCGCGAGGCGCGGCGCGGCGACATCAGGATGAATTGTGACACCTGCGCGTACCGGGTCGCGCTGCCCGGGTTCACGGACAAGGTGGGCCAGGCGCAGACCCCGCACCAGCACCCTGCTGATCACGAGCCTGCTGACCACCGCCCTGCTGACCACTGCCACACCGGTGATCACCACCATCGGCAGCACCATCAGCACGAGCAGTGATCCATTTCGGCCGGATTTCCGCGGAATGCGCGGCATATGACACCCGGCGCACGCGGCAATCGGCGACATTCACGCAGAATTCTCGGTTAACCAACTCCGGCCACAGTCATAGCTACTGGTAGCATGCCGACTGCTATAGGTTGTACGAGCACACGTAGCAGTACCGATCTGCCCGATAGGGATCTTTCGGGTATCGGGATATGGCGGGCCGGGGGAACGCGCCGGGCATATCCCCGGGAGCGCGGGGGTGACATCGGTTTACCGGTTTGCCGTGCAGCGCGGGCGGGATGCGCTGCCTTATCTCCTTATGGCGGCGGTGGCAGCCTTCGCCACCTGGGTCATGCCCAGCAGTGGGCTGGCCCTGCTGGCGCTGGGCCCGGCGTTTGCCGCGGCGCTGAGTGGGCCGCGCAAGACGGTAGCTGCCGGGGTGGTGGCCCTCGGGCTGTGCGTACTGCTCATCGCCGTCAGGACGATCGGCTCCTGGCACCTGTACATCGATGACTCGGTGGCCATCGCCGGGGTGACTCTGGCCGGGGTGCTGGCCAGCTCGATGCGCGGCCGCCGGGAGCGCGAACTGGCTGACGTGCGGGCCATCGCCGAGGTCGCCCAGCAGGTCCTGCTGGGCCCGGTACCGCGGGAAGTGAGCCCGGTCCGGATGGCGGTGCGCTACATGTCGGCCGCCTCGCACGCGCGGATCGGCGGTGACCTGTACGAGGTAGTGCCCGGGCTGAGCGGCATCCGGCTGATCATGGGGGATGTCCAGGGCAAGGGCCTGGTCGCGGTCAAGACCGCGGCGACGGTCCTCGGCTCGTTCCGCGAAGCCGCGCACGACGCGGCCGGGCTGGCGCTGATCGCCGACCGGATCGAGCTGAGCCTGGCCCGGCAGCTCACCGACGAGCAGTTCGTGACCGCTGTGCTGGCTGAGGTGAGCGCCGACGGATCCAAGATCGAGCTGCTGAGCTGCGGTCATCCGCCGCCCCTGCTGATCTCCGGCGGGGCGGGCCGGTTCGTCGAGCCGATCGCGCCTGGCCTGCCGCTGGGCCTGGCCCACCTCGCCACGGCGCCGCGCTACGTCACCACCATCCCGTTCCGGCCCGCGGACCAGGTGCTGTTCTACACCGACGGGGTGAGCGAGGCACGGGACCGGACGGGCGCGTTCTACCCGCTGGCGCAGCGCGCCGCCCGCAGCGGCGACGGGCCGGCCAGCAGCGGTCCCGGCCGGGAGGCAGGCGGCCGCGGGCGCGGCCCTGATCCGGACCCGGACTGCGTGCTGGACCGGTTGCAGCAGGACGTGCTGGCCTATGTCGGCCACGCCCTGGACGACGACGCAGCGATGCTCCTGGTCAGCCACGAGGCGGCGTTACCGGGCCAGGCTCCCGCCCGGCCTGCCCCTCCACCCCGGCCAGCGTCCCCGCCCCGCCCCCCGCCGCTCCGCCATCCCCGCCGCCCCGCCGCTCCGCCATCCCCGCCGCTCATGGCCGGTCTCTGCTGATCCAGACGGAGGCGTGGGCGGGCTCGAGCGCACTGCTGACCACGGCCAGCAGGCCAGCCCGGACCTCGTCCAGGTCCACGGAATCCTGCAGCCGTACGGCGAACAACTCGACTGTCTTGTCCGCGTCATAGCGGGCCCGGTTGAACCGGCGGTCCACTACCCGCTGCACCCGGCGGCGGACCGGGGTGAACAGCGCCGCCGCCGCCAGCGTGGACGCGGCCACCGCCCAGGTCGAGGCGAACCCCAGCACCTGCGTGGCCAGCAGCACCAGCCCCGCGTACACCCCGACCAGGAGCCCGGTCACCAGGGCATACGCCAGCGTCCGGGAAATGATCCGGTCGATGTCATACAGCCGGTACTTCAGGATCCCGACCCCGATCCCGAGCGGCAGCGCGGCGAGGCCGACGATCACCACCTCCCAGATGGCCGAATCGGTGGCCAGGGCCCAGATGCCCAGTACGGCGCAGGCCACGGTCCCGCTCAGCAGCCACTTCAGCTGCTCGCGCCGCTCCCCTGACGAGCGGCGCCAGCTCCCGATCTGGTGCCCGAGCGCGCCGAGCCAGGCCAGCACGACGGTGGCGAAGAAGACGAGTCCCAGCCAGGACGGCGGGTTGCCCGCTCCGGCGATGGTGCCGTCGGCCAGCACGTCCAGGCGATGCCCGGCGAGAGCCGTGGCCGCGGCCACGGCGAAGCTCACCGGCAGGCTCAGGCAGATCAGCAGGTACCCCCCGAGCACCCACCGCCAGCCCGCGGACGGCAGCCGACCGTCCGGGAACAGCATGGTCACCAGGGGGAACACCACGATCACGAAGGTGAACAGCTGGCCCACGAACAGCGCCGCGACGTTCAGCCCCGGAAGACCGCGGTGACCAGAGTGGTAGACATACGTCGCGTACGCCCCGGCGACGACGGTGAGTGGGATCCAGTTGGCCGCGCCCAGCAGCAGCCACCCGATCGGGTTGCCTGGCTGGTGCCGTGCCACCACCAGGCCCACCGCGCCGACCACCAGGACCACCACCAGCAGGCCCGACACGGTCCTGAGCGTGCTGAGGTCGAGCCGGTGAGTCTGGCCGGTCAGCGCGCCTGCGACCGGCAGGGCGGCGATCAGGACCAGCACCAGCGCCGCCAGCACCGCCGCGATCCGCGGTGCGGCGAGACGGCGCGCCGGCCTGCGCTCTGCGGCGCGCTCATCCGCTGTCCCGGCTCAGCCACACGGATAGGTGCGCGGGTTCCAGCGCTGAGCCGACCGCGTCCAGCAGGCCAGCCTGGACCGTGTCCAGGTCCACCGCGTCCTTCAGGTGGTCCGCGAACGCCGCGACGGTCTGGTCGGCGTTGTACCGGGCCCGGTTGAACCGCCGGTCCACCACCCGCTGAACCCGCCTGCGCACCGGGCTGAACAGCGCCGCCGCGGCCAGCGTGGACGCCGCCACCGCCCAGGTCGAGGAAAACCGCAGTACCTGCGTGGCCAGCAGCACCAGCCCTACGTACACGCCAACCAGCAGCCCGGTCACCAGCGCGTAGCCCAGCGTCCGGGAGATGATCCGGTCGATGTCGTACAGCCGGTACCTGAGGATCGCCACTCCGATGCTGACCGGCAGGGCGGCCACGCCGATCAGGGCGAGGTTGCTGATCAGGAGCACGGCCGGCGTGGTACTTCCTCCCGTCAGCAACGCGACGACCAGGCAGACCACGGTCACGGCCCCGCCACTGGCCAGCCATTTCAGCTGCTGTCGGCGTTCACCTGACGAGCGCCGCCAGCTCACCAGCTGACGTGCCACGCAGCCCACCAGGATGAGGACGCCGGTCACGCCCCACACCGCCTGGACTACCGCGAACCAGCCCGTCGGGTGGTCAATGGCGGTCAGCCCATCGAACGCATCGAGGCGGATGTGGTGCCCGGCGATCACGCCGATCGTGGCCACCGCGAGCGCGACGAGGAACAGCGCCAGTACTGCGATGGAGGCCCACAGCAACCAGCGCCAGAGCCCACTGGGCAGCCGGCCCTCCGGGAACAGCAGGATCACCAGCAGCAGCGCGCCGATCGCGGGACCCCACAGCTCGTACAGCACGAGCGCGGCCGGTCCCAGCGGCAGGTGGTGACCTTGCCGGTAGACGAGCGCCGCGTAGAAGCCGCTGTCAGTGCTGAGCAGGAAGCACCCGGCCACGACGAGTGAGAGCCAGCCGATGGGGTTGCCGGGCCGGCGCCAGGCCAGCACGAAGCCGACCACGGCGAAGGGCGCGATGACGATGGTCTGGCCGCCGTTGATCAGCGGGCTCTGCCGGGCCAGCAGCGAGAGTGGTACCAGGGCCACGGCCAGCCCGAGGACGAGTATCCCGAGTGCCCCGGCCAGGTGCATCCGCTGGCGGACAGGCAGTGCTGTCATTCCCCGCTCCCGGCTATCCATAGCGACACGTGGGCCGGCTCCAGGGCCGATTGCACGACGGCCGCCAGTTCGCCGCGGACCGAGTCCAGGTCAACGGCGTCCTTCAGCCGGCCCGCGAACTCGGCGACGGTGCGCTCGGCGTCGTACCGGGCCCGGTTGAACCGGCGGTCCACCACCCGCTGCACCCGCCGCCGCACGGGCGCGAACAATGCCGCCGCGGCCAGGGTGGACGCGGCCACCGCCCACGTGGAGGAGAACCCCAGCACCTGCGTGGCCAGCAGCACCAGCCCTGCATACACGCCGACCAGCAGCCCGGTCACCAGCACGTAGGCCAGCGTCCGGGAGATGATCCGGTCGATGTCATACAGCCGGTACTTCAGGATCGCCACGCCCATGCTGACCGGCAGGGCGAGGACAGCAACGATGCCGATGCCCGCCGACGACTTGCGGGGTGCGGTCCGGGCTGTCCGAGAAGGGGACTCCCAGCAGGGCGCCGGCCGCGGCGATCGCTGACCCACCCAGCAGCCATTTCATCTGCAGGCGGCGCTCGCCGGAGGAGCGCCGGTAGCTCACGGCCTGGCCGGCCACCGAGGCCAGCCAGGCACGCCCCGAGCACCGGGAAGAACACGCTCTGGACCGAGCCCCACCAGGCCGATGCCCCGGCCGGATGGTTGAGGGCCTGCAGGTCCCCAGCGGCATCCAGGTGGATGTCGTGGCCGATGATGGCCCCGGCCGAGATGACCACGGTGCCGGCGATCCACGCGGTGGCGACGGCCAGGTAGGTCCACAGCAGCCAGCGCCAGCGGCGGCCCGGACAGCCGGCCGTCCGGGAAGAGCAGGACGCTCAGCCCGAACAGCGCGATGGCCGGGGCCCAGCTGGGCTGCAGCAGTACCGCCACCCAGCCAAGCGGCAGGCCCGCCGTGCCGCACCCGGTAGTCGGCCAGCGCGTAGGCGCTCGCGTCGCCGCTGAGGACCAGGAAGCCCACCGCGCTGAGCAGCAGCCAGCCGAGCGGGTTGCCCGGCTTCCGCCAGGCCACCACGAAGCCCACCACACCGAAGACCGGGGCCAGGTACACACCGCCGCCCGAGCCGATACCCAGGTGGCCCAGGCGGCCAAGCGGGAACGTGGCCACCACCAGGGCCACCACCACCCCGCCCAGGACCAGCAGCGGTGGCCGGCGAGGCCAGCCGGAACCGGGGCGCCGCGGCGGTCATCGCCCGGCCTCCCGGATCCATACCGAGACATGGGCGGGCTCCAGGGCCTGGTGCGTCACGCCGAGCAGGTCGGCGCGCACCGCGTCCAGGTCCACGGCGTCCTTCAGCCGGGCGCTGAACGCCGCCACCAGCGTGTCCGCGTCGTAGCGGGCCCGGTTGAACCGCCGGTCCACCACCCGCTGCACCCGCCTGCGGACCGGGCTGAACAGCGCCGCCGCAGCCAGCGTGGACGCGGCCACCGCCACCGGCGAGGAGAACCGCAGCACCTCGGTGGCCAGCAGCACCAGCCCCGCGTAGACGCCGACCAGCAGCCCGGTCACCAGCGCGTAGGCCAGCGTCCGGGAGATGATCCGGTCGATGTCGTACAGCCGGTACTTCAGGATCCCGACCCCGATGCGACACCGGCAGCGCGGCGAAGCCGAACCAGGCGAGGCCGCTGGCCACAGCGCAGACAGTGTGCGGAGCAGCAGGGCCGGAGGTGGCCAGGACAGCGCTCGCGACCAGCACGGCCGCCCCGCTCGTCAGCCATTTCAGCTGCTGGCGGCGCTCCCCGGAGGACCGCCGCCAGCTGACCACCTGGCGGCCGATGGCGGCCAGGATGAGCAGCAGGAAACAGAATCTGCAACGGGTTCGCGACCGCCGCGTACCACCCGGCCGGGCTGGTCCGTGGCGGCCAGCCCGCCGCTGGCGTCCACCCGGAAGGGGTGGCCGATCATCGCCCCGGCGGTCGCCACCGCGAAGACGACGATGTTCAGCGCATAGACACCCGACGTAGGCCCAGAGCGCGCCGCGCCACCACGCGGAGGTCAGCCGCCCGTCCGGGAACAGCAAGATGACCAGGCCGAGCAGCTCGAGGCCCGGGCCCCAGAACTGGTTCAGCCAGGACCGCGGCCACGCCGAGCGGAAGGTGATCGTATCCGAGGCGGTACCGCAGCAGCGCGTAGTCCGAGCCGGCGCGTGCCGAGGATCAGGCACACCGGCTATCCCGAGCAGCAGCCAGCCCAGCGGGTTGCGCGGCTGGCGCCGGGCCACGAGCAGGCCCACGATCCCGCTGGGCAGCCCGATGGCCAGTGCGATCAGCGAGTTGAACTCGTCGCCGGCCAGCACGGACAGCGCCGCCATGGCCACCGTGCACAGGCCAGGAACGCGGCCAGCGCCGCTATCCAGGTGGCGTGAGAGAAGCGCCAGCGCCCGCGCCCGGCCGCGCCGCCGGTGCGGCGCCGGCCGGGCGCCGCTGCGCCGGGCCAGCCGTCATCGATCCACGCCCCAGCCGTGATGCCCGGCCGGGCTGAGCTGGGCCCAGCTCGGGCGGGCTGGCGGATGCCGAACACGTCGCGCAGCGCGGTCAGCGCGGCCAGCTCGCCGCACCGGCCGTGCACGCCGGGCAGCGGCGGGGTGGACGACGAGCACAGGTACACGCCGGGCAGCGGGGTGCGGTACGGGTTCCACCGCGGCACCGGCCGGAACACCGTCTGCCACACGGTCTGCATCCCGGCGGCGATGTCCCCGCCGACGTAGTTCGGGTTGGCCGCTTCCTCGTCGGCCGCGGTCCGGACGTGCCGGGCCAGGACCAGGTCGCGGAAGCCCGGGCGCGAACCGCTCGATCTGCGCCTCGATCCGGGCCGTCATGTCCACGTCCGACCCGGCCGGCACGTGGCAGTAGGCCCACAGCGTGTGCTGGCCGGCCGGGCGCCCGGCTCGGATCGACCACGCCCGGCTGGGTGACCAGGACGTACGGCGACTCCGGGTGCCGCCCGGCGGCGACGTCGGCCTCGGCCGCCGCGATCTCCTCGAAGCGTGCCGCCCAGGTGCAGCGTGCCAGGCCCGGCGGGCACGCCTCGTTCGCCCACGGCACCGGGCCGGCCAGGGCGAAGTCGACCTTGCACACCCCGGCGCCGTAGCGGAACCGGCGCAGCGCGCGCCGGTACCCGGCAGGCAGCCGGTCGCCGGCCATGCGACAGCAGCGCCCGCGGCGCGACGTCGAGCAGCACGGCCCGGGCGGGCGGCAGCTCGGCCGAGCGAGCGCACCCAGCGCGCCGGTCTCGATGCGGCCCGCCCGCGGCGGTCACGCGCGGCGGCCATCGCGCCGGTGATCCGCGCGCTGCCGCCCTCGGCCACCGGCCAGCCGACGCCGTGGGCCAGCGCGATCAGCATCAGGCCCACCGCCCCGGTCGGCGGCGGCGCGAGCGGCATCATGCCGTGCGCGGCCACGCCGGCGAGCAGCGCCCGGCCCTCGTCGGTGCGGAACCGGCGGGCCACCCCGGCCGCGGACCGCAGCGCCGTGCAGCGCCGAACACGGCCAGCCCGGGGGACACCCGCGCGCGGCGGCCGCCGGATCGGGGACAGCACCAGGTCAGCCAGGTCCGGCCGCAGTCGCGGGCCAGCGGGCCGCAGCAGGCCGCGGTAGGCGGCGGCGTCGCGCGCCGAGCGCGCGCCGCGGTGGCCGCGCACCGACCGGGTGACCACCGCGGCCCGGCCACCGTCCAGCGGCTGCGCGAACGACCACGTCCGGGCTGGCGAAGCTGACCCCCCGCGCGGCCAGGTCGAAGCGCTGGAAGAACGGTGAGGCCACGGCCAGCGGATGCGCGGCCGAGCAGACGTCGTGCCAGAACCCGGGCAGGGTGAGCTCCTCGGTGCGGCAGCCGCCGCCCGATCGTGGCCGCGCCCTCGATGACCAGCACCCGCAGGCCGGCCGCGGCCAGCGTGACCGCGGCGGCCAGGCCGTTCGGGCCGCTGCCGACGACGACCGCGTCGGCCGCACCGGCCATCGGTTACCCCCAGGCTAGGTTTCTGCTCCGGCTCTCTCCGGCGGACAGCCGCCAGGCGGCTGCCTCCGGCGGGAGTGGTGACGGTCAGGAGGCGGGCTGGGACCGGTGGCGCAGCGCCTTGAATGGCGCCGCCACGGTCTGCAGCACGCTGCGGACCATCGAGTTGTGCCAGACGTTGCGGGCATTGCGCCACTGGCGCTTGGTGTCCACGCAGACGGTGCGGGTGGTGACGTTGAGCTCTGGCGCACCGAGCCGCTCACCGAGCGCGGTCAGCGTCTGGGCCCAGAACACGTCTTCCTTGCGATGGCCGCCGAACGTCATCGCCACCTCGTACAGCGGGTCATTGGCCCGCATCAGCACCTGCGCCTGGATCACGGTCGCCGTGTTCTCGCGTTCCGCGGAGAACGTGATCCAGCCCGCGAACATGTGCCCCTGCGGGGTCATCAGGGTGAACGACTCGCTCGTCGGCGTAGAGCACGAACACGCCGGTGGACAGCTTGACGCCGCCGCCGATGGCCAGGTCCAGCAGGGCCACGTCGCCGGGGCTGATCCCGGTCAGCGCGCCGGCGAAGCGGTTGCCCTTGGGCCAGAACTCGGGGAAGTGCGCCTTCCAGGTGCTGATGGCCTGCTCCGGGGAGACGGCGTCCCGCCACGGTCAGCCGGTAGGTCTTCTGCCACATCTTGCCGAAGCCCTGCACCGGGCCGGTCAGCCGGCGCCCGGCCACGTTGGTGCCGCGCACTCCCGCCCGCTGCTCGACGTCCAGGCGCTCCACCTTGGCCGCCCAGCGGCCAGCGTCCCGGGGCACCACGCCGCCGGATGCACCGCCGCCGGGCGGTACGCCGCGGCCGCTTCCCGGACGCTCAGCTCGATCTGCTCGGCTGAGCGGACCCGGTCCGGGCCAGCTGCCTCTGTCATGACAGCCTCCTCAGGTCGCTGCACCGACCAGCGCCGATGCCTCGTCGTCGTAGATGGTGATCGCCTCGTCGAGGCGGGTGAGCTCGAAGATCTCGCGGTAGTGCTCGCTCAGGCCGTAGGCGGCCAGCTTCTGCCGCTGCCGGTTGGCCCGGACCAGCAGCGTCACGAGCATCCCGATGCCGCCGCTGTTCATGTACTCCAGGCCGCCGAAGTTGAGCACCAGCCGGCTGGCCCGCTGGCCGCCCGCCTCCTCGTAGGCCGACATGAGGACCGGCTCGCAGGCCGCGGTGACCTCCCCGGTGATGTCCACGACCGCCATCGTCGCCACCGATATGGCGGACGTTCATCGTGACCACAGGTCCGTCCATCTGGTTCCTCCCCTTTGTGTCCCGCCCTTTGTGTTACAGCCCCTGTGTTCCAGCCTGCGTTCCGGCCGCGCGCCCGCCCGCAGCCGCGGCGTCATCCGCCGGGCTTGCGTTCGCCGGGAACGGCCGTCAGGCTGCTGGCGGCGCCAGCTGGGTCACCGCCGCGTCGAGGTCCCCGAAGACCTCGATGAAGTCGGACAGCCGGGTGATGTCGAAGATCTCCCGGTAGTGCGCGGACAGGCCGCTGGCGACCACCTTGCGGCGCTCCGACCTGGCCCGGGCCAGCACGCTGACGATCAGCGCGATCCCGGTGGAGTTGATGTAGTCGACGTGGGCGAAGTCGAGCACCACGGTGCCGCGGCTCGCCGTCGGCGACGGCCTGCTCGTAGGCGGCGTTGAGCACGCGCGGCCGCGCCGCCGTCCACCTCGCCGGTCAGCTCGATGACCGCCGCGCCGCCCATCGCGTGCACGGCCGCCTCACAGGTCCTCTTCATCGCCGCCTCCTTCTGCCCGTCCCTGACGGCCGGTGCCGCGGGTTCCGCCCACCGGCCGGGCCTGCCGCATGGTGAGCTGGATGGTGTGCCGCGGGCCGTCGGTGCTGACCTGCATGGCATCGACCATGTTCCGGATCAGGAACAGCCCCCAGCCGCGGGCCCGCTGCTCACCGTCGAGCTTCAGTTCCAGGTCCGGATCCTCGGCCGGCCCGGTCGGGGCGTGCTCACCGCCGAGGTCGGTGATGGTCGACGATGATGTCCGCGCCGTCCTGGATCACCTCGACGTCGACCGGGATGTCCGGCTGGTTCCGGTTGCCGTGCTCGATCGCGTTCATGGTGGCCTCGGCCACCGCGGTCTTGAGCCGCTCCAGCCGGGCGGGCGGTCAGCCCGCTGCCCGCCACCGCCTCCGCCACCCGGGCCAGGGCGACGCGCTCGTTGCCCGGCTCGCTGGCCACCGCGAACGCAGCCAGCCGCCGCCCGGCCGGATGGGCCACCGATGTCATTCGCCGCCTCCCGCGTACACGGCGCGACATGCGTTCGCTCCAGGCTGACCAGGGTGATGTCGTCCTCCTGCTCGGCGTCCGGGCCGGTGAACGCGGCCAGCTCGGTCAGGCACAGGTCGATGAGGGCCTCGCCGGACGGCGCCCCGGCCGACCAGCTCGGCCACCCGGGGGAAGCCGAACATCTCCCGGTCCGGGTCGTGCGCCTCGGCCAGCCCGTCGCTGTGCAGCAGCGCGCAGTCGCCCGGCTGGAACTGGAAGGTCTTTTCCTCGTAGTCCATGCCGGGCATCAGCCCGAGCGGCATGCCGCGGGCCCGCAGCTCGGCCACGCCGTCCTGGGTCCGCACGTACGGCACGTCGTGCCCGGCGTTGGCGAACTCGATGCTGCCGCTGACCGGGTCGAGCACCAGGGCCAGGCAGGTGACGAACATGTGCGCCGGGATGTCCGCGCAGAGCAGGTCGTTCACCTGGGCGAGCACCGCGCCGGGCGAGATCAGCCGCGGCGCGGCCCCGCGCAGCAGCGCGTGCGTGCTGGCCATCACCAGGGCCGCGGGAACGCCCTTGTCGGTGACGTCACCGACGACGAACATGACCCGGCCGTCTGGCAGCGGGATGAAGTCGTAGAAGTCGCCGCCCACGGTGCGGGCCGGCCGGTAGAACGCGGCCACGTGCCAGCTGGGCAGGTCGGGCACGCTCTTGGGCAGGAACTGCTGCTGGATGATCTGCGCGATCTTCAGCTCCTGCTCGAGGCGCTCCCGGTTCCGGGCCTCGGCTTCCTGCTGGCGGACCAGCTGGCCGACCCGCATGGCCGGGGCGGCGTACCCGGCGAGGGCGTTGAGCAGCCGCCGGTCCTCCGACGAGTAGTCCCGCTCGGACAACCGCGGGCCCAGGCTGACCAGCCCGATCAGGCTGCCGGAGGAGATCAGCGGGACGACCAGCACGACGCCGGCTTCCTTCAGCGCGGTCAGCGCGGGCGAGTCCAGTTCGAGGGTCCGGATGTCCACCGCGCCGGCCGCGCTGAGCAGGTAGCCGACCAGCGGATCGTTGGAGGCCAGCTCGATCTCGGGGCCCTGGCCGCACGGTATCGGGCACGGCGATCGCCGGCACCGCGGCGCCGGCTGGCGGCCGGCGCCGCCGCCAGCCGCGCGCCCAGGATCGCTGGCCGTTGCGGGCCGGACGCTGGACATGACCGTCGGCTCCGGGCCCGGACCCGCGGCCTGCGGGCGCCGCGGCATCGGCTGCTGCCGCGCCGGCCGCGTCCGGGCCGGCGCTGGCGGCATCCGGTCGGCTGTCACGCCGGCGGCGGCCCCGTGGCCGCCGACACTGACCCTGCCTAGCCCTTGAGCCATGGCACTCTCCCGCATCCCCGCCCTGTTCTTCATGCGCACGGCCAGCTTAGGGAGCGGGCGATACGAGATCGTTACGGCTCAGCCGGGCAGCACGGTGTATTTCACGCTGCTGCGTTACGGTGGTCAGTACGGCAAGCACGCCGCTGACAGCGGGCAGCTGACAGCACGGGTGCGGGCCGGAACAGCGTGGGGGGAACACGTGACCGGACTGAGTCTTGCGCTGCTCGGGCCGCCCGTGGTGACCAGGGACGGCGCCGCGGTCAGCTTCGATACCCGGAAGGCCACGGCCGTGCTGGCCCTGCTGGCCATGGCCGGCCGGGAGCTGAGCCGGGAACGTCTGGCCGCCCTGCTCTGGCCGGACGCGGATGCCGTCCGGGCCCGCGCCTCACTGCGCCGCACGCTGTCGGTCACCGCCGCCGCCGTGGGCGACGGGCTGGCCGTCAGCCGGGCGTCGGTGTCGTTGCGGCCGGGCCAGGTCCAGCGTGGACGTGACGGACTTCGAATCACTGGCGGCCGCACCGACACCGCGGCCGCGCTGGAGCGCGCGGTCCAGCTCTACCGGGACGACTTCCTCGCCGGGTTCACGCTGCGCGACTGCCCGGAGTTCGACGACTGGCAGGCGGCCACCGCGGACCGGCTCCGCCAGCGGCCTGGCCGGGGCTCTCGACCGGCTCGTCGCCGCCTGCATCGCCGATGGCGACCTGGCCCGGGCCGCGCAGCACGCCCGGCGCTGGCTCGCCCTCGACCCGCTGCACGAGCCTGCGCACCAGGCGCTGATCAGGCTACTGGCCTGGACAGGGCAGCGCTCCGCGGCGCTGCGCCAGTACCGGACGCTGGTCCGCATCCTGGATAGTGAGCTGGCCGTGCGGCCGCTGCCCGAGACCACCCAGCTGTACGACGATGTCCGAGCGGGCCGCCTGGCGCCTGCCCCGGTGGCCGCCGCCGCTCCCGGGGTCGCTGCCCCGGCGGTGGCGGCCGCCCGCCCCGCCGCGGGCTCCCCGCCAGCGACGGCGCCCGCGGCCGGCCTCCCGGCTCGGGCGGGCACGGTGCTGGCGGGCACGGTGCTGGCGGGCACGGTGCCAGCCGGAACAGCCGGGTGGCCGTTGGTCGGGCGGGCGGACGAGCTGCACGCGCTGCACGCGGCCTGGCGCGAGATCACCGCGGGCGGCCGGGTCGCGGCCGTGGTGGGCGCAGCGGGCTGCGGCAAGACCCGGCTGGTGGAGGAGTTCCGGTCCGGCGTCCAGGCGGCGGGTGCGGTGGTGCTGGCCAGCCGTTGCCATGACGGCGAAGGTGAGCTGCCCTTCGTGGTCGCCGCGGACCTGCTGCGCAGTGCCCTGTCGGTGTGCCCGGAACTGCCCGCTCGGCTGCCTGCGCATGCCGCGGCGATGACCGGGCGGCTGTGCCCGGAACTGGCCGCCGACTATCCGGATGTGCCCGCGCCACTGGACAGCCCGCTGGCACTGACCCGGCTGTACACGGCGATCGGGGAAGCCCTGCGGACCGCGGCCACGGCCGGGGCGGCCCCGCCGGTCGCAGGCGTGGTGCTGGTGGAGGACGTGCACTGGGCCGATGGCCCGTCCCTGGACTTGCTGGCCTACCTCATCCGGCGGTTGGCGGGCTGGCCGCTGCTGCTGGTCCTGAGCTGGACGGTGGACCAAGCCGACCGGCTGCGCGGGCTGCGGGCGGCGGTCAGCGAGGCGTCCGACGCCGCGCGGGGCACGGTCATCGAGCCCGCCCCGCTGCGCGAGGAGCAGATCCAGGAGCTGCTGACCAGCTCCGGGGTGCCGGACGCGGACGTGGCCCAGCTGCTCGACCCAGACCCGGGGCCTGCCGATGCTGGTGCGTGAGTACGTGGAAGGGCTGCGCTCCGGGGCGGCGGTCGAGCGCTGGTGGCCGCCAGCGTCGGTCCGGGAACTACTGCGCAGGCGGCTGCAGGCCGCCAGCGAGCCCACCCTCCAGCTGCTGTCCACCGCGGCCGTGCTGGGCAGCGGCTGCGATGCGGAGCTGTTGCGGGCGGTCAGCGGCCGCGGTGAGGCGGAGACCGCCGATGCCCTCGACGAGGCGGTCCGGCGGTTCCTGATCACCGAGGTCCCGCCGGCCGGGGAGCACGGGGTGCCGAGCTATGACTTCCCGTACGAGGCGCTGCGCGAGGTCGTGTACGAATCGTCCACCCTGGCCCGGCGCAGGCTCCTGCACGGCCGGGCCGCGGACATGCTGACCCGCCGGTACGAGCGGGATCCGGTCGCCACCCGCGCCGCGCCCATCGCGGAGCACCTGCAGCGCGCTGGGCGGGACGCCGAGGCCGCGGGCTGGTGGTGGCGGGCGGCCGAACGGGCCCGCGAGCTGTACGCGCACGCCGAGGCCTATGCCTACCTGCGCAAAGCGGAGGCGCTCGGCTACCCGCCGGTGGAAGTGTCGGTCGCGCTCGGGCGACGTGCTCACCGTGCTCGGCCGGTACCGGGAGGCACTGGCCGAGTTCGAGACGGCGGCGGCGGCCAGCGACGGCGAGCACGCGCGCATCGCGGCGGCCATCGAGCACAAGCTCGCCGAGGTGCATCACCGGCTCGGCGACTGGGCGCTGGCCGAGGCGCACCTGGCCGTCGCGCGGACCTAGCTGCGGCCGCCGCGGACGCCGGCCGCCGGGCCCGGGTCGAGGCGGACCGCGCGGTGCTGGCCTACCGCCGCGGCGCGACGGACGAGGCAGCCCGGCTGGCCGAGCGGGCGCTGGCCGCGGCCCGCGCAGGCCGCGGACCCGGCCGCGGTCGCCCAGGCACTGAACGTGCTGGGCATGCTCGCCGCCCGGCGCGGGACTGCCGCGGCCGCGGCGGAGCGGCTGCGGGAGAGCCTGGCCCAGGCGCGGGAACTGCCAGACCCCGGCGCGGCCGTCGCCGCGCTGAACAACCTGGCCCGGCTGCTGGCCGACAGCGGCCGCGTCGGCGAGGCGCTGCCGCTGGCCCAGGAGGCGCTGGCGCTCGGCCGCGAACTCGGGGATCAGCACCGGGTGGCCGCGCTGCACACCAACCTGGCCGACCTGCTGCACGCGGCCGGGCAGCGGGAGGCCGCACTCGGCCATCTCAAGGAAGCCGCCCGCGGCTTCGCCGCAGTAGACACTGGCGGCCCGCCCCGCCCGGAGATCTGGACGCTCGTCGAGTGGTGACCCGGCCATCCGAGCCCCAGCCTGACGCCCTAACGGGGTGGAAGAAACTTTGACCACGCCAGGACAGGTGCAGAGTTTCCACCGTTAGCCAGGCAGAGACCCACCGGGCAGGGCCCGGAACTGGCGGCAGCCCGTGTCCCGTACGGGACGCGGGCTGCGCACCAGGACGGGCGGGCCACGCATCGACGAGGCATGCCCTGGGTTAGGTGCTCGTTGCGGGCCTTTGCTGCGGTGGCCCGGGGGTTGACTGGTTAGGAGCTGGTCACCTCGCCGGTGGTGGGGTCGAGGATGACCGGCTGGAAGTGCGGCCGGACGTGGAAGTCCAGCAGGCCGCCCCAGCCGTCCAGGCTGCCCGCGATCTGGTCGTAGGACCCTTCGCCGATCCGCTCGCCGTAGAGCCAGTTGTCCTCGATGAACTTGACGATCGAGGACTGGTCGGTGACGTCGTGGCTGACGTAGTTGTCCTGCGTGTACGGGGAGATGACCAGCAGCGGGAGCCGCTGCCCGTAGCCGCACCGGTCCGGGTAGCTGCCCAGCTTGACCGGGTAGCTGCTGCAGATGGCCGTGTCCTCGCTGGTGTTCGAGCCGTTCACTCGCGGCGAGTCCTGGTGGTCATACCAGCCATCGGAGTCGTCCCAGGTGATGACGATGGCGGTGGAATCCCAGTACTTCGACTTCTCGATCTGGTTGATCGTGTTCACCAGGAAGTGCTGCTCGTCGATCGGGTCGGAGTAGCCGGGGTGACCATCCTGGTACGCCGCGGCCTTGAGGTAGCTCACCGCGGGCATGTTCCCGTCCTGCAGCGTGGTGTAGAAGTCGGACAGGTCGTACTGGTGGTTGGCCTGGTCGGTCTGGCCGATCATGGCCTCCGAGGTCGGCGGCAGGTGCTTGGGGTTGGCGGTGGACTTGTAGTACTGGAACGGGTCATGGTGCGGCACGTAGTCGGCCACTGCGTTGCCGTCGACGTTCGTGTGCGTGCTGCCGCAGACCGCGTAGCCAGCACTGTTCGTCCCGGTCGGCGCGAACCCGCCCTCGAACCAGCCCCAGGTGACGTGCTTGGCGTTGAGCAGGGTGCCGATGTTCGGCCCGGTCATCACACCCACCGGGCTGGTGGTGGTGTGGCTGGAGTCGGAGCAGTCGTCGAAGGCCGGGTCGAGGTCACTGTAGATGGTGCCCAGCCCCTGGCTGTTCAGCGCGCTGACCACGCCGGGGTCGGCCACCTTGGCCCCGGTCGTCGGGCTGACCGCGTAACCGGGGCTGGTCTTGCCGGAGGTGACATCGAGCGCGCCGGGGGTGGACGGGCCGAACTCGGTGTCGTAGTTGCTGTCGCTCATCGCGTAGTTCTGCGCGTAGTTCCACAGCCCGGTGACCGTGTTTCCGTCGTAGTAGTCCATCACCAGGCCGGGCGCACCGTAGGCGTGCGGGGTGGTGGGGCAGGTGGGGGTCCCGGTGAACTGGACGAACTTGTCCATCTTCCCGCCGTCGAACGCCTCCTGCTCCGGGAAGTAGTCGTGATCCTGGTCGCAGGTGAGCGCCTGGGACGGGGTGAGGCGAGCGGGGTTGTAAAGGTTGGGATTATTCGTGAGCAGGCTCTTGGTCAGGCCATTCACTGACGGCGTTCCCGGTTTGGCGTGGAACGGTGACCCGTCCGTGTTGGCCGCATTCGGATAGGTCCCGAAGTAGTGATCGAACGACACGTTCTCGTCGAAGAGCACGACCAGGTGCTTGATCGGCGTGCTGGTCGGCGCGACGATCCGGTACGTGCTGGCCGATGCGGCCGCAGGTGAGCCGGGCCGAGCCCACGGTGTTCGGGGCGGCCGTGCTCGCGCTGGCCGCCGTGACACCGGCGCCTCCGGCAGCGCTCAGCGCGGCCGCGGCGGCCACCGCCACATACGGCCTGGCCCACCGCTTATGCCAGCCAATCCTGGAGCCATTCCCTGGGCTGTCGCCCATATAGTCCTCCCGGTTCTGGGGCCTGATCATGACGCCACGGCCAACAGGAACGGCTAGTGGCGCCATTGCGCACAACAGAGCAAAGGTCCCGGAACGCCATGACCATACGGCGTCCGCCCCGCAACGGGAAGGCAAACGAGCGGACAAGAATCGGCCGGGAGGAACGGCGCTATGGACTCGCCGCAAGCTCCGGTGGCTGATGACGCCGTGACCTGAACTCGGGGTAGCGGCGTGGCCGGGCGGCACTGCGGCCAGAGCCATCCGGGCATTCACGGCAACCCACCCGGACCCCCGAGCCCCCACAGGATAACAGTTCGAATTTTCGCCCTCCCAGGGGCAAAAATTCGAACTGTTAATCGGTTGCTGGGACGCCGCTGGGATGGGGTTAGCGGAGAGGGGGGCGAGGCCGGGGGCCACACCGCACCGGCACCGCACCGGGGGCGGGGCCGGAGCGGCGCCGCACCGGGCCTAGGCGGCGCGGAGGTTGGCCGGCCTGGGCGGATCCGGGTCGAGCGCAGCGCGGCGGCCGAGGAGTTCGGTGTAGTGGGCGATGAGCGCGTCGCCGAGGGCGGGCCAGCTGCGGGCCAGTACCCGCTGCCGCGCCGCCCGGCCCTGCGCGGCCCGCAACGCCGGGTCCGCCACCAGCCGGGCCGCGGCCGCGGCCAGTGCCGCCGGATCCCCCGGTGGCACCAGGTACCCGGTCACCCCGGGCTCGACCAGGTCCAGTGGCCCGCCCACCGCGGGCGCCACCACCGGCAGCCCGCTCGCCGCGGCCTCCTGGATGGTCTGGCCGAACGTCTCGTGGCAGCCGCTGTGCACGAACACGTCCAGGCTGGCGAAGATCCGGGCCAGCTCGTCCCCGTGCCGCGGGCCCAGGAACAGCGCGCCGGGCATCGTCCGGCGCAGCCGGTCCTCGGCCGGGCCGCCGCCCACGATGACCAGTCGGGTCCCGGGCAGCGTGGCGATCGGCGCCAGCAAGTCCACCCGTTTCTCGGTGGCCAGCCGCCCGACGTAGCCGACCAGGACCTCACCGGCGGGCCCGAGCGCGGCGCGCAGCGCGGCGGAGCGCGCGGCCGGGTTGAACCGCTGGCAGTCCACCCCCCGGCCCCACAGCCAGATGCCCCGGATGCCGTGGTCCCGCAACGTCTGCGCGCTCGCGGTGGACGGCGCCAGTGTGCGGTCCGCAGCGTTGTGGATCCGGCGCAGCCAGCGCCAGGCCGCGGCCTCGGCCAGCGTGCCCGCGTGGTAGGCCCGGGCGTAGCCCGGCACGTCGGTCTGGTACACCGCGAGGGCGGGCACGCCCAGCCGCCGGGCCGCCGTGACGCCGCGGAAGCCGAGCAGGAACGGGCTGGCCAGGTGGACCAGGTCGGTGCCGTGCGCGAGCAGCCAGCGGTGCACCGTGGCGGACGGCACACCCAGCCGGAAGCCCCGGTATCCGGGCATGGGCAGCGAGGGCAGCCGGACCACCGGGAAGCCGCATGGCTCGGTATCTGGCGGGACCCCGCTAGCGGGCCGCGGCGCGATCACGAGCGGGTGGTGCCCCCTGGCCACCAGGTGCTCGGCGATGCGCAGCACACTATGTGCTACGCCGTTGACATCAGGCGGGAAAGACTCCGTGACGATCCCGATCCGCACATCTCTACCGTGCGGCGCGGGCATGGCACGGAGGCCAGCAGGACGATGCTAGGCAGAGAACTGTCGGTGACATTTACCGCCCGGGCCGACACTCCGGAGATTGGACGCCTCATGCATACCCTGGTTGTCGACCATCCGCTGGTCGCGCACAAGCTCACCGCGCTGCGCGACGAGACCACCGATTCGCACCACGTTCCGGCGTCTCACTGACGAGCTGGTCACACTGCTCGCCTACGAGGCAACCCGCGAGGTCAGCGTGCAGCCTGTGGTGGTACAGACCCCGGTGGCGGAGGCGCACGGCGTCCGGCTGGCCCGGCCGGCCCCGCTGGTCGTGCCGGTGCTGCGGGCCGGCATCGGCATGCTGGACGGCATGATCCGGCTGCTGCCCACGGCCGACGTGGGTTTCGTCGGGCTGGCCCGGGACGAGGAGTCCCTGGTCGCCGACACGTACGCGAACCGGCTGCCCACCGATCTGGCTGGCCGCGAGGTGTTCGTGCTCGACCCGATGCTGGCCACCGGCGGGACGCTGGAGACGGTGATCAACTTGCTGGCCGTGCGGGGGGCAAGCGTCGGTCACCGCGGTGACCCTGCTGGCCGCACCGGAGGGCGTGGACCGGCTGGCCAAGGCGTTCCCCGGCACGGACCCGGTGCCGGTCAAGGTGGTCACCGCGGCCGTGGACGAGCGGCTGAACGAGCGCGGCTACATCGTGCCCGGCCTCGGCGACGCGGGCGATCGCCTGTTCGGCCAGATCTGACCCCGGACCTAACGACAGCCAGCCCGGGGGTTCAGCCGCCCGGAACCGGCGCCCAGAGCAGGCCGCCAGCTGGGCACCATGTGTCTTATGCAAAAGTCGCGTTATGCACATCAACATCCACCGCTACCGTCGCCCTGACCTGCACCGGCCGCTCGTGCAGGTCCTCCGGGCCTGCACTCGCTAGCCGGTTATGCATAACGCTCCATGTCCCGGTAAGCCTGCTTCTGTGCTGGACATGGACGCGCCCGCGAGCCGACCGGTACGGTAACTGCCTGCGGGCTGGCCGCAGGGCAGCTCCCGGCCGCTGCTGACGCGGCTGCGGGCAGGCGGCCCACGGGTGGGGGAGCCAGGGGAGTCACGATGAGCGATGCTGGGGGGGTAGGCGGGTCGCTGGCCGACGCGGGCTTTGGTACAGGCTCGCTGATCGCCGGGTACCGGCTGGAGGAGCCCATCGGCCGGGGCGGGATGGCCGTGGTGTTCCGGGCGCGGGATGAGCGGCTGCAGCGGCTGGTGGCCCTGAAGGTCCTCGCCCCGGCGCTGGCCGGGGACGAGGAGTTCCGGCAGCGGTTCATCCGGGAATCCCAGACCGCCGCGGCCGTCGATGACCCGCACATCATCCCGGTGTTCGAGGCCGGCGAAGCCGCTGGCGTGCTGTTCCTCGCGATGCGGTACGTGCCCGGCGGTGACCTGCGGTCCCTGCTGCAGCGGACCGGGCCGTTCGCTGCGGCGCGGACGGCCGGGTTCATCTCAGCGGTCGCGTCGGCCCTGGACGCCGCGCACGCGGCCGGGCTGGTGCACCGTGACGTCAAGCCCGCGAACATGCTGGTGGATGCCCGGCCCGGGCGGCCGGTGCATGTGTACCTGTCCGACTTCGGACTCACCAAGGGGGCGCTGGCCGCATCGGCCCGGCTGACCGCGACCGGGCAGTTCATGGGGACGCTGGAGTACGTCTCCCCGGAGCAGATCGCGGGCAAGCTGGTGGACGGGCGCACCGATCAGTACGCGCTGGCGTGCTCCGCGTTCGAGTTGCTGACCGGCGCGCCGCCGTTCCAGGCGGACGAGACCGCGGCGGTGCTGTATGCGCAGCTGTCGCAGCCGCCGCCGGCTCTGACGTCCCGGCGGCCGGACCTGCCGGCCGCCGCGGACCAGGTCTTGGCCCGGGCACTGGCCAAGGCGCCGGGTGATCGTTATCCCAGCTGCCGGGACTTCGCTGATGCACTCCGGGTGGCGTTCGGCCTGGCCCCCTATGACACCGGTCCCGAGGTTTATGACGTCGGTCCCGAGGCCAGCCCGGCCGTCAGCGGGCCGGACCGGGACCCGCCCGCCGCGGAGCACGCCGCGACCCGGCTGGCCGCCCCCTCCGGCCGGATCGCAGACGCGCCAACCGGGGAGGCGCCAACCGGGGAGGCGCCAACCGGGGAGGCGCCAACCGGGGAGGCGCCGGTCCCCCGCGGGCCAGCCGGTCCCGGGCCTGCCGGACCGCCGCCCGCCAGACCGCCCGGGGACGGCAGCGGGACCCGGCCCGCCCGCCGCCGGCGGCAGCGTGTCCTGGTCTCGCTTGCCGCGGCGGCCGTCCTGGTGGCGGCGGGCAGCATCAGCGCGGTCCTGCTGTCGTCCCGGCCGCACCCGCTGGGCCGGTTCCCACTGACCGCCGCGTCGGGCAACACGGTCGTCAGCGGCGACGTGTCGGTGGAGTACCACGACGGCCAGTTCGCCAGCGCCCAGCTGTCCGCCCGGATCAAGGACGTGACCAGCGGCGAGGTCGCCGAACTGTTCGCCCAGCCGTTCCCGTTCACCCGTGCGCCAGCCCGGGACGGCTCGGTCATCCTGCAGCCGCACAAGCGGACGGCCAGGTACACCTTCACGGTGACCCCCAGCGTCGCCACCCAGTACAAGGTCGAGCTGTTCCCGGACAGCACCGCCACGGCCCCGGTGGCCACCTCCCCGGCCAGGACCATCTACGTCTGGCCCCGCCAGGTGTTCAGCCCGGGGCGGAGCTGCAGCCAGCCGGTCTGCCATCAGACCACGGTGATCCGCGAGTACCTGCCGGCCTCGGCGCTGCGCACGGAGATCGCGAAGCGGTGGTATTTCTACCTCGGCGTCGCCACCTCCCCCGGCAGCAACACGCCCCCCGCGCCGAGATCGTGGCAACTGAACGCGGGCAACCCGCAGATCAGCACGTCACAGCGAGTCTCCGGCACCGAGTTCCAGCTGACGATCAGCTACTCGTTCCAGGTGGGCAACAACTCCTACAACTGGGATGCCTTCGCCTGCCTGCAGGACACCGAGGCGAAGGATGGCATCGGGCTGCCCGGCCACCACGAGTGCGGCGACCCGAGCGTGCTCGCCACCGTCAACTACCTGGGCTAGCCCCGGCTAGATCCCGATCGGGTGCCAGACGGTCTTGAGTCTCCAGGAAGGCCAGCATCCGGCGCGGGTCCGCCGGGGCCGCCCAGTCCTCGGCCGGGCCGGGCCGACGACCCGCTTCACGTTGTCCGCCGCCAGCCGCTCCAGGTCCGCCCGGTCCGCCGAGTCCACCCCGGTCAGGTCGATCGCGTTCACGTCCATGTGCGCGGCGAGCACCGGGGCCAGCTCGGCCACCCGCCCGGTCAGCACGTTCACCACGCCGCCGCGGCACGTCCGAGGTGGCCAGCACCTCGGCCAGGGTGATCGCGGGCAGCGGCGGCCCGCCCGCTGGCCACCACGACCGCGGTGTTGCCGGTGGCGATGACCGGCGCGAGCACGCTGACCAGGCCGAGCAGGCCCGGCCCCGGGCGGGGCGATCACCGCGACCACCCCGGTCGGCTCCGGCACGCTGACGTTGAAGTACGGCCCGGCCACGGGGTTGGCGCCGCCCCGGCGATCTGGGCGACCTTGTCCGGCCAGCCCGCGTACCAGACCCACCGGTCGATCGCCGCCGGCGACCTGCTGCGCGGCCTCCGCCCGGTGCTGATTCGCCGCAACGAACCCCTTCGTCGGCGAACTGCTCCGCCCGGCCTTCGAGCAGTCTCGGCGACCCGGTACAGGACCTGGCCGCGGTTGTAGGCGGTCGCCCCGGACCAGCCGCCGAACGCCTTCCGCGGCCGCCGCGACCGCGTCCCGCGCGTCCTTGCGCGAGGCCAGCGCCGCGTACGCCAGCAGCGTGCCGTCGGCGCCTGGTCACCGGGTAGGACCGGCCCGACTCCGAGCGCGGGAACGCACCGCCGATGAACAGCTTGTACGTCTTGCGGACCGCCAGCCGCGGCCCGCCCGGCCGCGGTCGGTCAGCCGGGGCGGTGGTGTTCGTTGGGGCGGGCATGGCCTTGCTCTGGCGGTCAGACATCGAGGTACGCGGCCAGGCCCGTGCCGGCCGCCCTCGCGGCCGAACCCGGACTCCCGGTAGCCGCCGAACGGGCTGGCCGGGTCGAACCGGTTGTAGGTGTTGGCCCAGACCACCCCGGCCCGCAGCCGCTGCGCCATCCAGAAGATCCGGCTGCCCTTCTCGGTCCAGACGCCCGCGGACAGCCCGTACGGGGTGTTGTTGGCCTTGGCCACGGCCTCGTCCGGGGTGCGGAAGGTGAGCACGGACAGCACCGGCCCGAAGATCTCCTCCTGGGCGATCCGGTGCGACTGGCTGACCCCGGTGAACACCGTGGGCGGGAACCAGTAGCCCCGGTCCGGCAGCGGGCACGGCGGCGACCAGCGCTCGCGCGCCCTCCGGCCTCGCCCGCCGCGGACAGCTCGGTGATCTTGTCGAGCTGCTGCCGCGAGTTGATCGCGCCGATGTCGGTGTTCTTGTCCAGCGGGTCGCCGAGCCGCAGCGTGCCGAGCCGCCGCTTCAGCCGGTCCAGCACGGTGTCGGCGACCGACTCCTGGACCAGCAGCCGGGACCCGGCGCAGCACACGTGGCCCTGGTTGAAGAAGATGCCGTTGACGATGCCCTCGACCGCCTGGTCGAGCGGCGCGTCGTCGAACACGATGTTGGCGGCCTTGCCGCCCAGTTCCAGGGTGAGCTTCTTGCCGGTGCCGGCGACCGCGCGCTGGATCTGCTTGCCGACCTCGGTGGAGCCGGTGAACGCGATCTTGTCCACGCCCGGGTGCGCCGACCAGGGCCGCGCCGGTGCGCGCCGTCGCCGGTCGAGGATGTTGACCGTGCCCGGCGGCAGGTCCGGCCTGCTGGATGACCTCGGCCAGCAGCAGCGCGGTCAGCGGGGTGGTCTCGGCCGGCTTGAGCACGCAGGTGTTGCCGGCGGCCAGCGCGGGCGCCAGCTTCCAGGCCGCCATCAGCAGCGGGAAGTTCCACGGGATGACCTGGCCCGGCCACGCCGAGCGGCCGCGGGCGCCGGGCCGAACCCGGCGTGCTCCAGCTTGTCCGCCCAGCCCGCGTAGTAGAAGAAGTGCGCGGCGGCCAGCGGGACGTCCACGTCCCGGGACTCCCTGATCGGCTTGCCGTTGTCCAGGCTCTCCAGCACGGCGAACTCGCGGGCCCGCTCCTGGATGACCCGGGCGATCCGGTACAGGTACTTGGCCCGCTCCCGGCCGGGCATGGCGCCCCAGGCACCCGTCGTAGGCCGCGCGGGCCGCGGCGACCGCGCGGTCCACGTCCGCCTCGCCGGCCTGGGCGACCTGGGCCAGCGGCTCCTCGGTCGCCGGGTTGACCGTGCTGAACTGCGCCCCGTCCGCGGCCGGGGCGAACTCGCCCGCCGATGAACAGGCCGTAGCTGGGCGCGATCGTCACGATGTCCGCCGACTCGGGCGCGGGCGCGTACTCCCAGGCCTGCCCGGCCAGCGGTGATGAGCCGACCATATGCCGCTGGACCTCCGCTTCTTTGCGTTAACGCCCGGCGGACCGTGCGGGCTGCGGGCGCCCGGCTGGCGGCCGGGCGAGCTGCTCGGCCAGGGCGTCCAGGGCCGGCAGTGCCTGTATCAGCGCCTGGACCTGCTCCTCCGGAAGCTGCGCGGCCGAATCGGAGACGACCTGGGCCCGGACGCTCTTGATGCGCTCGTGCACGCGTGCTCCTTCCGGGGTCGCCACCACCTGCAGGGCGCGGAGATCGGCCGGATCCGGGGTCCGCACGATCAGCTCGGCCGCGGTGAGCGCACTCACCACCCGGGACAGCATCGTCGGGTTCAGCCCCTCGAGCTCAGCCAGCTGGGTGAGGCCCAGCGGCCCCCGCGCCGCAATCAGGCCGAGCACGGAGGCCTGGGTCGGGGTGAGGCCCTCGGACGTCGCTGATGCGTTCAGCCGGCGGGCAATCCGGCTGACTACGCCACGCAGGTGCGTCGCCGACTCCACATCCAGCATCCGTGACCTCCATAATCAGCACCCGCCATAATCAGCACCCGCCATAGTCAGTACCCGCTACTTGCAGCATGCGCCACCCGCGCATTGCTTGCTGGCAAGCAATCGGCTTTACTGGTCTCATGGCTGCCAGGGACCACTCTGCACCTCCGTCCCCCGCTGGGGCTTCACCGGGACGTCCATGGCACCGCGCGGGACGCTACGCGGCCGATCCTGGCCAGACCTCGTGACACTCAGCCATGATGCCGACCAGCCAGCACCGACCGCAAACCCGGTAGCGCCACCCGCTGGATACGGCACACACAAGATCCTCATCTTCGCCACCGTGTCGGTGGCCCTGTTCATGGTCGCCGTGGACCAGACGATCGTGGCCACTGCCCTGCCCTCGATCCAGCATGAGCTGCATACCCGGATCAACTGGGCGGGCTGGACCATTACCACCTACAGCCTGGCCCAGGTGCTGGCGATGCCGGTGGCAGGCAGGCTGAGCGACCAGTTCGGGCGCAAGACGATCTTTATCTGCGCCGCCGCCGTGGCCTGGTTCGACGCCCTCCCCGGTCATTCCCGGTTCAGGCTGGGTCCCGGTCCGGCCAGCACCGTCGGCCTGGTGCTGGGCCGCCCGCACCGTGTGCAGAATCAGCACCGCGGTAGTCACCGCGCCGACGCCTCCCGGAACCGGGGTGAGCACCGAGGCCAGGTCCTCCACCGCGGCCGTGTCCACGTCGCCGACCAGGCCGCCGTCGACCGGGTTGGTGCCAGCATCGATCACCACGGCACCCGGCGCGACGTAGCTGGCCCCGATCATCCTGGCCCGGCCCACCGCTACCACCAGCACGTCGGCCGTGCGGCACACCGCGGCCAGGTCGAGGGTCCGCGAGTGGCACACGGTGACGGTGGCGTCCGCGGCCAGCAGCAGCAGCGCCACCGGCTTGCCCACGACGGTGGACCGGCCCACGACCACGGCCCGGCTGCCGCTCAGCGGAATCTGTTCCTGGCGCAGGATCTCCAGCACTGCCGCTGCGGTGGCGGGCGGGAACGCACCGGGCAGCCCGGCCGCGAGGCGGCCGAGCGAGGCCGGGTTGGCCCCGTCCACATCCTTCCCGGCCGCGATGGCCGCGCCTGCGGTGGCCAGGCTGATCCCGGGCGGCAACGGCGTCTGGCAGATGATTCCGTGCACGGCCGGGTCCGCGGACAGCCCGCGCAGCGCGCCGGTGATCTCCGCGGCCCTAGCGGTCCCGGGCAGCTGATGCACCTGGCAGCTGACCCCGGCCGTGGCCGCGGCCCGCTGGATGGACCGCACGTACCAGGCGGTGGCCTCATCGTCGGTGGCAACCAGCACCGCCAGCGCCGGGCTGATGCCCTGGCCGCGCAGGTCCGCCGTGGATGAGGCCGCCTGCTCCAGTACCGCGCCCGCCATCGCCTTCCCGTCCACCAGCCGAGTCACCCGGTCATCTCCCGCTCCACGCCTGCTGCCTGCCGTCTGCCGCCGCCCTGCCGCAGGGGCACCATATGCCTCACCAGAGCCAGCCAGCGAGCCGGTCAACCGGGTAGATGTTTCAACCACCCTGTCCTGACGTGGTCAAAGTTTCACCCACCTCCTCATCCGTCGGCGCTCCGGCCCGCGCCCCAGCAGGTCATCCCGGCCCGGCCCAGCCGGAACTCCCCCGGCCAGCCGGAACTCCCCCGGCCAGCCGGAACTCCCCCGGCCAGCCGGAACTCCCCGCGGCGCCACCGGGTGGTAAATCAGCTGCCGGGCAGGGCCGGGCCGGGCAGGATCGGCGGCATGACGCCGACGTTCGTCCCAGGGCTGGAGCTGGCGCGGGAGTTCTACGCCGAGGTGGTCCGGCCGCTGCTGGAGGCAGGTGCCGCTGGGCTGCGTTATTCCGCGGCGCTGCTCGGGCCGGGCTCGGAGGTGCTCGGCTTCGATTCGGCCCGCTCCACCGACCACGACTGGGGCCCCCGGCTGCAGGTGTTCCTCGGCGATGCCGACGCCAGCGCGGCGGCCTCGGTCCGTGAGCTGCTCGGGGCCCGGCTGCCCGGCACGTTCCGTGGTTACCCGACCCGGTTCGCGCTGACCGGCGAGCCGCCCGGCGCGGCCCGCTCTCAGGTGCGGGTGCTGCCGCTCGGCCAGTGGCTGCGGGAGCGCCTGGGATTCGATCCGCGGGCCAGGATCGCCACGGCGGACTGGCTGGCCACCCCGGCCCAGCGGCTGGCCGAGGTCACCGGCGGCGCGGTGTTCCACGACGGGCTGGGCGGTCTCGGCCGGCCCGACCGGCTGGCCTGGTATCCCCGCGACATCTGGTGTTACGTCCTGGCCTGCCAGTGGAGCCGGATCAGCGAGGAAGAACCGTTCACCGGCCGTTGCGGCGAGGCCGGTGACGAGCTGGGATCAGCGGTGGTCGCGGGCCGGCTGGCCCGCGACCTGATGCGGTTGTGCCTGCTGATGGACCGCTGCTACCCGCCGTACAGCAAATGGCTCGGCACGGCTTTTGCCCGGTCCGTGGCAGGTGCCACGGTGGGGCCGCCGCTGGCGGCGGCGCTGTCCGCGGCGGACTGGCGGACCCGGCAGCAGCAGCTGGGCCGGGCCCTGACGGCCGCGGCACGGGCGCATAACGAGCTGGCGCTGACCGAGCCGCTGGCCACCCAGGTGGGGCCGTTTTACCGGCGGCCCTACCTGGTACTCGGCGGTGGCCGGTTCGCTGACGCGCTGCGCGCGGCCATTGCCGATCCCATACTCCGGGCGCTGCCGCTGACCGGGGCGGTGGACCAGTGGGTGGACAGCACCGCGGCCGCGGGGGACATCCCGTTCCTGCGGGCGGTGACCGTGGCCCGGCTCGGCGGGTCAGCCCCGCCGGCCGCGGGTAGCTGGGCTGGGTCCTGGATCGCGGTCACGGCTAGGGCACCGTTGCGCTGGGTCAGCTGCGCTGTCACCAGGTCGCCCACCTTGATCCCGTTGACCTGGGTCACCCGCCCGGTCACCCGGGTCGCTGAGGTGATCTCGCCGGTCGTGCTCCGGGCGCCGCCGCCGATCGTGATCGACGTGCTGCTCACCGCGCTGACCCGGCCGGCCAGCATGATCTGCAGGTTGCCGTTCCCCATCCCGGCGGGAAGCCCGGTGGGCGCGCCGAGGCTCCCGGGCCCGCCCACACTGGGCGAGGCGGCCGGCGACGAGGCAGGCGGGGCCGCGGTGCCCTGCGCGATGAACAGCGCGACCGCAGCTCCGGCCGCTGCGGCCAGCACCGCCACCGCGGCCAGGCGCCCCCCGCGCCGGGCTGGCCGCGGCTCCCCGCCGCCCGGTGGGCCAGCCTCGCGCAGATCCGGCCGCCATGGATCACCGGGCGGTGGCCCATCGTCAGCCGGGCCCGCCAGCGGCCCGCCCCAGGGCCGCCGATCCTGGTCCCCCAGGTCTGCTGCCTGGATGTCCCCCGGCCACGCATCCTGGTCATCCGGGGTGGGCTGCCACTGGTCCTGGTTCACGGTGCGGCCCTCCTCGTGTCCTGCTTGATGGCCAGCCGGCCGTTGGTCATCACGCCGATCCGCTGCGCCCGGCGGGCCACCTGGGAGTCGTGAGTGACCAGGATCAGGGTCAGCCCGCGCTCCCGCCAGAGCGATTCGAGCAGCGAGATGATGTCGTCCCGGGTGTCCTCGTCCAGGTTGCCCGTGGGCTCGTCGGCAAGCAGCACGGTGGGTTCCTTGACCAGGGCGCGGGCGATCGCCACCCGCTGCTGCTGGCCACCGGACAGCTCACCGGGCCGGTGCCGGGCCCGGTTGGCCAGGCCGACGCTGTCCAGGGCCGCCGCCACCCGCCCGCGCCGGGCGGCTGGCGCCAGCCGCAGCGGGATCAGCGCCGCCTCCACGTTGTCCGCGGCGGACAGGGTGGGGATGAGGTTGAAGGTCTGGAAGATGAACCCGATCGAGACCGCCCGCAGCCGGGTCAGCGCGGTTTCCCTGATCCGGGCCAGGTTGGTGCCGTCGAAGTCGACCGACCCGGAGGTGGGCCGGTCCAGGCCGCCGAGCAGCTGGAGCAGCGTGGTCTTGCCGTGCCCGGTCCGGCCCTGCACGGCCAGCCACTCGCCATCGGAGATCGATAGGTCCACCGCGTCCAGCGCGGTGACCGTCCGATTCCCTTTCTGATAGCTCCGGGTGACCCCGGTCAACGTGTACATGACATACCTCCTCAACTCACCTGACGGGACTGACTCACGCGACCTGGCCCAGCGCGGCCGCTGGGCGCAGCCGGGCCGCGCGCCAGCTGCCGAACGATCCGGCCAGCAGCCCGCCGATCACCGCCAGCCCGATCGCGAGCCACAGCACGGCCGGGGTGACCGGCGCGGTCAGGTGCACGCCCACGGTGTGCGTGCTGCTGGGGCCCAGGTGCTGGGCGACACCGTTGCGGACGATGGTCAGCCCAGGTCCGGCTGGTGCGCCGGGCGTGTTCGGGATGGTGGCGGTCAGTTTCGGCGCCAGCGCCGTGATCACCGCCGCGCCGCCGTAGCCCAGGGCCACGCCGCCGATGCCGCCGACGATCCCGATGACCACCGACTCCCCCATGACCTGGCCGATGATCCGCCGACTCCGCCAGCCCAGCGCCTTCAGCGTGCCGAACTCCGGGATCCGGCGGGCCACCGCGGCCAGCGTCAGCAGCGACGCCACCGCGAACGCGGCGATCAGCACCAGGATCGCCAGCCACCGGCCCAGGTTGCTGGCGAGCTTGGCGGTGCTGGCCACCGACCCGGTCACCTGGCTGGCCAGGCTGGCAGAGCTGGTGACGGTGGCCGACGGCAGCAGCCGGGAGATCTCCTGCTGCACCGCCGGGATGTCAGCGGCGCTGGCCGCCGACACGTAGATCGTGTCCACCTGGCCGGTCAGGGCTTTCCCGTCGTCGTTCGTGGCCAGGGCCTGGGCCCGGGCCAGCGGGAGGTAGACGTCCGGCGGGTTGCTGCCCTGCGGCTGGCGGACGATCCCGATCGCCGTGAACGGGGTGCTGGCGATCGTGACCGTGGACCCGACGATGAGCTTGTTGGCGGTGGCGTAGTTCGAGTCCAGTATGGCCACGTCCGCGGTGGCGTCCGCTGCGGTGAAGCTACGGCCCGCGCTGGGGGTGCCGGCCGCGAGCGGGCCGACGGATGGATGGCGCAGGTCCACGCCGTCCACGCTGACCGCAGTGGGCGGCTGCAGGCCGCCGGGAAACGCGCCAGGGCCAGCGGCTGAGCTGCCCGGCGACGCTTTAGGGAAGTGCTGCCGGGTGTCGTTGAGCAGCAGGCCGCCCGCGGCGGAGGTCACGTCGTGCAGCTTCGCCACTGCCGCCACCGACGCCGTGCTCAGCGTGCTCAGGGCGGGGGTGCGGAGCAGGTCTACAGTCTGCCCGGCCACGTTCTTGCACTGGTCCTGGGCGGTGAACTCGCACGCGCCCTGCGGGCCGAAGGTGATCGCGCCGGGCGGGGGCCTGCCGGAACTGGTGGGCCCCGGTGGCGCGGCCGCCTTGCTCACGGTCAGGTCAGTGCCCACGCCGTACAGCGATTTCAGCACGCTGGCCTCGGCCGCTTTCACCCCCGCGGACGTGGCGCTGACGGTGATCACCAGGCCGATGCCCAGGGCCAGGCCGAGCGCGATCAAAGTGGCCTGGCGCATCCGCCGGCGCAGCTCGCGCCGCAGGTACGTTAGGAAGAACACGTGTGCTCCTCAGCGTCAGTGGATCTGCTGAGGAAGGTCTACGGCGCAGCCGGTTGCAGCGCGGTTACGCAGCTGGTGACCTGGGCCCGTGGTCGCTGTAACCGGGCTGCAACCGGCACGGGCGCATGCTGGTGAGGGCGCCCGGCTGGCTGCTGGGCGAGCCACGGGGCCAGCCCAGCGGCGGGCCAGCCAGCGGCAGGGCGCCAGCCCAGCGGCAGGGCGCCTGCCAGGCAGCGGGCCAGCAGGAAGGAGCGGCGGGTGCGCGTTCTGCTGATCGAGGATGACGAGGAACTGGCCACGACGATCGGCGTCGGGCTGCGCCGCGAGCACATGGCCGTCGACCTCGCGCTGGACGGCCCGGCCGGGCTGGAGCGGGCCCTGGACACCAGCTACGACGTGATCGTGCTCGACCGCGACCTGCCCGGCCTGCACGGCGACGACGTGTGCAGCGAGCTCGTCGCGGCCCGGTGCCGGAGCCGGGTGCTCATGCTGACCGCCGCCGCCACGATCGAGGACCGGGTGGACGGCCTCGGCCTGGGCGCGGACGACTACCTGCCCAAGCCGTTCGCGTTCGCCGAGCTGGTGGCCCGGATCCGGGCGCTGCAGCGGCGCGCCCAGCCCGCGCTGCCGCCGGTGCTCCGCCGCGGCTCGCTGACGCTGGACAGCGCGCACCGGCGGGCCTGCCGCGGCGGCCAGGAACTCGACCTGGGCCCGAAGGAGTTCGGGGTGCTGGAGCTGCTGCTCGCGGCCGAGGGCCGGGTGGTGCCCGCCGAGGAGCTGCTGGAGCGAGTCTGGGACGAAATGGCCGACCCGTTCACTACCGCGGTCAAGGTGACGATCAGCCGGCTGCGCCGCAAGCTGGGCGATCCCCCGGTCATCGAGACCGTCGCCCAGGCCGGATACCGGATCGCCGGGCCCCCCGGAGGTTGATGATGCCCCTGTCCCGCGAACCCGGCGGCCAGTTCAGCCTGCCCGGGCATACCGTACGGCTGCGCCTGACCCTGCTCTACAGCGGCCTGTTCCTGGCCTGCGGCGCGGCCCTGCTGGCCATCACGTACGTCCTGGTGCGCACCGGCCCGTTCAGCCACCAGGCCACGGCCGTGGTGATCAGGAGCAGCGGGCTCGCTCCCACGCTGCCCGGCCAGCAGCAGATGCAGCAGCTGCTGCAGACCCAGGCCACCGCGTCCAGCAACGCCGAGCTGAACACGCTGCTGGTGGAGTCCGGGATCGCCCTGGCCATCATGGCGGTGCTGGCCAGCGGCCTGGGCTGGCTGGTGGCGGGCCGGGTGCTGCGCCCGCTGCGCACGATCACCACGGCGGCCCGGAACATCTCGGCCAGCAACCTGAACGCGCGGCTGGCCCTCGACGGACCGGACGACGAGCTCAAGGAACTGGGCAACACCTTCGACGAGCTGCTGGGCCGCCTGGAACGGGCGTTCGCGGCGCAGCGCCAGTTCGTGGCCAATGCCTCGCACGAGCTACGCACCCCGCTGGCCCGGCAGCGGACGCTGGTCGAGGTCGCGCTGGCCGACCCGGCCCCGTCAGTCAGCGCGCTGCAAGCCACGTGCGAGCGGGTGCTGGCCGCTGGCGCGGAGCAGGATCGGCTGATCGAGGCCCTGCTCACGCTGGCCCGCAGCCAGCGCGGCCTGGACCGGCGGGAACTGGTCGACCTCGGCGCGACCGCAGCGGGGGTGCTGGCTACCCGCGACGCCGAAGCGCAGCACCGGGGCCTGCGCCTCAGCGCCGAGCTGGGCCCGGCCCTGGTGCTCGGCGACCAGGGCCTGGCCGAGCGGCTCGCGGCCAACCTGGTGGACAACGCGCTACGGCACAACCTGCCGGGCGGCTGGGCCGAGGTACGGACCTGGAGCAACCCCGACGGTGTGGTCCTGTCGGTAGTCAACACCGGGCCGGAGGTGCCCGCCGCCGAACTCGGCCGGCTGTTCGGCCCGTTCCAGCGGCTGGGCCATGAGCGGACGGGCAGCCGGGACGGATCAGGCCTGGGCCTGTCCATCGTCGCGGCCATCACTGACGCCCACGGCGCTCGGGTGCGCGCCCGCCCCCGGCCCGGCGGCGGCCTCGAGGTGCAGGTCTGCTTCCCGCCCGCCCAGCTGCCCGGCTAACCCGGTCAATAATCTCCGCAACTGAACACGAATGAACATCAGGCCGGACGCGGTTCGCCAAGCTGCAGGATCAGGGATGGGTGGGTGAGCTAGCATCCTCCGCAAGACCATTGCGCCTCACGCCACCCGGAGACCAGTACGCGGCGAAATCTGCGGCATGTGCCCGGTGCGGGGCACTTGCCGGGCAGCGAGCAAGTGGTTGAGCGGGCACGGGTTCGGCCTGGCACGAGTTCAGCGTGTACTGGATGAACGAGGTACGCAGTGATGAGATTCCACGGTGAGATGAGGGTTCAGGGCAGCGGACCCCTCGACGGGCCTCGTTTCGATGCGCTCGCTTACGCCCTGGCTGGGATCGAGGAGACCGACCCGAGCGTCGCGGACATGGACCTGACCGCCTCGCTCGCGCAGGGCCGGGTGGTGGCCTCGATGGTCATCGACGCCGAAACCGTGGACTTCGCGGTGCGGAAGCTCATCGCCGTGGTGCGGGTCGCAGCCGCCCAGGCCGGGGACAGGGACGTGGCCCACGGCTGGCATTTCCTGGTCGACCGGGCCGGACTGTCGGTGCAGCCGGTGAGCGAAGCCGCCGACCCAGCCCCGGCCCCGGCCCCGGCGGACGGCAACGAGGCTGCCCGCCGGGAAAGCACCAGCCCGGCCGGGACCCGGGCCGAAACTGCCAGTCCCAGCCGTCTCGAACCCGGGCCGCTCGTCCCCGGCCGTCCCGAGGGCTTCGGCGCTGGGCCCGGCCAGGAGGCGTCAGTCCGCGCCTTCGACCACATCGGTGCCCGGCATATTCGCGGCTAGCTCGGCGAACATCTCGTAGTTCCAGGTCAGCGCGCCAGTACGCAGGTCCTCGATGACGCCGGTGAGCCAGGCGAGCTCGGCGGCGGTTATCGCGCGCTGGTACTCGTCATCCATGAGCGTCACCCTGGGCAGCGTGGCCGCGTACTGCTGCAGGGTGGCGTCCAGCTCGGCCAGGGTGGCGGTCAGTGCCGTCGCGCGCTGCTCCAACGCGGCCAGCGCCTGCTGCGGGCCGAGGATCATCACGAACGACAGGGCCGCGGGGAACTGCGGGAACTCATTGCGCGGCCGCGCCACCATGTCCTCGATCCAGCTCAACGTCGCGGCCCGGCCAGCGTCGGTCAGCTCATAGACGGTCCGCTCGGGATAGCGCTGGTCACGCTCGATCTGCCGGACCGCGACCAGCCCGGCGTCCTGCAGGCGCCTGATCGTTTTGTAGAGGTTCGCCCGCTGGCCGACGTTGACCACCCGGTCCTTGCCCCACAGCTTGATCAGCCGCTGCATGGCGTACGGATGCAGGGGCGCGGCGTGAAGCAGGCTCAGTACGGCCATGGCCAGCGGCGACGGACGGAACTCGGCGTCCATACCGCCACCTTACTAGTTTCACCCGCACTAGTAACCGTTGGTGCAAACCTCTTAGTCCATGAGAGACTAGTTCTCAGAAGATAGTTGCCTAGAAACTAGACGTTTGAGTAATATCTCGTTTACGCCGCTGGCGCGGCCTGGCATCGGGCCGGGGAACGCCAGGGAAGGAGACGAGATGCCTACCGACTCGATCGTCAAGACCAGCTCCCCGCCGGGGCCGGCGCCGCAGGGCGCACCGCTGCTGGAGGCGCGCGGCCTGACCGTGCGGTTCGGCAAGGTCGTGGCGCTGGACGGGCTGGACCTGACCGCCCCGCCCGGCAAAGTGCTCGCCGTGCTCGGACCCAACGGCGCTGGGAAGACGACATTCGTCCGCACCGTCGCCACGCTCCTGCCGCCCAGCGGCGGCGAGCTACGGGTGCTCGGCCATGATGTCGTCCGGGACGCGGCCGGCGTACGGAGGAACATCGGCCTGGCCGGCCAGTTCGCCGCCGTCGAGCCGGCTATGACCGGCCGGGAGAACCTGGAAATGACGGCCCGGCTTTTCGGTCACGGCCGTCGCGCGGCGCAGCAGGCCGCCACCGCGGTCATCGGCCAGCTGGGCCTCGAGGCGGTCGCGGACCGGCGATCCGGCACGTACTCCGGCGGCCAGCGGCGCCGGCTGGACCTGGGCGCGAGCCTGGTCGGGACACCGCCACTGCTGCTGCTCGATGAGCCGACCACCGGGCTGGACCCGGCCGGACGCCGCGAGGTGTGGGATGCGGTGCGCGGCCTCGCGGCCGCAGGCACCAGCATCCTGCTCACCACGCACTACCTGGAGGAGGCCGACGAGCTGGCCGATCAGGTTGTGGTCATCGACCACGGGCGGGCCATCGCGTCGGGCACCCTGAGCGAGCTCAAGGCCAGCGTCGGGGGAGACGTTATTGAGGTGGCCGTGGCGGACGCCGCGCTGCTGGAGCCGGTGAGCGAGATCCTGCACCAGGTCACCGGCGCCGAGCCCCGGCTGGACCGGCGGCCGGCGGGTGCATGCTCCTGCCGCCAGCGGCGCAACCGAGCTCGCCGTGGCGCTCAGCCGCCTGCAGGATGCGGCCATCGCGGTGGAGGAGATAGGGGTGCGGCGGCCGACGCTGGACGAGGTCTTCCGCACGCTGACCGGCGAGCAGCCCAGCCCAGAGGGGCAGCTCGGCTCGCAAGGGCAGCCCAGCCCACCAGAGCAGCCGGACCCGCAGCAGAACAGGAACGCGCAGCAGAACAGGAACCAGTCATGACCATGGCCCAGATCATCGGCCGGCCCGCCCATGCGCCCGGCACCGTCAGCGCGACGCTGCAGGTAGGCCGCCGTGCGCTGGTGAAGTACATCAGGACTCCAGGCCTCAGCGTCATGGCCATCGTGCAGTCCGGCATGTTCCTGTTCAGCTTCCGGTACGTGTTCGGCGGCGCCATCCACGCCGGGTCGCTGAGCTACGTGGACTACCTGGTCCCGGCCTACGTCGCCACGATCGTGTTGTTCACCGGTGGCGGCATCGCCGTCGCGGTGGCCGAGGACAGGGCCGCGGGTTTCACCGACCGGCTGCTGTCGCTGCCGGTGCCGCGGCTGTCGCTGGTGCTGGGCCGGACGCTCGCCGACTCGGCGACGAACGCCTGGTCCATCCTGACCACCGCGGCTCTGGGCTTCGCGTTCGGCTTCCGGCTCACTGGCAGCCTGGCCGGCGCGCTCTCGGCCCTCGCGCTGTGCCTGGTCTACGGCGTCGTCTTCACCGTGGTGTTCATCGTTATGGGCCTGTTCGCGCCGAACGCCCAGGCGGCCCAGGGCATGTCGCTGATCGCGTTCGTGTTCGCCTTCATCTCCAGCGCTTACGTCCCGGCGGCGTCCATGCCGGGCTGGCTCCAGCCGTTCTCCAAGTACCAGCCGATCACCCCCATGGTGGACGCCGTCCGGTCGCTGACCAGCGGGGGCAGCACCGATGTGGGCCTCGCGCTGGCGTGGTCCGGGATCCTGCTGGTGCTCTTCACCCCGATCGCGGTACTCCGCTACCGGCGGGCCTGACGCGTCCAGCCGGCCGGGGTCATTCCGGCCAAAGGAGCGGGCCCGCCCCGGGGCGTTAGAGCCGGAGCGGGCCCGCTTTCTTAACCGCGGCTATGAGGGGGGCCTTGAGTTAGCCGCGGTGGTGGTGGCGCGTACGCGCCGTGCTGGGGGTCACGCTGGCCGTCGCGACCGGGCTGACCGTCGGGGAGACACTGGCCGTCGGTGTCGCGCTGGCTGTCGCGGACAGGCTGGCCGTCGGGGTCGCGCTCGCGGTCATCGATGTGCTGACGCTGGCCGTGGGGGTGGCCGAGCTGGTCGTGGCCGGGCAGATGGTCATCCCGGCCGTCGGGTTGCCCGCCCCGGCGGTGACCGCGTTGACCTGCTGGAGGAAGCACGCCGCGACCGCCACGCCGTTCCCGTTCATGGTGATCGACACGTCGTTCTGCAACCCGAAGTTCTGGCAGTTCAGGTTGACGAACGAGGCCTGCAGCCGGCTGGCCAGGAAGGTGAACAGGTTGCTGGCGGTGGCGAGCGGGCTGGCCTGGCCGATCAGCAGGTTGACGTCCTGCTGCAGCCGGACGCCCTGGATGCTCTCCATGTCCCCGCAGTACTCGGCGGGCGTCTCCCCGGCTGGCAGGGCGGACTGGTCCATCAGGGACCGGTAGGCGTTGGTCTTGTCAGTGCTGAAGTTGCCGTTGTTGTCGAGCGTCATCGGGTCGTTCAGCGGGACGAGGGCCGCGGGGCCGCCGCTGTTGCCGGCGAACGCCGCCGCCTGGAGTTCGTCCAGCGGCAGGGCGGTCGCGGGCACGCCGGGGTTGGCCAGGTCGGTCACGGTCCACGGGGTGCAGCCGAGCGCGGGATCGACGAAGAAGTCGATCAGCCCGTTGTCACTGCCGTTGAAGATCGAGGTCGCGCCGGCCAGCTGAGCCGTGTTGGCCGCGGTCTGCTGTGCGATCTGCCCGTTGCCCAGAGCCAGGTACTTCGTGGTGACGTTGTCGCTCTGGTCCTGGTCGATGACCGCGAAGTTGCGCGTGGTCTCGCACGGCTGGCCGTCCTTGGCGGTGCCGGGGTTCGGCACGGTGAGCAGGCCCTGGCTGATCGCGGTGTTCGCCGCCGCGAAGAACGCTGGCGCGTTACACGCCGCGACCTGGGTGAAGGAGGAGAAGCCCTGGCCCACGATGTTCTCGCCCGCCACGCAGTTCGCTCCCTGCAGGATCGCGTCAGGCGTGCCGGACGCCGCCGGGCTGTCCGTGGCCGCAGGCGGGGTCGTGCCGGTCACCGCGGGCGTGCTGGCCGATCCGCTGGCGACGGTGCTGGCGGTCGCTGACGGGGCGGCGCTGACCGACGGGTTGACCATGGTGGCCGGGCCCGTGGCGGTGGGGGTCGGGGCAGCGGGGACGGCCGCAGTCGTGCCGGGGACGGCCGCAGTCGTGGCGGGGACGGCCGCAGTCGTGGCGGGGGCAGCCGCAGTCGTGCCGGTGGCCGCCGGGGTCGCGGTGACCGCCGGCGTCCCACTGACCGCGGGTGTGGCGGTCGCCGCTGGCGTCATCGTGGCTAGCGGGGTGCCAGTAGCCGTCGGCACGGCAGCGGGTGCGGTCGCCGCCGCGGTGGCCGTCGGCGTAGCGGCAGCGGTAGCCGTGGCGGTGGCGGTCGCCCCGACCTGGTCAGCGCCTGCGAACGAGAGCGTGTTGCCGTTGAAGCCGAACCAGATCCCGACCACTCCGCCCGCGGGCAGGGTAGGCACCACCGGGGCCACGGCCGGGGTCGTGCCCTGGTCGACCACCAGCGGGTCGTACACCGAGATCTGCCCCGTGGCCGGGTTGACGACCGCGGCCTGGACGAACGCGGACTGGTTGACGTTCGCCTCGTTACACGGGCCATCAGCTGGGTTGGTGGCGGTCAGCTGATAGGGCGTGGCCAGCCCCTGTGCGGTCAGCGGGTTGGCCGGCACGACGAGGGTGCAATTCATGTTGACGGTGGCCGCTGTCCTGCGGGCAACCTGGGTGGTCCCGAACGCGCCGAGGGCCACGGCCGCGCTGATCCCGACCGCGACGGCTGCGGCGAAAGCCACGGAAACAACGATGAACCTGTTCCGCGCTGGCGATCGATACCGCCGCCCGGCACGTCCCCGACCTACTGACATCCTGGTGTCCTTTCCAGCCCGTTTCCCCGGCCTGCCTCCCTCCGTAGGAAATCTGTTATCCAGCTGCCTGGGGTTCTTAATCTTCGTCGTGTAACGAACCCGTAAGGAACTAGTTCAGGTCCCGGTAGCCGCCAGAAACTCCAGGTAGCCACCAGTACGGCTATTGCGGTCAGCACGCAGCGGAATACTGGGCAGCCAATACCCGGGTACGGGGCCCCAGGGGACACGCGGCGGCCCAGAAAGGTGTCCTAAACCCCTGCCAAAACCCACCATCGCCAGGCGAATGAGTGCCCATTGACCATGAACTGGCCTGAGCAGTTCGGCTTTCACCAGCAATAACGGGTAAAAGCCGAACTACTTATCGAGAGCACACGCCCCGGCTCAGTCCAGGGTGAAGTAGCTGGGAGCGGAATAGCTGCCGGTGAGCTGCTTCCGGCGCTGCATGAGCAGGTCGTTGAGCAGGCTGGAGGCACCGATCCGGAACAGCGCCGGGGTCAGCCAGTCCGGGCCCGCCGTTTCCCGGACGAGCACCAGGTAGCGGAGGGCGTCCTTGGCGGTCCGCACCCCGCCCGCCACCTTCACCCCGACCTGCCTGCCGGTGGCGGCGGCGAAGTCCGCCACCGCGCCCAGCATGACCAGGGCGACCGGAGGCGTGGCCGCGGGCGAGACCTTGCCCGTGGAAGTCTTGATGAAGTCAGCGCCGGACAGCATGGCCAGCCACGAGGCCCGGGCCACGTTGTCCAGGGTGACCAGTTCCCCGGTTTCCAGGATCACCTTGAGGTGCACGCCCCGGCACGCCTCGCGGACCGCCCGGATTTCCTCGCAGACCTGCCCGTACCGCCCGGCCAGGAACGCCCCGCGGTCGATGACCATGTCCACCTCGTCGGCGCCCGCGGCGACTGCGTCCGCAACGTCGGCCAGCTTGACCGCGAGCGAGGCCCGCCCGGACGGGAACGCGGTCGCTACCGAGGCGACCGCCACCCGGCTGCCAGCCAGTTCGCGGCGGGCCACGGCGACCAGGTCCGGGATAAACGCAGACCGCGGCGACCGGCGGCACCTCCGGGTCGCCGGGTCAGGCTGGCGGGCCTTGGCGCACAGGCCGCGGACCTTGCCCGGGGTGTCGGCGCCCTTCCAGCGTGGTCAGGTCCACCATCCGGACCGCGGCGTCGAGCGCCCAGAGCTTGGCTTCCCGCTTGATGGACCTGGTGGCCAGGGCCGCGGCCCGTTCCGTCACGCCGACCTGATCCACGCCGGGCAGCCCGTGCAGCACCTGGCGGAGCGCGGCGTCCGAGGCCACCAGCTCGCCGGCCAGGGCGCTGGCGCCAGCACGGCCGCCTCGGCTTCCGCCGTGACGGCCCGCCCGGTGCCGCTGCCTGCGCCGTTGCCAGCCCTGCCGTCCACGCCGCGATTACCTCCGCTCCTGCACCCTCACCACAGCATCGCTTGCCGCGCGGGCGGTGGCAAACCCGGGCTTGATCACCGTGTTGATGATCCGCAGTCTCTGGTCGAAGTGCGCGAACGCGCTCTTCATCGCGTTGATGGTGAGCCACTCCATGTCCGACCAGCCGTAGCCGAACGCCGCGGCCAGGGCGGCGAACTCCGAGGACAGGGTCACCCCGCTCATCAGCCGGTTGTCCGTATTGACCGTCACCCGGAACGAGAGCTGGCGGAGCAGCCCGATCGGGTGGGCCTCGATGGACGGGGCCGCCCCGGTCTGCACGTTCGACGTGGGGCACATTTCCAGCGGGATGCGCCGGTCCCGGACGTAGCTGGCCAGCCGGCCCAGGACAGCATGGCCATCGGCGCCGATCCGGATGTCATCCACGATCCGCACCCCGTGGCCGAGCCGTTCGGCGCCGCACCATTGCAGGGCCTCCCAGATGGAGGGCAGGCCGAAGCCTTCCCCAGCGTGGATGGTGATGTGGAAGTTCTCCCGCGCCACATACTGGAACGCGTCCAGGTGCCGGGTGGGCGGGCTGCCCGCCTCGGCGCCCGCGATATCGAACCCGACCACGCCCTCGTCCCGGTGCCGCACCGCCAGCTCGGCGATCTCCAGCGAGCGCGCGGCCGTGCGCATCGCGGTGAGCAGGGCGAACACCGTGATGCCCCGCCCGGCGCTGCCGATCCGGAACCCTTCCAGCACCGCCGCGACCACCTGCTCCAGGGTGAGCCCGCCGGCCACGTGCAGTTCCGGGGCGAACCGGACCTCCGCGTATACCACCCCGTCGGCGGCCAGGTCTTCCGCGCACTCAGCGGCCACCCGGATCAGCGCCTCGCGGGTCTGCATCACCGCCACGGTGTGCTGGAACGCGTCCAGGTAGAACTTCAGATGGCCGCGGTGTGCGCCACGGCGCAGCCACGCCTCGACCTCGGCCACGTCCTGCGAGGGGAGCTGGTCGTAGCCGATCTCCCGGGCGAGGTCCACCACGGTGGAGGCGCGCAGCCCGCCGTCGAGGTGGTCGTGCAGCAGTACCTTGGGCACCGCCCTGATCTCATCGAGCGTCAACGACACGGGCCCATTGTCACAGACCGGGCCGGTGCGTGGGGGTGGCCCGTGCGGCACTGGCCGGGCCGGTGCCGAGGCCGCCCGTGCCGCACTGGCCGGGCCGGTCCGGCACGCGGCTCACTGGCCGAGCCGTTCCAGCACGGGTGACTGCGGGGCGGGCGGCTCGGCGCCGACTGTGATCGCGCCGCTGAGCGCCTCGGCGGCGCGGCCGAACCGCGACTCGTCGTCGGCGCGCAGTTCCACCACGGGCTGTCCCTGCTCGACCCGCTCCCCCGGCTTGACCAGGCAGATCACGCCTGCGGACGGGCTGACCGGATCCTCCTTACGGGCCCGGCCCGCGCCCAGCCGCCAGGCGGCGACCCCGATGCTGCGCGCGTCCAGCCGGTGCAGCCAGCCGGACGCGGGCGCGGGCAGCAGCTGCCGGGTGTGCCCGGCCACGGGCAGCGGCGCGTCCGGGTCACCGCCCTGCGCTGTGATCATCGCCCGGTACGCCGCCAGCGCCCGGCCGTCGGCCAGCGCGGCGGCCGGGTCCGCCTCGATCCCAGCCAGCCGGAGCATCTCCCGGGCCAGCGCGAGCGTCACCTCGACCAGGTCCGGCGGCCCCTCGCCGCGCAGCGTGGCCACGGCTTCGGCGACCTCGACCGCGTTGCCCACCGCCCGGCCCAGCGGCGTGTCCATCCTGGTCAGCAACGCGGCGGTGCGCACCCCGTGCTCCTCGCCGAGGGTGACCATGGTCTGGGCCAGCTGCCGGGCCGCGGCATGCTCGCGCATGAACGCCCCGCTGCCGACCTTCACGTCCAGGACCAGCGCCGCCGTGCCCTCAGCGATCTTCTTGGACATGATCGAGCTGGCGATGAGCGGGATGGACTCGACAGTCCCGGTGACGTCGCGCAGCGCGTAGAGGCGCCGGTCGGCGGGGGCCAGGCCCGGGCCCGCGGCGCAGATGACACAGCCGGTGCGGCGTAGCACGTCCAGCATCTCGTCGGGCTGCAACGAAGACCGCCACCCGGCAATCGCCTCCAGCTTGTCCAGGGTGCCGCCGGTGTGCCCGAGACCCCGCCCGGACAGCTGCGGGACCGCCGCACCGCAGCTCGCCACCAGGGGCGCGAGGATGAGCGAGACCTTGTCGCCGACCCCGCCGGTGGAGTGCTTGTCCACCGTGGGCCGGCCGGCCGTGGCGAGGTCCAGCCGCTCCCCGGACTCCACCATGGCCGAGGTCCAGGTCCGCAGCTCGGCCTGGTCCAGCCCGCGGAAGAAGATCGCCATCAGCAGCGCGGACATCTGCTCGTCCGCCACCTCGCCACGCAGGTAAGCCTCGAACAGCCAGCGGATCTGCTGGTCGGTCAGCGGCTGGCCGTCCCGCTTGGCCATGATCAGCTCGACCACGTCCAGCCCCGCCCCGGCCACGTCCACACCAGCCCCGCCGGCACCCGCCGACCCGACACCAGCCCCACCCACACCAGTCCCGCCGGCACCCGCCGGCCCCGCACCAGCCCCACCCACACCAGCCCCGTCCAGGTCCGCCGGGCTGGCGGCGGCCGGAGGCGTGCTGGCCGGGTCAGGCATCGGGGTCCCGCCGGGCGCCGAGGTCGGCGGGGGTAAACGCCCCGGGCAGCAGAGTGCCCAGCGCGCAGGGTCCGTCCGCGGTGTCCAGGAGCAGTCCGGGCCCGCCCGCCTCCAGCAGCAGCTGCCGGCACCGCCCGCAGGGCACCAGCGGGGCGCCGTCGCCGGCCACCACGGCGCAGCCGCGGCCAGTGTCCCGCCGCCGGTCGCGTGCAACGCACTGACCAACCCGCACTCCGCGCAGAGAGTAAGGCCGTAGGAGGCGTTCTCCACGTTGCAGCCGGTGATCACCCGGCCGTCCGCGGTCTGCCCGGCCGCGCCCACGCGCAGCCGTGAGTAGGGGGCGTACGCCCGCGTCGCGGCCTCCGTGGCCGCCGCCCGCAACCGCGGCCAGTCGATGTCCACCCCGGCGCCCTCCTGTGCCGTATCGCGCTCCCAGGTCCCGCGAGCCTCACCCGCCCCAGCCGTTCCCAGGCGGCCGACTCCGTCAGCCCGGTTCCTGCCCGCCGCGCACCACAGGTACCGTGCGCCCCGCCAGCCCCAGGCACCGTTCATCGCAAGTGAATGGCTGAAACATCGAGTCACTCAGGACTGACTGGATGTTTCACCCATGCATTTACCCAGCCGGGCCATGCCCCATCCTGGCTGCCGGGGGCTCCACCACCCCGCTGCGCCCCGGGTAACCAGCGGGCGAATGAAACATTGACCCGGTAAGGACAGGTCCGAACCTTCATTCACCTCGTTGACGCGGCTAGCTGGCGGGACCAGTGAGGCTTGTGGTGCCTGAGCGCGCCTGGGACCATGGACGGCCCGGGCCGTGAGCCACGCCAGGATGTCCGGGCTGATCCGATGAGCCAGAGGAGGCGTTGGAACACAGTCCGCAGTCGGATCGGCACCCGGTGCCAATGCGGACCGGGCCGGGTGTGGGCAGGGCTGGGACCGGGGACTGGGCAGGCAGGTCACGGCCGGAGAGGACCCGGTTTCGATTTGGCAACGGGACGGCTGCGGCATGCCGGTGCGCCTTCCCCGGACAGTTCCGCCGGTCTAGCCTGCGGACATCCCAGAGCGGGGCGGAAGTACTCTTCCTGCCTCTAACCAGCTCCGGTGGAGGGGGCCCGGCGGGCCGGGCAGGGCGGCAGCCGCCGCCCTCGAACAGGAGGTTAACAGTGAGACAGACCGTCCGGGCCGCAGCAGCAATCGCCGTGCTGGCGCTGGTCGCTGCCGGCTGTAGCAGCAGCAGCAAATCCGGGTCCTCGGCGAGCAGCTCATCGAGCAGCAGCAAGTCTTCGAGCAGCGGATCCAAGGCATCGTTCCTCGGGTGCATGGTCACCGACACCGGCGGCATCGACGACAAGTCGTTCAACGCGTCCTCCTGGCAGGGCATGCAGGAGGCGGCGGCCGCCGACTCGAAGGTCACCGTCAAGTACCTGCAGTCCACCTCGTCCGCTGACTACGCCTCGAACATCACCGCGTTCGTCGGCGAGAAGTGCGGGATCATCGTCACCGTCGGGTTCCTGATGGCCGCCGCGACCGGAACGGCCGCCTCCGCCAACGCCAACGCGAAGTTCGCGATCGTGGACTGCGCTATCGCGTCCGCGTCCTGCCCGACGAGTTCCTCCGGAGCGGCATCGACGCCGCCGGGTAACGTCGACTCGCTAGTGTTCGACACCGTCCAGGACGGGTTCCTCGGCGGTTACCTGGCCGCGGGCATGACGAAGACCGGGAAGGTCGCCACGTTCGGCGGCGAGAAGCTGCCCACCGTGACGATCTACATGGATGGCTTCTGGGACGGCGTGCAGTACTACAACTCCCAGCACCACACGCACGTGACCGTGCTCGGCTGGAACGAGCAGACCCAGAGCGGCGAGTTCACCAACAGCTTCACCAACCTGACCATGGGCCAGACGATCACGCAGCAGTTCATCACCGAGGGCGCGGACATCATCTTCCCGGTCGCCGGCGGGGTTGGCCTGGGCGCGGCCAAGGCCGTGCAGGACGCGGACACCGCGGCGGGCACCCAAAAGGTGAACATGATGTGGGTGGACACCGACGGCTGCGTCAGCGCGGCCCAGTACTGCAAGTACTTCATCACCAGCGTGGAGAAGGGCATCCAGGCGGCGGTGAAGACCTCGGTCCTGACCGCGGCGAACGGCACGTTCAAGGGCGGCACCTACATCGGCACGCTGGCGAACGACGGCGTCACGCTCGCCCCGTACCACGACTTCGCCAGCAAGATCCCGGCCTCGCTGCAGTCCGAGATCAACACACTGAAGGCTGAGATCATCAGCGGGAAGATCAAGCCGGCCACCAAGAGCCCGGTGTAATGAGCCGCGGCGTGCCACGCAGGGCTGTGCCACGCACGGTGTAACAAGCACGGAATGACGGGTCTCCGGGCTGGGCTGGGCCGCGGTAGCGGCCCAGCCCAGCCCAGGCCACACTGGGCGTACACACGGGCAGGCGGAGCGGCAGCAGGAGACACCGGCTGGCACGGCCGGCGGGAGCACCAGCAGAGGGACGGTCGTGGAACTTGAGCTGCGCGGCATTACCAAGCGGTTCGGCAGCCTCGTGGCCAACGACCACATCGATCTTGCTGTCGCTGCGGGCGAGATCCGCGGCCTGCTCGGCGAGAACGGGGCCGGCAAGACCACGCTGATGAACATCCTCTACGGGCTGGTGCAGCCCGATGAGGGGGAAATCTGCATCGACGGCAAGCCGGTGGCGATCCGCTCGCCCAAGGACGCGATCAACGCCAGGATCGGCATGGTCCACCAGCACTTCATGCTGGTCCCGGTGTTCACGGTGGCCGAGAACGTCATGCTCGGTGTGGAGCCCACCCGGGGGCTGGGCCTGCTCGACCGGCGGCGGGCCCGGCGCCAGGTGCAGGAGCTGTCCGAGCGGTACGGGCTCCAGATCAACCCCGATGCCCTGGTCGAGGACCTTCCGGTGGGGGTGCAGCAGCGGGTAGAGATCATCAAGGCACTGTTGCGCCAGGCCAGCGTGCTGATCCTGGACGAGCCCACCGCGGTCCTCACTCCCGGCGAGACCGAGGACCTGTTCCGGGTGATGCGCGAACTGCGCGCGGGCGGCCGGTCGATCGTGTTCATCTCGCACAAGCTCAAGGAAGTCCAGGCGATCGCCGACCAGATCACGGTCATCCGCCGCGGCCGGGTGGTCGGTGAGCGGCCGCCGACCACCAGCGACGCCGAGCTGGCCGCGCTCATGGTCGGCCGGCCGGTAGAGCTGCGGGTCACCAAGGAGCCCGCCCGCCCCGGCGAGGTCGTACTCGACCTCAGTGATCTGACCGTCCCGGCCGAGCATGCCCAGTACGAGGTGGGCGAGAACCGGAACGCCGTGGCCGGTGTCTCCCTCCAGGTCCGGGCCGGGGAGATTCTCGGCATCGCCGGGGTACAGGGCAACGGGCAGACCGAGCTCTGCGAGGCGCTCATGGGGCTGCGGCCCGCGGCCGGGGCGGTGCACCTGGACGGCAAGGACATCAGCCACGCCAGCCCCCGGGACCGGCTGCGCGCCGGGGTGGCCTACATCCCCGAGGACCGGCGGCAAGACGGGCTCGTCGCGAACTTCTCGGTCGCGGACAACCTGGTCCTCGACACCTACGACCGCCCACCGTACGCCAAGGGGCTCGCGATGGACCTGCCGGCGATCCGCGAGCACGCGAAAAGCCTCGTCGCGGAGTTCGACGTGCGGACATCCTCAATCGACACCCCGGTCGGCACCCTGTCCGGCGGTAACCAGCAGAAGGTGATCCTCGCCCGCGAGGTGGGCCGGCGGGTCCGGCTGCTGCTGGCCAGCCAGCCCACCCGGGGTCTGGACGTCGGGTCGATCGAGTTCGTGCACCGCCGGATCGTGGAAGAACGCGACCAGGGAGTGGCGGTGATCATCGTCTCGTCCGAGCTCGATGAGATCTATGCACTGGCCGACCGGATCGCGGTCATGTACGAGGGGAAGATCACTGGCTTCCGGCCGCCGACCGTGCCCGTAGCCGAGCTCGGCCTGCTTATGGCGGGCGCCAGCATCGAGGCTGCGGACGCCGCCGCCGGGAGCGACGGGGCTCCGGTGGCGGTCACGAAGGCCGGTAACCCGGCGTTCGGCGTGGAACCGGCGGTGGCCGTCGACCCGGCCGCCAGCGGCGACCCCCCGGACGGCGGTGGCCCGGCGGGCAGCGATGGCCCGGCGGGCAGCGATGGCCCAGCTGGCGGTAATGATCCAGCGGGTGGCGGTTACCCGGCGGGCGACGCGTCCCGGGACGGCCGGGACGGGCGAGCGGAGCCGAAATGACCGAGGAAGCCAGCGGCTCGTCCTCGGGCCCGATGCCTGCATCCGGCCCGGGCGCCGCCAACCCCGGCCCGGGCGCCGCTAGTCCTAGCCCTGGCCCGGGTGCAGCCGTCACGGCCCAGTCAGCCTCCCCAGCGGACGGCAGCGCCGGGCCGCCCAAGGGCCAGGGCCTGAACCATATGATCATCGACGCGGTCACCCAGGGCAGCCCGGCCGTGGTGACGACGCTGGCGATCTTCTTGGCCCTGGTGGTCGGCGGGCTCATCATCGCGTTCAGCGACACCACGGTGCTGCACGCCTGGGCGAGCTTCTTCTCCGCGCCGGGCAGCGCGATCGCGGCGGCCTGGGATGAGGTCGCCGCCGCGTACTCGGCCCTGTTCGAGGGCGCGATCTTCAATCCGCATACGATCGCGGCGGCGTTCAACGGCACCGGCTCGGTGGGCGCCATCTTCTACCCGCTGTCGCAGACCGCGTCCCAGGCCACCCCGCTGATCCTGACCGGGCTGTCGTTTGCCCTGTCCTTCCGGGCCGGCCTGTTCAACATCGGCGCGGCCAGCCAGTGGATCGGCGGCGCGATCGTGGTCACCTACCTCGGCTTCGCGGTCAGCCTGCCGCCGGTCATCCATGCGATCGTCTGCCTGGCCGGCGGTTTCGCCGGCGGGGCGGTGCTGGGCTGGGTGGTCGGCTTCCTCAAGGCGCGGACCGGGGCGCACGAGGTGATCGTCACGATCATGCTCAACTACGTGATGTACAACCTGCTGTCCTACCTGCTCGGCACACCGACGGCGCTGCAGCTGCCGCACCAGTCCAACCTGATCAGCCCGGACATCGCGAGCGACGCCCAGCTGCCGCACGTCGGCGGGCCGCCGCCGCAGGTCGGCGTGGGGTTCCTCATCGCGCTCGCGGCCGCGGCCGGCATGTGGTGGCTGCTGGCCCGCAGCACCACCGGATTCGAGTTCCGTACCGTCGGGGCCAACCCGAACGCGGCCCGCACCGCTGGGATGAGCGTGCCGCGAACCTGGATCATGGCCATGCTGCTGGCCGGGGGCCTGGCCGGGCTCAGCGGCGCGGTGACCATCCAGGGCACCTTCTACAGCCTCAACTTCCAGAGCTACGGCAACTACGGCATCGACGGCATCACCGTCGGGTTGCTCGGCCGGGCCCGGCCGCTCGGCGTGGTGCTGGCGGGGCTGCTGTTCGGCGCCCTGGACGCGGGCAGCACCACGATGCAGGCCGCCACGTCGGTCCCGGTCGATATCACCGAGGTCATCCAGGGCCTGATCGTCTTGTTCGTGGCGGCACCACCGCTGATCCGCGCGGTGTTCCGGCTCCGCCAGGCCCGGGCCGCGGGGATCGAAGCGGCCGCGAAAGGGTGGAACGGATGACCGCGCTCGCCACTGTCACGCCCGCCCGCACCGCGGTCAGCGTCAACCGCCGGCTGCTCGCCGCCGGCACGTTCGTGCTGTTCGGGCTGCTGGACATCGTGTTGTTCGGGCTGTTCGGGCACAAGGGCGACGCCACCTTCGCGCTCGCGCTGCCCGGCGCCTCGGTGCATGTGCCGAGCCTCCATCTGCCCGCGGTGCTGACGGCCTACGTCCTCGGCGCCATCTCGATCCTGCTCGGCGTCGCCCGGGCCACGGTCGAGGAGTCCCCGGCGGTGAAGCGGCTGAGCATCGGCGCGGTCCTGCTGTTCTTCGTCATCTCGCTGCTCTGCTGGGCCGACACCGGCAGCTGGGCGCATGACATCCCGGTCAACGTGGTCAGCCTGCTGCAGAACACGCTGGCCGCGTCGATCCCGCTGATTCTCGGCGCCCTGGCTGGCTGCATGGGCGAGCGCTCCGGTGTGATCAACATCGCCATCGAGGGCCAGCTGCTGCTCGGCGCGTTCACCGCGGCGGTGGTGGCGAGCGCCGTCGGGGTGCTCTGGCTCGGCCTGATCGGCGGGTCACTGGCGGGCGGCCTGGTCGGCCTGGTCCTGGCCATGTTCGCGATGCGCTGGCTGGTGGACCAGATCATCCTGGGCGTGGTGCTGAACCTGCTGATCAGCGGGCTCACCGGCTACCTCTACGACCGCCTGCTGGTGCCGGACGCGAACACCTACAACAACGCGGCGACCTTCAGCGCGGTGAAGATCCCGGGCCTCGGGGACGTGCCGATCCTCGGGCCGATTTTCTTCGATTCGACGATCTTCCTCTACATCACCTACGCCGCAATCATCGCGGTCCAGGTCGGCCTGTTCAGCACCCGCTGGGGGCTGCGGGTGCGCGCTGTGGGCGAACACCCGACCGCGGCCGACACCGTCGGGATCAAGGTGCTCGGCATCAGGTACGGCAACCTGATCATGGGCGGCATGCTGGCCGGGATCGGCGGCGCCTACCTGACGATCGGCTCGGTGGGCACGTTCAGCAAGGACATGTCCTCCGGGCTCGGGTACATCGCCCTGGCCGCGATGATCTTCGGGCGGTGGTCCCCGCTCGGGGCTACCGCCGCGGCCCTGTTGTTCGGCTTCACCGAGGCCCTGCAGAGCTTCATGGGCAGCATCAGCGTGCCGATCTCGCCGTTCCTGCTGGGCATGCTGCCCTATGTCGCGACGATCATCGCGGTGGCGGGCCTGGTCGGCAAGGTCAGGGCGCCTGCCGCCGACGGCAGACCGTATGTGCGGGCATGACCGGCGCGCAGGTATCACCGGGTGGCCAGCATGGCGACCCGTACGCGGCGGCGGCGGCCAGCGCGGCCCGGCTCGCCGAGCTGACCGGCGTCGCGCGGCACGACGTCGCGGTCGTCCTCGGTTCCGGCTGGGCCCCCGCCGCTGACGCGCTCACTGGCAGCGACCCGGCCGCGGCCGGGCTGCCCGTCACCGAGCTGGGCGGGTTCCCGGCGCCCACGGTCGGCGGCCACCTGGGGCTCGTCCGGTCGGCTGGGCTCAGGGGCGCCGCCAGCGTTGGAGATGGGGTGCGGGTCCTGGTCTTTCTCGGCCGGGCACACCTGTACGAGGGGCACTCCCCGGCCGCCGTGGTGCACGGGGTACGGACCGCGGTCGCCGCGGGCTGCCGGATCGTGGTGCTGACCAACGCGGCTGGCGGCATCTGCGAGAACTACCAGGTCGGGCAGCCGGTGCTGATCAGCGACCACCTCAACCTCACCGGCCGCTCGCCGCTGGCCGGGCCGCCCCCGCCGGCCGGGTACGGTTCCCGGTTCACCGACCTCACTGACCTGTACTCGGCGCGGCTGCGCCTTCTGGCCCGGGAGACCGACCCGGACCTGGCCGAGGGCGTGTATGCGGCGATGCCGGGCCCGCACTACGAGACGCCCGCGGAGATCCGGATGCTCCGCGGGATGGGCGCCGACCTGGTCGGCATGTCCACCGTGCTGGAGGCGATCGCCGCCCGGCACCTGGGCGCCGAAGTGCTGGGCATCTCGCTGGTCAGCAACCCGGCGGCTGGGCTGACCAGCCATGGCCTGGACCACGCCGAGGTCGTCGCGGCGGGCGTGGCCGCGACGGACCGGATGGGTGCGCTGCTGGGCAGCGTGCTGCCGCGATGCTGGTGACCGGGACGGGGCGCGGGTGATCCCCGCGGAGTTGCGGGGCCAGGCGGAGGCATGGATCGCCGACGATCCGGATCCTGGGGACCGCGCCGAGCTGCGGGCCCTGCTCGACGCCGCCCTGGCGGACGCCCCCGCCGGTAACGAGGCCGCCAGGAACGACGCCGCGGCTGAGCTAGCAGACCGGTTCGCGGGGCGGCTGGAGTTCGGCACCGCCGGACTGCGCGGCGCGATGGGCGCGGGCCCGAACCGGATGAACCGGGCGGTGGTCCGCGGCGCCACGGCCGCCCTGGCCGGATGGCTGCGCGAGCACCGCCCAGGGGCGGCTGACGCAGGTGTGGTGATCGGCTGGGACGCACGGCGCCGGTCCGTGGATTTCGCGGCCGAGGCGGCGGGGGTGCTGGCTGGCGCGGGCATCCGGGTGCACCTGCTGCCGGACCGCAGCCCCACCCCGCTACTCGCGTTCGCCGTCCGGCGGCTGGCCGCCGCGGCGGGCATTATGATCACCGCGAGCCACAACCCGCCGGATGACAACGGCTACAAGCTCTACCTGGGCGATGGTGCGCAGATCGTGCCGCCTACGGACGCACAGATCGAGGCGGCCATCGGCGCCCTGGGCCCGCTCGCCGCAGTGCCGCTGGCTGATCTGGAAGGGCCGCCCGCGGGGGGCCCGCCTGGGGATGCAGCGGGGCTGCCGGTAGGCGGACCTGCCGGGGAGACAGCGGGGCCGCCCGTAGGCGGACCTGCCGGGGAGACAGCGGGGCCGCCCGTAGGCGGACCTGCCGGGGAGACAGCGGGGCCGCCCGTAGGCGGACCTGCCGGGGAGACAGCGGGGCCGCCCGTAGGCGGACCTGCCGGGGAGACAGCGGGGCCGCCGTAGGCGGACCTGCCGGGGAGACAGCGGGGCCGCCCGTAGGCGGACCTGCCGGGGAGACAGCGGGGCCGCCCGTAGGCGGACCTGCCGGAGAGACAGCGCCGCTGGTCACCCGGCACGGTGACGAGATCGCCCAGGCCTACCTGGACGCGATCATGGCGGCCGTGCCACGGCCACCCGGGCCGCTCAGCCGGGCCCTGCGGGTGGTCTACACACCGCTGCACGGAGTCGCGGGCCGCCTGGCGCTGCGGGCCATCGAGCGCGCTGGTTTCCCCGCGCCGCACGTGGTCGCGGCCCAGGCCCAGCCCGACCCCGCGTTCCCGACGGTGACCTTCCCGAATCCGGAGGAGCCGGGAGCGCTGGACCTGGCGCTGGCCGACGCCCGCAGGCTGGGCGCGGACCTGATCCTGGCCAATGACCCGGACGGCGACCGGCTCGCGGTCGCGGTGCCCGGCCCGGCGGCCGAGGGTGGCTGGCGCAGGCTGACCGGCGACCAGGTGGGTGCGCTGCTCGGGGCGTACCTGCTGGACGCGACCGCGGGCGACGCGGAACCGGACCGGCGGCTGGTCGCCACCACGGTGGTGTCCTCGGCCATGCTGTCCCGGATCGCAGCGGCCGCGGGTGTCCGCTATGCGGAAACCCTGACCGGGTTCAAGTGGATCGTCCGGGCGGCGGACCACTCGCCCGGCAGCCACTTCGGGTTCGGCTACGAGGAAGCGCTGGGTTACGTGGTCGGCACGGCGGTGCGGGACAAGGACGGGATCAGCGCGGCCCTGGCCCTGCTGGGGCTGGCCACCGCGGCCCTGGCCGCCGGGGAGTCGCTGCTGGACCGGTGGGATGCCCTCGAAGCAGCGCACGGAGTGCACCTGCAGGCGCAACTCACACTGTCGAGCGCGACGCCCGGGCAGATCATGGCCCGGCTGCGGGCGGACCCGCCGGGGACGCTGGGCGGCCAGCCGGTGCGGTCCGTTGATGATCTGGCGGGCGGCGGAGCGCTGCCGCCGTCGGATGTGCTGCGCTACCACCTGGACGGCGCGCGGGTGGTGGTGCGGCCCAGCGGTACCGAGCCTAAGCTGAAGGCGTACCTCGAAGTCATCGAGCCGGTCGCGGCCGGGAGCGCGGCACCCGCTGGCCTGGCGGCGGCCCGGCGGTCCGCCGCGGCCAGGATGGCGCCGCTGCGCGCCGCAATCCATTCCCTACTCACTGGCGGCCATTCGTGATCGCAGTCCACCTGCTGGTTTCCAATTGTGGCGATTTGACCGCCGATTATCGGGTAGCCGACGTCAAGTGAGCGCGCCTTCGGATTCCGGCCGTATTCTCGGCGGACGTTACCGGCTGGAATCCGTGCTCGGCAGCGGCGGAATGGGCAAGGTCTGGCGGGCCCGGGATGACGTACTCGGCCGCCTGGTGGCGGTGAAAGAGTTCTTCCCGCCCGCCGCAGTGACCGAGAACGAGCGCGAGATGCTGCGCGAACGCACCCTACGCGAGGCGCGCACCGCCGCCCGGCTGAGTCATCCGAACGTGGTGCGGATCTACGACGTCGTGGAAGAGGGCAGCCACCCCTGGATCGTGATGGAACTGCTCGATGCCCGCTCGTTGCGGGACATCGTGCGAGACGACGGGCCGCTCAGCCCGCAACAGGTAGCCAAAGTCGGCTTGCAGGTGCTGCTGGCTCTGGGCGCCGCGCACGAACTGGGCATCCTGCATCGGGACGTCAAACCGGGCAACGTCCTGATCACCACCCAGGACGGGCGGGCGGTGCTCGCCGACTTCGGCATTGCGCGAGCGCAGGACAATCCGACCCTCACCGCGACCGGAATGATCGTCGGATCGCCCTCCTACATGGCGCCGGAACGAGCCCGTGGTGAGCGGAGCGGCGCCGCGTCGGACCTGTGGTCGCTGGGCGCCACGCTGTACGCCGCGGTCGAGGGACGGCCGCCCTACGACCGGCCGGGCGCTCTGGCCACGCTGACCGCGGTGGTTTCCGAGCAGCCGGACCCGCCTCGCCGCTCGGGTGTGCTGTGGCCGGTCATCAGCGGCCTGCTGCGCCAGGACGAGGCCGAGCGCCTGGACGCGGCTACCGCGGAACGGATGCTGCGACAGATCACCGAGCCCGTGGCCATGCCGGATACCGCCCCCCTGGCCGTTGACGGCGACACCGAAGCCGACGAGGCCGCCCCGCCGCAGGCAGCGGACCGGCCCAAGGGTACCGGACGGACCCGTGCCTTTCCCTCTCGGCTGGCCTGGCCCGCCGGGGTGCGCGGCTGGACCCCGGAGCCCGCCGCCGAGCCCGTCCCTGTCCCTGTCCCTGTCCCTGTCCCTGTCGCTGACGCTGAGCCAGACGTCGCCGCGGTGCCAGAGCCTGCCGCAGCGGTCCCAGCGGGGGCCGCCAGTGCAGAAGCCGCTGGGGAGACGGAACCCGCCGGGGAGACGGAACCCGCCGGGGAGACGGAACCCGCCGGGGAGGCGGAACCCGCCGGGGAGGCGGAACCCGCCGGGGGGGCGGAACCCGCCGGGGGGGCGGAACTCGCCGGGAAGACGGGACTCGCCGGGAAGACCGAAGAGGCGGAACCCGCCGGGAACGCTGCGGCTGAGCCCATCGCGGACGCGGACCAGGAGCCCGTCGCAGCGGAGCAGGCCGTGGAACCAGAACGGGTCGCCAGCGCCGGCCCCGTTGAGCCCGCGGCAGGTCCCTGGCCACGCCCGGACGCGGCGGCACCCATGGCCGCCGCTGGGCAGGACGCGGCGCACCCCCAGCGGCCGCGGCTGCTCTGGCTGGTCAGCGCGGCCGCCGCAGCGGTCGTGGTGGTGGTCGCGGGCGTGCTCATCGGGCTCGACGCTGCGGGCCATCATGCGGCCGCGTCCCCCGCGCGTTCCGGTCGGCCAGCGCACACCGCGGCGGCGTCCACCCCTACGGCCGCCAGGTCGGGTCTCTCCCCCTCCACCGCTGCGACGCAGCCCAGCCCGGGGTCAGGGGCCGGGTCATCGGCTCCGGCCGGGGCGGGCATCCCGGCCGGCTGGACCATGTACCACGACCCGACCGGCTTCTCGATTGCGATCCCGGACGGCTGGCAGACCTCGCATCAAGGGCACTACGTCTACGTCATACCGCCGGGCGGCACCAGTTTCCTGCTCATCGACCAGTCCAACGACCCGCAGCCGGACCCGCTCGCTGACTGGCAGCAGCAGGAGCGCGCCCGGATCGGGACCTATCCCGGCTATCACCGGATCCGGCTGGAAGCCGTGAACTACCCGCAAGCGGAAAAGGCCGCTGACTGGGAGTTCACCTACTACCGGCAGGGCGTGCTCACTCACGTGCTCAACCGCAACATCCTGGTGGACTCCCACCAGGCCTACGCCCTGTACTGGTCCACCCCGGACAGCCAATGGGCGCAGAGCTTCCACTATTTCCAGACTTTCGCGGCCACCTTCCAGCCGGACCGGGCCTAAGGGCGCGCAGTGCGCGGCCGATGTAACCCTACTCGCGAGGGTTCAGTCAACGAACTATCCGGGTAAACTCGGCGCCTGCCGCTCGCTAAGGACTACACCGGCCAGCAGTGCTCGCTTGCTCGCACCCTGGAGGTCGTAGGCGAGCGATGGACCCTGCTGATCCTGCGGGACGCTTTCTTCGGCGTGCGGCGATTCAGCGACCTTGCCAATCACCTGGGCATCCCGCGTGCCGTGCTGGCCGACCGGCTCGGCTCGCTGGCCGAGGCTGGAGTACTGTCCCGCACGGCCGGGGCGCATGGCCATCCTGAGTATGTGCTGACCAGCAAGGGCCTGGCGCTATGGCCAGCCATCCGCAGCCTGCTGGCCTGGGGCGACGAGTTCTACTCGGGCCAGGGGCCACGCCGGGTGTTCCATCACGCCGCCGATGGCGGCGCCATTGCCGCCGACGGCCGTTGCGCGGCCTGCGGCACGGACGTGCCCGTGCCGGACCTGGTGGTCAGCCCCGGCCCGGGGCAGGACACCACGCAGGCCGACGTGGTGACGACCGCCCTCGCTACCCCACACCGGCTGCTCGCGCCCATCCGGGGCTGACCACTCGCGCCGCCGGGGCTGGCCACTCACGCCGCCAGGGCTGACCACTCACGCCGCCAGGGCTGGCCACTCACGCCGCCAGGGCTGGCCACTCACGCCGCCAGGGCTGGCCATGGCATCGAACCGGGGGCCAGCGAACGCGCCCGGAATCCCCGGTCCGCCCGGCACGCTAGCCGGGGACGCCCACGATCACGTCGGAGGCCTTGATCACGGCTACCACCTGGGAGCCCTCGGACAGCTTGAGTTCTCGTAGCGCTTCCACGGTGATGGACGCGACCAACCGGACTCCGTTCGCGTCGAGCTCGACGTTGGCCGTGGCCTCGCCCGCGGTGATGCCGGTCACCGTGGCACTGATCTGGTTTCGGGCGCTCAGCTGCATCGACGGTGTCCTTTCCATGATCCGGGCCACCAGCCCGCCTGGTATCTCCCCCAGCCCGCCGTCGCCAAGCGTGCCACGCCATGGCAAGCTCGGTACCATGCCGGACTCGGAAAACACTGACCTGCAGGAACACACGGGCCCGCAGGCACACACAGGCGTGCCCGGGCCCGGGCACGCGAGCCATGACCACACGGGCCATGACCACACCGGCCATGACCACGCGAGCGCGGAGGAAAGCGCGGCGTGCGAGGTCGCGCACGGGCACGCCCCCCTCCCTGCGACTGACCGTAGCCTGATCGCGGCGTTCGCGTCGCCGGTCGCGGAGTACCTGCTGCGGTACGCCCGCGACACCGGGTTCCGCGTGCTGCTGGCCGAGCCGGACCCGGCGCTCGCCGCGGCCGCGGGCACGATGGGCGTCACCGTGGTCGCGGACGCCGCGGACTACCTGGACGACAACACGGACGTGGTCGTCACCGATCACCACCGGCCGGAGCTGGGCGTGGTGCTGCGGGACGCGCTGGCCGGCAAGGCCCGCTGGGTCGGCATCCTAGGCAACCCGCGGCATCCTGCGCCGCACATCCCCGCGCTGACCGAGCTGGGGGTCGCCCCGGCGGAGATCGCCCGGGTGCACCGGCCGGTCGGGCTGAACATCGGCTCGCGCACCCCGGCCGAGATCGCCATAGCGACGCTGGCCGGCCTGATCGCCGACCGCACCGGCCGCCCGGGAGGCTTCACCTTCTGACCTGGTGCGCCGTGCACCGGCTGCCGTTTCAGTGCGGCGGGCGAGGACGGCTCGACTCACGGACCACCAGGCTGCACGGCAGCATCTGCAGGCCCGAACTCGGCTGGCCGTCGACGGCGGAGAGCAGGCGCTCGCCTGCGACCCGGCCGAGGTAGCGGAGGTTCATGTCCACGGTGGTGAGGGGCGGCCGGCAGGCCAAGACGATGACCTCCCAGTTGTCGAAGCCGACGAGGGCCACGTCCTCCGGGATGCGCCGTCCGGCCGCGCTCAGCGCGTCGGCGACACCCCGGGCGATCTGGTCGTTACCGCAGAAGATGGCGTCGAGCCCGGGAGCGGACTGCAGGAGCTGGCTGGCGGCGCGGCGTCCCCACTCCTCGGTCCACTCGCCGTAGAGGGACTCCCCGCCTGCCAGTTCCAGGCCAGCCGTGGCCAGCGTCTCCTCCGCACCCTTCGCCCGCAGCACGGCCGCCCGGAACCGGCGTGGCCCGGTGATGTGGCCGATACTCGTCCGCCCGGTGCGAACCAGGTGCCGGGCGGCCAGAATTCCACCGTCCTCGTCATCGGGTACCAGCGACAGGTCAGCTGAGTCGATCGAGTGAGTCATCGCGTAGACCACCGGAACCCGCAGGTCCTGCCCGATCGGATCACGCGCGTCCTGGCGGCGCCCCGTGACGATGATGCCGTCCACCCTGCGTTCGAGCAGTGCGCGCAGATAGTGCTGCTCGCGCTCGCGGTCATCGCGGCTTTCGCACAGGAACACCAGGATGCGCCCGGGCCCGAGAGCGTCCTCCACGCCCTGCACCACCGGGATGCTGAAGCGGCCGAAGCTGTCGGTGGTGATGAGCCCGACCGTGAAACTCCGGCCGGTCAGCAGGCCCCGGGCGAGCGCGTTCGGCTTGTAGCCGAGCAGGTCGGCCGCCTGCCGGACCCTTTCGGCGGTGTCAGCGCTGATGCCGCCGCGACCGTTGAGCGCTTTCGATGCTGTGCCGGGAGAGACGCCTACGAGGCGGGCAACCTCGGTAATCGTCACCGGTCCCTGGCTGATGACAATCGCGGTCGCCTCCCTCGCCTGACGCCCCGTGGCCGGAGCGTATCGGCCGAACGTTACGGAAACAAGCCGCAGCGTGGATGGCCCAGGTCGGACCGGGTGACGGGCGGGATGCGACCAGGAAGCAGGCAGCCAAGCTGGGCTCACGAGGCGCCGCAACGACAACCGCCCGGTGGGCTCACGAACCGCCGCAAGGGCAGCGGCCCACCCGGCTTGGTGCGCTCAGCGTGCTGCCCGGTGATCACAGGCGGGCAGGCCTTCGCCGCCAAAGTGAGACATCCGGACCTGTTGACCCTCCGTGGTCGCGGACCCTAGCATCGCAGTGCGAAAACCTTTGCGTAGTACTGAAGACGACAACGCGACGAGGCATGTCTCACCGGGAGGGCTGCTACGAATGGGTGTCTTCACGCAGCGCGATGCGGCCCTGGAGTGGCGCGGCCGGCACGAGACAGTGCGGATCGAGCCCTGGGGCCGCAACAGTCTGCGGGTCCGTGGCACGGTGTGGCAGGCGATCCGTGATGATCTTCCCGGGGCCCTCCTGGCAGCACCGCCCGCCGCGGCTGATGTGCAGATATTCGCCGACCGGGCGCAGCTCAGCAACGGCGGGCTGACCGCCGAGATCTCCCGATCGGGCCAGCTGCGGTTCCTCCGCGCCGATGGCAGTGAGCTGCTGTCCGAGACCACGCCGCACTTCACCGGGCCGCCGACCCGCCGGTACGCGACCGTCGGCGGCGGCCTGCACCACTTCGAGATGCTTTTCAACGCGCGTGACGAGGAGCGCTGCTACGGGCTCGGCCAGCACCAGCATGGGCGGCTCAACCAGAAGGGCGCCGTTGTCGAGCTCGTGCAGCGCAACACCGAGGTCTCGATCCCGTTCCTCGTCTCGAACCTGGGGTACGGCCTGCTGTGGAACCACCCGGGAATCGGCCGGGTGGAGCTGGGCGTCACGGTCACGAGGTGGGTGTCCGAGGCAACGCGGCAGTGGGATTACTGGATCACGGCTGCCGATGAGCCCGCGGACCTGCTGCGCCAGTACGGCGAGGCGGTGGGGCGTGCGCCGGTGTTCCCGGAGTGGGCATCAGGCTTCTGGCAGTGCAAGCTCCGCTACAAGACCCAGGACGAGTTGCTCGGTATCGCCCGGGAGTACAAGCGACGCGGGCTGCCGCTGTCGGTCATCGTCATCGACTACTTCCACTGGACCCGCCAGGGCGACTGGAAGTTCGACCCGGTGGAGTGGCCCGATCCCGACGCGATGGTGGCTGAGCTGGACCAGCTCGGCGTGAAGCTGATGGTGTCGATCTGGCCCACGGTCAACCCCGACAGCGAGAACTACGCGGAGATGGCGGAGCTCGGCCTGCTGGTGGAAAACGAGCGGGGCATCAGCGTCCAGCTGCCGATCTGGGATCGGGGCTCGGCCGGGCGCACCTTCATGACCTTCTACGACTCGACCAACCCGCAGGCCCGCGCCTACATCTGGTCGAAGGTCAGGGAGAATTACTTCAAGCACGGCATCAAGACCTGGTGGCTCGACGCCTGCGAGCCCGAGCTGCGGCCAGAGCAGCCGGAGAACCTCCGCTACCACCTGGGCCCTGGCGCCGAGGTCAACAACATCTACCCGATGCTGCACGCCAAAGGCTTCTACGACGGCATGCGAGCGGAGGGCGAGGAGGAGATCCTCAGCCTGTGCCGGTCCGCGTGGGCGGGCAGCCAGCGCTACGGCGCCCTCGTCTGGTCCGGTGACATCGATTCGACGTTCGAGGACCTGCGCCGCCAGATCTCCGGCGGCCTGAACATCGGCCTGTCCGGCATCCCGTGGTGGACCACTGACATCGGCGGGTTCAAGAACGGCAACATCAACGACCCGTCGTTCCGTGAGCTGATCGTGCGCTGGTTCCAGTTCGGCGTGTTCTGCCCGGTTTTCCGGCTGCACGGAATCCGCGAGCCCGGCACCATGATCGGGTCGGAACAGACCGGCGCGGCCAACGAGATCTGGTCGTTCGGCGACGAGCAGTACGACATCATCCACCGCCTGCTGTTCCTGCGCGAGCGGCTGCGCCCGTACGTGATGGCGCAGATGCGGGAGGCCAGCGAATCAGGCCTGCCGCCGATGCGCCCGCTGTTCATCGGCTTCCCGGCCGACCCCGCGAGCTGGGAGGTAGAGGACCAGTTCCTGTTCGGTGACGACATCCTGGTCGCCCCGGTTTACGCCGAAGGCGCCCGGGAACGGCGAGTGTACCTTCCGGCCAGCCCGGAGGGAACGGCATGGCGGGACGCCTGGACCGGCGCCCGGCATCCGGGCGGCGAATGGATCACCGCCGCTGCCCCGCTGGACACCATCCCCGTGTACCTGCGGGATGGCGGCCAGGTCGAACCGTTCGGCCCCGTGGCGAGCCTCGGGCCGGCCGAGAAGCCCGGGGAGTGACGCTGGTTGGCCAGGATCGCGGTCCCGACCCGCCGGGCCCCCGCCCCCCGCGCCCCGCGCCGGGACCCGGCAACCGCTGAGGTGAGCCGGGCGTCCGCCTGGGCTCGCTACGCACGGATGGCGTTTCTTATCCCGGCCGTCATCTACGTGATCTTCGCGTTCGTGGTGCCGATCGTCTACAACCTCATCCTGAGCTTCGAGCAGACCTCTCCGGCCACCATCTCCAGCTTGTTCGCCCCGTTCGCCGGCCTGGCGAACTACAAGGCCACCCTGGTTCAGCCGGTGACGCAGAGCGCGATCCTGCGGACCTTCATCTTCACCGCCGGCTCGCTGCTGTTCCAGTTCATCATCGGCTTCAGCCTGGCGTTGCTGTTCAACCTGCGGTTCCCGTTCCGCCGGCTGGCGCGGTCGTTGATCATCATTCCCTGGCTGCTGCCGCTGCTGATCACCGGTTTCATCTTCCGGTTCCTGTTCCAGGCCGAGGCTGGGGCGATCAACCAGGTCCTCGGCGACCTCCACCTCATCAGCCACCCCATCGGCTTCCTCACCTCGCCGGGATGGGCCTTCGTGGCCGTGCTGATCGCCAACATCTGGATCGGCATCCCATTCTTCACCGTGCTGCTCTACAGCGCGCTCCAGGATGTCCCGGTCGAACTGAAGGAAGCGGCGATGCTGGACGGGGCCAACGGGTGGAACCGCCTCATCCGGGTCACCCTGCCGGTCATCCGGCCGGTGATCGAGGTCGTCTTCATCCTGGGATTCGTCTTCACCGTGAAGGTATTCGACGTGGTGATCGGGCTGACCCAGGGCGGCCCAGCGAACTCGACGCAGATCCTCGCGCCGTGGGCGTATCAGCTGTCGTTCCAGCAATTCGATTACGGCCAGGGTGCCGCACTGAACACCATCCTGCTCGTTATCGCCCTGGTGGCCGCGCCGCTCTACATATGGCTCAACCGCGAATCACTCCGGAGGGCGTGAGATGTCCCGGCAGCGCAGGCTTACCGGCCTTCTGGCCGGCCTCGGCGCACTCATCGCGCTGGTGATTATGCTCTTCCCGCTGTATGCGGTGATCGTCGCCTCGTTCGAGAACAACTCACAGCTGCTGGGCACGCACTACAACTTCCTGCCCCCGACGCCCAGCTTCGCCAACTACAGCGCCGTCATCTCGGCCCAGGGCGGTCACATCGCGAGCACGCTCGTCATCGGTGTCGGCACGGCCATCCTGACCCTGGCCATCTCAGTGCCTGCCGCGCACGCCCTGGCCCGGTACCGGTTCCGGGTCACCGCGCTGCTGGTCGGCGGGCTGCTGATCGCTCAAATTTTGCCCTCGATTGTTATCGCTAACTCTCTGTTCATCCTCTACCATAAGCTGCACCTGCTGAACACTTATCCAGGCCTGATCCTGGCCGACGCGAGTTATGCCGTGCCATTCAGCATCCTGGTGCTCCGCGCGTTCATGCTGGGCTTGCCGAACGACGTCCTGCAGGCCGCGCGGGTGGACGGCGCGTCGGAATGGAAAACATTCTTCCGGGTCGTGCTGCCGATGAGCAGGTCGGCCGTCATTACGGTGGCGGTGTTCGCCTTCCTGAACGGCTGGGGTGACTTCATATTCGCGCTCACCCTGCTGTCAGGAGCCACGTTCGAACCACTCACCCTCAGCATCTATTCCTACATCGGAGAGTTCTCGGAGAACCTGGGCGAAGCAATGGCGCTTTGCGTCTTCGGGCTCTTGCCCGCGGCGATGCTGCTCATCGCCGCCCAGCGTTATATCGCCGCCGGCCTGACCGTCGGATCGGTCAAGGGATAACAGTGTGCCGAGCCCGCCGCGGGCGCAGTCGCGGCGGTCCTGGCAGCAGAATCGCCGGCGTCGCCGGCCAGGAACAGAAAACGGCCAGACCTATCGTCTGTCCGGCCACGGATTGAGGAGGGACCAATGTATACGGCACAGTCGCCGTCCCAGCGGGGCGGAGGATCCGCCATGGGCGCGAGACGTCGCTGGATGACCCTGGCGATCGGCGCGGTCGTGGCCGCGCTGGCCGCGGCGGGCTGCAGTTCCGGCTCCAGCTCGTCCTCGGGCGCCAGCGGCGGGAAGACCACGATAACGGAACTCGACTACTTCACCTCCAGCGGCGGCAATGCGGCCGTGAACTGGTACAACGCGCAGTTCGAGAAGGCCCACCCCGGCGTCACGGTGAAGCGTGAGGTCGTGCCCTACGCCAACCTGATCACGAAGGTGCTGCAGGAGGCGAGCGCCGGGGACCTGCCGAACATCGTGATGCTCGACAACCCGAACGTGCCTGAGGTCGCGGCCACCGGCCAGCTCAAGCCGCTGAACGGCCTGCCCGGCTTTACCACCAGCGGTTACATCCCCGGGGCGATCAGCGAGTGCACGTACAAAGGTAAGCAGTACTGCTACCCGATCGGCACCAACACCATCGGCGTCTTCTACAACAAGGCGATGCTCGCGGCCAAGCACCTGTCCCCGCCAGCCACGTGGGCTCAGCTGCAGTCCGACGCGAAGGTGCTCACCTCCGGCTCCACCTACGGCTTCGCCTTCGACGCCACCTCCGACGAGCAGTCCACCTGGCAGCTCGAACCGTTCTTCTGGAGCTCGGGCGGCAACCTCGACAAGGTGAACTCCCCGGCGTTCACGCAGTCCCTCCAGCTGTGGGTCAACATGGTCAAGGACGGGTCCTCGTCCAAGTCGGTCCTGCAGTGGGGCCAGGACCCGGACCTTACCCAGCAGTTCCTGCACAAGACCGCGGCCATGATCGAAGACGGCCCGTGGATCTTCCCCGAGCTGAACGCGGCGGGCTGGAAGTACAACCAGCAGTACGGCATCGTGCCGATCCCGACCGAGACAAGCGGCGGGACGGTGGTCGCGCCGCTCGGCGGGGAGACCTGGAACATCGGTAACTCGGGCAGCTCCCAGCAGCAGACCCTGGCCTGGGACTGGATCAAGGGGGCACAGGCGCCGTCCGTGATGACGCACGTCACGTCGCTGATGTACTACCTGCCGACCAAGCCGTCGGTGATCGCCAGCTACCTCCAGGGTGGGCCCGAGTACACGGTGTTCGCCAAGGAGACTGAGACGGCCCGGTCGCGGACCACTCAGTACGGCGCCAACTACCCGAAGGTGTCAGAGGCGATCTGGACCGCGATCCAGTCCGCGATCACCGGGACGTCCTCGGTCAGTTCCGCGCTCACCCAGGCACAAACCACAATTTCAGGCATCGCGCAGGTCAAGGGCTGACGAATCCGCACAGGTGACGGGCCCGCGGCCGGGCGGCGACCTCCGCCCGGCCGCGGGCCTCCATCCGTCTCGCGGGCCGCACTGGGAAGCGCCGAGGGAGGCCCAGGGAGGCTCCCTCGGACCGCCAAGTTGCCCGCTGACCTGGGTTTTCGCTCGCCCGATGTTGATTTCGGGCAAGCTGCCGCAGGGACCTGGGGTCATGATCGGCCGACCGCCGCCGCCCGCTGCGCCGAAGTCCGGTTCGCCTTGCGACCGGCTGTGCCACTCCGAATTGGCTGGTCAGGACAGTGAGCGTTATGCAAAACCGGCTAGCGAGTGCAGGCCCGGAGGACCTGCACGAGCGGCCGGTGCAGGTCAGGGCCACGGTAGCGGTGGATGTTGATGTGCATAACGCGACTCTTGCATAAGACACAAAGTGTGCGGAACCGAGGAGCCCTAGGGAGCAGTCCGGGCCGCCAGCGGGGCCCAGACTCGCATGGCCTGGCCATCCCGGTTGTCCCACTGGAAGTACGGGACGGCGGTCGCGGTGATCTGCTCGCCAGCGTCAGCGTCAGCGGGCACGTGCTCACCGGAGGCGTGGCCGCCGGATCCGGGCGCCGCGGCCGAGGTGTGCGGCAGGCCCTGGCCGCTGGCGGGCGGCAGGCGCAGCGCGTCAGTCTCGATCAGCACCGTCCGCCCGATGCCGGGCAGGCCGGCCGGGCGCTCACGCAACTCGCTGCCGATGACGGCGAGATCCGCAAGGTCCGCCCCGGCGGGCTGGTCAGCCTGCTCGAAGCAGTAGACGAGCGGGCCCCGCTCGATCGCCGCGGTCCCGCGCACCGCGTCGATCTGCCGGGCCGGCCGGGTCAGCCGGGGAGCGATATCGAAGCCGGCGCTGAGCACGTCCCCGGGCTGCCACTGGCGGTGCACCACGATGTACCCGGGTGCGGCGGGGGTGGCCGCCACGGGGTGCCCGTTGACGAGAACCTGCGGCGGTGGCGCCCAGGCCGGTACCCGCAGGGCGATGCCAGCAGGCGCGGGCGGCGCGCTGGTCACCCGCAGTTCCACCGCGCCGGACCAGGGATAGCCGGTGACCATGTCCACCGCCAGCACGCCGCCGGCCAGCGGGGTGCTGAGCGACGCCCCGGTGAACTGGTGCAGATAGAGCACATCCGCGGACACGGTGGCCAGGTAGTGCTGCAGCGAGGCGATCAGCCGCATGATGTTGGGCGGGCAGCAGGCGCAGGAGAACCATTCGCGGCGCCGGCCGGGGTCGTCACGCTCGAAGTGGCCGGCCCGGCGCTGCAGCGGGTTGACGTAGAAGAAGCGCTGGCCGTCGGTGGCGATGGCGGCCGCGAACCCGTTGTACAGCACCCGCTCCATGTGATCGGCGTACTGGCTGTCGCCGGTGGCCAGCAGCAGCCGCCAGCTCCACTGGAAGCTCGCGATGGCCGCGCAGGTCTCGTTGTAGGCCCGGTCCGGCGGCAGCTCGAAGGCGTCACCGAAGCTCTCGCCGTCGTGCCGCGAGCCGTTCCCACCGGTCAGGTACGTCCTGGCGGCGACCATGTCGGCCCAGCGGGTCAGCGACGAGGCGAGCAGCTCCTGGTCACCCGTTTCCACCGCCACATCGGCGACACCAGCATCCAGGTACAGCGCGCGCACCACGTGGCCCACTTCAGCGGCAGACTTGCGGACCGGCTGGTGATCTTGCAGATAACGGCTGCCGAAGCCGGAATCCCCGATCAGTCCCCGGCCGCGCTGCTCGATGAACTGGCTGGCCAGCTTCAGGTACGGCTCGTGGCCGGTCTCCCGGTACAGTTCCGCGAGCGCGCTCTCCACGATCGGGTGCCCGTCGAGCCCGGCCTGCTGGCCGAGGAACGAATCCACCAGGTGATCGGCGAACCGCCGGGCCACGCCCAGCAGGCTGGGCAGGCCAGCGCCGCGCTGGCAGGCGACGGCCGCCTGGATCAGGTGGCCGGCGCAGTACAGCTCGTGGCTGGACGCCAGCCGCGAATAGCGCGGCACACCGCTGACCTGGATGTAGGAGTTCAGGTAACCGTCCGGTTGCTGGGCCTGCTCCAGCAGGGCGGTCGCCATCGCGGCGAAGTCTGCCAGCTGGCCGCTGCTGGTCCGGGCGAGCTCCCAGCCGAGCGCTTCCAGCGTCTTGTAGACGTCGGAGTCCATGAACACCGGCCCGCGGTAGCCCTCGGTGCCGCCGCTGATCGCCAGCCTCAGGTTGCCGAGATTGCCCGCTACCTCCAGCTGGCGCAGCGCCAGGGGCAGGCTCGCGGTGAGGTTGCGCTGCTGCCAGTCATGCAGCAAGCCGCTGGTGAGCCGCGGGGCGGGGCCGCCGAGCGGCCGGTGTGCCACAGCCGCGCCCGGGTGGGATGTGCCGGACCGCGGGCGGCCGACAGCTGATCGACGCTGGTCACCGGGACTGCCTCGGCTTCCTGGCCGCTTTGCGCACGACCGGGATAGGAATAGCTTTTCGCTAGCAACGTAGGGGTCGATTCTGAAGGCGTCAAGCCTGTATAGTCCAGATCTGAAGAAGGGATCATGGCCATAGGGCCGTGATAGAAGACGGAGCAATCCTTTGCCTCCCCGAGAGTCTCCCGGCGGGCCCACAGCCTCCCGGGCTGGGGCCAAGCCGACGACCATCCGGGACGTGGCGGCGCTGGCGGGCGTCTCGATCGGGACCGCCTCGAAAGCCCTCAACGGGCAGGGCAGGCTCCGGGACGAGACCAGGGACCGGGTGGCCGCGGCCGCCCGCGAACTCGGCTTTGCCCCTAACGTGCTGGCCCGCGGGCTGCTCGCCGGGCGGACCTACACGGTGGGCGTGATCACCACCGACAGCTTCGGCCGGTTCAGCATCCCGGTCATGCTGGGCGCCGAGGACGCGCTGGGCGCGGGCCAGCTGTCAGTGTTCATGTGCGACACCCGCGACGACCCGGCCCGCGAGCGGCACTACCTGGACATGCTGCTGAGCCGGCGGGTGGACGGGCTGATCGTGGCTGGGCGGCGGATCGAGCCGCGGCCGAGCATCGGTCCGTCCCCCGGGGTGCCGGTGGTGTACGCGATGACCCAGTCAATGGACAGCGACGAGCCCGCCATCCTGCCGGACGATGTGGGCGGCGGCCGGATCGCCGCGGAGCACCTGATCACGCTGGGGCGGCGGCAGCTCGGCCATATCACCGGGCCGGAGCGGTTCCTGTCCGCCCGCAAGCGGGCCCGCGGGTTCTGTGCCGCGGCCGCGGCCGCGCAGCTGCCGTTCACCACGGACGATGTGCTCTACGGGGAGTGGAGTGAGCGGTGGGGTCGGGAGGCCGCCCGGATGGTGCTGCAGGATCAGCCCGGAGTGGATGCAATCTTCTCCGGCAGCGACCAGATCGCCCGCGGCGTGTCCGACACACTGCGGCTGGCCGGGCGCCGCGTGCCGGACGACATCGTGCTGGTGGGCTTCGACAACTGGAGCCCGCTCGTGCTCGGCGCGGACCCCCCGCTGAGCAGTGTCGACATGTGCCTGGAAGAAGTCGGCCGGGTCGCGGCCGAGCATCTGCTACTGGCCATCAGCGGCGAGCCCACGCACGGCGTGCACACCGTGCCGTGCCAGCTGGTCGTGCGCGAGTCCAGTGCGCCCTGATCGCCGCGGCCCAGGCGGGCGGGGCATGACCCGCGGAGTGGTGCCCGACAAGGAGATCATGATACCTATGAGGTGATTAGGGCTAACCGATTGCGTGAGCGGTAACAAATCTGCCCAGCAGGAACCTGAAATTGAGCATTGACGTCTAATGAGTACGTGCGTCCTGCCGCTGGCCCGTACTTGGCACGGGCCAGCGCCGACAGCAGGACCAGGGCGGTGGACCGGGGCCGGGTGACGGACACTGATGGACAGCGCAGGACCGGTCGAGGATAGCGCCGTACCGGCCGAGCCGGGCTCGGCTAGGCCAGCACCGGCCGGGCCAGCACCCGCCGGGCCAACATCGGTCGGCCTAGCGCCCGCTGGCCCAGCATCGGCGGCCGAGCATCGGCCTGCCAGCATCGGCCGGCCCAGCATCGGCCGGGCCAGCACGGGGCGGTATCGGGAGGCAGGGCATGGTACTTCCGGAACGGACCCGGGGCAGGCCGCCAGTGATGACCGACGTTGCCCAGCTGGCCGGGGTCTCCCACCAGACCGTCTCCCGGGTGCTCAACGACCACCCGAACGTCCGGCCGCAGACCAGGGCGGTTGTCCTCGCCGCGATCACCGAGCTTGGCTACCGGCCCAACGCCGCCGCCCGCACCCTGGTCACCCGGCGGACCAACACGCTCGGCGTGATCAGCTTCGACACCACCCTGTACGGGCCCGCCTCCATGCTCTACGGCATCGAGCGCGCCGCCCAGGGCAGCTATTTCGTGGCCATCGCGAGCGTGCCCGCGCTCGACCGCCGCTCCGTGCTGGACGCGGTGGAGCGTTTCGCCGGGCAGGGCGTGGAGGGCATCATCGCCATCGCGCCGGAGGACTCCGCGGTGGACGCGCTCACCCACTGCCCGGCGGACATCCCGCTGGTGGCGGTGGGTTGCGGGACTGATGCGCCGCTCGCCTCGGTGGCCGTGGACAACGCGGCCGGCGCGGCCATGGCCACCCGCTACCTGCTCGGCCTCGGCCACCGGACCGTGCACCACCTGGGCGGGCCGACCTCCTGGCTGGACGGCAAGGCCCGGATCGCGGGCTGGCGCGAGGCGCTGCGCGAGGCCGGTGCGGCCGAACCGTACCTGGTCAGCGGCGACTGGTCGTCCGCGGCCGGTTACGAACTCGGCCACCAGATCGCCGCGGATGACGAGGTCACCGCGGTGTTCTGCGCCAACGACCACATGGCGCTGGGCCTGCTCCGCGCGCTGTCCGAGCAGGGGCGGCGGGTACCCGGCGATGTCAGCGTGGTCGGCTTCGACGACATCCCGGAATCAGCCTATTTCCAGCCGCCGCTGACCACGGTGCGACAGGATTTTGCGGAACTCGGCCGGCGTGCCCTCAACACGCTGGTGGAACTGATCTACGATCCTGGCTCCGCACACTCTCCCGGGCCGGTCGCACCGCAATTCGTGGTGCGCGCCAGCGCCGGGCCGCCGCGGGCCTGACCGGCCGGGCCCGCCCCCGCGGGCCTGCCCACCGCTGCTGACGACCCCGCCCCAACACAGAGCCCATACGCAGAACAGGACAACGATGACTGTTAGCGCTCACCTCTACGACAGGTACGTCGTCGGCGTGGACTTCGGCACCCTGTCCGGGCGCGCGCTGGTCGCCCGGGTCAGCGACGGCGCGGAACTCGGCAGCGCGGTCTGCGAGTACGCCCACGGGGTGATGGACGCCACACTCGCGGCCACCGGGGAGCAGCTGCCGCCGGACTGGGCGCTGCAGGACCCGGAGGACTACCGGGACGTGCTGCGCGAGGCAGTTCCCAAAGCCGTGGAAGAGGCCGGCATCGACCCGGCTCAGGTCATCGGCATCGGCACCGACTTCACTGCGTGCACGCCCGCTGCCCGTGCTGCGCGACGGCACCCCGCTGTGCCAGGTTCCTGGCCTCGAGGGTCGGCCGCACGCCTACGTCAAGCTGTGGAAGCACCATGCCGCGCAGGCCCAGGCGGACCGGATCAACGCGCTGGCCGCTGAGCGCGGCGAGCCGTGGCTCGGCCGGTACGGCGGCAAGATCTCCTCGGAATGGCAGTTCGCCAAGGCCCTCCAGCTGCTGGAGGAGGACCCGGAGCTGTTCCAGCGCGCCGAGCGGTGGATCGAGGCCGCCGACTGGATCATCTGGCAGCTGTGCGGTACCGAGACCCGCAACGCCTGCACCGCCGGGTACAAGGGCATCTACCAGGACGGCCACTACCCGTCGCAGGAGTTCCTGGCCGCGCTCAACCCGCGACTTCGCGGGCTTCGCCACCGGCAAACTGGCCCACGAGATCAGCCCGCTCGGCGGCCGGGCCGGCGGCCTGACCGCGCAGGCCGCGGCCTGGACCGGCCTGCCCGAGGGCATCGCCGTCGCGGTCGGCAACGTGGACGCGCACGTTACCCCGCCCGCGGCGAACGCGATCGGGCCCGGCCAGATGGTGGCCATCATGGGCACCTCGACCTGCCATGTGATGAACGCCACGACGCTCGCCGAAGTCCCCGGGATGTGCGGGGTGGTGGACGGCGGCATCGTCGCGGGCGAGTACGGCTACGAGGCCGGGCAGAGCGGGGTCGGTGACATCTTCGCCTGGTTCCTCGACCACGCCATGCCCGCCGCCTACCGGGACGAGGCCGCCCGCCGCGACATCTCCCTGTTCGACCTGCTATCCGCCGAGGCCGCCAGCCAGCCTGCGGGTGCGCACGGGCTCGTCGCCCTGGACTGGCTCGAACGGAAACCGCTCGGTGCTGGTGGACCACCACGCTGTCCGGCGCCATCATCGGGATGACCTTGGCCACCCGGCCGCCGGACATCTACCGTGCGCTGGTCGAGTCGACCGCGTTCGGCACCCGGGTCATCCTCGATACCTTCGCCGCTTCCGGATGCCCGGTCACCGAGTTCGTGGTGGCCGGCGGCCTGATGAAGGACACGTTCGTGATGCAGGTGTACGCGGACGTGCTGCGCCGCCCGCTCAGCCTGATCAGCTCCGAACAGGGACCGGCCCTCGGCTCGGCGATCCACGCGGCGGTCGCCGCGGGCGCCTACCCTGGCGTGCCGGACGCCGCGGCCGCGATGGGCGGCAAGCAGGACGCCGTCTACACCCCCGACCCGGCCAGCGCGGACGTCTACGACGAGCTGTACGCCGAGTACCTGCGGCTGCACGACTACTTCGGCCGGGGCGGCAACGAGGCCATGCACCGGCTGCGGGCGATCCGCGACCGGGTGCTGCGCGCACAGGAAAACGCCCGCGAAGGCGCCAGCCAGGAGAGGAGCCAGTCGTGAGCACCGATCACGCGATCAGCGCGGGCATCTCGCACGCCCGCGCCGAGGTCTGCGCCCTGCACGCGGCCCTGGTCGAGAACAACCTGGTCGCCTGGACCTCGGGCAACGTGTCCGCGCGGGTGCCCGGCGACCGACCTGATGGTGATCAAGCCGAGCGGCGTCGCCTACGCCGACCTGACCCCCGGCTCGATGGTCCTGTGCGACCTGGACGGCAACGTCGCGGAGGACGGTTACCTGCCGTCCAGCGACACCGCCACGCACGCCTACGTGTACCGGCACATGCCCGAGGTCGGCGGGGTGGTGCACACCCACTCGACCTACGCGACCGCGTGGGCGGCCCGGGGCGAGGCCATCCCGTGCGTGATCACCGCGATGGCCGACGAGTTCGGCGGCGAGATCCCGGTCGGGCCCGTTCGCGCTGATCGGCAGCGACGAGATCGGCCGCGGCATCGTGAGTACGCTGCGCGGCCACCGCTCCGCGGCCGTGCTGATGCGCAGCCACGGCGTGTTCACCATCGGCCGCACCGCCCGCGACGCGGTCAAGGCCGCGGTGATGTGCGAGGACGTGGCCCGGACCGTGCACCTCGCCCGCGTCTTCGGCGATCCCGTGCCGCTGACCCAGGACCAGATCGACGCGCTGCACCAGCGCTACACCGAGGAGTACGGCCAGCGCGAGACATGACGCCGGCCGTGGGCGCGGCGGCCACGCACCCGCACCCGTCCGGCGGCCGCAGTTCACTCCCGCAGCACCGGCACCGCGGGTTTTCGTTGAGGAGGGCATCGATGACCGAACGCCAGCCACGCATCGGGATCCTGGGCATCATGCAGGACCTGTACGACGACATGATCCCCGGCATCGCCCAGCGGCAGGAGGGCTACGCCGCCGAGCTCGCCGCGCACCTGGCCGCCGGTGGGTGAGTTCATCCCGAGCAAGGCGATCAAGTACCGCGAGGACGCGGAACGCGCCATGCGCGAGTTCGAGGGTGCTGACCTGGACGGCGTCATGGTGGTAATGCTGACCTACGGCCCGGCGATGCGCGTCGCGCGGCTGCTGGCGGAGTCGCGGCTGCCGGTGCTGCTGGCCAACATCCAGCCAGAGCCGAACGTCACGCCCGCCTGGGACATGGCCGACATGACCTACAACCAGGGCGTGCACGGCGCCCAGGACACCGCGAACGCGATGGTCCGCGCGGGTAAGCGGTTCGCGGTGCTCACCGACGACTGGAAGAGCGACGCCTTCCGCGCCGACGTCGGCCGGTGGGCCCGGGCCGCGGCCACGGTGACCCGGCTGGAAGTCGCTCAAGACGGCGATCTTCGGCTACGCCATGAACGACATGGGTGACATCCGGGTGGATGAGTCCGCGCTGATCCGGTCACTGGGCCCGGAGATCCTCGCGGTCGCGCCGGGCGACATGTACCGGGGCATGCAGGCGGTCAGCGACCCACAGGTGGCTGAGGTGATCGCGGTCGAGGACGCGCAGTTCGACATCGACCCGCGGCTGTCCGCGGAGGAGCGCGCCGACCACGCCCGGATGCAGGTGGCGATCGAGCAGATCCTCATCGAGCGCGGCTTCGGGGCCTACACTGCGCACTTCGACGCGATCGGCGAGGACGGCCGGTTCAGCCGGCTGACCGCTGGCCGCGGCGTCGTCGCTGATGGCCAAGGGATACGGGTACGCCGCCGAGGGTGACGTGCTGACCGCCTGCATGGTCTACGCGGGGCACCAGCTGATCGGCGACGCGCACTTCACCGAGATGTACGCGATGGACTTCCCGTCCGACTCGATCTTGCAGAGCCACATGGGCGAGGGCAACTGGAAGGTCGCCCGGGCCGACCGGCCGGTCAAGCTGATCAAGCGGCCGCTGGGCATCGGCCGGCTGGCTGACCCGCCCACGTTCTTGTTCCAGCTGCAGCCGGGCCCGGCCACGCTGGCCACCCTGGTCTCGCTGGAGGGCGAGCGGTTCCGGCTGGTCTGCGCCGAGGGGGAGAACCTGGACAGCCAGGAACTGCCCGCGCTGGAGATGCCCTACGGCCAGTTCCACCCTGCCACCGGGGTGCGGGCCTGCCTGAACGGCTGGCTGGCGGCGGGCGGCCCGCACCACGAGGTGATGAACCTGGGCCATCACGCCGCCGACTGGAAGGTGTTCTGCCAGCTGGCCGGCATCGAGTTCGTCCAGGTCTGAGCCTGGGCCGGCGCCGCGGCGGCCCGGGACCCAGTCTGGGGTCCGGGTCTGGGGTCCGGGTCTGGGGTCCGGGTCTGGGGTCCGGGTCGAAGCCGCAGCTGGTCCCGCCGATCCCCAGGCGGGTCCAGGGATCTCGTGGCGGGTGTCCCGGGCCAGGGTCCCGTGGCGGGGGTGTCCCGCCACAACGTGGTGGCTTTTGTGTCATATCTGCGAAAAAGTCACCACACTAACATGATCAACCCACATTGACGCCACACAGGGCACACCAGAATCATCAGTCACGGCACCACACGCCTCCCCAGCCTTACTGGTACCAGCAGCTCCACTGTCCTCAATAGTCACTCGGCAGGGTCCGGGTGATGAGCGAGGCGGGCGGATTCCGCGCCGGGACCTGGATTCCGGACCAGCCCGCAACCTCGGGGCAGCCCGCAACCCGGGACCCGGAACCCGAACCAGCCCCGAATCCGGCCCGCGCGAACGTTCGCACGAAGAAAAACCTTTGCCTGACCAGCCAAGCCGCCCAGAAGACCGGGCCACCGACCCCCAGAACGCGAACCAGATCCACCCGCGAACGACGTTTACCGGCGCATATGCCTGAAACCGTGACCGAATCGTGTCTTGACCACGAATCCGCCCGGCCCCTAATTTCGTAGGCGAACGTTCGTTCAACGGGGCGACCCGGGTATGGCAGGACGTAATGGCGCGTCGTTATGTGTCGATCAAGGAAGTGGCGGCCCGGGCTGGGGTCAGCTTCCAGACGGCCAGCAAGGTGCTGAACGGCGGCAATGTCCGGGTGTCAGCCGAGACCGCCGCCCGCATCGTGGCCGTGGCCGAGAGCCTGGGCTACCGGCCGAACATGGCCGCCCGGAGCCTGGTCCAGCGGTCCACCGCGACCATCGGCCTGGTGGCCGACGACATCACCGACGGCGCGCTGGCCCAGCTGGCCGCGGCCGCTGAGCGCACGGCACGGCACCACGGGCACGCGGTGCTGATCGGCAACCTGTCCGAGGCGGGTGCGGACGGGGCCGCCGTGGTGCGGATGCTGATCGAGCGCCGGGTGGACGGGATCATCGCCGCTGCCCCGCAACTCGAGGGCGACCCGGAGGTCGCCGACCTGCTGCGCAGGTATGTGCCCGCGGTCAGCCTGTCCCATGTGCCTGGCGGCGGGGTGCCACTGGTCGGGTCGAACCACCGGGAGGGCGCCCAGACCGCCACCCGGCACCTGATCCAGCTCGGCCACACCTCGATCGGGACGGTGACCGGCCCGTTCCGCCGCCACGTGGTGCGCAGCCGGCTGCACGGCTACGAGGACGCGCTGCGTGAGGCGGGCATCGAGCCGGGCGAGGACCTGGCGGTCGAGGCGGACTGGACCCCGCGTACCGCGGCCGCGGCCACCCGGCTGCTGCTGGAACGCGACCCAGCGATGACCGCGATCTTCGTGCACAGCGACGCCATGGCCATCGGCGTGCTGTCCGCGCTGGCCGCGGCGGGCCGCCGGGTGCCCGCCGACGTGGCCGTGGTGAGCTGCGACGACATGCCGTTCGCGGAGTACCTGATCCCGTCGCTCAGCTCGCTGCGGGTGCCGTTCGCGGAGACCGGGGAGCAGGCCGTGGAGTTGCTGCTGCGCAGTATCGCGGGCGAGCCCCCGCCCGAGGAGCCGCTGCGGCTGCCGGTCGAGCTGATCGTGCGCGACTCCTGCGGCGGCCGCCGCACCCCGGCCGCCAGCACCCCGGCCGCCAGCACCCCGGCCGCCAGCACCCCACCCGCCAGCACCCCGGCCGCCAGCACCCCGGCCGCCAGCACCCCGGCCGCCAGCACCCCGGCCGCCAGTACCCCGGCCGCCAGTACCCCGGCCGCCAGCACCCCGGCCGCCAGTACCCCGGCCGCCAGCACCCCGGCCGCCAGTACCCGCAGCGAGGAGGATTCGTGACCCGGATCGTGGTTGATCCCGCCCGCCAGATCGGCTCCGTGGACCGCAACGTGTTCGGCGGCTTCGTCGAGCACCTCGGCCGGTGTATCTACGGCGGCCTGTACGACGAGGGCTCCCCCTCGCCGACGCCCGCGGCTTCCGCCAGGACGTGCTGGCCAAACTGCGGGAGCTGCGGATGGGTGTGCTGCGCTGGCCGGGCGGCAACTTCGTCAGCAACTACCACTGGGCCGACGGCATCGGCCCGAAGGAGGCCCGTCCGCGCCGCCCCGAGCTGGCCTGGGGTGGCGAGGAGCCCAACCGGTTCGGCACCGACGAGTTCCTGGCCTACTGCGCGGAACTCGGCGCCGAGCCGTACATCTGCCTGAACATGGGCACCGGCACCCTGGAGGAGGCGCTGGCCTGGGTCGAGTACTGCAACCGGCCCGGCGATACCGCCTGGGCCCGGCGCCGCGCCGAGAACGGCCACCCCGAGCCCTACCAGGTCCGGTACTGGGGCCTGGGCAACGAGATGTACGGGGACTGGCAGGTCGGCGCGGTGTCCGCGGAGGAGTACACGGCGACCGCGACCCGCTGGGCCCGCGCGCTCAAGATGCTCGACCCCAGGATCAAGCTGGTCGGCTGCGGGATGAACGGCTGGAACGACTGGGACCGGGTGGTGGTCGACGGGATGGCCGCTCTCGTCGACTACCACTCCCTGCACATCTACACCGGATCCAGCGACTACTGGACCAACGTGCTCCAGCCGCACCAGGCGGAGCGCGCGATCAGGGTGACCCGGGCGCTCATCGAGCGCGCCGCGTACGTGAAGAAGATCGCCAGCCCGCCGCGGATCGCCTACGACGAGTGGAACGTCTGGTACCGGGAGCCGGACGGGGCGCTGGAGGAGCGCTACACCTTCCCGGATGCCCTGGCCGTGGCCACCTACCTGAATATCTTCATCCGTAACTGCGACTGGGTCCGGATGGCCAACCTGGCCCAGCTGGTGAACGCGATCGCCCCGCTCGTCACCAGCCCGGCGGCGCTCGCCACCCAGCCGATCTGGTACCCGGTGCTGATGCATGCGCAGGCCGCGCTGGACTTTGCCGTTGACGTTCATGTGAGCGCTCCCATGGTCAACCCGGCGCCGGGGCCGAGCCGGTGGCCGCACCGGGTCACCGACCTGGGCCCGTTCAGCCTCGTGGACGCGGCGGCGACCAGCTCCGCCGACGCCCGCAAGCTGGCGCTGACGCTGGTCAACCGCAGCCCGGACGAGGCGGAAACCGTGGAGATCGTGCTCCGCGACCTGACCTTTGACAGCGACGCGCGGATCACCGCTGTCACCCCGGAACGCGGGCGGGACACCCGCGTCCTGCCCGATGTCGAGAGTGCCTACCTGGACGAGGGATCGGAGACCCCGAAAGGCGCCACGCTCACCCTCACCCTGCCCGCGCAGTCGTTCACCGTCGTCGAGGCGGCCACGGCCCGCGGCTGACCACCGATCACGCAGACACAACACGTCAGTCAGCTCACATGCGAGGAGTTCTGCGGAATGTATACAAGCTCACCATCAGGCCTGGCCCCGCCCCCGCGGGCCGCGACTCACCACGCGACGCGCCGTAGCCGGGCTGGCCAGCACGCTGGCCGTCGCGGTGCTGGCCGCCTGCGGCAGCAGCGGCGGAAGCTCAGCCACCCCGTCAAAATCCGCCAGTGCGGCCGCCAGTGGCGGTGCCACCCTGGAAGCGGGCGGCTCCTGCAAGTCTTCATCGGCAACGAAAATCACGTTCTGGGCCTGGGTTCCCGGGATGGGGCGGGCCGTTACCGAGTTCAACCAGACCCACCCCGGCATCTGCGTGACCCAGGAGGACGTGGGCGCGGGTGACCCGCAGTACGTGAAGATCTCCGACGCGCTCAAGGCGGGCTCCGGCGCCCCGGATGTAGCCGAGGTCGAGTTCGACGAGCTGCCCTCGTTCGAGGTCACGCACAGCGTGGTCAACCTGGTCCCGTACGGGGCTGACAAGTACCAGAGCGACTTCGTGCCGTGGGCCTGGAAGGAAGTCAGCCAGGGCGCAGCGGTGTACGCGATGCCCGGCGACGCCGGCCCGATGGCGTTCTACTACAACTCCGCGCTGCTGGCCAAGTACCACATCACCCCGCCGACCACCTGGGCGCAGTTCGCCACCGCGGCCGCGGCGCTGAAGAAGGCCGATCCGTCGGCCTACATCACCAACTTCGCCGCCACCGACCTGCAGTGGCTGATGAGCCTGATGGCGCAGGACAACGCCTGGCCGTTCGGTTACAGCGGCGGCAGCAAGGTGACCATCAACTGGACCGGGCCGGCCCAGACGCAGTTCGCCGACTACTGGCAGAAGCTGATCTCGGCCAAGGAGGTCAACGGCACCACCGACGTGTCCGCCACCTCTTTCGCCGACATGGACAAGGGCATCGACGCGAGCTGGCTCAGCTCCGCGTGGGGCCCGTCCTACTTCGCGCCGGACGCCAAGCAGTCGGTCGGCGACTGGCGCGCCGCGGCGCTGCCGCAGTGGACAGCGGGCGCCAACGTCGCGGCGAACTGGGGCGGCTCGACCTACCCGGTCTTCACCCAGAGCAAGCACCCGGCCGCAGGCCGCGGAGTTCTCCGAGTGGCTGAACGGCACCACCGCGTCCTGGAACATCACCAAGACGGCCCCGTCCTCGCTGTTCCCGACGTACCTGCCGTTGCTCAACGACCCGTCGTTCAAGAACATCACCGTCCCGGTGTCCGGGTCGTCCACCCCGGACGTGGCCTTCACCGCGGCCGCGAGCAGCATCCAGGGCGTGCCCTGGCCGCCGTTCATGACCGAGGCGCTCACCCAGTCGGCCACCGTGTTCGCGGGCGTGCTGGACGGCAAGGAAACCCTCCAGGCCGGCGTTCAAGGACTTCCAGAACGTCCTGGTGAGCTACGCCAAGCAGCAGGGCTTCACGGTATCCAGCTGACCCCACCAGCCCCCGCCGCCGCTCCCCCCAGTAAGCGGCGGCGGGGCCCGTCACCATGATCATGGCAATCCGGGCCAGATAGCACCCCGCATCGCTCATGATCATGGCGGTCAGGTGCGAGAGAGGAGAGTGCGAGGTGAGTGGCACTATCACCCGGGCGCCGCAGCGGCCGCTCCCGGCCGGGCGGGTGCTGGTGCGGTCGGCGTCAGCCAGCCGACGGGACCGGAAGGGCTTCTGGTTCGTGGCCCCGTTCCTCGCCGCGTTCTTGCATGTTCATGCTGGCGCCGCTCGGCTACGCGATCTACACCAGCCTGTACACCACCCGGATCATCGGCGGCACCGTCTTCACCGGCGCGGCCAACTACACGCAGACTCTGCAGTCCGGCGAGTTCTGGTCCGGCGTGATCCGGGTCATCATTTTCGCTGCCATCCAGATCCCGGTCATGCTGGCCATCGCGTTCTTCTTCGCGACCGTGTTCGACCTCGGCGTGGCGAAGTACGGCGACCCTGTTCCGGACCATCTTCTTCATCCCGTTCGCGGTGCCCGCCGTGGTGGGCGCGGTCATGTGGTCGTTCCTGCTGGAGCCGCAGTTCGGCCCGTTCGTGCACCTCGCCAACGCGCTCGGCTTCCATAACACCGACTATCTTCTCAGCCAATCTCATCCTGCCCGTCGATCATCGTGATCGTGATCTGGGAGTGGACCGGCTACAACATGGTGATCCTCTACACCGCGCTGCAAGTCGGTGCCCAGGACCGTGGTGGAGGCGGCCATCCTGGACGACACCCCGCTGTGGAAGATCATCTTGCGGGTGAAGCTGCCGATGGTCCGGCCCGCCATCGTGCTGCTGGTGTTCCTCAACACGATCGGCGCGCTGCAGCTGTTCACCGAGCCGCAGATCCTGCAGTACTTCGAGACCCAGGCGATCTCGGTCAACTTCACGCCGACCCTGTACATCTACAACACCGCGATCGCGGGCGGGCAGGACAACCTGGCCGCCGCCGCGGCCGTGATCCTCGGGCTGGTGATCGTGGTCATCTCGGTCAGCTCGCTGGTGTTCCGCCGCCGGAGGAGTGGTATCTGATGAGCGCGACCAGCGTCCTGCGCCGCAGCGCGGCACCCGGGCAGCCTGCCCCGAAGCGCCGGGGCCGCCGGTGGGCCGAGCCCGACCCGGACACGATCCCGCTCGAGTTCTACGGGCTGCGCCGCGGCACCGTCTCGATCGTCACCGGGTGCTGCATACTCTTCGCGGTCTTCACCCTGATCCCCATCGCCTGGCTCGTGATCAACTCCACGAAGACCCAGGCGAACATCTTCGAGGGGTTCGGGTTCTGGTTCGACCCACCGTTCGAGCTCTGCCGCAACTTCTCCCTGCTGTTCCAGAACGTGGACGGCTACGGGATCTACTTCCAGTGGTTCGGCAACACCGCGCTGTACGCGGTGCTCGGCGGCGGCGGCGCCACCGCGCTCGCCGCGCTGGCCGGGTACGGGTTCGCCCGGTTCCACTTCCGCTCCTCGCGGGTGCTGTTCTTCCTGGTGATCGCGGCGTTGCTGGTGCCGATCACCGCGATCACCCTGCCGCTCTACCTGACCTACGCAAAAGTGCACCTGATCAACTCGATCTGGGGCATGATCCTGCCGAGCATGGTCAGCCCGGTCGGGCGTCTACCTGATGAAGGTCTTCGTCGAGGTGTCGGTGCCGCGTGAGCTGATCGACGCGGCCCGGATGGACGGCGCCGGCGAACTGAAGATCTTCTTCCGGCTGGCCCTGCCGCTCATGCTGCCGGGGCTGATGACCGTACTGCTGCTGAGCGTGGTCGCGGTGTGGAACAACTACTTCCTGCCGCTGATCATCTTCAGCCAGAACCAGCTCTACCCGCTCACCGTCGGGCTCGGCCTGTGGTCCCAGCGCGCCCAGAACAGCGGCAACGCCGAGCTGTTCCCGCTGGTCGTCATCGGCGGCGTGGTCACCATCCTCCCGCTGATCGCGTTGTTCCTCCTCCTGCAGCGGTACTGGCGCAGTGGCCTGCTGCTCGGCAGCCTGGCGAACTAGCCGGGAGTCACCGGCTGGCTAGCATGGTGGCCCGTGACCTCCGCACCGGCCGGCTACTCGGGGACCCCGCTCCCGGCCAAGCTCGGTATCAGGCCCGGGCACCAGGTGGCGGTGCTCGGGGCGCCGGACGGCTTCGTCGCCAGCCTCGGCGAACTGCCCGGGACCGAGCTCGGTACCCGCCTGCCCGCCAGGGCGTTGCTGGATGTGATCGTGTTCTTCGTGACCTGGCGGGTGGAACTCGAAGCGGAGCTGGCCGTGCTGCGCGAGCACATGGCCCCAGCCTGCGGGCTGTGGATCGCCTGGCCGAAGCGGGCGGCCAAGGTCCGCACAGACATGACCGACCAGGTGGTCCGGGACGTCACCCTGCCCACCGGGCTGGTGGACAACAAGGTGTGCGCCATCGACGCGGTGTGGTCCGGCCTGCGCCTGGTCATCCGGCGCGACCTGAGGTGAGGGCTCTGTTACCCGAGGGTTCCGGGTCGTCCCCCCCGGGTAACAGAGCATTTCCTTGGCCATGGGAGGCGCCCCAAGGGTGTCTCGCGGGGCCAATGATCCGGGGTTCCGGGGTCGTCCCCCCGGGCGATCAGCGGCCGGCCGTCGAAGACGCCGAGATCCTCCCGGTACAGCTCCAGGCCCACGCCGTTCGGGTCGCGGAAGTACATGCTCTCCTCCACGCCGCGGTCCGGGCCCAGGTAGTCCACCCCGGCGTCGTCGAGCTTCTTCTTGGCCGCGTCGTACTGCTCCTGGCGTGATGGAGATGGCCAGGTGCTGGACGCCGCCGATGGTCTCCTGCCACGGCGGGTGCTCGTGCCCAGGGAAGTCGAAGAAGCCGAGCAGGTTCCGGTTACCGATGTCGAAGAAGAAGTGGCTCGAGCCCGCGTAGTCGCGGTTCTCCACCAGCTCGACCAGCGGGAAGCCGAGGAACTCCTGGTAGAACTGGATCGTCTCCTCGACGTCCCGGCAGATCAGGGCGAGGTGGTGAATGCCCGCCACGGTGCTGGCCGGCCGGTCGCCCGGCGGGCGCAGGTAGCGCTGGCGCAGCTCCGCCCGGCGTGCCCGGATCTTCTCGAGCTCAGCTCCCTCGGGCTGTGCCATGACCGGCCTCCCTGCTCGTCGCCGCCGGGCATCCGGCAGTATCGCGGCCCGGCCTTCCCAGGCTAACCTAGGCCGCCCGTGTCGTCTGGACCCGGCCGGGTCAGCTCACCGGTACCCGCCAGTCCAGCTGGGTGCCGCCGCCGTCAGCGGGGCCGATCGTCATCTTCCCACCGAGGTCGGTGGCCCGCTCGGCGAGATTGGCCAGGCCGCTGCGGCGGGTGGTGCGGCCCATTCCCTTGCCGTTGTCGCGGACCCGCAAAATGAGCTCCGGGCCCGCCTCCACGCTGACGTCCACCCGGGCCGCGGCCGCGTGCCGGGCCGCATTCGACAGCGCCTCGCGCAGCGCGGTGAGCATCTGCTCCCCCACCGCGCCGGGCACCGCCTCATCCAGCGGCCCGACCAGCCGCAGCGAGGGCGCGAACCCCAGCGCGTCGGTCATCTCGTCGATCACATCCAGCACCTGCGCGCGCAGCCCGCGCTGGGTGGACTCACCCCGGGCCTGGAGGAGAAGATAGCCGAGCGGATCTCCCGGATGGTCTCATCCAGCGCATCCACCGCGTTGCTCACCCGGTCCCGGGCATCCGGCCGGGTGAGCAGCGGCATGGCCCCCTGCAGCGACATCCCGGTGGCGTACAGCCGCTGGATAACCAGATCGTGCAGGTCCCGGGCGATCCGGTCGCGGTCCTGCAAAATCGCCAGCCGCTCCACGTCGCTGCGGCGCTCGGCCAGTTCCAGCGCGATGCCCGCCTGCGCCGCGAACGTGCTGACCAGCTCCACAGCCTGCGGCGCCAGCGGCATCGCGCCGGAGTCGCGGCCCACCGTCAGCACGCCGCGGACGTCGCCGGGCGCGCCCAGCGGCAAGATGATGGCCGGTCCCAGCGGCATATGCTCCCTGGCCGCGCCGGCGACGCGCTCGTCGTGGCCGAAGTCGTCCACCATCAGCGCCTCACCGGAAGACAGGACCAGCCCGGACACGGACGCGCCGACCGGGAGCACCAGGCCAATCGCGTTCCGCGCACCGGCTCCGGCGGCATGCCGGATGACCAACTGGTCGCTGCTCGGCTTCCGGCACCGCCAGGGCCACCAGGTCAGCCCCGGACATGTCCAGGACTTGCTGGGTGACCAGGGCGAGCACCTCGTCCGGCGCGGCCCCGGACAGCAGGCTACGGGTCACCTCGCTGCTGGCCCGCAGCCAGCGCTGCTGGCGGCGCGCCTCCTCATACAGCCGGGCGTTGTCGATCGCCACACCCGCGGCCGCGGCCAGCGCGACCAGCAGCGCCTCGTCTTCCTCGTCGAACTCGGCGCCGCCCTCTTTCTCGGTCAGGTAGAGGTTGCCGTAGACCTCCTCACGGACCCGTACCGGCACGCCCAGGAACGTCCGCATGGGCGGGTGACCCGGCGGGAACCCGTACGACTGCGGGCTGGCGGCGATGTCGGCCAGCCGCAGCGGCCGCGGCTCGTGGATCAGCGCGCCGAGCAGGCCCTGGCCCCGCGGCCAGTGGTGGATCGCGGCGATCTGCTCGTCCGCCAGGCCGACGGGGACGAACTCCACCAGGCGGTCACCTTCGCCGATCACGCCGAGCGCGCCGTACTGAGCCCGGACGAGCGTGCGGGCCGCCTCGACGATCTGCTTGAGTACCGACTCCAGGTCGAGGTTGGAGCCCACCGCGACGACCGCCTCGAGCAGCGCGTAGACCCGGTCCCGGGTGGCCAGCACGGCCTGGAGCCTGGTCTGCAGCTCGGTGAGCAGGTCGTCGAGCCTGAGCTGCGGCAGCACTGGATGATCCGACGACTCCACCAGCTACTCCCCAAGGCTAAGGTCCGCGTCGCTGAACCAACGGTAACGCCTGGCCGTTCCCGTGTCTGTAGTGATCAAGCCCGCTGGTGCCGGGCGGTGCCCGGCACATATGACGTCCGGGTTACGCTACCTAGAGGCGTGATCCGCCCGGGTCCGGCCAGGGGTGATGATGGTAGGCGTGACGCGGAGGCCCAGGCGCTGGGTGGCGGCCCTAGCCCGGCGGGTCGGCATCGATGCCAACCCGCTACGTCGGCGCTGCGACCGGGTAGAAGCCTGGATTCGGCTTGGTCTCGTCCTGGTCTTCCTGGTGCTTGGCCCGATAGCCGTGGTGGGCCTGGGCCACTGGACTAGCGCCGCCTCGACCCGGGCGGCTCAGGCCCAGGCCGCGGGTGAGCGCAAGGTGATGGCCGTGCTGCTGGCCGGGACGCACCATGCCGCCGGGTACCCGTCGCTCGACTCCCCCGAGGTAGCCTGGACCCGGGCCCGGTGGACCGCACCGGACGGGGCCAGGCGGACCGGAGAGGTGCCCGCGGCGGCCGGCACCCAGGCCGGTAGGAGCGTGCCCATCTGGGTGGACCGCTCGGGCCAGCTGATGTACCCGCCGATCGGCCAGGCCCAGATCGCCAGCCGGGTCGTGGCCGTGGTCACGCTGACCCCGGCCGTTCTCGCGCTGCTGCTGGCGGGCACCCTATGGCTGACCCGGCGCATCGCTGACCGCCGCCGGCTGGCGGGCTGGGCGGCAGACTGGCTGGCCGTCGAGCCGCAGTGGACCAAGCGCACACACTGACCGGCTGACGCCGCGTGCTGCCGCGCTGCCGTGCTGACGGCGCGGTGCTCATAACCCCGTGCGGTAGCTGACGATGCGGTACTGATCCCTCTCCGGACTGGTCACCCCGACCAAGGCCCTGGAACGTCGGTGACTGAAGTCCTTTCGCACGAGGCCGCGCGGCCCTGCCTGGGGCGCCAGGGCCGGCACGAGACTCCTAGTGAACGAGGAAGTAGTTGAACGGGCCACGAAGGCCCTGTGCCAAGGAGGCACCCGAAATGCGCCGCAAGACATTTGACGTGCTCGTCAGCACCGGCGGGCTGGTCATCGCCGCCGTCCTGGTCGTCGCGGGCGTGCTGCTGCTGTGGGGACACTCCTACGCCAACGGGCAGGTCACCAGCCAGCTGTCCGCCCAGAAGATCGTCTTCCCCGACCACGGGCAACGCCGAGTTCAAGGCCCTGCCCGCTGCTGACCAGGCCGCCATGGGCGCCTACGCCGGCCAGCTGATGACCACCGGCGCGCAGGCCAAGACCTACGCCGACCACTTCATCGCGGTCCACCTCGCCGAGATGGGCAAGGGCCAGACCTACTCCCAGCTGTCCGCCGCCTCGCTGAAGGCCCCCACCAACACCGCGCTGGCCCAGCTGGTGCAGACCGTCTTCCGCGGCACCACCCTGCGCTCGATGCTGCTGGAGGCCTACGGCTTCTGGCAGATGGGCCAGATCGCCCTGATCGCCGCGATCGCCTCCTTCACCGGCGCCGGCCTGCTGCTGATCCTGTCCATCGCCGGCCTGTTCCACGAGCGCAGTGTCCCAGCCGAAAAGGAAGTCTTCGCCAAGACCATCCACCCCACCCCGGCAGCCATCTGACCACAACCCTCACCCTGGATCCGGTCCTGCCCTCGGGCGGGACCGGATCTTCGTCTTGCCCCTGGCCAGGCCATTCCCACTTCCGGGCGCGCAGCCGCGGGCCATTCCGGGCGGCCCGGTTTAATGGGACGAAGGTCCCGCCGCCCGGGGACCGAGATCCCTGTCAGGGCCCAGGCGGCCGAGGGCATGCTGGGTCAGTTCCTGGTTGTCCTATTTACCGGGCCTGCATTAGGAGAACTTCATGAGACCCCCCGCTGTCATTGGTTCGGCGCCTATAAATCTCGACCACCCAGGCACATACCTGCACTGGTCGATATTCACCGTCTCGGTCGCGAACCTCTGCCTGATCGCCGTCATGGTCGTGATCTTCGGCGCAGCCCTGCTGCTGCCCTTCCCGAAGGGCCGCAGCTACCCGCCGCAGGAGCCGCCCGCCGAGCCCCCGGCTGAGGCGGGAGCGGCTGCTGCGGACGAGGACAGCGACATGTGGACGAACCGGGTCCGCCGGTTTGCCGTCCGCATCCTGCCGCCCGGCAAGCTGCTGCCCGATCGCCAGCCCGCCTACGTTCGCTCCTGGATCTACGTGTTCGGGGTGGCGAGCCTCGCGGCCCTGGGCGTGGTGATCGTCTCCGGAGTCGGCCTCGCCCTCGGCGGCCCGGACTGGTGGCACTACAACTCGCTCGGCCATTTCTTCAACAGCTTGCACCTGTGGAGCGTCGAGTTGTTCATGGCCCTGCTGGTCATCCACTTGTGGGGCAAGTTCTGGATGGCCGCCTGGCGCGGCAAGCGGGCGCTCACCTGGATCACCGGCGTGGTCGCCTTCGCCCTCTCGGTCGTCGAGTGCTTCACCGGCTACGTGTCCCAGCAGAACTTCGACTCACAGTGGATCTCCACCAGCGGCAAGGACGCCTTCAACTCGGTCGGGGTCGGCGCGTTCTTCAACGTGATGAACTTCGGCCAGCAGCTGATGTGGCACATCGTGCTGCTGCCCATTGTGCTGGTGGCCATCATCGGTGGGCACGTGCTGCTGGTCCGGGTCCGCGGCGTCTCGCACCCGATGCCGGCCCAGGTCAAGCTGCCCGGCCGGGGGAGCTACCGGCAGCGCCGGCAGGCCCTGGCCGCCAAGGACGCAGCGCCCTGGCGGGGCCGGATGCGCCGCTACGACATCCTGAAGGAAGGCACCATCGCCTCGGTGATCGTGCTGGCGCTGGTGCTCGGCCTGGCCGCGCTGCTGTCCTCGCCCGATGTCCCGTCGATCAGCGTCCGCACCTGGGCCACGGTGGCACCAGCCGACTTCCTGGCCACCGCAGCCACCGAGCTCAACGGCACCAGCGAGACAGCCACCTACGGCCCGCCGTATGAGTCCAACCAGAACGGCAGCACGCAGAGCCTGCTGTTCGCCCCAGCGAAGATCACCGGCACCACCCAGCCGATCAACGCCGCGCAGGACTTCGTGCTCACGCCGCTGAAGGCGGAAGCAACGAACAGCCCGGCGGTGGCCGACCGCCCTGGCCACCTACCAGTCCGCCTCGGCCGCGCAGCAGCTGAAGTGGGCCAACGCCTACGCCAATGCGGTCACCAAGGTCAAGTTCGTCAACGACGTCCCGGTGCTGCCGAAGGCGGCTGACGGACCGGTCCCGGTCATGCTGGCCGGCGAGCTGACCATGGCCCGCAGCGGCGCGCTGGACGCAAGCCTGCTCGCCAAGCAGCCGTTCTACGGCACCAACTTCACCCGGCCGCTGCTGTTCATCGAGGACGGCGCCTACTTCGCCAACCAGGCGCAGGCGATGGACCTGACCGGGGCGCAGTGGGGCGTCATGAACGAGACCGGCAGCTACCCCGGCCAGCCCTGGCTGTGGCTGTACACGCTGTGGTACCAGGTCCCCGGCTGGACCAACTCGGCCAACGTGGACATGATCGCCATCTACATGACCGGCCTGGCCACGCTGCTGCTGCTGTTCGTGCCGTTCATCCCCGGCCTGCGGGACATCCCGCGGCTGGTCCCGGTGCACCGGCTCGTCTGGCGCACCTCGGCCGACAACGAGCCGCCGACGACCGGCACGTCCGGCCAGGTCGACACGGCCACCGCCGGCAAGTCCTGACCGGAGGGGCGCACCAGCCCCACCGGATGAAGTTCCGGCCCCGCCTGGCGGCCCTAGGCGGGGCCGGTCCACGTCCGGGGCCGTACGCTGAGCGGGTCAAGGACGAGGACGCCAGGCACCGGGCCACCGAGTTCCTGAAAGAGCGGTTCGCAGCGGCTGCGCCTGGGCGGCCGCGGCCGCGGGCGGGGGGCCAGGCAAACCCACGTGCGCGCGGAACTCGCCAGCGTGCGGATCGACCTCACCAGGGCCGAGGTTTGACGACCACGTCGTCGACCTGCACGTCTACCCCGGCTGGGCAGCATCACGATCATCGTGCCACGGGGCGTCGAGGTCACCCGGCGAGTCGTCACCCGGAGAGTTCAGTGCAGGGCGGCTAGCTGGACGTAGAGGTTGAGCAGCCTGCTCCGGGTGGCCCGCAGCCGCTGGGCCACGGCGCGGAGCATCCGCCGGTGCAGGTCGTAGCCCAGGACCGGATCCTCGTCGCAGGACCGGCGGACCGCTGCCGCGTCGAACTCGAACACCTCGGTGGGCTGCACGGCTACCGCGCCGAACTGCCACTGCAACTCCGGCAGCAGCCAGGAGATGCCGAACACCTCACCACGGCCCAGGGTCTCCACGATGATTCCCCGCTGTCCCGGTGCATCCACGTCCAGGGCGACCTGCCCGGCCCGGATCAGCCAGAACTGCCGGGCCATCCCGCCTGTCTCGAAGAACCGGTACCCGGCGGGCACGCAACGCAGCGTGGCCGCGCTGGCCAGCCGGGCCAGTTGCGCTTCCGGGCGCCGCGCAGGAACTGATGCTGGGCGAGCGCTGACGGCAGCACCACGCCGTGGTGAGCCGCAGCCCCGGGCGGTAGATCCCCGGGGCTGGTTCTGTCCGGTCGATAGCAACCACCTCTCCTCGCAGGGCGTGGAGGGCCTGGGCCTCGATGCGGCTACAGCTGGCCGCCGACGAGTGCGGCTAGGTCGAACGAGCCGGCAGGTGTAGCCCCACTCGTTGTCGTACCAGCCGAACACCTTGACCAGGCTGCCCGCCGCCTGGGTGAGGCCCGGAGTCGAAGACGCACGAGGCCGGGTCGCCGATGATGTCGCGCGACACCAGCGGGTCGGTGCTGTAGCGCAGGATGCCCGGCCAGCGGGCCCTCGGCCGCCTGCGCGGAACGCGTCGTTGACCTCGTCGGCGGTCGACCTCGCGGCCCAGCACGGCGGTCAGGTCGGTCAGCGAGCCGTCCTCGACCGGAACCCGGACGCGCGACGCCGTCCAGCCGGCCGGCCAGCTCGGGGATGACCAGGCCGGTCGTGCGGGCGGCCCCGGTGGTGGTCGGCACGATGCTGACCGCGGCGCTGCGGGCCCGGCGCAGGTCCTTGTGCGGCCCGTCCAGCAGCATCTGGTCGCCGGTGTAGGCGTGCACGGTCGTCATGAAGCCCTGGACCAGGCCGAACGAGTCGTGCAGCACCTTGGCCATCGGCGCGACGCAGTTGGTCGTGCACGAGGCGTTGGAGATGACGTCGTGCGCGCCGCGGGTCGTAGTCGCGTCGTTGACGCCCGATCACGACGGTCAGGTCCGCGCCCTTGCCCGGCGCCGAGATCAGCACCTTGCGCGCGCCGCCCTTGAGGTGCAGCGCCGCGTCGTCGCGGGCTGCGGAACTTGCCGGTTGATTCGATGACGACGTCCGCGCCGAGCTCGCCCCAGTCGATCGCGGCCGGGTCACGGCTGCGCGGTCACCGCGATCGGGCGCCCGTCGACGACGATCGAGTCGTCGGTATGACTGACCGGCGGCCGCCAGCGCCCGTAGGTCGAGTCGAACTCGAGCAGGTGCGCGAGGGTCGCGCATCGGTGATGTCGTTGACGGCGACGACCTCGAGGTCGTCTGCTGGTCAGGGACCGGCGCACGAATGCGCGGCCGATCCGCCCGAAGCCGTTGATACCTACCCTTGTCGCCATCTCAGGCCTCCCCTTGTCGCCATCTCAGGCCTCCGCTTACTTCGCTTCCGTCGCGCCAGGTCGGCCCGGGGCGTGGTCCCACGCTCCGAGCGTCCCGCACCAGGCGGCCAGCCACCACGGGCCTACGGCTCCCCCGCCCGGGACCATGGTCCCCGGCCAGCCCCAGGCCGCCGACGCGGGCCGCGCGGCGGGCGGCCCGGCGCATCTGTGCAGGTGGCGGGCCCATCCAGGCGGCCAGTCAGGACCACCGGGTCGCCGGCCGGGGACCTAGCAAGACCAACCGAACCAGTACAGGACAAAA
>CAWDRD010000020.1:0-6704 GCA_963804455.1 uncultured Actinomycetes bacterium
GCCTGTGCTCGGCCACCCTGCCCAGCATGGTGACCGCGCTCAAGCCGGCCGGGAACCCGCTAGCCGCGGGCGGCGCGGGCGAGCCGGACCGGCGGGGCGGCGTGACCGCCCGGCTCCGCGACCTGGGCGCCCGGTCCCCGGTGACCGTCCGGCTCCGCCTGGGGAACGGGCTGGCCGCGGCGCACAGCAGCAGCCTGTGCGAGGACGCGGCGGGACCGCCGGTACCGGTCGAGGACGGCGCGGCGGTCGTGCTGGTCCCGCCCGCCGGAACGGTCACGCTGGGGCTCGCCATCCCGGGGACCAGGGCGCCGGGCACGGCCGGAGCGGCGCCGGGTAAGGCTGGGATGGCGCCGGGTGCGGCTGGGGCGGCGCCGGGTGCGGCTGGGGCGGCGCCGGGGGGCGGGTGCGGCTGGGGTGGCGCGGGCGGCGGCGGGTGCGGACGCGCCGGGTCCGCCAGAGCCCGCGCAGCCGGTCTTCACCCGGTACTGGCTGCACGGCAAGGGTCCCGCGCCCGGCTGGCAACCTGCCGGTGGCGGTGCACCTCTCCCCCGGCCGCCTCTGGTTCCCGGACCAGGCAGCCGCAGGCGCGGGGCGCCGTCCCCCGCGGCCACGGTCCGGCTCACCGTGGCCTGCGGCCCGCGGGGCGCGGCCGGGGTAGCCGAGCTGGACCTCCCGGACGGGCTGCAGGCGGACCCGGCCGGCCCGCTGACCTACCAGCTGCCCGCCCACGGCCATGCGCACTGGGACCTGGCCGTACGGCCCCAGCCGGGTGCGCCCGCGGGCCAGTACTTCGTGGCCGCACGGATCCGGGATGAGCTCGGCCAGGTGTGTGAGGACGCCACCGCGGTCCGGCTCGGCGGCCCGCCCGTGCCATCCCACAGCCTGCCCCTGGCTGAGCTGCTGCCCGCGCTGGAGGCGGACCTGGCGGCGATCACCGCGGAACTCGCGGTCACGGTGCTCACCCCGGAGATCACGGTCCGCCCGGGTGAGTCCGCCGAGCTGGCGGTGTGCCTGGCCAGCCGGGCGGCCGCGGAGATCCGCGGCGAAGCCCAGCTGGTCTCCCCCTTCGGCAGCTGGACGGCGGTATCGCCGTGGACACGCGGATTCGCGGTGTCACCTGGAAAGGAAGTCACTCTCCGTTATCATGTCCGAGTGCCGATGACCACCCGGTGCGGCGCACAGTGGTGGACAATGGTCAAACTGATGTATTTCGGTCGTCTTCACTACACCTGCACCATTCCCGTCATCATCCGCGAATGAGAGACTCACCTCGTAACGCGCTGGCCTCCCGCGACCACCCAGACAGTCAGTTCTCGATGCCATGATTTCCGCAGCTCCACCCACCTCGGGCAACCTCCCTGCGGAGCCGAACAGCTTCATCGGCAGGGAGCGTGATCTGGCCGAGCTCGCGCTCGCTGCTCGGCGATGTCCGCGCGCTGACCCTGTGCGGGCCCGGCGGCATCGGCAAGACCCGGCTGGCCCTGCGGCTGGCCTACGAGCTGGAGCGGGATTTCCCCGACGGGGTCTGGCTGGTGGAGCTGGCGGACACGGCTGGACGCGGAGATCCTGCCGCGGCGGGTCGCCGCCACGCTCGGGGTCCGGGAGGAGCCGGACCGGTCGCTGCCCGAGACGCTGGCCGAGGCGCTACGGGCCGCGGCAGCTGCTGCTGATCCTCGATACCTGCGAGCACATCGTGGACGGGCTGCGCCGAGCTGGTGCAGCGGCTGCTGGCCGGCTGCCCGTGGCTGCGGGTGATCGCGACCAGCCGGGAGCCGCTGCGGGTGCGCGGCGAGACCGTGTGGCGGGTCCCGCCGCTGTGCCGCTGCCCGCCGCGCTGGACCCGCTGTCCCTGGCCGACCTGGCCCGGCACGAGGCGGTGCGGCTGTTCGCCGAGCGGGCCGCGGCGGTGCGGGCCGGGTTCGACGCTGGGCGCGGACAACGCGGCGGCGGTGGCCCGGCTGTGCCGGACGCTGGACGGCATGCCGCTGGCCATCGAGCTGGCCGCGGCGCGGGTGCGGGCGCTGTCGGTGGAGCAGATCGCCAGCCGGCTCGACGACCGGTTCCGGCTGCTCGCCTCCGGGCGACCGGACCGCCCCGCCCCGCCAGCAGACCCTGCGGGCCGCGGTGGACTGGAGTTACGAGCTGCTCACCGAGCCGGAGCAGATCCTGCTCCGGCGGCTGGCGGTGTTCGCGGGCTGGAACCTGGACATGGCCGAGCAGGTCTGCGCGGACGAGCGGATCCCGGCCGCGCCGTGCTGGACCTGACTGGCCGCGCTCATCGACAAGTCGCTGGTCACCTTCGACCACGAGGTGCGCGGTGAGGCCCGCTACCGGCTGCTGGACACGATCAGGGAGTACGCGGGCAGCAGGCTCGCCGCCTCCGGCGAAGAGGCCGACGCCTGCGCGTCCGGCTCCGTGACTACCTGCTCGGCGCGGTTGAGCACGTGGTGGCGCAGGCCTTCGTCCGCGGCGCGCCGTCCTGGCCGGAACGGGTGGCCATGTACCGGAAGATCACCGCGGATATGCCCAACTACCGGGCGGCGCTGACCATCTCGCTGCAGCGCGGGGACAGCGCGGAAGGGCTGCGGCTCTGTAGCGCGATGCGCAACCCCTGGGTGACGCACGGCGACGCGACGGAGGGCGCGGACTGGTTCGACCGGTTCCTCGGCCAGGTGGACTCGGTGCCGGCCACGGTGCGCGGCCCCGCCCTGGTGTTCCGCGGCGACCTGGCGTTCGAGCAGCAGGACTACGCGACCGTCAGCCGGTGCGCGGCCGAGGGCCTGGAGCTGTGCCGGGAGGCGGGTGACCCGCACGAGGCGGGGGCGCTGCGGCTGCTGGCCGTGGCCAGGCTGCGCGCGGGGCAGCTCACCGAGGCCACGACCGGCATCGATGAAGCCGCGGCCACCGCCCGCAAGGTCGGCAACGACTGGGAAGAGGGCCTGGCGCTGAGCATCAAGGCCGCGATCGTGATGCGGCTGGGCGGCCTGCGCGAGGCACAGCGCAGCTACGAGGCGGCGCTGGAGGTGCTGCGGGACAACAACGGCTGGGGCGTGGCCCAGGTCCGCACCGGGCTGGGCGGGGTCGCCCGGGCCCGCGGCGACCACGAGGCCGCGATCAGCCACTACCGCGACGCGCTGGCGCTGTACCAGGAGATCGACGCCCGGCCGGAGATCGCCCGCTGCCTGGCGGGCATCGCCTCGGTAGCGCTGGCCCAGGGCGACGCCGGGCTGGCCCGGACCAGCCTGACGGAAAGCCTCACGCTGAGCCGGGCCACCGGGCCAGCGGCTGCCGGTGGCCCGTGGCCTGGAGGCGTTCGCCACCCTGGAAGGCCCGCCTCGGCGACCCGGCCCGGGCGGCCCGGCTGGCGGGCGCCGCGTTCGAGCTGCGCGCCGCCGCGGGCCACGCGCCGTCAGCCGGGGCCGGGGCCCGGATGGAAGACCTGCTCGAGCCGGCCCGCCGGGCCCTGGGCGGCCCGGCCGCAGCTGCGCTGCTGGCCGAGGGCCGGGCCATGGCCGCCGACGAGGCGGTCCGGTACGCGATCGATGCGCAGACTCCGGGCTGGCTGCCGCCGTCCCCTCCCGCCAGCGACGCCGGGCTGGCCGCGAGCCCGCCCTGGGTGGCCCGGCCACGCTCACCCCGCGCGAGCGGGAGATCGCCGCGCTGATCGCCCGCGGCCTGAGCAACCAGGCGATCGCCCAGGAGCTGTTCATCACCAGGGCGACCGCGGCCCGGCACGTCGCCAACATCATGCCCAAGCTGGGGTTCAGCTCCCGGGCCCAGATCGCCGCCTGGATCGCCCGGCAGCGCGGCCCGGAAATCTGATCCATTTTACGCCGTACATACCAAACCCCCGCGGGCCCGGCTCCGAAATACACATTGCACTGCATAGTTCGGCGCATGTGCTGCTGGCCGCCTGTACCTACAGTCAGTCAGGAGCACAGTTCCGGTGGGCCCGGACGTCACGGGGGCCCGTCCGTGCCTGCCGGAACCGCCGGACGCAGAGCCAAGGCTCCTCCGGCCGCCAGGAGGGGGGCGGCCGGAGGAGCCTGGGGAGAAAGGCACCGATGACGGTCACGGACATGCCAGCCCCCCATGCCACGGTGACGCAGCGGCTGATCAGCCTGGCCGCGGCGCGGGGCGGGCACGCTGCGCTGGCCGGCGGCGGTGCGGGCTACCCCGGCCGGACGCTCAGCCACGCCCGGCTGGCCGCCGTCGTGCAGGCGGCAGCCGCGGGCCTGATCCGGCGCGGGCTCAGGGCCCGGGACCTGGTCGGCGTCTACGTCCCCGACGCGGTCAGCTACACGCTCGCCGTGCACGCGGTCCGCGCGGCTGGCGGGGTACCCTCGCCCATCCCCACCGGCAGCCCGGTCCCGGTCATCGCGGACCAGCTCACCGACTGCGGGGCGCGCCTGCTGATCACGGGCGCGCCGCTGGTACGGGACGCGCTGGCCGCCGCGGACGGCTCTTGGGTACGCCAGGTCATCTCGTTCGACGATGCGGCGGGCACCGTCCCGTTCGCCTCGCTGCTGTCCCGCGGCCTGTGCCAGCCGGCCAGCGCGGAACCCGCCGACCTGGCCCTGGTCCCGTACAGCCAGGAAAGCGACGGCACCCTGATCCCGGTTCCGCTGGCCCATGGCCAGCTCACCGCACAGCTGCACGAACTGCTCGCGGAGGCGCCCATCACCGGCAGCGACGTGGTCCTGGCCGGGCCGCCGGGCGACCCGGGCCAGGACTACACGCTGCTGCTGGACCTCGCCCTGCTGCAGGGCGCCACGGTGGTCGCCACGTGTCCCGACCGGCTGCCGGATGTGGCGCGTGAGCACAGCGGCACGGCGGCGATCGTGCTTCCCGGGCTGTCCATCCCGCCTGGGTGCCGCTGCGCGCGGTCACTGCCGCCTGCTGAGAGCGCCCGGCCCGGTCAGGCGGCCCGCCGCAGCCTGCTGGTGCCCACGATGACCAGCAACGCGGCCACGTCGAACACCGCGGCCATGGTGAAAGCGGCCGAGATTCCGTGCACGAGCAAGTGATGGGCCGCGGCGGCCTGGCGCACCGGGTGCGCCACCCGGGTGGCCGCGCCGAACACCGTGACCAGGATGGCCAGCCCGAGTGACCCGCCGACCTGCTGCATCACGTTCACCATGCTGGCCGCGGCGCCGGAGTCCTCCGCCGCCACCCCGGCCAGGGACACCGTGGTGAGCGGGACGAACACCAGTCCCATGCCGGAGCCGAGCAGCAGCATCGGCCCGAGCAGGCTGGTGACGTACCCCGAACCGGCTGACACCTGGGCCAGCCAGGCCATCCCGGCGATGACCGGGAGCATCCCGGCGAGCATGAGCGGGGTGGGGCCGAACCGGGGCAGCAGCCGCGGCGCCGCCCGCGACACCCCGAACACGGCCACGGTCATCGGCAGGAACGCGAACCCGGCCGCGAGCGGGCTGAACCCGAGCACCTCCTGCAGGAACTGGGTGAGGAAGAAGAACATCCCGAACATCCCCGCCACCAGCAGCAGCCGGACCAGGTACGAGCCGGACCGGCCGCGATCGGCGAACAGCCGCAGCGGGGTGATCGGCTGCGCGGGTACGGGACTCGGTCAGCAGGAACAGGGCGAGCAGCAGGGCCGCCGCCGCGAACGCGGCCAGCGTCAGCCGGTCGCTCCAGCCGTTGGCTGCGGCCCGGATGAACGCGTACACCAGCGCGGTCATCCCGGCGGTCGAGGTGACCGCGCCGACCAGGTCGAACCGGCCGGGACGGCGCGGTGATTCGGTGATGAACACCGGGGTCACCAGGGCGACCAGGATCCCGACCGGCACGTTGACGAACAGCACCCAGCGCCAGGACGCCCACTCGGTGATAACGCCGCCGAGAACCAGGCCCAGCGAGGCGCCGCCCATGAGCACCGCGGAGTAGATGCCCAGTGCCCGGGTCCGCTCGCGGCCTTCAGCGAAGCTCCCGACGATGAGCGCGAGCACGGCGGGTGAGGCCAGGGCGCCGCCGACCCCCTGCGCGGCGCGCGCCGCGAGCAGCCAGCCCGCGGTGGTCGCCAGGCCGCCGACGAGCGATGAAACGGTGAACAGGGTGATCCCGGCGATGAACACCCGGCGGCGGCCGAGAATGTCGCCCGCCCGCCCGCCGAGCAGCAGCAGGCCGCCAAAGGTGAGCGTATACGCGCTCAGCACCCAGGACAGGCCCGCCGCGGAGAAGTGCAGGCCAGCCTGGATATGCGGCAGCGCGATGTTCACCACGGTCATGTCAAGGACGATCATGAGCTGGGCACACAGCATGATGACCAGGGCCACTCCAGCATGGCCGCGGTGCCGGGACGTGGCGAGCCGGCGGCGCAGTGCTCCCGCTGGCGCTCCTGCTGGCGGTGCCGCTGGTGTAGGCCCGGGGAAAGCGGGCCCCGGGGAAGCGGGTCCGGTAGGGGCGGATCCGGTGGTGGCGGATCCGGTGGACGGTGCAGGCACAGACGACTCCCGTGCGATTGGTGGTGCCGTGCAGTTGAGGCCGGCCGTCCGGGTGCCGTACGGCGGCGGATCCATGCCGTGCAGCGGGTGGCCGAGGCGCAATGGAGCCCGTACAGTGGTGCTGCCAGCAGAACGGAGGTAGTCTCCGGGAAACGATCGAGGGGCCGACTCCGCTTAATATACGGAGATATGCTCCGTTTAGCAACAGCTTAAAGTGGACCCGATGAGCACACCCGGCCC
>CAWDRD010000021.1:0-42035 GCA_963804455.1 uncultured Actinomycetes bacterium
TCCTCCGCGCCACGGTCGCCTGGACGTAGGCAGGAACAACGACGCCGCGGCAATCGGCGCCGCGGATAATCCGGCTAAGAGCAGTGCGGAAAGCATTGGAAAAAGCGCCGCAGGGGTCCCTCGCCCGCTACGACGAGGACACCATCGACCGCCTCAATCTCGCCGCATGACCGAAACAACCCCAAATAACCTGCCTCTAAAAAAGACGCACCCTCCAGGAGCACGCTCTCCGCCGGCCATTCCATCACGCGCAATGCTATGCACCCACTGACCGGCGTCATCACAGCTGGACGCATCCTAGAACGAATGATATGAGCAGCGAAGCACGGTCGAAGAAGGTCCAACCGGCCCGCAAATAATCGGCAGGAACGGTTTGGCTACAGTCAGGCCCACCGGGTAAGCCACGCTCCGTGACAGCCAGAGCCGCGCAAAGAGCGCTGCCGTTGATCAAGGTCCTATGTGCAGATAAATAGGCCGCTAACACTCGGACGTCGGTTTGTATGGCACCACCTCGTTCAAGAGGCGATGGTCTAGCTGCTCCGCTAGGAAACGACCGAAGGGCGCAAGATCACCAAAGTCGGTGACGAACCCGGGCCCGGCCAGTTCGTCGGCGGTGAGGACTACCTCGACGCGATAGCTGTGCCCGTGCAACTGAGTGCACTTATGGTCGGCCCCGAGGCCCGATAGCTGATGGGCGGCCTCGAATCGGAAACCCCTTGCTGATCGAGAACCTGCCGCTACGAAGCCGCTCAGCCATTACTCTCCCTGATCACCTCAAGCAGTGGTGCCGGGCGTGATGCAATTTCCCGACCGTGGCCGGGATGGGCAGCGACGGCGAAGCTGGGCAAAACCGTCTCGGATCTGGGTGGCTGCCCCGGGCAATGATCCTGCTCGCCATTGGTGCCACGCTCCCGACCGCCACGGCACGGATACATCAGATCGAGCGTGGCCGCGTGAACGGGTGGGTGGTGGCGAGAGGCCCACGTTGAGTTACGCGAGGATTTCGCGCGGGTGCGCGGGAAACTCGCACCCGCGATCTCATCGGAACCTCCGGAAGGGCTGGCTACCGTATGAGTAAATGCAGGCTGTCACCCATGTGACCGTCATGAAGCAGCAGAGGGGTCCGTGAGCACGCACGATGTCAGCTGCGCGAGGAGGCTGCGGGCAAGCATGCTCGCAGAAGCTGACGACCCCGCCGATCCGCCGCTCTTCCTTCTGGAAGCAATCGCCGCAGAAATTGTCCGCTGCTGCGGGCACCGTGCCCTGAAGGCCAGCCGACTCGCTTACGGCTGGACCGTGGAGCGTGCCGTGACCGCTCTTCACACGATGTGCCGGGAGCATGAACTGGGGACACGTGGCCTGACGATCCGCTCCTGGCTGGAGTGGGAGGCGGGCGACCATCCGAACGCGGACTACCAAGACCTCTTGTGCCGCTTGTTCCGCACTGATCCAGTAAGCCTTGGTTTTCACCAAGCCTATGGAACGTACGCTGCCCGTGCGGCACCCGACCTCGTCGGTGGCGAAGATCCGCCCCCGGAGACCGGTGGGGTAGTCAACCGGGTGGCGCAAGAGTCTGTCGCTCACGCGGCAGCCGCAGAAGTCAGCGGCGCCGGACCAACCCTGCTGGAGTCGTTCGGGGCCGATGTCACACGCCTCGCGCGCGCCTATCTTCATGACGCCCCCGCGCCCCTGTTCACCGAACTGGTACGGGTGCGGCGGGAAACCTGCGAACTGCTGGCGTGCCGACTGCGCCCGGCACAGCAGGCCGAGCTATTGCTGATCGCGGGGCAGGCATGCGGGCTACTTGCCAATGCCAGCCTTGACCTCGGGTCACCGCATGCGGCCGCGATACAGGCACGCTCGGCATGGACGTACGCCGCAGCGGCCTGTCACGACGGATTGAGCGCATGGATACGGGGCTTGCAGGCGATGATCGCGTACTGGTCGCAGGACTACGACACAGCTATCGCCTTCACTCGCGACGGCCAGCGTTTCGCCTCATCACCTACCGCGCACACGCGGCTTCACACCATTGAAGCACTGGCTTGCGCAACAGCCGGCGCGCAGGGCGAGGCCCTAGCCGCCTTGCAAGCAGCGGAACGCGCCCAGCACTCCGGGCACGGCGTCGATGAGATCCACGATGTGATCGCGGGTGAATTCGGGTTCACACCAGCCAAGCAGTCCTACCTCGCGGGCAGCACCTATATTCGCCTCGGCCGGCCCCGGCAAGCGATCACCAGCGCTGGGACCGCCATCCGCCTCTACGAGGACGGGCCGCGGGCGGAAAGGGCGTACGGCGACGAGGCGCTGGCCCGGGTGGATCTGGTCAACGGATATCTCCTAGAAGGTGAGCTTGAGGCCGCATGCCAGTCGGCTGCCGGAATCTTCGAGTTGCCCTCCGGCCAGCGCATCGATGGCCTGTCCCAGCGCCTGCACAGTCTCGGCGGGCTCCTTCGCAGTCCTCGATACCAGCGTGCACCTCAAGCGCTGGAGTTCATCGAGCGGATCAATGAGTTCCAAGTGACTCAGGGTGTTCTTCCAGGCAGCACCGGCCGCCTGGTGCGGCGGCCCATGCGATGAGCCCCGCGGTGCCTCCACAGGTGTTCGCACTGGACCGGCTCACCAAGGTTCTTCACGCTGCGTGTAACGAAGTCGGCCTAGACGCCAACGGCGCCGAACTTCTCCGGCTGACGGCGAACGCCGTCTTCCGGCTACGGACCACGCGCGTCGTCGTACGCATCAGCGCACCACGGTCGCAATTCGCCGAGGTATGCCGGACCGTGCAGGTGGCTCGGTGGCTGGACCAGATTGGCTTTCCCGCCGTCCGGCTTCACGGCGATCAGGAGCAACCGGTTGTGCTGGGTGATTACCTGGCGACGTTCTGGGACTATCTCCCTCCTGGCAGCACCCAGCCCTCGCTTGGAGCACTTGCTCTGCTACTGCGTCAGCTCCACCCACTGACCCCCCCGTTTCCGCTGCCGCGCTGGGATCCCATTGCGGATGCCCGCCAGATGCTAGCGAGGGGAAGCGGCCTTAGGGAAGCGGACCGGGCCTTTCTGGAGTGCTGGTGCGACGAACTGGAAGCCGAACTGGTGCTGATGACCCCGGCGCTGCCTGCCGGGGTCATCCATGGAGACGCTTGGCACGGCAACCTGCTGACGCGCTGTGGCAGGCCAGTGCTGTGTGACCTGGACCGGGTCAGCGTGGGGCCGCGCGAGTGGGATCTCGTGCCCACGATCGTAAATGGCCTGCGCTTCGGGTACCCGGCTGGCCCAGCGCGGCGCTTCCTGGAGGTCTACGGCTTCGATGTCACGCTGTGGCACGGTTTCTCCGTGCTACGCAAGGCACGCGAGCTCGTCATGCTGGCTGGCGTGGCACCGGTCCTGTCCAGTTCGCCGCTGATCGCCCAGGAGTTCACACGGCGCCTAGACGGGCTCAGGAACGGACGAGAAGAGCGATGGATTCCATACCAGTGAGCACCCGCATGACCCCCGCCAAGTGGTTGAGAGCAGCGGCCAGCCAGGCCAGGCTGTAAGCAGTGCCGGAATGGAGGGTGGCGCCCGTTGATGACAGGACTGCCTGACCGGGAGAAGCCTCCTGTCCACGATGACCGCTGCTCCCAGCGCATCCGGGTGCTCCGGTTGGCAGAAGCCGGCGATCCGCCAGCACCCCCAGCTGAACTGCTCCAGGCAATCGCCGCAGAGATCCAGTCGTGCTGCAGCCAAAGGCCGCTGCGCGCATACCGCCTCGCCTACGGGTGGACGGTGGGGGCAGCGATCAAGGCACTGCAAGACCGCTGCGTCAGCGACGGTCTCGGCCATCCCGGCATCAGCAAGCGTGCATGGCAGGACTGGGAGGCCGGGAAGCGCCCGAACAGGCATAACCAGGACCTCCTGTGCAGACTCTTCGGGACCGGACCGGTCGAGCTAGGCTTCGCTCAGGACTATCGCGGAGGGGATCTCACCCCCGTCCCCATCGAGCCGGATTTGCTTGCAGCAAGAAGCCGCCCTCTGCCCGCAAACGATCCCCTGGTTCATCCCTTCAGGGAGTTCCCGACGGAGTGGCAGCGATCAGCCCACCCAGCCAGGTCCAGCGCCCAGGGGGTTGAATGGGACCTGGTGATGAATGCCGCACACGAGTCCAGTGAGCACGCTGCCGCGTTCGAGTCGGCGAGCGTCGGGCCGAATGCGCTCGAACAGGCTGGCGAAGATATCCTCCGCATCGCGCGGGCATATGTCCACGCGCCCCGCTTCCGCTGCTCGGCGAGCTGGTCCGGGTCCGGAACCGCGTCTACTGGCTGCTCGACCGAACCCGCAACCCAGCACAGCAACGTGACCTGTACCTCGTCGCAGGACAGGCCTGTGGCCTGCTCGCCAGCGCAAGCTTCGACCTTGGTTACCCGCATGCGGCAGCACAACAGGCGCGCGCGGCCCGCGCATATGGGGAGATCATCGAGAACCAAGAACTGTCGGCGTCGGCTGACGGCTTGCTGGCATGCGTCGAGATGTGGGCGGAAGGCCACAGCACGCACTGCTGCTGGCCGAGCGAGGGCTCTCGGTCGCGCCCGATGGCACGTGCCGGGTCCGGCTATGGTCCATCGCGGCTCGCGCCGCCGCACTGCAAGGCGACGAACAACGCGCCGTTGAGGCGATCATGGCCTCCAAGCGGGCCAGGGATACCCGCGCCGCGGCCACTCTGCTGCATAACAGCGTGGGAGGTCGAATTCGGTTTCAGCCTGGCGCGGCAGACGTTCTGTAACGGCAGTGCATACCTCAGGTTGGGCCGATCGAAGAAGCCCTGACCGAATGCGGGCAGGCCGTTGATCTGTACGCGCAGGCATCTGCCGAGGAACGCTGGTATGCCGCCGAGGCGGGACCCGTACCGACCTGGCCGCCGCACACCTCTTGCAGGGCGACCTCGCAGGTGCACGGAAGCAGTTAGTGATGTCCTCGAGCTGCAATCCGACAAAAGGTCGAGGGCGTTCTCCGGCGGCTCAGCGCACTGCGAGAAGTACTCGCCGGACCAAGTTTCCGCGGCAAGGAAGCGCGTTCCCTCACTGAAGAGATCGAGCAGTTCACCGCCACCACCGCTGTCCAGGCCCTGCCCGCGCCGCCATCCTGATGTCCGTTCCTGTTGTCGGCCTTGCTTCGGCCTCGGCCCCGGATGAATGGTAAGGGTGACGGCAAGGTCATTTGTCGCTGGCGGCCTGCGCACGTTCTGCCCACAGGTCCAGCAGACGCCTTTCCTTGTCGGGGTCAAGCCCGTGATGCACCTGGCGGCCGTCGGCGTTCGGCCCCTGTCCTGACGACAGCCACTTCCAGGTATCAGCCACGGTGGCAGCCATTGGGCGGCACCGCAACCCCGAAGTGATCGCGCGGCTGGCGTCCACCTTCCAGGTGCCGGAAGGGGTGCGCCACAACGGGATCTCCGTCCACTGCCGCACGCCGTTGGAGAGGAGGAAAGCATCGTCTACCCACTCAAGCTGGGCACCCGAACCGGTAGCGTCGATGCAAGCGCCGAGCATGGCTCCGAAGGTTCCGTGCCCGATCGGTGCGGTCACGTTGAACGTTCCGGTGGTACCCGCCTCCACGCCAGCCAGTGTGAAGGCCGCCAGGTCCCGGATGTCTACTGGCTGGATCTCACGGTGGCTGTCTCCTGGGGCCAATACGTGACCGCCCGCAGCGATCCTGGCGAGCCACCATGTCAGCCGACCGACATTCTCATGCGGCCCGAGGATGACGCCCGGCCGAAGGACCAGCACCTGGCCGCCGAACGCCCCCGCAACGGCGCGTTCGCAGCCTGCCTTGTAGGAGCCGTACTGCGCGGCCGACCAGTTCGCCTCGTCTTCCGCAGTTCCGGTTACATCGGGAGCACAGTCGTAGACACGGGAGTCCTCGCTGACCGGGCCCTGTGGCCAGTCCGGATACACCGACACTGTCGACATCAAGGCGTACGCCGCTGCCCTGCTGGACAGTACCTGGGCTGCGTTCCCTACGACGGCGGGCACGTAGCCGCTGGTGTCAACCACGGCATCCCACTCACGGCCACGTACCAAGCGGGCCAGGTCCCCTGCGTTCTCCCGGTCACCGCGCACTGCCTCAACGCCAACGGCATCGCCGCCCGTACGTCCTCGATTGAACGTCGTCACCAGGTGACCACGATCAATCGCGGCTTCGACGATGAGCCGGCCCACAAAACGCGTCCCACCAAGAACGAGAAGCCTCACAGGGCCATCCTTGCGCGAGGGCGCCGCGCCGTCGAGTAACGCCGGCTGCCGAACGCGAAGTGGGCGGGCTGCTGGCAACAAGGGTGTGATCCGCGTTCCGGTCCGCGCAGCCGTTTCGCACCAGAGCGAACGGAACTCTCGTCTAGCTTCCGACGATCACATGCGGCAATCTCACCAAGCACACCCAAATCAGCCAGGCGCCTAGGAGGACTTGTGCCCGAGCCTGTCAACTCTCTCCGCGGAGAGGCAAACCGCGCTCCGCTTCCGCTGGCGGAGGTGCGGCGGGTTCGGCGGGGGCGGCGGCCATGATGACGCTGGCCACACAGCCCATTGTCTGCTGGTGTGGCGCACAGGATCACACCTGGCCTCAGGCCAGGCATCAAGCAGCGGCACGGCCTGATCCACGTCCGCCGGTGGCGCCCCGACACACCCCGCGACGCCGAGCACGCGGAGCGGATCGCCGCCTACGGCCGCAGCGCCCGCATCACCGCCTGGCTGGCTCGCCCTGGTGTCGTTCGGCAGCGCGCAGGCGACATGCTGGCTGGGTCGGGAGCGGCATATGCAGCTGACTGCTACCCGCGAGCCTGCCGTCACCCGCCTGCCCGGCCGGGATCCGGTACACGCCCGCAATGCGCGCCGGCGTGCCCGGGTGCTGCTGGCAGCCTGGGGGCTGGGCGAGCAGGCCAGCCTGGGCGAGCTCATCGTGAGCGAGCTGATCTCGAACGCGGTCTGCCACGGCGAGGCACCGATCTGGATGCAGCTATCGGTCGGTGGCGGTGACCTGCGGGTCGAGGTCCACGACGGCGGCGCCGGCCGCCCGGTCCGCAAGCACGCCGACGGCAGTGATGAATGCGGCCGCGGCCTGGAACTGCTCGACGGGCTGATCGAGCTGCACGGCGGCCAGCGAGGCGTGATCAGCGACCCTGCCGGCCCCGGCAAGACCGTCTATGTCGTGCTGTCGCTAGAGACCGCCCAGGCAGGTGCACGATGAGCGGCACTGCAGGCGACAAGGCACAGCGCGGGCTCGACGGTGATCCTCTCACCGGACCGCCCTGGAACGGCGACAGGCGGCCAGTCCCGGCGCCTGCTCCGGAGGGACGGCCGCGGGCGTGCCCGCACGTACCGCCGTGCCCCTCGCCGCAGGCGCGGGACTGCCTGGCCGCCCGCGTCATCGCCGGTCATCCCGAGCAAGGCTGGAGCCTGCTGTGTAACGGGGTGGTGGTCTTCGAGGACGCGGGGGCTCTGGTCCCCGACGGGTCGGTGATCGAGCCTGCCTGCGGGACGTGGCGGGCCGGCGCCGCTGGCCTCACGCAAGCTGGGCACGCCCGGACGGTTGCCCCGGTGCCGCCTGGACGTGCCCGTGAAGGAGGGCTGCGCCAGCCAGGTCCGGCCGCGGCTGGCGCAGCCCTCGTCACATCACCGTCCGGTACGGCAGCTGGCTCACGGCAGCACGCCGCACGGATGCACGGATGGCGGGTACCCGCGCAGGCCATCCCGCGCACTCGCGGCCTTCGGGAGCGGATGGCCGCAGATGCACGGTGACCGGCTCGTGCACAGTCCGGTTTGCTCAGGCATCCGGTTACGGCCGACTGCCCGGTGGACTGCCTGGCGGCGCTGCTGCCGTCGCGGGTTTTCGGCAGGCTCGCCCGCGCGGAAGGCCGTCAGGGCGAGCCGGTGGCGTCGTGCGGGGTGCCGGCCACGGTCGGTGACGTGGTCCGCCTGTACCGTCAGGGCCGGCTCGGCGAGATCGGCGGCCTGGGTCCGCTGGGCATCCGGGAGATCGGGCTGGTGCTCGTTTCGCACGGCCTGGTGGCAGCGAAGGATGGCGACGCGATCACGCCGGACTGCCCGGTGGACTGCCTGCGCAGCGTGCTATCGGGCCGGGTGCTGAACCGGCTGGCCCGCGCGGACGGCCGCGGGGTGCCGGTTGCGCCAGGCGGGCCGCCTGCCTCAGTCGGCGACGTGGTCCGCTTGTACCGCGAGGGCCGGCTCGGTGAGATCGCGGGGCTTGGTGCTCGCGGCATCAGCGAGATCGAGGCCGGCCTGGTCTTGGCCGGGCTTCTCCTTGACGCCAGCACCCCGGCACCGCAGGCTCCGCATGCCCGGCGCGGCACGGCACCGGCTCTTGCCGCCAGCGACACCAGACGTTCCGCTCTGCCAGGTAGCCGAGCCAGGCGGCCCGGACCTAGTGGCGGCTGAGCCTGGCTGGTACCCGGGGCAGGGCGCATGAGCGATTCGTACAACATCGCCGCGATGCAGCGGGAGCTAGGCCACCAGCTCGCAGCGCTGCGCCGCCAGGCCGGGCTGACCCAGCATGGCCTCGCGGCCCTGGCGGGGTTTTCCCGGTCCACGGTCTCGCTGGCCGAGATCGGCCGCCAGTCCCAGGCCCGCGAGTTCTGGGAGGCGTGCGACAAGGCGCTGGACACTGGCGGCGTGCTCGCCGCAGGCATGGACCAGATCGACGCGGTACGAGACGCCGAGCAGCGCGCCGCGGCTTGCGCGGCCCAGGAGGCACGCGAGGCACGGGCGCTGGCTGCGCTCACCGCGGCCCAGCGCCACAGCGGTGTCACGGCCGGGGTCACCCGGTCCAGGCATGCCCGCACTGCGGTGGCGAAGTCAGGGTTCTCATCACCCTCATCCCCGAAACCACCTCGGCGCAGGCGCCAGTGCCGCAGCTCGGCTGAGTACCCGGCGGAGCCGATTACTGCGGGAAAGGCGATTATGGGGCGCGCCCCGGCTTCCGCCGTTGTGCTGTGCTTCCGGAAGAACCTTGCCGGTCGTGCTGGGGAATTGCTGTGAAAACTGGCCGCGATTTTCCGGCATAGATCCGTGAGCAGAAGGTTTTGCCTATGCGCGGCATTTCTGTGAATCGCCCCTTTCCGCGCAGGCACACCGGATGCCGCCGGCTTCGGTCAGGGAACCATCCGCGCGCGCGCTGTTCCGCGCGTGATGTCAGCTCCGGACGCATCCGGCCCGTGACCGCCCAGCACGCGGATGCGCCCGTGGCGAGGAGCCGCGCCGGGCTCCGGCACTTGCCCCGTCCGGCGCGGCTCTCGCCAGTCCCGGGCCTTGCCGCCTGTCGAGGCCAGAAGAAGGGCCTGTCCGGTCCTGTGAGAGGAGTGAGGTGGAGGAGTTCGGCTGGCGCTGTTGCGTTGGTCGATCGCGGCGGGCAGGCGGACCTGATTCGGTGACATCATCAGGCTCGTCTTTCCGTGTTCGCTGGCTTCCGGTTCCCGCGGGAGGTGATCTCCCTGGCGGTCCGCTGGTACCTGCGCTACGGGCTCTCCTACCGCGACGTTGAAGAATTGCTGGCTGAGCGCGGCGTCACCGTGGATCACGTCACCATCTACCGGTGGGTGCAGCGATTCACGCCTGAGTTCATCGAGGCCGCCCGCCCCATCCCCAGGCATGCCCCGGGTGACCGGTGGTTCGCCGATGAGACCTACGTCAAGGTCGCCGGCCAGTGGGCGTACCTGTACCGGGCGGTAGACCAGCACGGCCAGGTCATCGACGTCCTGATGTCCGGGCGGCGTGACCTGGCGGCTGCGCGGCGGTTCTTCGCCCGGGCGCTGCGCGCGGGCGCGGGTACCCGGCCGAGGTCACCGCCGATCAGCGCCCCCGCGTACCCGCGGGTGCTCGATGAGCGCTGGGCGCCCTTCGGCCCGTGCACGACGGTGGAGCGGTACGCGAACAACCCCATCGAGGCGGATCACGGGCGGCTGAAGGCCCGGCTGCGGCCCATGCGCGGCCTGAAGCGCCACCGCTCAGCGCGGATCCTGGCCGCGGGTCACGCGTTCGTGCAGAACTTGCGCCGCGGCCACTACGAGATCGCCACCGACGTCCCCGCCCATCACAAGCTCCGTACGATCTTCGATCAACTCGCACTGACAATCTGACCGGAGGATCGCGACAGCGCTTCGACCCTGCACAGGGATCGGTTAACGCAACAGCGCCGCCATGGGGCATGGCGGCGGATGCAGCCCGGAGGTAAGTTGGGTTCACTCCCGGAGCCTGGGAGGCGGCCTGACATGGGCGGCAGCGGTACGGTGCCGGGTGGGGATACAGGCCGGTGCGCGCCACATCCGCGGGGTGCGGCGGCACAGGCCGGCGGGCTGGCGATGGGAATGACGCGGCAGTACCTGGCCGGTGAGTTGTCAGTGGTCCTCGGGCACTTGCAGGCGGCGACCACGACCGAGGCGGCGACGCGTGAAGCGTGGTCGCTGCGGCACGCGGCTGAGACGGAACCGATCCCGGCGCTGCGCTCGGTGACCGTGGACGCGCTGGCACTGGCAGAGGGCCTGTGCTGGGATTCGCTGAACCGGGGCGACACAGTGGCGTTCACCCGCCAGGCGGCGGTCTGCGCCGAGCTGCACGAGTTCGGCGTGTGCGCCGGCCTGCTCAAGGAGGCTTAGGCAGGCCTGCCCTCCGTTCTCCGATAGTCATCATCTGGCGAGAGGCAAGACAATGGCAGGAAAGCCCGGCAGCCGCAGGGTTCTGAGGCGGAGGTCTCCGAGGCGCAGATCGCGGTGCACTGGCGCGAGGAGGAGTACTACCCGCCGCCCGCCGAAGTTCGTCGAGCAGGCCAACGCCGACGGACCCGGCCATATCTCGAGCCGGTTCCGCGAGGAGCACTTCCCCGACTGCTTCAAGGAGTACGCGGACCTGCTCACCTGGGACGAGCCCTGGCACACGACGCTGGACACCAGCAACCCGCCGTTCTGGAAGTGGTTTGTCGGCGGCAAGCTGAACGCCTCGTATAACTGCGTGGACCGGCACGCGCGAGGCCAGCCCGGACAAGACCGCGATCATCTTCGTGCCGGAGCTGGAGTCCGACGAGCCACGTGGAGATCAGCTACGCGGAGCTGCACCGCCAGGTGAACGAGTTCGCGGCGGTGCTGCGCGACTCCCTCGGCCTGAAGACCGGTGACCGGGTGACGCTGCACATGCCGATGGTGCCCGAGCTGCCGGTCACGATGCTGGCCTGCGCCCGGCTCGGCGTCATCCACTCGCAGGTGTTCGGCGGGTTCAGCGGCACCGCCTGCGGCCACCGGATCGCCGACTCCGGCAGCCGCGGTCCTGATCACCATGGACGGCTACTACCGCGGCGGCCAGCTGACCGACCACAAGGTCAAGGCCGACGAGGCGGTCGCGGCGGCCGGCCAGGAGGGCCAGGAGGTCGACAAGGTGCTGGTCTGGCGCCGCCACCCCGGCCAGTACGCGTCGCAGACGCCGATGGCCGAGGGCCGGGACGTCTTCGTCGACGAGCTGCTCAGCGAGCACCGGGGGAAGACCGTCGAGCCGGTGTCCATGCCGGCCGAGGCGCCGCTGTTCCTGATGTACACCAGCGGCACCACCGGCCGCCCGAAGGGCTGCGTGCACTCCACCGGCGGCTACCTCGCCTACGTGGCCGGCACGTCGAAGTACTACCAGGACATCCACCCCGGCGACGTGTACTGGTGCATGGCCGACATCGGCTGGATCACCGGCCACTCCTACATCGTCTACGGGCCGCTGGCGCTGGGCACCACGACGCGTGATCTATGAGGGCGTGCCCAACTATCCCGACGGCGGCCGGCCGTGGCGGATCGCCGAGAAGCTCGGGGTGAACATCTTCCACACCTCGCCCACCGCGATCCGGATGCTGCGCAAGGTCGGCCCGGAGGAGCCGAAGAAGTACGACTACCACTTCAAGCACATGACGACGGTGGGCGAGCCGATCGAGCCCGAGGTGTGGCGCTGGTACTCACTCCGAGGTCGGCAAGGGCGAGGCGGCCATCGTCGACACCTGGTGGCAGACCGAGAACGGCGGCTTCCTCGGCAGCACGCTGCCCGCGCTGCAGCCGATGAAGCCCGGCAGCTGCGGGCCCGGTGTCCTCGGCGTCTACCCGGTCATCTACGACGAGGACGGCAACGAGGTCGCGGCGGGCAGCGGCAAGGCGGGCAACATCTGCATCCGCAACCCGTGGCCGGGCATCTTCCAGACCATCTGGGGCCAGCCCGAGCGGTTCGTCGATACCTACTACGCGCAAGTACAACACGGACCCGGACAGCAAGGACTGGCACGACTGGCCGTACTTCGCCGGCGACGGCGCGGTGCAGGCCGCCGACGGCTACTTCCGGATCCTCGGCCGGGTCGACGACGTGATCAACGTGGCCGGGCACCGGCTCGGCACCAAGGAGATCGAGTCGGCGGCGCTGACCGTGCCCGAGGTCGCCGAGGCGGCCGCGGTCCCGGTGATCGACGACATCCGGGGCCGCGTCGTGGAGGTGTACGTCTCGCTCAAGCCCGGTTTCGAGCCGGGCAAGGAGATGGAGGGCAAGGTCACCACGGCGATCGAGACCGAGATCGGCAAGATCGCCCGGCCGAAGAACGTCTGGATCGTGCCGGACATGCCGAAGACCCGGTCGGGCAAGATCATGCGCCGGGTCATCGCGTCGATCTCCAACTTCGCCGACATCGGGGATGTCACCACGCTGGCCAACCCGGAGATCGTCGAGGACATCCGCCACCACGTGCAGAACGCGAAGGTCGCCAGGGACGACGTGCCGCGCGAGCTGACCGAAGCCGAGTTCGAGGAGATCAAGAAGTTCGGCGGCGAGTAGCCGGCAGGGTCACCGGCACCGGCCGCCCCGCAGCGGGCGCCGCTATCAGATCGGCAGCAGGAGCAGCGGTCACCGACGGCGCAGGCGACGCGCTCTTCCATCTGGATCACGTCGGCTGCAGCGCGGCGGTCACCAGGCCCGATACGGCCGATCTTTGCCCCGCCCGGCCCCGGATGCGCCGCGACGCCGCTGGCTGACGGTTACCGTCCGCCAGCGGAGATCCGCGCGGCGGGGCGGGCGCTCCAGCCGCGGTTGTGGGGCCGGGCGGGATCAGCGGGCGGCGTTCAGGCGCTCCAGGAGGGCTTTGTGTTCCTCCCATGGCTGTCCGGGCAGCTGGCGGCCGAAGGTTGTGAAGTACTCGCCGATGAGGGCGGCCCCATCGCGCCAGGTTCCGGGGTCTACCGATAGCAGCTGCCCATATCTGGCACGCTTCGCAGTCACCGCCTGCCGGGCATGCATGTCAGCCGCCCGCTGCCGGGCGGCATATACGCGCGCCGCTACCGCACGGGGGTGGCTAGCTCACTGCAGGCCCTCGCCGGGGGCGGCGGGCCCGGAGCAGGGGGGAGCCTCGACCCCGTGGCGCAGCGCGACACGCTTCAGGTAACGCAGCCGCTCGTGGTACGCCTCGGCGCCGTAGTCGTCGCCAGGCCCTCCGGGCCTCGGTTATGTTGCGGGCCGCCTGATCGATGCCCGCCCGCAGCACGTCCGCGAACTCTCCCACGACGCCTCCTCCAGCCGGGCCTGAGCCAGGCTCCGTTACCCCGCCTGATCCCGGCACTGCTGACGGAACTGTTATCCCTGCACTTGGCAAGGGCCCGTGCGGCAGGGTCCGGGGGTCCCGCATGCCCTGCCAGCCCCGCCCCGGGGGGAGGGCGGCTACCAGGGCATGCGGCAGCCGTCGGCATAGACGACGTCCACGCGGAACTCGTCGCCGGGGCGCCGCTGCCCGGCGAGCCCGGCATACCGGATGGTCACCTGCTCGCGGGCACGCGGGTACTGCCAGGCGCCTTCCAGCACGGCCAGGTCGGTGCGAGCTTCGCCGGGCCCGCCATCGCTGGCTGGACCGGGCCGGGTGCGGACCACGATGTACCCGGCAATGCCGGTCAGGTCGTGGCAGTGATGCACGTCGTAAGACTCACTGACCCGCACCTCCGCCCGCCTCCTCCGCCCGGCTGATTGCTAAGATTAGCAATTGCTAAGTCTGATGACGAGAGGAGGGGGCGTTATCGGGCATGATGAGGCCTATGAGGGAACGATCAGGTGAAACGGCCGCCTGACCAGGACGGCGCAGGTGCCCGGGCCAGGGAGGCTGGCGGGGTGAGCATGCCCTTGTACCAGCTGAAGGCGGACTTTTTCAAGACGCTGGGCCATCCCGCCCGGATACGGGTCCTGGAGCTGCTCAGCGACCGTGAGCACGCGGTGGCGGAGATGCTCCCGCAGGTCGGCATCGAGCCCGCGCACCTGTCCCAGCAGCTGGCGGTGCTGCGCCGGGCAGGCCTGGTCACCTCCCGCAAGGAAGGCTCTGCCGTCTACTACTCGCTGACCAGCCCGCACGTGGCCGATCTGCTGGCCGTGGCGCGGCTGATCCTCACCGGGGTGCTGTCCGGGCAGGCGGAGCTGCTCCAGGACCTGCGCGCCTCCGCCGCCGGCTGACGGCCCGCGGCAGGGCTGGCCGCGGGAACCCGCAGGCATGCGGTCACCGGCTGGCCTGGGTGCCGCCGCCGGGCGGGGGTGCGTTGCGGCCGTGCCGTCCGCCGCGGTGGTGAGCCCCGCCCGTCCGGCTTCCTTTTCCTGCCTGCGGTCAGCTGATAAGTTGACGATCGATGTCCTTCTCAGGTGGCTGGCGGGACCGGGATGAGCACATGACAGGGCGCCGCGCCCGGCCGCGCCGGGCCAGGCGCCGCAGGCGGCCCTGGTGACGCGGCCTGTCTACCAGGTGAAGGCGGATTTTTTCAAGACGCTGGGCCATCCCGCCCGCATCCGGATCCTTGAGCTGCTGCGCGACGGGGAGCGCTCGGTGGGCGAGCTGATCCCCGGGGTCGGCATTGAGGCGTCCCACTTGTCCCAGCAGCTCGGGATCTTGCGGCGGGCGGGCATCCTGCGGGTCCGGAAGGAGGGCGCAGCTGTCCGCTACTCGGTGACCGATCCGCGGATTTTCGAGCTCCTGGAGGTCGCGAGGGCGATCCTGACCAGCTCGCTCGCCGGGTCGAGCGAGCTGCTCGCCGAGCTGCAGACTCTTGAATTCGCCGAGCGGCGCGGATCCCCCCGTCGGCCCGGGAGCGGCTGAGCGGCCCTTCGGGCGCGGTTCCCGCGGGCACGCCCGCCCGGCGGGGCCGCCCTGCCCTCCTTCGCGGCGGCGAGAGGTCGCGCCCCTGGCGGGATCGGGCGCGGCGGGGCACCCGCGGGCGACCCTGCTCCCGTTCGCGCCGCTGTCAGCAGGCTCCGGTCGTTTCCCCTGGTAACAAGAGCCGGAGCAGCTCCAGGACGAGATGGATGCGGGAGCCGAGCTTCAGCCCGGTGAGCCAGGGCGCGGCGGCCTCGTTGGCCCGGGGGTCGCGGGCGGCGGCGCCCGGCCCGAGAACCTGGTCCAGGACGCGGTCGAGGGTGAGCACCGCTGCGAGATCCACTGCCTCAGCGAACCGCCGGGCGTCCTGGCCGGCGAGCTGGCGGCTGCCGAGGCGGGTGAGCAGCTCGGCGGTGGCGGGCTCGCGGGGACCGTTACGGCTCTGGAACTGCAGGCCGCGGGCGAGGTCCCACACCCAGGGCGCGACCAGGGGGAGCAGGCGGTGGTCTGCGCGCAGTGCACCGACCAGGACCGGCCCGAGGACATCTTCGAGTGCGTCGTTGCAGATCCCGGTAATCGCGTCGCCGGTGACGTCGTCAACTGGCCCGAGCGCGGCGGCCAGCGCCTCATCGAGCAGCTCACCGGCGCCGAGCAGGTCAGCCATCCGACCCAGGGCCCTGCGCGGGGAACTGGGCGGCGCCGGAGAATCCGCGGCCATGGCCAGCCGGCCACCGCGGGCCGCCGTCACCGCCCTTCATCCGGCACAGGCCGTCGCCGGCCGTCCCGTCCCGGCCCGGCGGAAGCGTCCAGCCCCGGGCCGCCGCGCGGCATTCCCGTCCCAGGCGAGCAGTGCCTGGTCAGCAGTCGTGGACACGCTAGCCCGCTCCTTCGCGCGATCAGCACACAGGTGCCGTCCCTGGACCAGGGATCCGGTACCCCAGGCGCAGGGTCGGGTCTTTCCGGTTCCGTTGCCTGCCCTGAGCAAGGCTGCCTGACAACATGATAACTTCATCAACCGTGCAATTCCTGCCCCTGCTCCGGTCGCTGCTCGCGCGCCCGGTCACCGAGCGTCTTCCGCCCCCTCCGGGCCCGCGTCCTGCGGCGCGTTTTCCCGGTTCGGTCCAGCTCCGGCACGTGGACGCCGGGTCGTGCAACGGCTGTGAGCTGGAGATCGCCTCGGCGTTCGGCCCTGTCTATGACGCGGAGCGTTTCGGGGCCCGCCTGGTGGCTTCTCCCCGCCACGCTGACGGGGTCCTGGTCACCGGGGTGGTGACGCGGAACATGGCGGTCCCGCTGGAGAAGACCCTCGACGCGGTCCCGGCGCCGAAAGTGGTGGTGGTCTGCGGTGACTGCGCGCTCGGTGGCGGGCCGTTCGCCGGCGGGTACGGGGTGGCGGGCAGCGCCGGGGTGCTCGCCGAGCCTGATGTGGCCATCCCCGGCTGCCCGCCCAGTCCGGTGGCCATCACCCAGGCGCTGCGCGCACTGACCGGACGGTGAGCGCTGCCCTGTTCCTCGGCGGCCTTGGGCTGGGGGCCGCCGGGGCGCTGGCCGGTGCAGCCCTGCCCGCCCGGGCCCGGGTTCCCGCCGCGGCCGTGCTCACCGCAGGAGGCTGCATCGCAGCCTTTGCCGCGGCGGCCGGGGTGCTCGCGTCCGGGGGCACGGTCACGGCCGGTTCGGCGGAGATCCTGCCACTGACCGGGGTGAGGCTGTCCCTGGACCCGCTCGGCGCGGTTTTCGTCATCACGACCGCCGTCGTCGGCGCGGCGGTGGCCTGCTACGCCGCCGGTTATGCGGGCCGGGGCAGCAGGAGCCGGGCCGCCACCGCGCTGCTGCCGTTGTTCATCACGAGCCTGCTGGTCGTGCCGGCCGCGGCGAGCATCGCGACGTTCATGGCCGCGTGGGAGCTGATGGCACTGTCCTCGCTGCTGCTGCTGCTCACCGGCCACCGGCGGCGCGAGGCCCGCGACGCGGCCCAGTGGTACGCGGTGATGACGCACGCCGGGGCCGCCGCGATCCTGCTCGCGTTCGTCCTGCTCGGCGCGCACGCGGGCGGCCAGACCTTCGCCGTGATCCGGGCCCATGCCGGCGCGGTCCCGCCCGCGGCCCGCTCCCTGGCGTTCGTGCTCGCCCTGGCCGGGTTCGCGTCGAAGGCGGGAGCGGTGCCGTTGCATGTCTGGCTGCCCCGTGCCCATCCTGAGGCGCCTGGCCCGGTGTCCGCGCTGATGTCGGGTGCCATGGTGAACCTCGGCATCTACGGCATCATCAGGATGGGCGATGGCCTCCTCGGCGGGGGTGAGCTGTGGTGGTGGCTGGCCGTGGCCGGCCTGGGCGTGGTCTCGGCGTTGTTCGGCGCGTTGCATGCGGCGGCGAGCCCGGACCTCAAGCGCCTGCTCGCGTACTCCACGGTGGACAACATGGGGCTTGTCCTGATCGGGGTCGGCGCCTCAGGCGCGCTTGCCGTGACCGGGCATGGCGTCCTCGCGGCGCTGGCCATGGCCGGGGCGCTGTTCCAGATGATGAACCATGCGGCGGTCAAGGGATGCCTGTTCCTGGGCGCGGGGTCGGTCCAGCAGGCGGTGGGCACCCGCGACCTCGACCGCCTCGGCGGTCTGCTGCGCCGGCTCCCGGCGACGGCCACCCTGTTCGGTGTGGCTGCGCTGTCGATCTGCGCGCTGCCGCCCTTCAGCGGATTTGCCAGCGAATGGCTGCTGCTGCAGGGCTTCCTGCGTGGCTTCTCCGCGCATAACGCAGCGACGGCAACCATGTTGCTGGCCGGTGTCGCGGCGCTCGCGCTCACCGGGGGCCTGACCGCCGCCGCGTTCGTGAAGGCGTTCGGCATCGGTTTCCTTGGCCAGCCACGCACGCCGGAGGCCGCTGCAGCGCGCGAAACCGGCCCGGCGATGATCGCCGGTATGGCGCTCCTCGCCGTGCCGTGCCTTGTCCTCGGCGTGGTCCCGGGCGCTGTCATGCCACTGCTCACCAGGGCGGCGGGCACCGCGCTGGGCGGCGCACAGCCGCGCCTGCTCGGCGCGGGCACCGGCCTCGCACTCGCCGGCAGCACAGACGTGATCCAGCCAGCGCTGCTGGCCGCGGCGCTTACCGGAGGGCTCGTCCTCGCCTGGGTGCTGGGCCGCCGCGGCTCCCGGGCCCGCCGCGGCTCCCGGGCCCGGCGCGCGGAGGCCTGGGGATGCGGCCGGGAACTGCAGACGGCGCGGATGCAGTACACCGCGACGTCGTTCGCCGAGCCGCTGCAGCGCGTTTTCGATGACGTGCTGCGCCCTGACCGTGACCTTGATGTCAGCCACCTCGCCGAGTCGCGGTACTTCGAGGATGCGCTTCGCTACCACGCCCGGATCGACGACGCGGTCGAGCGTGGCTGGTACCGGCCACTCATCGGCTTGGTCCAGCGCTGGGGTGAGGTGGCGCGGCGGGCGCAGAACGGGAGCATGCACCGCTACCTTGGCTACGGGTTCGTGGCCCTTGTCGTTGTGCTCGTCGTGCTCGCATGAGCGCCTGGTCCCTCGCCCCCGGCCGTGGTGTCGGTCATCCAGGTGGGCGCGGCGGTGACCGGCGGGCCGCTGCTGTACGGCCTGATGGCGAAGGTGCGGGCCAGGGCGGAGGGGCGGGCCGGTGCCCCTGTCCGCCAGCCCCTGCTGGACCTGTGGAAGCTCGCCGGGAAAGAGCGCATCCACGCCGGGAACTCCAGCGCGGTGCTGCCGCTGGCCCCGCTCGTCCTCATCGCCTCGGCAGCCGCCGCCGTAGCGATCACGCCGCTGATCTCGGCCAGGCCCGCGCTCAGTGCCGGCGCGGATGTGTTCGTTATCGTCTTCCTGCTCCTGCTGGGCTCGGTGGCGGTCGCGCTGGGCGGCCTGGATGCGGGCACAGCGTTCGGGGGGATGGGGGCGAGCCGGGCGATGACGATCGGGGCGCTCGCCGAGCCCGCGCTCCTCGTCGCGGTGCTCGCCTTGTCCATCCAGGCCCATACCTCGAACCTGCCCGGGATCGTCTCGGCGACCCTTGCCCACCCGCAGTGGGCAGCGAGCCCGGAGCGGCTGCTGGCCCTGTGCGCCCTGGTCATCGTCGTGTTCGCGGAAACCGGCCGGATCCCGGTTGACAACCCCTCCACCCACCTTGAGCTGACGATGATCCATGAGGCGATGCTGCTCGAGTACGCGGGGCCTGAACTCGCGCTCGTCACGCTCGGCGCGGCGATGCGCCTCGGGCTCCTGCTGGCGCTGGTGGCGAACCTGTTCTTCCCCTGGGGCATCGCTGAGACGGCGAGCATCCCGCACCTCGTGCTCGGGCTCGCGGTGCTCGCAGCCAAGACGGCTGGGCTCGCGGGGCTAATCGCCGTCGTTGAGGTCTCGACAGCGAAGCTGCGGCTGTTCCGGGTTCCGGAGATCCTCTCGGCCGCGTTCGTGCTCGCCGTGCTGGCTGTCGTCACCGGGCTGGTCATGCCGTGACCGGATCCGGCTACCTCGGGCCGCTCGGCCTGGCCGCCGGGGCCGTGCTCGCGTGTGCCGTGGTGACGCTGTGGCGCCGGGACCTGCGCGCGGTCGTCTCGGTCCTCGCCGTCCAGGGGATCGCCCTGGGCATCACCGCCGCGGTGCTCGCCGTGCACTCCCGCGACATCGGCCTGGGCGTCACCGCTGTCCTCGTCCTTGCCGCCAAGGGGTTCATCATCCCGGCCCTGCTCCGGCAGGTGGTGCGCCGCGACCCGGGGAGCCGGGAAACGGCTCCCCTGGTCAACGTGCCGGCGTCGCTCATCGCCGCCGCCATGCTCATCGTCGTGGCCTACCTGGCGAGCGGCGAGGTGACGGCGCTGGCCCCGGGCAGCGCCACCCGGCTCGCGCCGATCGGCGTGGCCACGGTCCTCCTCGGCTTCTTCATGCTCGCCACTAGGCGCAAGGCGGTCTCCGCGATCACCGGGCTGCTGCTGATCGACAACGGGGTCGCCCTCGCCACGTTCCTGCTCACCGCAGGAGTGCCGCTGCTCGTGGAGTTCGGGGCATCGCTGGACGTCCTGCTCGTCGTCGTCGTCCTTCGGGTGCTCGCGACGACGATGCGCGCCCGCTTCGGGCCCTTCGACCTCGACCAGCTCCGGGAGCTGCACGACTGATGCTTATCTACGCCGTCCTCGCCGTGCCGCTCGTTGCCGGGGCGGCTGCCGCTGTCCTGCCGTGGCGGCCCTGGGCCGGCTGGCTGATGGCCGCCGCCAACGGGGCCGTCCTGGTCCTGGGTGCCGTTCTCGCCGCGGACACCACGCACCATCAGCTGCCCGGGGCAGCCGGCGGCGTGCTGCGCGCCGATGCGCTCAGTGCCTTCATGGTCGTGGTCATCGGGGCGATCGCCGTCCTTGCTTCCTGGCAGTCGGTCCGCTACCTGGGCGCTGAGATCGGGCGGGGTGCCTGCACTGCCCGCCATGCCGCGCTTTACACGGTCCTTGTCCAGGCGTTCGTGAGCTGCATGCTCCTCGCGGTCCTGGCGGCCAACCTGGGCGTGATGTGGGTGGCGGTGGAAGCCACCACGGTCGCCACCACGTTCCTGGTCGGCCACCGGCGGACCGGCGGGGCGCTGGAGGCGTCGTGGAAGTACGTGGTGATCTGCTCGACCGGCATCGCACTGGCGTTCCTGGGCACCGTGCTCATCTACTTCGCGGCGCTGCACGCCAGCGGCCACCCGGCCGGGTCGCTGGACTGGACCTCGCTGATGGCCGCCGCCCACCGCCTCAACCCGGGCGTGGTGCGCCTGGCGATGGGCCTGCTCGTCCTCGGCTACGGGACGAAGGCCGGGCTGGCGCCGATGCACAGCTGGCTGCCTGATGCGCACAGCCAGGCCCCGGCCCCCGTTTCCGCGCTCATGTCCGGGGTCCTGCTGACCGTCGCCTTCTACGCGCTGCTGCGCGTCAAGGCGATCGCCGATGCCGCGCTCGGACCGGCGTACCCGCGGGCACTTCTCGTCGCAGTGGGCCTGGCTTCCCTCGCCGTCGCAGCGTCGTTGCTGCTCAGCCAGCGGGATTACAAGCGGATGCTGGCCTACCACAGCATCGAGCACATGGGCCTGATCGCCCTCGGCGCCGCGGCGGGAAGCTCGCTGGCGATCGCTGCGGTCCTGCTGCACATCCTCGGCCACGGGCTCGCCAAGGGGGTGCTGTTCCTCGCCTCCGGTGAGATCCTCCTCGCCGAGGGCACCAGCGAGATCGCGAAGGTCCCCGCCCTGCTGTCCCGCCGGCCCGTGCTCGGCGGGATCTTCGGCTTCGGCCTGGTGGCTCTCCTGGGCCTGCCGCCGTTCAGCCTGTTCGCCAGCGAGCTGAACATGGTGCGCGCCGAGTTCGCCGCCGGTCTCGGCTGGGCAGCGGCGATCGCCCTGGTGTGCATGGCGGTCATCTTCGCCGCGGTCATGGCGCACGGCCGGCACCTCCTCCTCGGCGACGCGGCACCCCCGGGCCAGCGCGGGGCAACACCGCGGGTCGTCGCCATCCCCCTCGCCACGGGCCTGCTTGCCTGCGCCTTCCTCGGCGTATCCGCCTGGCCGATCCAGCCGCTCCTGCACGCCGCGGCCCAGGTCGTTGCCTCATGAACCCGGCCACGGGACCCGGGACCGCCCAGCAGGCCCGCCAGGCCTGCCAGATCACGGCCGGTGAGCTCCCCGCCGAAGCGGCACGCCTGTTCGCTGAGGGGTACCGGCTCGCCGCGGTCGCCGCCCACGACGATCAGCCCATGCTCCGGGTCGTCTACGTGTTCTGCGCCGGGCCGCCGGACCGGCGCACCGAGCTGGAGGTGCGGATCGATCCCGCGCACCCGGAGGTGCCCTCCCTCGCCCATCTCTCCTTCCCGGCCAGCCGGTTCGAGCGCGAGTTTCACGACCTGTTCGGCATCATCCCGGCCGGGCACCCCTTCCTGCGCCGCCTCGTCTTGCACCAGCACTGGCCGCAAGGCTGGCATCCGATGCGCCACGACGCCGGGCCCCCGCCGCCGATGCGGGAAGACGCGGAGCCGTTCCCGTTCGTGAGGGTCGAAGGACCCGGCGTGTATGAGATCCCGGTCGGCCCCGTCCATGCCGGGCTCATCGAGCCCGGGCACTTCCGCTTCTCGGTCGTCGGGGAGACGATCCTGAAGATGAAAGCCCGGCTGTGGTTCACCCACCGCGGCGTCGAGCGCCTCTTCGAGGGCCAGGACATCCAGGCGGCCGTCCGGCTCGCGGAGACCATCTCAGGTGACAGCGCGATAGCGCACAACCTCGCCTACTGCCTCGCCGTCGAGGACGCTTGCCAGATCCCGGTACCGCCCGAGGCCGGCCGGCTCCGGGCGCTGCTGCTCGAACTCGAGCGCCTCTACAACCACATCGCCGACATCGGCGCGCTCTGCAACGACGTCGGCTTCGGGCTCGCCCAGGCACGGGCACTCACCCTCCGCGAAAAGCTGCTGCGACTCAATGCCACCGTCACCGGCCACCGGCTGCTCCGCGGCGCGATCCGGCCCGGGCACACCTCCATCCACCGGCTCCCCGCCCCCGCCGAACTCGGCGAGATCCGCCGCCGCTTCGAGGAGATCGCCGGGCTCGCCACCAGCAACACCGTCGTCATGGACCGGTTCAAGGGCACCGCCATCCTCTCCAGCCAGGACGCGCTCGGCATCGGCACACTCGGCGTCATCGCCCGCGCCTCCGGGATTGCCCTCGACGCCCGGATCGCGCACCCCTTCACCGATCCCGGCAACGGCTTCCACCCCGCCGGGCAACCCGCCGGGGACGTCATGGCACGGTTCTGCGTCCGCGTCGAGGAAGCACGCACCTCCCTCAGCCTTATCGCCGAACTCGCCGGGCAGGCCAGCGCGCTCAGCGCCACAGCACCGAAGGTGCCCCACCGCGGCGGCTCCGGGCTGGGCATCGTCGAAGGCTGGCGGGGCAGCACTATTCACCGCGTCGAAGTCGGCCCCTCGGGCATGCTTACCCGCTGCAAGATCGTCGACCCATCGTTCCTCAACTGGCCCGCGCTCTCCGTCGCCCTCGCCGGCACGATCGTCCCTGACTTCCCCCTCGCCAACAAGAGCTTCAACCTCTCCTACGCCGGGAACGACCTCTGAGCGCGCCGCCGGGCCCGCCTGCGCCACCGTCCCGGCGTCCCATCCGCGTGCGCCGCCCGCCCGGCCGCTGGCCTGCGTGTGGGGGACCCGCACTAGGTCGATTTCGGGATCAGCTCCTGATATCCCTGCCGAGTTACCCAGCGTGCCGCCGGGTTCCCGGGGCGGCCACCAGGGACATGCCCGGCCGGTGAATGCCCGCAGGCTCAGGGCTGGCTCATGCCGGTGGCGCAGGCCTGCCCGTCTCCGGGGCCGGGGCGGCGCTGGTGAGGGCTGTAGCAATGCGTTCGAGCAGGGTCCGGATCGTTGCCGTGGCCACGCGGTGGAGGATGACGTTGTCGAGGGTGGCTCCCACGCCGTCCAGGGGCGGCCGGTAGGTGCCTGCCAGCGCCAGCCGGGTCGTTTCTGCTCCTGCCGGGGTGAGGCTGATGTCCGCGTCGAGAACGGGAAACAGGGCACCGGCGATCCCGGTGGCCTCCCAGCGCACACCCACGGTCATGGCCTCACCGCGGTGCACCGGGTCCAGGAAATGCACCTGGACCCGCTTGGCGCTACCGGGGCGGTCCCCGAACGGGCCGACCCGGATCACGGCGGTGAACCCGTCCTGGTAGGCGTCCTCGGACGCAGCTGCCAGCCAGCCCTCACGAACCAGCCCGCCCATCCGCTGCTGGGCGAGGGGGAAGCTGACGTCTGCGGTCAGCTCATGGGCAACGAACATCCGTCACCGTGCTCCCGGGGAACAGCGCCCGGCCAGGGGCCAGCCCTGCCCACGGCAGGACCGGATGACCCCGGCAGGCCCGGGCCCGCCTCGTCGCGCACTCTGCCATGACGTCTCTTCCACCGGCCTGAGCCGGGCACTTGTGCTGCCTGATCCGCCAGGCCTGACGGGACTGTTCTCCGCAACCGGGCAGGGGCCGCGGGGCCGCACCAACGGCTGCCGTATGCCCTGGTAGCAGCTCTGCTACCAGGGCATACGGCAGCCGCCGGTGTACACGGCATCCACGCCGAACTCATTCCCCGCGCTGGGGTGCTCGCCGGGCCCGCCATGAAGGCCGCGCACCACCTCGCGGGCCAGCAGGTACTCCCCGGCGCCTTCCAGGAAGGCCAGGTCGGTGCGGGCTCCGGCGGCGCTGTCACCGGCGGCAGTACCGGGACGGGTCCGGACCACGACGCAGCCGACGATGCCGGTCAGCCCGTGGCAGTGACGCGTGTCGTAAGCCACCCGCTCGCCCGGCCCCTCCACACCCCGCCTCCTCAGTTAACTGGTTGCCTAGGTTAGCAATTGCGAAGGTCGTTGACTATGACTTGCGCTGTTCCGGGGCATCATGGTTGCCTGCATCATGGTTGTATGAGATGAGGGTCAGGCGATCCGGGCGGCCCAAGGCCCCGGCGCCGGTGGCCGGGCGAGGGAGGCTGCCAGGGTGAGCGCGCCGCTGTACCAGCTGAAGGCCGAGTTCTTCAAGACGCTGGGCCATCCCGCCCGGATACGGATACTCGAGCTGCTCAGCGAGCGCGATCATGCCGTGGCCGAGATGCTCCCGCAGGTCGGTATCGAGCCTGCACACCTCTCGCAGCAGCTGGCCGTGCTGCGCAGGGCGAACCTGGTCACCTCCCGCAAGCAGGGCTCCACCGTCTACTACTCGCTGACCAGCCCGCACGTGGCCGAGCTGCTGGCGGTAGCGCGGCTGATCCTCACCGGGGTGCTGCGCGGGCAGGCCGAGATGCTCCAGGACCTGCGCGCCGCCGCCAGCTGACAAGCCACGCCGCCGGGCTGGCTGCGCCGGCGGAAACTTGTATCCATGTGGAGGGATGTCCGATCGGACGGCGCCACGCCCTGCCCCGCCGGGCTGCGCGATGACCCGGGCGAGGTCATCGCCGCCGCCCGCGCCGCCGGGCTCATCTACGCCCAGCACATCATCGCCCTGCACGCCGCCATCACCGGCCAGATCACCCCGGCCCCCCGGGCGCCGCCCGCCCGGACGAGACCGCCGGCCCCCCGGAGAACGGGCAACACCCGGGTAGCCGTGACGGCGCAGCCGGGATTACCTGCGGTGTGCTGCGCATGCGCCGTGTTCATCCCAGGAGGCGCGTTCCGCTGGGGCCGGTGATCTGGCCGAGCATGGTGCGGGCGAGCTGCTGGATCCGGGGTGGCAGGGGGACGTAGCCGATGGAGGACAGCCATGACGCCAGCCAGCACATCTGACCCCGGGCCGGTCCGCGCCGCCGTGACGGCACGCTACTCGGGCCTCGCGCGGGCCGCGCAGGCCGGGCAGCAGGTCATCGACTGCGGCGCGGAGGAGTTCTCGGCGGGCTGCTTCGGCCCCGCCGGATACCCCGACGTTGGGGAACTGCCTGAGGGTGCGGTGCGGGCCAGCCTCGGCTGCGGGAACCTGGTCGCCGTCGCGCAGCTGCATCCAGGGGAGACGGTCCTGGATCTTGGCTCCGGCGGCGGGATCGATGTGCTGCTGTCCGCCCGCCGGGTCGCCCCGGGCGGGAGGGCGTACGGCCTGGACGGCTCACCGGACATGATCATCCTGGCCCGCGAGAACGCCGCGGCGGCCGGGGTGGCCGGCGCGGAGTTCCTGCAGGGCCATATCGAGGACGTGCCGCTGCCTGATGGCCACGTGGATGTCGTCATCTCCAACTGCGTGATCAACCTGTCCGCTGACAAGCCCCGCGCCCTGGCGGAGGCGTTCCGGGTGCTCCGCCCTGGCGGCAGGCTCGGGATCAGCGACATCATCGCTGACGACGGACTCGACCCCGCCCGGCGGGCCGAAGCCGAGCGGCAGGCTGGGTGCACCACCGGGACCCTCACCGCGACCGGCTACCGCGGTGCCGGCCGGCTGCTACCCGCTCAGCGACGAGGGGACGTGCTACGAGCCCGGTGAGTACTGCCGCGATTCCGACCATGGCGCGTCCGGTGTGGCGGGAGATGGCGAAAAGATCACCTGCGAGGACAACGACGGGTGGTGCTGGGAACCGGCCTGAGCAGAGACCGCGGCGCGCGTCCCGGCTACTCCTGGCATGCCCCACGCAGATCGCCCGGGCGCTCGGCGTGAGCCGCGCCTCGGTGTACCGGCACCTGGGCAACGCGCAGCTGCCGGGCCTCGGCTAGGGTCGGCTGCCGAGGCCCTAGCGGTGGGCCAGCTGGGGTACATCACCGGCGCTCAGCGGATGAGTGCTATCAAGCCGACTTGCTAATGCTGCTGAATGTGACGCACAATGTTAGGCATGGCTAAGCGACTACAGGAACCCGCCCAGGACCGGAAGCCACTCCCACTGACGAGCCGTGATCTCGAAGACCTTGACCGTCTTCGCTCACCGGGCCCGGAAAGGACGGCTCTCGCGGATCTTGGCGGAACTCCCCCGGAGGGTGAGGTCACAGAGTCGGTGCTCCTGCATGCTGTGTTCGTCGTCGGCCTCCGGGCGGTTCGTGAGGCTGCCGAGGCGCAGGCGTATGCCGAGGCGGCCCAGGACAGGACAGCGACCGCGGATGAGGACCGGGCGATTGCCCGGCGCCGGCGTCCATCCTGGGCTGACGAGAAGGACTAGGCGGAGCCATGGCGACTGGCCTGCTACGGGGCTGCGTGTACCGGGCGAAGCTGGGGCACATTGACGAGCCCAAGTTCTTTCTTGTGGTGAGCAACAACAGGCGCAACACGGCTTTCGAGCAAGTGCTGAGCGTCCGGCTGACCACCACGGTGCCACGAAGTCCCCGCCCGGCGATGGTGGAGCTTGGCCAGAGCGAACCGTTCACTGGCTGGGCATCCTGCGATGACATCGAGACGCTCTACCCAGATGAAGTGCAGGCCGACCTGGGCGCGCTCTCGCCGCCGGCGATGAGGCGGGTCGAGGACGGCCTGCGGGCAGCCCTCGACCTGAGCCGGTAGGGAGACCGCGGCCGGGGGACGGGTCAGGCAGGCGATCTGGCCGCGCGGTGTGCCGCCGACATCAGGCGCTAGCGGCACGCGGGCCTGCTGTCCGCAGAGGGCTCGGCTCGCTGGCAGGCCCAGCGCACCCCGGGCCGCAGGCGCTAACGCGGTTACTCTTGGCAGTGTAACCGTTACGTGACAGGCTGTGCCCTATGGTGGAGTTAGTGGGGGCACTTCTCATCGTCGCCGTTCTCTACGCATCCTCGTGGTGGCTGCACCCGTACCGGGCCTGCAAGCGCTGCAAGGGGAGCGGGAAGCACTTCGGGGCACTTCACCAGTCGAAGTGGCGGAACTGCGATCAGTGCGAGGGCAAGGGGAAGTCCGCCCGGCTGGGCACCAAGCTGATGGTGTCGGTCGGGCTGCACAAGCCGATCAGCTGACCGCCGGGCGGCGGCCAGTTCGGGACAGCGGCGTGACTGGCCGCGTGCCGAACACCTCGCCGTAACCGACCTCGAAGGAAACATCGTCGAAGGCGATGACCACGCGCATGGCACCGCTCGTGGTGTGGCCCGGGTCTATGCCGCGCTCGCCGCCGGGGGGACCCTGGAGGGGACGGTTATCGTGGACGCCGGCGCCCTGGCCACCGCGGTCAGCGAGCAGGTGCACGGCCAGGACCTGGTCCTGGGCAGGCCGTCCCGGTTCGGCCTGGGTTTCCAGCTCACCCAGCCTGAGCGGCCGCTCGGCCCCGGCCCGGCCGGATTCGGGCATTTCGGCGCCGGTGGATCGCTGGGCTTCTGTGACCCCGCGAGCGGGGTTGCCTTCGGCTACGTGATGAACCAGATGGGCCCGCGCTGGCGCAGTCCCCGCACCCGCGCCCTGATCGATGCTGTGTCCGGATGCCTGTGACGCTTCGCGATGCGGTGCCGGCGAAGGCGGAACGCGGGAGGCGGCCGATGGGCCCGGCCGCGTTGAAGGCCAGCAGGACGATCATGGTGGCTGGATGGTGGTGCGGCGCTGGTTGGGGGAGGGCTGATCCGGATCGGGTCATTCAGGTACGACGCGAATGCGGTACTGCTCACCGATCTGGTGGCGCTCTTCGTCGCTTGAGGCGTTGTTGATCTGGCGGAAGTAATCTTCGATGCCGCCCGGGACGGTGATCAGGAGCAGCCTGGCCGCCTGGTCCTTGGCCCAGAACCGGTGCGGGCGGCCGCGGGGCAGGAACACGAAGCTGCCTGCCAGGGCGTCGAAGGTGTCGCTGCCACAGCGGATGGATAGTGCGCCGTCGAGCACGTAGAAGCACTCATCTTCCCGGTCATGAACGTGCAGCGGCGGCCCGGCGCTGATCGTGGTCTCAAAGACGCTCAGGGCTCCGCCGGTGGAGCGCTGCGATGCCTTCAGGCCCGGATCGTCCGCCATGCCAGTGCCGGGAGGAACGACGTAGCTGGCCAGGAAGTCGGTCATGGATACATGATGGCCCTGCGCCTGGCCCTGGGGCTGGGATCCGCCGTGGGAGGCCGGAGCGCATCCCGGCGAGGCTGGCACGTACCGGCCACTGTGGTCAGCGGGTGTCATGGAAGAATCTGAACGCCTTCGGATACCACATGGGTGCCTACGGATCAGAAGGTCGTCCTACGGAGCTGCAGGCGTCAGGAAAGCCGAGAGCCCTGGACACAGTGCCAGGGCTCTCATACGTGAGGGTTGTAATCGCCGTTAGCCGTTCTGCATGTTGCGGACGGTCGCGACCTGTGGCTCGCCGGGGTCAACGCCCAGCTTGCTCATGATGGGCAGCAGCGTCTCGCCGAACTTCTGGAACTGCTGCCTGAGGGCCCCAGGTTGCAGTTTGGGTTGCAGTTCACCACCGTGCGGAAGCATCCAGGGAGGACCGATCAAGCGCCGGGATTCCACTCTGCCGCGAGCCACTCCAGACGCTTCCGCGGAAACCATCGGAAATGGCGTGTCACGGGTTCCTGATGTGGTCAAATTCCGCCCGCCGCTCGGGCAGCTAGCCCGGGACCAGTGCAGGCCGCGCCTGCCCCGGCGCCGCGGCTAGCGGTGGCGTAGATTCACCGTCATGACGTCGTTCTGGGCGCTGGCGGTGGCCCGTGATGACCTGTCCCGGACCGCACTGACCGAGGGTGACGTGCCTGAGATCGGTGCCGGTGAGGCGCTGCTGCGGGTGGACCGGGTCGGCCTGACCGCGAACAACGTCACCTACGCGGTGCTGGGCGAGTCCTTTCACTACTGGGATTTCTTCCCGGCCGAGCCGGGCTGGGGGCGGGTGCCGCTGTGGGGGTTCGCTGACATCGTCGCCTCTGCTGCCGACGGGGTCGAGGCCGGCGGCCGGGTCTACGGCTACCTGCCGCCCGCCAGCCACCTGGTGGTGCGGCCCGGCCGGGCGGACGCCCGCGGTTTCCGGGACGCCAGCCCGCACCGCGCCTCGCTGCCCTCGCCCTACAACGCCTATGCGCTGACCACGGGGGATGCGGCGTACCGGGCGGACCAGGAGGACCTGCTGATCCTGTTCCGGCCGCTGTTCTTCACCTCGTTCATGCTGGCTGACCAGCTGGAAGACAACGGCTACTACGGCGCCGAGGCGCTCGTCATGTCGTCGGCGTCGAGTAAGACCGCCTACGGCACGGCGTTCCTGCTGCACGGGAAGGGGCCCGAAGTGGTGGGCCTCACCTCAGCTGGCAACGTGGCGTTCACCGAGAGCCTGGGCTGCTATGACCGGGTGCTGCCCTATACGGCGGTGGACCAGCTCAGCCCCGCCGTCCCGGCCGCCTACCTGGACCTGGCCGGCCGCACTGACCTCCGCGCCCGGCTGCGCGATCAGCTGGGCAGCCGGCTGGTGCACGAGGCGATCGTCGGGGTCACCCATCAGGAACAGTCCGGCGCCGAAGCCCTCAGCGGCCCCCGTACGAGCGTGTTCTTCGCCCCCGACCAGATGCGCAAGCGCACCGGCGACTGGGGGCGCGAAGGCCTGGACCAGCGCTTTGCCGAGGCCTGGCACGGTTTCGCCGCCACCGCGGCCGGCTGGGTCGATGTGGTGCACCACCGCGGCCCCGAAGCGTTGCGGCAGGTCTGGCTCGAGGTCCTGGCCGGGCGCAGCGCACCCCGGGCCGGTCACGTGCTGACCTTCTGAACCCTTACCCGCCCGGCCGCCGTGGCGGCCGGTCCGTTATGGCGCCGGCTCTGCCTGCGAGGAACCGCCGAAGCGCCCGGCCAGCCTGCTTCACGGCTGTGACGTGCACCTCCTGTTACGGTGGTCAACGGGGGATAGCGGAATGAGACGATTTGCGGTCAGGGAGTTCCAGGCGCCTGGTCTCGATGCGCGGCCGGGCGAGATCCTGGTGCCGACCGAGATCGGGGATCCGGTTCGTGGGCCGCTGAAGTGCCCGGCGGCACCGTTCGTGGCCGGAACCCTGCGGCGGAAGGTACGGCCGGTCCGCTTCGTCACGGCGCCGCAATTCCAGGACCTGCAGTACGACAGCGACGGTGCGGCGCTGTTCATGGCCACCTGCCAGCAGCGGGAAGGCACGACGGTTGCGCTGGCTGCCGCCGCGTCCCCCGCTGACCGGCTGGCCGTGGCCGTGGCCCGCTCGGCTGTTGAAGAGTGGGCGGCAGTGCTCGCCACCCGGAGGCTGCTGCTGGCCGCGGGCCCATGGTGCGAAGGCGCTCAGCGCGCTCTCGCCACGGCCGAGCAAGCGGTGTCCGCGGCGGAAGGTCAGGGCCGCAGCGTGCATGTCTACGGCCAGCTGGCCGCTACCGAGCAGGCGGCCACCGCGCTGGCCGGGCGGGGGGTCATCTTCGCCAGTTCCCTCTCCGGCCTTCCCGCCGAGGGCACGGTCCTATTCCCCGCGCATGGCGTGCCGCCCGAGGTACGTGACGAGGCGCTCGCGCGCGGGCTCGACATCATCGATGCGACCTGCCCGCTGGTGGCCATGGCGCAGGCAGAGGCGCGCAGGCTCGCCATCCAGGGCGATCAGCTGGTGCTGATCGGCCAGCCGGAGTACCCGGCCGCCGCCGCTATCGCCGGGAACGCTGGCGAGACGGCGGCAGTGGTGGCCAGCACCGCCGGTATCGCGGCGCTCCAGGCTCCCGACCCCCGGCGGATCGCCTACCTGCTGCAGCCAGGCATCCGCTCGCAGGAGACCGCACCGGTGGCGGCCGCGCTCCGGTCGCGCTTCCCCGGTGCCCGCGGGCCGCACCCAGACGGGTTCTGTTACGCGGCCACCGATCGTGCGGACAGCATCCGGCTGATCGCGGCCCGGGCTGACCTGGTGCTGATACTCGGCACGGAATCAGCCGACACCCACCAGCTGTCCAGGCTGGCCGTTGACTGCGGCACCCGGGCGCGGGTTATCGCCCACCCGGGTGAGATCACCGCGGCCATGATCGCCGGTACCGCGTCGCTGGGCATCGCGGAAGCCACCTCGGCCCGGTCTGGGCTCGCCGCCGAGGTGACCGCGGCCCTGGCCGGCCTCGGCCCGCTCAGCGTGGTGCGGCGCCAGGTCACGACCGCCATCGAGGGTCAGCCCGCCCTGCCGCGGAGCCATCAGCGAGCCATCTCGGCACCATAGGCCGGGTGGTGGCCGCGCTGGCCGAGCAGGTTCAGGCCGGGCAGCGGATACAGACCTACACGTCCGGCCCGCCGGGCCGGACATATCAGCTCCGGGGGACGCTGCCGCCAGCTCGCCCAATAACAGCCCGGCCCCCCCCGGCTGACCTGGGCGAACGCCGGCCTCCGGGCGGCCGCCGGATCGCGAGCCTTGCCGTGCGCGGTTAGCACGCGCACCATGGTAGAGATCAGCTTCGGCGAAAGGGGGGGTCGCCATGGTCGGGGGACTGCTGCCTGGCGATCCACCACGGGTCGGGCCCTACCGTCTCGTTGGCCGTCTCGAGGCCGGCGGGATGGGTCAGGTGTTCCTGGCCCGGTCGGCCGGCGGCCGGCTGGTCGCGGTCAAGGTCATCCGCCCCGAACTCGCCTCCGATGCTGGCTTCCGGGCCCGGTTCGCCCGGGAGATCTCGGCCGCCCGCCAGGTCAGCGGGCTGTTCACGGCCGTGGTGGTGGACGCCGACGTAACCGGCGAAGTGCCCTGGCTGGCCACCGGGTATGTCGCTGGGCCCTCCCTGGACGACGCGGTGAAAACCCAGGGCCCGCTCCCGGTGCACTCGGTGCTGATTCTGGCCGCGGGGCTGGCCGAGGGGCTGCAGGCGATCCACGCGGCAGGCATGGTGCACCGGGACCTCAAGCCCTCCAACGTGTTGCTGGCCGAGGACGGCCCACGGGTGATCGACTTCGGCATCTCCCGCGCGGCCGAGGCGAGTGTGCTCACCCAGACCGGCACCGTCATGGGCTCGCCCGGGTTCATGTCCCCGGAGCAGGCTGAGGGCCGCCAGGTCGGGCCGCCCAGCGACGTGTTCAGCCTCGGTGCGGTGCTCGCCTTCGCCGCCACCGGCGAGGGCCCGTTCGGCACCGGCTCCACCCCCGCCCTGATGTACCGGGTCGTGCACCATCAGCCCGACACCTCCCGCCTGCCCGGGCCGCTCCGTTCGCTGGTCGACCGCTGCCTGGCCAAGACCCCGGCGGACCGGCCTTCCCCGGCGGACCTGCTGGCCGAACTCGGCGCGGCCGAGCTCGGCGGCGACTGGCTGCCTGAGCAGCTCACCCAGGCCCTCGGCCGGTACGCGCTGCCGGACCTCACCGGGCCCGGCACGCCCGCACCCACCGTTCAGGGCACCCCGCCGATGCCGCCCCCTACCGTCCAGGGCACGCCACCGGTGGCGCCGCCTACCGTCCGCGGCGAGCCACCGTCCGCGGCCGGCCCGGCCGACCCGCGCGCGGCCGCCAGCGGCGATCCGCACTATGCCGCGACCGAGGCCGCAGCCTTGGGCGGCGGGGAAGGTGCAGCTGTCGGCGGTCTAGCGGGCCTCGGCCTGGCCGGCACCGGCCCGGGTAGCACGGTCCTCGGTGGCACCGGCCCAGGTGGCACCGGTCGGGGTGGTACCGGTCCGGGTGGCTCTGGCCCGGGAGGCGCCGCGCCGGGCTCCCGGGGACCCGGCCGCACCGGGCGGAACGGCCGTCGGCGGCGGCCGGGCCTGGTGTGGATCGTGCTCACCGCCCTGCTCATCGTCGGTGGCGTGGCGGCCGTTGTCGTGCCCAAGATCACGGCCACCCCGACCTCGCAGAACCAGCACACCAACACCGGGACAAAGAGCCCGTCCTCCGCCCCGTCCTCATCCCGGCCGCCGCAGACCGACGGATCCGGCTCCCGGTCAGCCAGCCCGTCCGCGGCTCCGCAACCGTCGCTGACCTCCGGAGGCAGCTCCGGCAGCCTGGCGCCCAGCTCGGCCGCGTCCAGCTCGGCCGCGTCCAGTCCGCCCACCCAGCCGACCAGCACCTACACCAGGTCCGTCCCGACCTCGACCGCACCGACGACCTCCAGCACAGCAACCTACACCCCGCCCCCGCCGCCCCCGTCGTCCCCGGCAACCACCCCGTCTACCACCACCCCCTCAACCGCAACCTCCACGGCCTCCACGGCCTCCACCGCCCCCTCCGCAGCCACCCCCTCCAGCAGCGCCTGACCCCAGCGGCGTTAGCGCGGTGTCGTGCCCCGCGCGGGCGGGGCCCGCGCGGACGTATGTTTTCTGCAACGGAGGGTTCACCGCGGCCGCTGCCAGCCCAGGACCGGGCACCGTGGGTGCAGTGCACCCACGTCGCCGGAATAGCCAGCCCGCTAGTCCTCGGTGGCGGCCAGCACGTCCCCGTCCGCGGGGGCCGCCAGCACGCCGTCATCCTCAGCCGCCGCCAGCACGCCGTCATCCTCAGCCGCCGCCAGCAGGTCGTCGTCCTCGGTGGCCGGGAGGCCGTCCGCGGCGGCGTCGTCCGGGCCGCCGCCGTCGAGCGCGTCAGGCACCCGTGGCAGCACGGTCTGGAAGTAGGACCGCGCGGCCGCCTTCGTGCCAACGTCGTAGCCGGCCTCCTCCGACATGTACCAGCGATGTTCCAGGATCTCGTGGAAGATCTCGGCGGGCGCCAGGCGGCCGCTGCAGTTCCGCCGGGATGGCCGCCACCACCGGGTCGTAGACCTGGTCCAGCCACTGGTTCGTGGCCACGATGTCCGAGATCGTCCGGTCCTCCTTCTGCTCCAGGTAGGCGCGGAAGCTGGCGATGTCGTTGAGCAGCCGCCGGGCCTGGTTCTCCTCGGCGGCCAGCCCGGTGCGCAGGAACAGCTTGCGGCTGTGGTGCCCGGATTCCGCGACCCTGGTCCGCAGCCGCAGCCGGTTCCCCTCCCGGGTGCTGACCAGCTCGAGCTCGTCCACGTCGAAGCCGAGCTCGTTGAGCCTGGCGCAGCCGCTTGGCGATCCGGAACCGCTGCTCGTCCGGGGGCAGCACCTCCTCGCTGGTCAGCTCCTCCCACAGCCGGGTGTACCGGCGCGGCAGCTCCGCGGCCACCTCCAGCGGGTCCACGTCCGGGCTGAGCAGCTCGCCCGCCTGCAGGTCGAGCAGCTCGCCGTAGACCCGCTCCTCCGCCAGGTCCAGGTCGTAGGTCCGCTGGCCCGCGGTCAGCGTGGGGTGCCGCTCGCTCGTTTCCGCGTCCACCAGGTAGGCCTCGAGCGTGCCCGCGTCGTACCGGAACAGCGTGTTCGACAGCGAGCAGTCACCCCAGAAGAACCCGGACAGGTGCAGCCGCACCAGCAACTCGGCCAGCGCGTCGAGCAGCCGGTCGGTGGGGGCACCGCCGCGGGGGCTGGAGAACACAGCCCGGTAGGTGGTGGAGAAGTCGAGGAACCGGGTGACCAGGATCGCCTCGGGGTCCGGGCCACGGTCCACCACGATGCCGACCACTTCGACCGCGGGCACGTTCAGCTCCGCGAGCTCCCGCAGCAGCCGGTACTCGCGCCGGGCCAGGTGCTCAGGGATCTCCTTGAGCGCGTACAGCTCGCCGTCGTCGGTGACGAACCGGACGATGTGCCGGGAGATGCCGCGCTGGCGGATGGTGACCAGCCGCTCGTCGGTCCACTCCTCGAGCGGCTCGGACCACGGCAGGGTCAGCAGGCCGGCCGCATGGTCGGCGGGCGGGCTGAACACGAACCGCATGATCGTCTCGCTTTCCGGGCGCCGTGCGGGCGGCACCCGTACGGCAGGCTGCGGGGTCGGCACCCGTGCGGCAGGCTGCGGGCTGGCACAGCTCACTGAAGCATCCGTCCGTACGGCCCGAGGCACCAGGGCGGAAGCATCCCATGGCTACGCTTACGCCCGCTGCCTACCGTCCGGGCGCCGTTCGGGCACTGTTGTCGTCCGGGCGCCGTGCGGCACTCTACTTAAGTGCTCTCGCCTTGGTACAGGGCGGCGGGGATGATCTCGCCGGGGTCGGTGTCGGGGCCGTGCTCCAGGTGGTGCAGGGCGCGCTGGATGACCCGCTCCGCGATGACGTCCACCGGGATGGCGACGGAGGTCAGCCGGGGCTGCAGCAGCCCGCCGAGGACGCTGCCGTCGAAGCCGGTAACGGCGAGGTCGTGGCCGACCCGCAGGCCCTGCTCGGCGGCGGCGGTGTAAACGGCGGCGGCGAGCCTGTCGCTGCCGGTGACGACCCCGGTGGGGCGGGCCTCCGCCAGGAACGAGCCGATCCTGGCCCGGGCGGATGGGTCATCGTCGACCAGCAGGACGCCGGCTCCGTCGGCGGAGATGCCGTTGCGGAGGAGCCCGGCCCGGAATCCCGCGGCGCGCTCCGCATCCCAGCGCGGCCCAGGGCGGTACCCGACATAGGCCAGGCGGCGGAATCCGCGGCCGATGACATGATCCACCGCGGCCGCGGCCGCCGTCTCGTTGTCGATGTCCACCCGGCGGTTCCATATGATGGATCGTTCCATCACAAACCTCAACGTCCCTTTCCGGGCTAGTCTTCCGTCCGAGTCCGCCGACCTCGGATCCCGGCCGGAGGTGCGCGATGACGCTTGCCGCCACAGCCACTGTTCTTCCCCCGCACGAGCATGCGCGCGCTGGGCGGTCAGCCTGCGGCGCCGGGTTCGTACCGCGTTCATGCTGCTGCCCAGCCTGATCGGGTCGCCGTCCTCCTGGTCATTCCGGTGATCATGGTAATCCTGCCGAGCCTCACCCGGTGGAACCTGCTCACCCCGGTCAGCACGGCCCTGCACCACGCGGAGACAGATGCCAGCTACGTCCTTTCCACCTCCTGACCAGGGCGCGGCGTCGTGGCCCGCCGCGCCCTTCCTGCTCACCAGCCCGGATGCCTTGCCGCGGACCGGGCTGGTGGTCATCCCGCAGCCGGACGCGCTGCCCGTCACCGGGTGGGCCGGCCCGCTGCCCGCCGCCGGCCTGGACCCCGTCGCGGTCGCGGCCGCGGCCGACCCGGGCTGGCGGTGCCCGCCGCTGCCGGAAGCGGCGGCGGGCTGGTTCGGCCGGCCCGGGCTGTCCGGCTGCCGGCTGGACAGCCACGGCGGCGGGCCAGCCGCCGGCCGGGACTGGTCGCCCCGGTTCACTCTGGTGCGGGCCGAGCATGGGGGGGCCTCGGCCCGCACCGAGGGGGTGGACGAGGTCGCCGGGCTGCGCCTGGTGACCGAGTTCGAGGCGGTGCCGGGCGGCACCATCCGGGGCCGGCACACGCTCACCAATACCGCGCCCGGGCCGTACCTGGTGAACGCGCTGGAGCTCGTCTTCCCGCTGCCGGCCCAAGCCACCGAGATCCTCGACTTCACCGGCCGCCAGCTGCTGGAACGGGTGCCGCAGCGGCACCGGGTCGCGGACGGCCTGTGGCTGCGTGAGGGACGGCGCGGGCGCCCCGGCCACGACTCGCCGACCGTGCTGGTGGCCGGGACCGCCGGGTTCGGCTTCGGTGCCGGTGAAGTGTGGGGGCTGCACGTGGCCTGGAGCGGGAACACGGTGCACTTCACCGAGCGGCTGCCGTCCGGGATGACCACGATCGGCGGCGGTGAGCTGCTGCTGCCCGGGGAGATCGTGCTCGCCGAGGGCGAGTCCTATGCCACTCCCTGGGTCTACCTGGCGGCCGCCGAGGGCCTGGATGAGCTGGCCGCGCAGTTCCACGGTTACCTGCGGTCGCTGCCCGCCCACCCGGCTACGCCCCGGCCGGTCAACCTGAACGTGTGGGAGGCCGTGTATTTCGAGCACAACCTGGCCAAGCTGACCTCGCTCGCGGACATCGCGGCCAGCCTGGGCGTCGAGCGCTTCGTGCTGGACGACGGGTGGTTCCGCGGCCGCCGCCACGACCACGCCGGCCTGGGGGACTGGCAGGTCGACGAGGAGGTCTGGCCGGGCGGGCTGCACGCGCTGATCAAGCACGTCCGGATCCGGGGCATGGCGTTCGGGCTGTGGATCGAGCCGGAGATGGTCAACCCCGACTCCGCTCTGTACCGCGCCCACCCGGACTGGATCCTGGCGACCGGTGGGCGGGTGCCGCCGTTGCAGCGCAACCAGCTCGTGCTCGACCTGACCCGCGGTGAGGTGGCCAGCTACCTGCTGGAGCAGATCAGCAGCCTGCTGGCGGAGTATGAGATCAGCTACGTGAAGTGGGACCACAACCGGTCCCTGGTCGACGCCGGCTCCGCGGCCCGGGCCGGCGCCCCCGCCGTGCACGGGCAGACGCTGGCCGTCTACGCCCTGCTCGACGAGCTGCGGCGCAGGCACCCCCAGGTGGAATGGGAGAGCTGCGCGTCCGGCGGCGGCCGGGTGGACCTGGCCATCCTGGAGCGGGCCGAGCGGATCTGGGTGTCCGACATGACCGACGCCCTGGCCCGGCAGGTCATCCAGCGGTGGACCGGGCAGCTGGTGCCGCCGGAGTACTGCGGCGCGCACGTGTCGGCACCGGTATCGCATCAGACCGGCCGCTCGCTGCCGCTGGCGATGCGGGCCGCCACCGCGCTGTTCGGCCACTTCGGCATCGAATGGGACCTGACCACGGCCAGCCCGGCCGACCTGGCCGAGCTGGCCGGCTGGATCCGGCTCTACCAGGAACAGCGGGCGCTGATCCACTCCGGCACGGTGCTCCGCCTCGACGCGGGCGGCGGCCCGCCGGGTGGTGGCTCCGGGGGCGGCGGGGCGGCGGGCGGCAGCCCGGCGGGCCAGCCCGCGTTCATGTACGGGGTGCTGGCCCAGGACCGGGCCGCGGCCCTGCTGAGCTACGTCCAGCTGGACCAGTCCCCGCACACCCAGGCCGTGGCGCTGCGGGTGCGCGGGCTCGACCCGGGCCGGTCCTACCGGGTCACCGAGGTGACCCCGGAAGCCAGCCGGCCCGGCCGCCGGGCGCTGCTCAGCGCTGAGCCGGTGCCCGGGGCCGTGCTCAGCCAGATCGGCATCGCCCTGCCGGTACAGCGCCCGTACACTGCCGTGATGCTGCATCTCGAGGCGGCCCGCCCAGCCCGCTGAGCGGCTGCTGTGTTCCCTTATCCGGATATGCCCGTAAACCGCCGGTAGGGGTGGGGCGTCTTTGTAAGCGCTTGGATCGATACTCGTGCCTCTCCAGCGCCGGAGGGCCAGCCGCGTGAGTATCTTCGGCAGTGCGCTGCGGCAGACGGCACGAAGGGATGTCCATGGCGGTCCTGGTGACCGGTGGGGCGGGGTTCATCGGCAGCCACACCTGTGTGGAACTGCTGGCCCGGGGTTACGAGGTGGTCGTCGCGGATGACTACTCGAACAGTTCCCCCGCCGCCCTGGACGCCGTGCGCGGCCTGGCCGGCCTGCCCGGTCGCCGCCTGCGAGCTGGATCTTCGCGATCACCGGGCGCTCGACAAGGTGTTCGCCCGGCACCAGATCGAGGCGGTCATCCACTTCGCCGCCAAGAAGGCGGTCAGCGAGTCGATGCGGATTCCCATCGACTACTTCGACATCAACATCGGGGGCACGACCAGCCTGTTGCGGGCAATGCTGACGCACGATGTCCGGAACCTCGTATTCTCGTCGTCGTGCTCCATCTACGGTGATCAGTACTCCGCGCCGATCGTCGAGGAAGACCAGCCGTGCCCTACGAACCCGTACGCCCGCTCCAAGCTGATCTGCGAGCAGATCCTGGCTGACACGTGTGCGCGGTACCAGGACTTCTCGGTGATCGCGCTCCGCTACTTCAACCCGGTGGGCGGTCACCCCAGCGGGTTGCTCGGCGAGGACCCACGGGGCATCCCGCTGAACGTGATGCCCTACATGATGCAGGTCGCGGCCGGGCGGCGGGAGAAGCTCACGGTGTACGGCACGGACTACGACACCTCCGACGGCAGCGGGGTCCGCGACTACATTCATGTGATGGACGTGGCGGAGGCGCATTGCGTGGCGCTGGACCATCTCGCTGACGAGACCGGCCTGCGGGCGCTTAACATCGGCACCGGGACCGGGGTTTCCGTGCTGGAGCTGCACGCTGTGTTCGCCAGCGTGTGCGGGGTACCAGTGCCGTACGAGATCGCCGGGCGGCGGCCCGGCGATGTCGGCACCCTGATCGCTGATCCCGGCCTGGTGCAGAAGCTGTGGGGCTGGCGGACGACCCGTGACCTCCTGGCCATGTGCCAGGACGCCTGGCGTTTCCAGCAGCTTCACCCCGATGGGTACGGCCCGAACTAGGCAAGTCAAGCATTAACGGTAAGCAGAGCATTGAACGGTTAGCACGGCACAGCGTGTACGGAGGCGGCTCGCATGCGCATTACGGTCATCGGCACCGGCTACCTGGGGGCGGTGCACGCTGCGTGCATGGCTGAGATCGGCCATGACGTGCTGGGCGTCGACTCTGATGCGCACAAGGTCGCTGCTCTCCGGGAGGGCCGGGCGCCGTTTTTCGAGCCGGGACTGGAGGAGATCCTGGTCCGGGCGGTCAGCTCGGGCAAGCTCCGGTTCGGTACCTCGCTGGAGGAAGCCGCTGCGTTCGGGGACGTCCACTTCATCTGCGTGGGCACGCCGCAGCTGCCCGGCTCACCCGCTGCCGACCTGAGCAGCATCGAAGCGGTCGTCGATGGGCTGGCCCCGTACCTCACCCGGGACTGCCTGGTAGTCGGCAAGTCCACGGTGCCGGTGGGCACCGCGGCCCGGCTGGCCACCCGGATCGCCGCGCTCGCCCCGGCGGGCGCCGGTGCCGGGCTGGCCTGGAACCCTGAGTTCCTCCGCGAGGGCTTCGCGGTGCAGGACACCCTCCAGCCGGACCGGCTGGTGGCGGGCATCACGGCCGCGGCCGCGGCCGCCACGCTGCGCGAGGTGTACGCGCCGGTGCTGGCGGCGGGCACCCCGTACCTCACCACCGATCTGGCCACCGCGGAACTGGTGAAGGTGGCCGCCAACGCCTTCCTGGCCACCAAGATCTCGTTCATCAACGCGGTCTCCGACGTGTGCGACGCCGCTGGCGCCGACGTGGTCATGCTCGCTGACGCCCTCGGGCACGATAGCCGCATCGGGCGCCGGTTCCTGTCCGCTGGGCTGGGTTTCGGCGGCGGCTGCCTGCCCAAGGACATCCGCGCGTTCCTGGCCCGCGCTGATGAGCTGGGCGTCGGCGGCTCCATGCGCTTCCTGCACGAGGTCGACCAGATCAACACCGACCGGCGCACCCGGGCCGTGCAGATCGCCCGCGACCTGGCGGGCGGCTCCCTCGCCGGGCGGAACGTGGCTGTGCTCGGCGCGGCGTTCAAGCCCGACACCGACGACGTACGCGACTCACCCGCGCTCGCGGTGGCCGTGGCCATCCACGCCGAGGGCGCGGTCGTCCGGGTGCACGACCCCCGGGCCACCTACAACGCCCGGCGGGCCCAGCCCGCCCTGGACTACGTGGAGGAAGCGGTCAAGGCCTGCGAGGCCGCCGATGTCGTGCTGCACCTCACCGAGTGGCAGGAGTACCGGCAGATCGACCCGGCCCAGCTCGCGACGGTGGTCCGGCAGCCCCGGCTGCTGGACGGGCGGAACGCGCTGCCGCTGGACCAGTGGCGGGCCGCCGGCTGGACCGCGCGCTCCCTGGGCGGCACCGCCCGGTAGGCGGCAGCGCCCGGTCACCGTTCACCCGGCAGTGCCAGCCGGCCATCGCCGCGCTAGGCGCCGGTGACGGCTACCCCGTTGTGGGTGATGGCGGCGGCGGCGAGGCGGACCTCGTCCGGCCGGGCCCGGAACCACTCGACGGTGCGCCGGATGCCGTCCTCCGCGCGTACCTCCGGCTGCCAGCCGAGCACGCTCATGGCCCGGGTGATCACTGGGCAGCGCCGGGACGGATCATCGACCGGCAGCGGCAGGTGTGCGATCGCCGACGGCGAGCCGGTGACCTGCAGCACGAGCTGCGCGAATTCGGCCACGGTGAATTCCTCGGGATTCCCGAGGTTGACCGGCCCGCGCGTGGCTGAGCCGATCATGGCGATGATCCCGCGGACGAGGTCGTTGACGTAGCAGAAGCTGCGGGTCTGGGTACCGTCCCCGTAGATGGTCAGCGGGTCACCATTGAGGGCCTGGGTAATGAAGTTGGTGACGATACGCCCGTCCCGGGCGCTCATCCGCGGCCCATAGGTGTTGAAAATCCGGATGATGCCCACGTTGACGCCGCGTGCGTCGGCGTAAGCCCGGGTCAGCGCCTCAGCGAACCGCTTGGCCTCGTCATAAACGCTTCGCGGGCCGACCGGATTGACATTGCCCCAGTACTCCTCCGGCTGCGGGTGCACCACGGGGTCCCCATAGACCTCGCTGGTGGAGGCGAGGACGAAACGGGCGCCATCGCGCTCGGCCAGGCGCAGCGCATTCTCCGTTCCCCGGCTGCCCACGGCGAGGGTCTGGATCGGCAGCCGCTGGTAATCGGGCGGCGAAGCCGGGCTGGCGAAATGCGCGACCACATCGACCGGCCCCGGCACGTCGAGCGCAGCACTCACGTCCGCCTCGATCAGCGTGAATCCAGGCTGGCCGATCAGGTGCGCCACGTTGTCGGGCCGGCCGGTGGAAAAGTTGTCCACGCATACGGCGAGATCACCCCGGGCCATGATCG
>CAWDRD010000022.1:0-23473 GCA_963804455.1 uncultured Actinomycetes bacterium
CGGCGTCGGCATCGGCGACATCGCCGGAACGCTGGCCAGTAGTACCCGGCCGCCGGGGCAGTGTGAGACCGGCAGCACCGGCGCCGGGCTGCCGGATGGGGGGGCCAGGCTGGTGGACGGCAACGGCGCGGACGTGGGGGACCAGCCCGGCCGGCGCCGTGCCGCAGCCCGCGAGGAGGGCCGCGGTGAGGACGGCGGCGCCGGCAGAGCCTGACCCAGCTGGCCGTGGGCCTGCGGGCCGGGCTGATCCGACCGGCCCCCGGGCGTCCGCCGCGCCGCATCCGCATCACGCTGTCCTCCGCCCGGCCGACCAGTACTCGCTGACCCGCCAGCCGATCCCGCCACCGCCCGCCGCCGCGGCCAGCAGGCCGAGCAGCAACGCGCCGGTCACCAGCCCGCCGAGGGTGCTGCCGGCGCTGCCGCCTGCGCGTCGGAGTTCCGCCATTCGTATTCGATCGCGGACGGCATAGCCTGCTGGAAACGCGCGGCGTACCAGTTGACCTTGGCGCCATCGCGCTGCGGCTCAGGGCTCCCGTACGGAATGAGGGTCGCCACGAAGGACGAGTTGTATCTGGGATAGCTACCGGCCGGTTCCTGGCGGGCCTCCGAGGCGAGGTTCTGCAGGGTCGGCAGCAACTGCTCCGCGGCTAGCCAGCGGTCCGTAGCCGTCCCGGCGTTCTTGATCTTCGTGCGCACCTGCGGGCCCGGGGTTTCCGTGGCCGCGCTGGCGAGGTCCGCCCGCAACTGCCTCTTCAGGCGCGGTCAGGCTGTGCACCACCTGCGTCTCGAATGTACATTTCACGTCGTTGATGGCGTTCAGGGGCGCGCAGTCCTCGCCATGGTCCACCAAGGTCAGCAGGTCGTCGTTGTGGGCCTGGATGCCGTCGATGCGCGCCTGCGCCAGGGCCGACGCCTCCGCGGCGTGCGGTGCCGTGTCACTGCCGGCCGCATGCAGGCTGATCGACAGGGCCGTGGTCGACCACGCGATGATGACCAGGGTCGCTGCCGTGGCGACGACGAGTCCGGGGTTGAGCAGGCGCCGCGTGTAGCGTGCCGTCACGATCTGGGCGCCCACCAGGCAGGCCAGGCCCAGTACGCCAACGGCGAGGAGCGGCCACGGCAGCCCGGCCGCCGCCGCGTCGTCCGCTCTGATCTGGGCCTGGTCGAACTTCCGGATGTCGTTGGCGCTGTGCAGCGTGTAGCTGGTGAAGGTAGTGGGACGCCTCGCGCAGGTAGGCGGCGCCGACCGGCAGCCCCTGCTGGTTGTCGGCCTGCGCGGCGGCTTCGAGGCCGGTGTAGCGGGACATTTCCCGGGAGATCAGGGTGATATCGCGCTGGACCCGGGGCGAGTCGCGGAACTGGCCGTTGAGCGCGGTGAGGTCGGACTCGACCCGGTCGAGATCCGTGCGCGGGTCGTGGCCGGCTCGCGCCTGCCCCACGTTGATTCGATCCTGGAAGAGCGTGACCTCGTCCTGCTGGGTGGCGATCAGGTCCTGATAGAGCCTGTCATCCAGGCCACCGATGTCCAGTCGGTGTGCCGCGGCCCGTGCGTCCTGGAGCGCGGCGTCTCGCTGATGGGCGGTCCAGGCCGTCAGGACCGCCAGGCCGACGATGATCACCATTACCGCGACGCCGGTGAGAACCAGTGTCCAGTCTTCGTCTAATCCCGTTCCCTGGGATCCAGGTAGCCCGCGGGCGCGGGTCCGCAGCCCGGTGTGCACACCCAATAAAGCCACTCTTCCTCCGTCGCCCCGTACCCTGGCTGGCCAGGATAATGTGTCCATCCGACCGGCCGCCAGATTTCGCCGGGTTGCAAACCGGCATCTTTCCCACCCGGGCCCGTTCGGCCGGCGGCGACGTCCCGGGCACGGCCTCGACCCAGGCCTCGGCCTGGCCATTTCCCCGGCGAATGGGAGGCGGTATGCGGCGTCACATCGCTGTCGATGTCACCATCGCCACCACGGGAAACTGCCTGAGTAAGCCCGGCGTGCATTTCCGCTGACTTGTACCGCAGCATGATCCGTTCCCGGCTGGTCACTCCCACCGCCGGGTTCCCCGTCCACGCCGACCGGGTGCCGGCCTCCGCGTGGGCATCTCTGTCCGTCCATGAACGTCGCGGACACAGCCGACGCCAGATCGCGCGGTGTTGATCTCTGTGTCGGCAGCCAGGCACAGAGCGCCCGACAGCGAAGGGTTTGCGAGACTGCCGCCAGCGCAGCCGCGCTAGTCGCCGGCCACGATGCTGTCAGCGAGCGCCGGTCTTTGCGCGGCATTTGCATGGCCGATATCCAGAGGTCGCTGGCTGGCTAAGTCGGCGCTATACGATTTCGTTACCGGCAGCTCGCCCTGGTTCAGATGCTGTCGGCCTCCAAGGGAAATTCTATGTCATCATAACCCAGCAGAAATTTGCTGGGACGGCCGGGCCGCGCGGCATTCGGCCGGGTGGCCGACCACTGTTACACCTGGAGCCAGGGCATAAGGGCAGCGCCGATGACCTGCCGGTCATGAGTATTCGTCAGGTCGTATAGCCAACATCATCGATCTGGAAGTGCGGGTACCACGGGGTGGCGCTGCCTATCCCGGTGTAGCTGACCGAGATGCCGGTGACATGATCGCGGTACGCCCAGGAAGATACCCGGACAGCTACCCGGTTCCAGGTGTTGCAAAGTACCGGCACTGTCCTGGTCAGTGTGTGGCTACCGCTGGTGAGGGTGACCGCGGCCCGGTATGCGGTTGCGTATGGTGCGTAGCCGTAGCCGTCCACGTAGAGGTAGAAGGTCTTCGCAGCGGACAGGTTCAGCGCGGTGGCCGGGGTGACCATCATCGTCCTCGGCACGGGCACCGGCGCGCCGTCGTCCGATGCCCCGTCAAGCGCGTACTTTCCGTGGTACGGGAGGTTGGGGCCGTCGGCGAAACCCGCTACTGCGGCGACCGATGTCACGTGGGCCCCGGCTTGCCAGCCGTCGGTCGTTCCGTCCTTGAACGAGTACAGCACCATGGGCCCGTGCGACGCTGCCTGACCGCCATGCGGGAGGAGCCGCGCTCCGATGATCGCTGCAGCTCCGATGATCACGATAAGGCCAGCGGCGAGGGCGGTGAGCCGGATCGCCCGCCGCTGGCGGCGCTTGGCGGAACCTGGCCTGACGTGCGCGGGGCCGACCGAGGGACGCGGGCCGACCGGAGTCGGCAGGGTCTCGGTCCGCTCCCTGCGGGCTGTCGACTTGGTCATCACGAACGTCGCGGTGCCGGCTGGCAGCGGGGCAGCGGCCGGTAGGCCGCGCAGCGCGGGCAGGCAGTCCCGCAGCAGCCGGGCAATCGTCGCGGCGTCAGGGCGCTGCGATGGGTCCTTCGCTAGGCAGGCGGCGATCACCCGCCACAGCGACTCCGGTATCGTGGCCGGACGCAAGGGCTTGGCGTCAACGTGGCGCCACATGACGACGGCCGCCGGGCCGCCCGCGAACGGCGGTCGCCCCGCCAGCAGTTCGTACAGGCTCGTACCGGTCGCGTATACGTCGATCGCAGGGCCGCCTCGCTGGCCGGTGACCACCTCGGGCGCGAAGTACGCGGGGGTGCCGATGGTAGCGCCCTCGGTAGTCAGCGGTAGCGCGTCCTCAGCCCAGGCAATCCCGAAGTCCGTCAGCCGCGCGACCGGAACTGGCTGGCTCGTATCGAGCAGGATATTGCTGGGCTTGAGGTCACGATGGATGATGCCCGCGGCGTGTATCACCGCGAGCGCCTCGCAGACCTGTGCGATCAGCATCGCGGCCATTGCGGGCGCTAAGGGGCCGTGCGCGTCGAGGTGGCGACGCAGGTCCACGCCCTGGACAAGGTCCATGACGAGGGCGAGCCGGTTGCCCTCCATGATCATGTCGTGCACCGGAACCAGGTTCGGATGGCGCAGCCCGACCAGGATGGTGCGCTCGCGTACGAAGCGGGTCAGCACCGTCGGATCGGCCGCGAGCCGCTCGTGCAGCAGCTTGACCGCAACTAGCTGGCCAGTTGACCGGTCCTGGCCCCACCAGACCGCACCCATACCGCCGGAGCTGATCCGCTCTTCCAGTATGTAACGACTACCCAGCGCCTGTTGTCCGGCCACGGACGCGGATGCTACTCGATATGGTGCGCGACTAGTCCTGGTTCGTGAAGACGTCAGCCGTTGGTTAGTTCTCCCTTTCGCCATTGTTCCTGCCAACTTCGACGCCTTCCCGCCGAGCTTGTGCTCGCCCGGATCGAAAGCCAGGCCGCCGCCCCTGCGCGCCCTTCCCCGCTCTCGTGGGAAGCGGCCGCCAAGCCCGCCTTCCATGGCTACCGAGATCTGATCAGCACGCTCTCGCCATGACCACCACACCCAGCCTTTGCCCCGCGTAGCCCGCTAGACCGCGGGGGGAGGCCGCCCAACCGCGTTCAGCCCGGTGGCCGCGGCCGTACCGGAGGAGCACGGCTGACGGGCGTGAGAGCGGGCCGGATTCTGGAAAGAAGGCTGGGGTGAAGATATTCCTGTCCAGCGACATGGAAGGCACCGCGGGAGTCGTCGACTGGGCGCAGTGCGTGGGGGACGGCCCGGAAGCAGCCGCTGGCCGCCAGCTGCTGCTCGCCGAGGTGAACGCCGCGATCGAGGGCGCCCTGGCGGGGGGCGCGAGTGAGATCGTGGTCAACGACTCCCACTCGACCATGCGCAACCTGCCCCCCGCGGCCCTGGCGGGCCAGGCGTCCTATATCTCCGGCGCGCATAAGCCGCTCTACATGATGCAGGGGCTGGACAGCAGCTTCGACGCTGTGCTGTTCGTGTCCTACCACGGGTCGATCGGGGCGCCCGCCGGGCTGTCGCACACCTATAACCCGCGCGCCGTGGTCGAGGCCCGGCTGGACCGGGTGGTGACCGGGGAAGCTGGCATCAACGCGCTGGTCGCCGCGCACTACGGGGTGCCGGTGGTGCTGGTCACTGGGGACCGGTGCGCCTGCGAGGAGACCGCGGCCCTGATCCCCGGGGTGCACACCGTCGTGGTCAAGGAACCGGTCAGCCGGCTGGCCGCGCACAGTCTGCACCCGGACCGGGCCTGCGCGCTGATCCGGCAGGCGTGCGAGAAGGCGGTCGCGGGTGCGGCGGGCACGCCGCCCCCGCCGCTCGGCGCGGCCACCCTGGAGATCTCCGTCCGCACCAGCGACATCGCGGAGGCGGCCAGCTGGGTCCGCGGGGTGGAGCGCACGGGGGAGCGCGAGTTGCGCTTCACCGGTGACAGCCCGCTGGCGGTCTACCGGGCCTTTTGCGCCGCGATCCTGCTGACCCGGGGCATTGCCGAGGTAGTGTGACCGGCGTGGCCCTGGTGACCCGCAGGAGTCGGTGGCGCGGCCCCGCTAGCCGTCCGCTCTTCCGGGCGGCGCGGCGGGGGAGTGGATGGCGGCGCTGGCGGCCGGCGCGGCGGTCAGCAGGTCGGTAACGGCCTCGCGGAACACCGCGGTATGCCGGTCCACGTCGGCCTCGCTGGTGGCCGGGGACATCAGCGCCATGTTGTGGAACGGGGTGATGAGCACGCCCCGGTTCATCGCGTGCAGGTGGAAGTACCGCTCCAGCGCGGCGTCCGCCGCCAGGTGCGCCTCGGTGCCGGTGCGCGGCGGGCCCGGCTGGAAGCGGTACTCCGCCCGGCAGCCGAGCTGCGTGACATGCCAGCTCACCCCGCTCTCCAGCAGCACGTCTTCCACGCCGCGGCGGAACCGGCTGGCCAGCGTGATCATCTGCGCGTAGGCGTCGGTGGTCAGCACGGTGCCCAGGGTGGCGCGCATCGCGGCCAGGGACAGCCCGTTGCCGGCCAGCGTGCCGCCGATGCCGCCGGTGTCCTCCAGGTCCGCGTCGGCCTGGGCCAGTATGCGGTCGGCCGCGTCCGCGGACAGGCCGAGCGCGCCGCAGGCCACCCCGCTGCCGATGGCCTTGCCCATGGTCACCATGTCCGGGTGCAGGTCCCACGCGGCGGTGCAGCCGCCCGGGCCCGCGGACATGGTGTGCGTCTCGTCGATGATCAGCAGCGTCCCGGCTGCCTCGGTCAGCTCGCGGAGCGCCTGGTGGTAGCCGGGCCTCCGGGAGGATGATGCCCATGTTGGTCATGGCCGGCTCGGCGAGCACGCACGCCACGGAGCCCCCAGCCAGCGCTTCCTCCACCGCGGCCAGGTCGTTGAACTCGACCGCGACAGTGGTCAGCGCGGGATCCACCGGCGGCCCGATGTTGCCCGCGCGGGACACCGTGCCGCCGCCCGGCTGGCGGACCGCGAACGTCTCGTCCACCGAGCCGTGGTAGCAGTAGCTGAACACGAGAACCTGCTGGCGGCCGGTGAGCTGGCGGGCGATGCGCAGCGCCGCCCGGTTGGCGTCGGTCGCGCTGAGCGTGAACAGCCAGCGCGCCAGCCCGAACCGGCGGGCCAGTTCCTCGGCCACCCAGATGGCATCCTCGGTCGGCAGCATCGTGGTAATGCCTCGTTTGCCCTGCTCCGCTAGGGCCTCCAGCACGGCTGGCGGCCCGTGCCCGGTCATCGCCCCGGTGTCGCCCAGGCAGAGGTCGACGTACTCCCGGCCGTCCAGGTCGGTGATGGACGCTCCGGACGCGTGCGCCGCGAACGGCGGGAACCCACCGGCCCAGTGCATCATCCAGGGCATCGGCACCCCGCCGAGCAGCGAGTGCCGCGCCCGGGCGAAGAGGTCCGCCGACACGGGGTGCTCGGCCGCGAACCGGTGCAGCTCCCGCTCGGTCAGGCTGGCCAGCCGGGCCCGGTCGATCACCGGGGACAGGTCGTTTCTCAAGGCAGCTCCGCGTGTCCTCAGGCGACTCTTTCCGTTGCGCGAAACACCACAGCCAACTATTTCCGTGACTCAAGTGACGCAGATGGCAGTTTTCCGTACCAGCTGGCCCTGGTCAACGGCTCCGGCCGGCGGCCCGGGGCCACCGGCTGACCTGGGTAGTTGCTGTCAACTGGGCGAGGTGTACCCGGACCGCCGGTTCATGGTGTTCAATAGTCCCTGGTTGTCGTCGAAGTTCGTGAACGTGTTGGCGCTTGCGAAATTTTGGACTGCCGGCGTCGCGGATCACCTAGCGTGCGTCCTTCGAAGGCAGACTGTCGCAGCAACCCGGGAGACACATCCGTGGATCCCGACAATCGTTTCCAGTAGGAGAGAGCACGTGGCTCAGGGCACCGTGAAGTGGTTCAACGCTGACAAGGGCTATGGTTTCATCGCCCCCGACGACGGCACCGCCGACGTCTTCGTTCACCACTCCGCCATCCAGGCCGATGGTTTCCGCAGTCTGCAGGAGAACCAGCGCGTCGAGTTCACCGCAGGCCAGGGCCCCAAGGGGCCACAGGCAGAGCAGGTTCGCGCGCTCTGACGCAGCGGCACTGACCCGGCGCCCCGCGAGCGGGTGCGCTCCCTGCGGTCACGCAGGCATAGGTACAACTACACATAGCTGGTGAGCGAGGGTGCGCGGTGGTTCCGGGAGGAACCACCGCGCACCCTCTGTTGTGCTGTCCGCTGTTGTGCTGTCTGCGCTGCTATGCCGCCTGTCGCCCGTGGCCTGCCGCCCGTGCCCGTCGTGCCTGCCCCGTCGCCGGTGCCTATGGCACCGCAGTTACGGCCGCGACACTGCTGCTGTTTCGGCTCTGCCTCCCCTGTAACTGGGCGTATCGCCAGTAGGAGCAGCAAAGTAAAGGATTCTTCGCAGGCTGAGAAATACCTGCATGAAGGTTGACATAAAGCTGGATCAAGCAATAGGACGTCAGGCAGAGTTCGCGAGTGCGGCTCCGGGCGGTACCTGGGTGCCCACCATGCCACCCCGTGGTGCCGTCGCCATGTCGGTTGTGCGGTCTCACTACCCGGAAGGACCACATGGGCAACAGGCGGTGGGCGCGACTGTGCGCGCTGTTCGGATCATTAATTGTCATCGTCGGGACAACGACTGCAGCCAGCCTGTCCGCCACCGCGGCATCAGGCCAGTCCTCGGTTAAGGCGACGGCTAGCGCGGGTGTCGCGCCCAACGCCACGAGCGAGATGGACTGCAACGGCCACAGCACGAAGTACAAGGACGTCAAGCAGGACCTGGGCGGCGGCTGCACGGACCCGCTGGGCTACTGGGACGGGCAGTCCTGGCGGTTCAAGGACAACGGGGTCTACATCGGGCACGACGAGCCGTCGGTCAAGTTCATCTCGAACGCGCCCGGCAGCGGCAACAACATGACGTACGTCATGCGGCTGGCCACGGACCCGCACGCCCAGCCGACGATCTCGCCGACCGGCCAGACGGTCAGCGACTACGCGGAGCTGAGCCCCGCGCCCTGGTTCGGGCTGCCGATGTGCGACCCGAACTCCGACCCGCTGAACCCGTGCACGCCGGACAGCGACTCCAACGGCGGCGCCATCAATGACCCGCACGCGGCGGGCTCGGCCTTCATGGAGCTGCAGTTCTACCCGCCCGGCTACGGCCCCTTCGTGGACGCGCCGAGCTGCGACGCCATGCACTGGTGCGCCGCGGTCACCATCGACAGCCTGGAGGCGGGCTTCGGGCTCACCAACCTCAATACGGCCTGCGCGGAACCGGTCAACTTCGCCTTCCTGCAGCGCGACGGCGTGCCGGCCGGCCCGCCCAGCCCGCAGCTGACCGACCTGAGCACGATGACGGCGAACCAGCAGACGCTGATGATGAATCCCGGCGACGTCGTGGTCACTTCCATCCACGACAGCAGCCAGGGACTGGTCACCAGCGTGACGGACCTGACCACGCACCAGACCGGGTACATGGTGGCCAGCGCGGCGAACGGGTTCATGAACACCAACCCGACCACCTGCAGCGGCACCCCGTTCAGCTTCCACCCCGAGTACAGCACGGCAAGCCAGCAGAATCAGGTGCCGTGGGCCGCGCTCGAGGGCGGCGTGCTGATGGAGCAGGAGATCGGCCATTTCGAGCCGTGCTCCTCGGTCGCCAACCCGTTGCCGTACACGATGAGCTACCCCGGCGGCCAGACGTTCACCGACGCCACCACCGCGCAGACCTGCGTCGGCGGCTTCGAGGGCGCCGGGAAGACCGGGGAAGGACCGTGTAGTTCGGCCGGGATCTGCCAGAACGCCACGACCGAAGGCGGCGGGGCCTGCCCCAGCGACAACGACGCGTCGGGGGCCCTGTGTGAGTATTCCGACGCGACCTGCGTACCCGCCGGGACCCGGACGGTCGAGCTGAACGGCACCCCGGTAAAGGAGACCTGGCCGATCGCCGGCTGCGAAGATAACTTCTTCCAGAACGGCGACCTGGACTTCGACGGCAGTTCGTACATCCACGACTGGCCGGACGGATCACCTGGGCATCCGACCTCGTTCGCCTATATCGGGCCGTTCTCGAACGGCAAGACATATCCGCAGATACAGTTCGAGACCGATATCGCCGGGTCCGAGGCGGACTGCAACATCACCACCGGGACCGGCTGCACGGCGCCCCCGGGCGGGGCTCAGTTCTACCCGTTCTGGTCGCTGGGCCATACGGCCGGTGCCTGCGTGTGGAACTTCGGCGACATCATCCCGGGCCGGACGATCAGCAGTTTCGACGGTGACGCGGAGTACGGCACGCCGGACGTCGCCCGCTACGGCGGCACGCTGACCAGCCCGGTGCTGAGCAATCCGCAGCTGAGCTGCGGACCGTCGTTCAGCAAGGCGGCCAGCTCGGCCTGACGGCGCTGCCTCCACGCGGGGCCTTCCCGGCACAGTGCCGGGAAGGCCCCGTGGCAGCCCCCGGTAACGCTCAGGCTGCCCGGGACGCCGAAACGGGTGGCTCGCTCAGAGCTGCGACCAGGCCTCCGTCAGCACGCTGCGCAGAATCTGCTCCATCTCGTCGAAATGTTCCTGGCCGCAGGTCAGCGGCGGCGCGAGCTGGATGACGGGATCGCCGCGGTCATCGGCCCGGCAGACCAGGCCGGCCTCGAACAGGGCCTGGGACAGGAAGCCGCGCAGCAGCCTTTCCGATTCCTCGTCGGTGAACGTTTCCCGGGTCGCCTTGTCCTTTACCAGCTCAATGCCGTAGAAGTAGCCGTCGCCGCGCACATCGCCGACGATCGGCAGGTTGCCGAGCTTCTCCAGGGTCGCCCGGAATCCTGCCTCGTGCGCGCGGACGTTGCCGAGCAGGTCTTCCTTTTCGAACACGTCCAGGTTCGCGAGGGCGACCGCTGCGGACACCGGATGCCCGGCGAACGTCACCCCGTGCAGGAAGGAGGCCTCTCCGGTGGTGAACGGCTCCATCAGCCGGTCGCTGACGAGCATGCCGCCCAGCGGCGCGTACCCCGAGGTGACCCCCTTGGCGAACGTGATGATGTCCGGCTGATAGCCGTAACGCTGCGCACCAAAGTAGTAGCCGAGCCGGCCGAACGCGCAGATGACCTCGTCGGAGACCAGGAGCACGCCGTAGCGGTCGCAGATCTCCCGGACCCGGGCGAAGTAACCGGGCGGGGGCGGGAAGCAGCCGCCCGAGTTCTGCACCGGTTCCAGGAACACGGCGGCCACGGACTCCGGGCCCTCCCGCAGGATGGCCCGTTCGATCTCATCCGCGGCCCACCGGCCGAACGCGTCGAGGTTGGTGGCGACGAAGTCAGGCGCCCGGTAGAAGTTGGTGTTCGGCACCCGGATGCCGCCCGGCGGCAGCGGCTCGAACGGGTGCTTGATGCCCGGCAGCCCGGTGATGGCCAGCGCGCCCATGGACGTGCCGTGGTAGGCGATGTCGCGGCTCAGCACCTTATAGCGGTCCGGCTGGCCGATGGCCTTGAAGTACTGCTTGGCCAGCTTCCACGCGGACTCCACCGCTTCCGAGCCGCTGGTGGTGAAGAACACCCGGTTCAGGTCGCCGGGCGCCAGCCCGGCCAGCCGCTCAGCCAACTCGATCGCGCGCGGATGCGCGTAGGACCACAGCGGGAAGTACGCCAGCTCGCTGCCCTGCCGGGCGCCGGCCTCGGCCACCTCGGCCCGGCCGTGCCCGATCTGGCTCACGAACAGGCCGGACAGCCCGTCCAGGTAGCGCTTGCCGTGCTGGTCATACACGTACTGGCCGGAGCCACGCACGATCACCGGGATCTCGCCGTCCGCATAGGACGACATACGGGTGAAGTGCAGCCACAGGTGCCGCCGCGCCGCCTCCTGCAGGGCCAGGCCTGCCTCGTCCTGCCCGGCGGGCTTCGGTGTGGTCATCTGGTCCCCCAGCCGTAGGTCTGCTTGCGGAGTTTCAGGTACACGAAGGTCTCGGTGCTGGTCACGCTGGGCACGCCGCGCACCTGGCGGAGGATCTCCAGCAGATGGGCGTCGTCTTCACAGACCACCTCGACCAGCAGGTCGAACGACCCTGAGGTGATCACTACGTAGTCGATCTCCGCCATGGCTGCGAGGTGGTCAGCTACCTGTTCCAGATCGCCGCCGCACTTGATGCCGATCATCGTCTGCCGGCTGAAGCCGAGCATGAGCGGGTCGGTCACCGCGACGATCTGCATCACCCCGGCGTCGATCAGCCGCTGCACCCGCTGCCGGACCGCGGCTTCGGACAGGCCTACCGCCTTGCCGATCGCCGCGTAGGAACGCCGGCCGTCCTCTTGCAGCTGCTCGATGATCTGCTTGGACAGCCGGTCCAGGGTGACCGCGGCCGCGCCGCGGCCCGCGCCGCGGCCGTTGCGGGCAGACGCCGTGTCATCCTCGTTCAGCCCGGCTGGGCTGGTGCGGGCTGCGGGTGCTCCGGGCGCTGCGGGTGCCCTGGCCACTGTGGGTGCTCCGGGCGCCCCCGGCGGGTGAGCCATGCGGTCCTCCCTTCCGCACAGCCATGGTGTCATGTGCGCCCCACATGTCAACTGAATCCGTAGCCAAGGATGGTATATGCGACGGATCCACTTGTTCACCAGTCATTTCTCTGCGAGGGTCGGTCGTAGCAGCCATGCGGCGCATGGGGCACGCGGGACGTGCCGGGCGCGGTGCCTGCTGCCAACACGCACATCCCGTTCGCCTCGGAGATGCCGCACGGCGGCTTCAAGCATTCCGGGTACGGGAAGGATTCTGTCGATGTACGGATTCGAGGACTACACCCGGATCAAGCATGTGATGAGCTTTCTTGGTGGCTGAACCGCCTCGCCAGCGGCCGGGCCGGCCGTGGCGGAGCCAGCCCCGGGCCGGTCTCAGCCGCCGTCAGGCCCTGGTAGATGATGAGGCGGCTGTGGCATCATCACCGGCTGCGGCCACACCGGCCGCGGAGGCACTGGCCGCCGACGCGCGGGCCGTCGGCATACGGGCCGCCGACGCACGGGCCGCGGAGGCGCTGCGGGATGCCCGCCCAGCGCCCTACTGGCTGGACCAGCCGGGGGCGCCCGAGCCAGCCGAGCCGCTGTCCGGCGCCACCACAGCTGAGCTGGCCGTGGTCGGCGGCGGCTTCACCGGCCTGTGGACCGCGCTGCTGGCCAAGGAGCGCGACCCAGCCCGCGACGTGCTGCTGCTGGAGGGACGCACCGCGGCGTGGGCCGCGTCCGGCCGCAACGGCGGTTTCTGCTCGGCCAGCCTCACCCACGGCCTGGCCAATGGCCTGGACCGGTTCGGCGCGGAAATCCAGGTCCTGGAGCGGCTCGGCCAGGAGAACCTGGACGAGATCGCCGGCGCCCTGCAGCGGTACTCGATCGACTGTGACTTCCAGCGCACCGGCGAGCTGACCGTGGCGACCCGCGAGTGGCACCTGCCTGGCCTGCAGGCCAGTGCGGCGGCCGCGCGCCACCTGGGTGGCGATCCGGTGCTGCTGGACGCCGCCGGGGTACGGGCCGAGATCAATTCGCCGGGTTACCTCGGCGGCCTGTGGGACCGCGACGGCTGTGCGCTGGTGGACCCGGCCCGGCTGGCCTGGGGACTACGCCGGGCCTGCCTGGACGCGGGGGTGCGGATCTGCGAGCGCAGCCCGGTCACCGCGGTGCACCGGGAAGGGCCGGGGCTGCGGCTGACCACACCGCACGGCAGTATCCGCGCGGTGCAGGCCGCCCTGGGCACGGGCGCCTACCGGCCGCTGCTCCGGCGGCTGGCGTGCTACCTGGTGCCGGTCTACGACTACGCGCTGATGACCGAGCCGCTGTCCGCCGCTCAGCTGGACAGCATCGGGTGGCGGCACCGGCAGGGTGCCGCCGACATGGGCAACCAGTTCCACTACTACCGGCTGACCGCTGATGACCGGATCCTGTGGGGCGGATACGACGCGGTGTATTACCCCGGCGGCCGGATCACCACCGGCCGGGACCAGCGGCCCGCCACGTTCACCCGTCTGGCCCGCCAGTTCTTCGAGACGTTCCCTCAGCTCGAGGGGCTGCGGTTCAGTCATAACTGGGGCGGGGTGATCGACACCTGCGCCCGGTTCTGCGCCTTCTTCGGCACCGCTCTCAGCGGCCGGCTGGCCTACGCGGCCGGCTACACCGGGCTGGGCGTCGGTGCCTCCCGGTTCGGCGCCAACGTCATCCTCGACCTGCTCAACGGCCAGCCGACGGAACGCACCACGCTGTCCCTGGTGCGCAGCAAGCCGGTGCCGTTCCCGCCCGAGCCAGCCCGCTCCGCCGTCATCCAGCTCACCCGCGCCTCGCTGGCCCGGGCCGACGAGCATGAGGGCCGCCGCAACCTGTGGCTGCGCACCCTGGACCGGCTGGGCCTGGGCTTCGACTCCTAGAAATGGTGCCGGTGTGGGGGGAGCGCCGGTATCTGAGGCTGGGATAACTGGGACAGCAGTGCCGCGGCAGTGCCGTGGGCGCCGTCGCGGGCGAGCCGGGCCAGGTGCTCGGTGAGCAGCTCGCGGAGGGCCGCCGAATCGGCCAGGTCGCCGAACACCTCCCGGATGCCAAGCAGCGCCCCGGCCACCTGGCCCGCCTGGTCAGCCCCCTCCCCGGCCCCGCCCACGCTGCCCGCTCCCGCCTCGGCGAGCCGGGAGCGGAACAGTCCCGCCAGCGGGTCATCGACCGGGAACGGCCGTCCGTCATCCGCGCGTCCGGTCCACACGTGCCGCATCCAGGCGGCGACCGCGAGCGCCGCCCACACCGGCGTCCCGCCGGCCAGAAGCCGGTCCGCGACCGTGCCGAGCAGCCGCTGCGGCAGCTTCTGGCTGCCGTCCATGGCCACTTGCGCACACCGGTGCCGCAGCGCGCGATTGCCGAACCTGCGGAGCACCTGCCCCGCGTAAACGTCCAGGTCCATCCCGGCCGGCGGGTCCAGGGTAGGGGCGGCGTCCTCGGTCATCAGCCGGTCCGCACAGGCGGCCAGGTGGTCGTCGCTGAGCGCGCCGGTGATGAACTCATACCCGGCGAGCCCGCCGAGATAGGCCAGCGCCGAGTGCGCGCCGTTGAGCATCCGCAGCTTCACCTTCTCGTAGGGCGCGACATCGGGCACCAGCTCCGCCCCGGCCTTCTCCCAGGCCGGCCGGGGGCCGCCAAAGCTGTCCTCGATGACCCACTGGGTGAAGGGCTCAGCCACCACCGCGCCCAGATCGCGCACGCCCAGAAACGCCGCAACGTCCGCCCGGTCGGCATGGGAGGCAGCGGGCACGATCCTGTCCACCATCGTGGCGGGAAAGGCGACCTGCGCGCCGATCCAGTCGGGCAGCGCTGCGGCATCGGCGTGCCTGGTCGCATACGCTTCGGCGTACGCCAGCACGAGGCCGCGTACCGTTGGCCCGTTGGCAGGCAGGTTGTCGCAGCACAGCACGGTGACCAGCCCGGCGCCAGCGGCGGCCCGGGCGGCCAGCCCGGCGGTGAGCTGGCCGATCACGGTCCGCGGCGGGCGCCCGGCCAGGTCGGCGGCGATCTCCGGATCCTGCAGGTGCAGCCGGCCGGTAGCCGGATCATGCCGGTAGCCCTTCTCCGTCACCGTGAGGCTGACGACGCTCACTTCGGGATCGGCGATCCGCGCGGCCACCGCCGCCGGGTCGGCACCCGCGTAGCACACCTCGCGGACCGCGCCGATCACCTGCGGCCTGGCGTCCGTGCCGTCCCGCACCAGCAGCGTGTACAGGTAATCCTGCGGCGCGAGCTGCTCGACCACCCGCGGGCTGCGCTGGGTCACGCCGCAGATTCCCCAGTCCCCGCACTCCTCGGTGTACGCGGCCTGGTGGGCACGGTGGAACGCGCCGATGCCCAGGTGCACGATGCGGACCCGGCGCTGGCGCGGGTCGATGGCCGGGCGGAACGCGGCGGGCACCCGGTGCAGTTCGGTGAGGCTGAGCCTTCGATCGCCGCCCGGCATCCCCGGCGAGCCCGTGGTTCCCGTCACAGCACCGCGCCGAGCTGCCACGGCGTGAACTCCTCGTCGCCGAATCCCAGCAACTCGCTGGCCGTGCGCCGCCCGGAGGCGGTGGCCAGGACGAGGTCGAAGATGCGGCGCCCGAGGGTGGCCACGGTGGCGGTGCCGTCGGCGATCTCGCCGCAGTTCACGTCCATGTCTTCGGTCATCCGCCGGTAGGTCTCGGAGTTCGAGCAGAGCTTCAGGCTGGGCGCCGGCTTGCCACCGAACACCGAGCCGCGCCCGGTGGTGAAGCACACCACCTGCGCGCCTCCGGCGACCATGCCAGTCACCGACACCGGGTCGTATCCGGGGGTGTCCATGAAGACCAGGCCGTTCTCGGTGACCGGCTCGGCGTAGCGGTAGACGGCCCGCAGCGGAGTGGTGCCGCCCTTGGCGACCGCGCCGAGCGACTTCTCCGTGATCGTCGTGATGCCGCCCGCCTTGTTACCGGGCGACGGGTTGCCGTCCAGCGTGCCGGCGTCCTGCGCGGCGTACGCCTCCCACCAGGCGATCCGATCCCTGATCGCGGCGCCGACGGCAGGCTCGGCGGCGCGGGCGATGAGCAGGTGCTCGGCACCGTAGATCTCCGGCGTCTCGCCGAGCACCGCGGTGCCGCCGCAGCCGACCAGCAGGTCCGCGGCGGCGCCCAGCGCCGGGTTGGCGGTGATGCCGGAGTACCCGTCCGAGCCGCCGCATTCCAGGCCCAGGATCAGCCGGCTGGCGGGCACCGGCACGCGGCGGGCGGCGTCCGCGGCGGGCAGCAGTTCCGCCAGCGCGTCGAGGCCGGCCCGCACCGCAGCGGTGGTGCCGCCCGCCTCCTGGATGCTCAGGGTGGCCGCCGGGTTAGGGCCGCTGGTGAGGTCCAGGTCAGCGAGCTGGTTGACCTCGCAGCCAAGCCCGACCGTCAGTATGGCGGCGAAGTTCGGGTGCGCGGCGTACCCGTGTAGCGTCCTGCGCAGCAGCTGCATCCCTTCGCCTGCGACGGTCATGCCGCACCCGGTGCCATGGGTGAGAGCGACAACGCCGTCTACGTTCGGGAACGGGCCCAGACGGCGCTCGGCCTCCCGTGCGATCAGCTTCGCCACGGTGGCCGAGCAGTTGACCGAGGTCAGTACGCCGATGTAGTTGCGGGTGCCGACCCGCCCGTCCGCCCGGACGAACCCGTCGAACGTGGGCGGCGGGTGGTGCCCGGCCGCCGGTGCGGTGCTGCCGGCCGCCCGGCCGGCGGGCGTGGCGCCGCCCCCTGGGGCAGCGCCCCCCGGGGCGGCACCGCCCTGCATGCCCGGCGCGAACTTGAGGTTGTGCGTATGCACGTGCTCGCCGGCCGAGATCGGCGCCGCAGCCGCCCCAATGACCTGGCCGTACTTGCGGACCGGCGCCCCCGCTGCCACATCGCGCAGCGCGACCTTGTGCCCGCGCGGCACCGGGCCGCGGACGGTCAGCGGCTGCTGGCCGGACGGGCTGTCCAGCTGTTCACCCGGCGCCAGGTCGTCCAGCGCGACGGCGATGTCATCGCCAGGTGCCAGGATGAGCAGCCGGGACGGTGCCGAGGTCATCGTGTTACTCCTTCGTCCAGGCGGTAGGCGCGTTTCGGCAGCCGGTAGGCGAGATCCCTGGCGACCTCGGCGGCCTCATCAGCGGGCAGCCGGTGCTCGGCGACCAGCCGGGCGAGGAAACCGCAGTCCATCCGGCGGGCCACGTCATGCCGCACCGGGATGGACGGGAACGCGCGGGTGTCGTCGGTGAACCCGACCGTGTTGTAGAACCCTGCCGTCTCCGTGGTCAGCTCGCGGTAGCGGCGCATGCCTTCCGGGCTGTCGCTGAACCACCAGGCCGGGCCGAGGTAGACGGCGGGGTACACGCCGGCCAGCGGTGCCAGCTCGCGTGAGTAGGCCGACTCGTCCAGGGTGAACAGCACCAGCCGCAGTCGCGGGTCGTCGCCGAACCGGTCGAGCAGCGGGCGGAGGGCGTGCACGTAGTCCGTGGCGGCGGGGATGTCGCCGCCCGAGTCCGGGCCGAACGCGGCGTAGAGAGACCGGTTGTGGTTGCGGACCGCGCCGGGGTGCAGCTGCATCACCAGGCCGTCGTCGACAGACATCCGCGCCGACTCGGTGAGCATCTGGGCGCGGAACAGCTCGGCATCGCCGGTGTCCGGGCCGCCGCGCCCGGCGTCCCGCAGCAGTCGGCCGTACAGCCGGGCCGCGTCGGCGGGATCCAGGTCGGCGGTGAGCGCGGTGGGGTGGCCGTGATCGGTGGCGGTCGCCCCGGCCCGCCGGAAGTCCTCGCGCCGCTGGGCCAGCGCGTCCAGGTACCCGGTGTAGCTGCCGGTATCGGTGCCGGTGAGCTCACCGAGCCTGGCGACAGCCGCGGCCCAGCCGGGCCGCTCCGGGTCGGTGACCGGGTCGGGGCGGAAGGTCGGGATGATCCGGGCCTCTGGGCCATTGGTCGGCGAGGGGGGGCGCGGCGGAGCCGTGTCCCCGCCGAGCCCGCGATCCCGGGGGGTTCCGGGGGGTCGTCCCCCCGGGCCAGCAAGGCCGTCCGCCGCCAGCCGGGCATGATGGTCCAGGCTGTCGGTCGGGGAGTCCGTGGTGGCGAGCACTTCGATGCCGAACCGCCGCAGCAGCGCCCGGGGCCGGTATGCGGGCTCGGCGATCCTCGCGGTCAGCTCGTCGTACACCGCGTCCGCGGTCTTCGGCCCCAGCCGCTCGGTCACGCCGAAGATCTCGGCGAGGGACTGCTCCAGCCAGAGCCGGCTCGGTGTGCCGCGGAACAGGTACCAGTGCTCGCAGAACGTCCGCCACGCCTCGCGCGGGCCGACCTGGACGCGGCCGTCCCGATCCGGCACCCCGAGCTGCTGCGGTGGCACGCCCTGGCTGTAGAGCATCCTGGTGAGGTAGTGATCCGGCGCGACGAACAGCGCGGCCGGGTCGGGCAGTGGCGCGTCCTCGGCGAGCAGCGCCGGGTCCACGTGCCCGTGCGGGCAGATCAGCGGCAGGCCGCGGACCTCGGCGTACAGGTCGCGGGCGATGGCCCGGGTCGCCGGGTCGGCGGGAAACAATCGGTCCGGATCCATCATCAGCACTCCTTGCTGCTTCTGCTGTCGTGCGCTCTCACCAGTCGTGCCCGCACCAGCCGTCCCCTCACCAGTCGTGCACGGTGCCGTCGGCGAGCCTGTTGACCGGCAGGTAGGCAGGCTCGTACGGGTACCTTGCGGCGAGCTGCTCGTCGATCGAAACTCCCACGCCGGGCTCCTCACCGGGATGCAGGTACCCGTCGAGGAAGCGGTACGCATGCGGGAATACCTCGTCCACGATCGGCTCGTGCCGCATGTATTCCTGGATGCCGAAGTTGGGGATGGCGAGGTCGAGGTGCAGGGCGGCGGCCGTGGTGACAGGTGACACGTCGTTCGGCCCGTGCGAGCCGGATTTCACCCCGTACACCTCGGCGAGACCGAAGATCCGCCTGAGGTGGCTGATGCCCCCGGCGTGCACGACCGCGGTGCGGATGTAATCGATGAGACGCTCCCGGATCAGCTGCTCGCAATCCCAGACCGAGTTGAATACCTCGCCGATCGCCAGCGGGGTGGTGGTGTGCTGGCGGACCAGGCGCAGCGCGTCCTGGTTCTCCGCCGGGGTGACGTCCTCCAGCCAGAACAGGTCGTACGGCTCGAGGTCCTTGCCGAGCCGTGCCGCCTGGATGGGGGTGAGCCGGTGGTGCGCATCATGCAGGAGGGGCAGCTCCGGGCCGAAGCGCTCGCGGACCTTCTCGAAGACGCCGGGGATGTGGCGCAGGTACGCCCGGGAGTCCCAGGTCTCCTCGGAGGGCAGGCCGCCGCGGACAGCGGGCTCGTAGCGGCCGGAGGAGACCCCGCTGCCTACGCCGTAGATCTTGCCGAGACCGGGGACCGCGCTCTGGACCCGCACCGCCCGGTAGCCCAGCGCCAGGTGGTGTTCCACCGAGTCGAGCAGTTCGGGCAGGTCATTCCCGCTGGCGTGGCAGTACGCGAGCACGCCGTCCCGCGCGGCCCCGCCGAGCAACTGGTAGACGGGCAGGCCGGCGATCTTGCCCTTGATGTCCCACAAGGCCACGTCGACCGCGGCGATCGCCGCCATGGTGACGGGGCCGCGCCGCCAGTATGCCCCCTTGTACAGGTACTGCCAGGTGTCTTCGATGCGATGGGGGTCCCGGCCGGTCAGCAGGGGGACGACATGGTCGCGCAGGTAGCTGGCCACGGCCAGTTCCCTGCCGTTGAGCGTCGCGTCGCCGAGGCCGGTCACCCCGTCGGAGGTGGTGACCTTCAGCGTGACGAAATTCCGTCCTGGGCTGGTGACGATCACCTGAGCGTCGCGGATTTTCATTGCTCATCCCGCCCCTGGCCGGCCTGCCAGCTGATCGTCAGTCCCGCGGTATCCGGCAGCGCGGGCAGGTTTTCCTCGCCTGAGTCGAAGTAACCGGGAAACCGCTCGCGTATCGCGGGCAGGGCGTCGAGCACGGTGCGCAGATGAGCTGTGAGCACCTGGTCGGCACGCTGCGCGTCGCCGGCCTTGACCGCGGACGCTATCTCCTCATGCTGCCCGACGGCGGCATCGATGCCATGCGGCTCGGGCAGGCTGAGCCATCGCACCCGGTTGAGGTGCGCACGCGCCCCGCCCGCCAGCCGGCCAACCCCGCCGAAGCCACTCAGCCGCGCGAGTTCGGCATGGAAAAGCTCGTCGGCGTCGTAAAACGCCTCGTAGTCCTTTCGCGCGGCCGCCTGCCGCTGGGCATACAGCGTGGTGTCCAGCCCGCCGCAGGCTTCCGCGGGGGTGTTCCTGCAGTCCACCGCCAGGACCGCTCGCTCCAGGACCTCGCGGGTGAACTGGGCCTGACGGACCTGACGGGTGCTGATCCTGGCGACCGCCGTCCCGCGCTGCGGTGAGATGACGAGCAGCCCGTCCTCGGCGAGCTGCAGGAACGCCTCGCGCACCGGCGTCCGGCTGACGCCCAGGGCGGCGGCGACCTCCTTCTCGGACAGTGGCTGCCCAGGCTCGGCCCGGCATTGCACGATGTCGCGCAGCAGCAGGCGGTACACCTGCCCGCGCACGGAGGACTCCCTGGACTGCTGGCTGGAAAGAGCCTGCCCGTGCTGCTGGATGTCCGATGTCACCATGCAGTTCCTGCCCTACCGCTCCCGCCTGACCGCTGGCGACTAAGATCGTTGCCACCTGAACATACTACCATGGTAGTATGCAGCCGGTTTCTGGGCCCGCCACGAAGCGGGACGTTGGAGGCATGATGACGGAAGTCCTTGAGGCAATCGCGGCTGCCCGCCTGCTCCCGGTGGTGGTGATCGACGACGCGCAGGCCGCGCCGCCACTGGCGGCGGCGCTGCAGCGCGGCGGCGTGCGCTGCGCCGAGATCACCCTGCGGACGCCCGCCGCCGAGGCGGCGGTCCGGGCGATGGCGCAGGATCCCCGCATGATGGTCGGCGCCGGCACGGTGCTGAGCGCCGCCCAGGCGGCCCGGGTTATCGATGCGGGCGCCCGCTACATTGTCACGCCGGGCTTGAGCCTGGAGGTCGTGCGGCACTGCCAGGCCAGGTCGGTGCCGGTTTTCCCGGGCGTCGCGACCGCAACCGAACTGCTGGCCGCGCTCGACGCGGGAATCGACACGGTGAAGTTCTTCCCCGCCGAGCCGCTGGGCGGGGTGGCCATGCTGAAGGCGCTCACCGCGCCGTTCGGGATGATGAGGTTCATCCCGACCGGCGGGATCACGGCGGCCAATCTCGCCGGCTACCTCCGCCATCCCGCCGTGACAGCGGTCGGCGGTAGCTGGATGGTCGCCGCCGGGCTCATCAATGCGGGGGAGTTCGACGAGATCACCAGGCTGACGGCGGAAGCCGTGGCGATCGCGGACGCCAGTTAGGAGAAGCTCATGGCTCTCATCGAGACCAGGCCGGCCGGGGAATGCCGGTTCGACGAGATCTCCCTCGGCGAGGTCATGCTGCGCTTCGACCCGGGGGATGTCCGCGTCAGGACAGCACGTTCGTTCCGTGTCTGGGAAGGCGGCGGCGAGTACAACGTCGCGCGCGGGCTGCGGCGCTGTTTCGGACTGCGAACCGGAGTAGTGACCGCATTCGCCGACAACGACATCGGCAGGCTGGCCGAGGATTTCATCCTGCAGGGCGGCGTCGATACCTCGCTCATCCGCTGGGTTCCCTTTGACGGTGTCGGGCGCACCGTCCGCAACGGGCTCAATTTCACCGAGCGCGGCTTCGGCGTGCGCGGCGCCCGTGGCGTATCTGATCGCGGCCACACCGCCGCCAGCCAGCTACGGCCGGGTGATATCCCGTGGGAGCACATTTTCGGCACGCTCGGCGTGCGCTGGTTTCACACCGGCGGTATTTATGCCAGCCTGTCGCCGACCGCGGCGGACGTGGTCGCGGAAGCCACCCAGATAGCGCAGCGGCACGGCACCGTCGTCTCCTACGACCTAAATTACCGGCCGAGCCTCTGGCAGGCGATCGGGGGCCAGGCACGCGCGCAGGAAGTCAACCGCAGGCTGGTCGAGCACGTCAACGTCCTGCTCGGCAACGAGGAGGACTTCACGGCCTGCCTCGGGTTCCAGGTGCCGGGCACCGGGGCGGACTTCGCCTCCCTCAGCGCCGCGAACTTCAAGCGGATGATCAGTGAAGTGACCAGCCAGCTGCCGCACCTGAAGGTCGTGGCGACGACCCTGCGGACGGTGCAGACGGCCTCGGTCAACGACTGGGGCGCGGTCGCCTGGGCGGGCGGGGAATTTGCCGAGGCGACCCACCGTCCTGGCCTGGGCATCCTTGACCGGGTCGGCGGCGGCGACAGCTTCGCCTCGGGGCTGATCTACGCACTGATGAACGGCGATGACCTGGCGTCCGCGGTCGAGTACGGGGCGGCACACGGGGCGCTGGCCATGACCACGCCGGGGGACACCTCGATGGCGAGCCTGGCCGAGGTGGAGGCGCTTGCCCGGGGCGGGAATGCGCGTGTCCAGCGCTGATCACCGGAAGCCGCACGTCGGCGTGGTCACGCCCGGCGCAGTTGTTGACGTGGCGCTGCGGCACTACTTACGGTCATCTCGCAGGCCACGCTACCGAATCCAGCGATGCCGAATGGAGCACCGATGCGCCTTGATCCCGCGACCGCGGACCAGCGGCGCAGCCGTTCCCCCGAGCACCTGCGCAGCTATCGCTGGTTCGGCGGGGACGGGATGCGCGCGTTCAGCCATGGCACCCGGATGCGCCAGCTCGGCGCTGGCCTCGCCGACTACCAGGGCAAGCCGATCATCGCGATCGTGAACACCTGGTCCGAGCTGAACCCCTGCCACATGCACCTGCGCGAGCGGGCTGAGCAGGTTAAGCGGGGCATCTGGGAGGCGGGCGGCTTCCCCGCCGAGTTCGGTGTGGCCAGCCTGTCGGAGACGTTCCAGAAGCCGACCCCGATGCTGTACCGCAACCTGCTGGCGATGGACGCCGAGGAGTTGCTCCGGTCCTACCCGGCCGACGGCGCGGTGCTGATGGGCGGCTGCGACAAGACCACCCCGGCCCTGCTCATGGGCGCGGCCAGCGCCGGCATCCCGGCCATCTACCTGCCAGCCGGCCCGATGCTGCGCGGCAACTACCGCGGCACGACCCTGGGCAGCGGCACCGACCTGTGGAAGTTCTGGGACGACAAGCGGGCCGGGCTGATCGGCGACTGCGAGATGGCCGACCTGGAGTGCGGCATCGCCCGCTCCCCGGGGCACTGCATGACGATGGGCACCGCGTCCACCATGACCTCCGCGGCTGAGGCGCTCGGCATGACGCTGCCCGGCGCCGCGTCCATCCCGGCGGCCGACTCCGCGCACTACCGGATGGCCACCGCGACCGGCCGCCGGATCGTGGGGATGGCCTGGGAGGACCTCACCCCGGACCAGATCCTCACCGCCGAGGCGTTCGAGGACGCGGTGGCCACCGTGCTGGCCCTGGGCGGGTCCACCAACGCGGTGATCCACCTGATCGCGATGGCAGGCCGCTGCGGGGTGCCACTCAGCCTGGACGACTTCGACGAGATCTCCCGGCGGGTTCCGGTGCTGGCCAACATCCGGCCCGGCGGGGCGTACCTGATGGAGGACTTCTACTACGCGGGCGGGCTGCGCGCGCTGCTGGCCCGGCTGGCCGAGGTGCCCGGC
>CAWDRD010000023.1:0-49750 GCA_963804455.1 uncultured Actinomycetes bacterium
TTCCTGGCCCGGATGCCGCACCAGCTCGCCGAGCTGCGCTCGCTGCTGGACGCCAACCCGCTCTACCTGGCCCGGACGAAGAACGTGGCCTACCTGGACCTGGCCGGCTGCATCGCGCTCGGCGTCACCGGCCCGCTGCTGCGCGGCACCGGGCTGCCCTGGACCTGCGGAAGAGCCAGCCGTACTGCGGCTACGAGACGTATGAGTTCGACGTGCAGACGCAGGACACCTGCGATGCCTACGGCCGGTACCTGGTCCGCATCGACGAGTGCGACGAGTCGCTGAAGATCATCGACCAGGCGGCCGACCGGCTGGCTGGGCCACGTCCGGAGCACGACCCGGTGATGATCGGTGACCCGAAGATCGGCTGGCCGGCCAAGCTGGCGCTGGGCGGAGACGGCCTCGGCAACTCACCCGATCACATCGCGCACATCATGGGCCAGTCGATGGAAGCGCTGATCCACCACTTCAAACTGGTCACCGAGGGTTTCCGGGTGCCAGCGGGCCAGGTGTACACGGCGGTGGAGTCACCCCGTGGCGAGCTGGGCTGCCACGCGGTCAGCGACGGCGGCACCCGGCCGTACCGGATTCACTTGCGGGACCCGTCCTTCACCAACCTGCAGGCCGTCGCGGCCATGGCCGAAGGCGGCATGATCGCCGACGTCATCCCGGCGGTGGCCGAGCATCGATCCAGTTATGGGAGGCGTGGACCGGTGAGTCGCAACATTATGGGAGGCGTGGAGCGGTAATGGCGCTCACCCAGGAGGCCCGGGACCGGCTGGTCCGGACGCCGCGCGGATCATCGCCCGGTACCCGAGACCGCGGTCGGCGCTGCTACCGCTGCTGCACCTGGTGCAGGCGGAAGAAGGCTACGTGTCCGGCGACGGCATCGAGTTCTGCGCCGAGCAGCTCGGCCTGGCCGAGGCCGAGGTCACCGCGGTGACCTCCTTCTACACCATGTACAAGCGCTATCGCGTGGGCGAGTACCACGTCGGCGTGTGCACCAACTCGCTGTGCGCGGTGATGGGCGGCGATGCGATCTTCGCTGACCTCAAGGAGCACCTGGGCGTCGGCAACGACGAGACCACCGACGACGGCAAGGTCAGCCTGGAGCACCTGGAGTGCAACGCGGCCTGCGACTACGCCCCGGTCATGATGGTGAACTGGGAGTTCTACGACAACCAGACCCCGCAATCCGCCCGCGACCTGACGGACAGCCTGCGGTCGGGCGAGCCGCTCGCGCCGACCCGCGGTGCGCCCCGGCTGTGCACCTGGAAGCAGGCGGCCCGGATCCTGGCGGGTTTCCCCGACGACCAGGCCGCCGCCGGGCACACGGCCGGCCCGCCCAGCCTGGCCGGCCTGCGGATCGCTAAAGAGCACGGGTGGATGCCGAGCCTGCCGATGGGAGCGCCAAGTGACGGCCGTGCTGACCCCTGAGCTGACCGCTTTCTGGGACCAGCCCGACTCGTTCACGCTGGCCGCCTACCGTCGCCACGGCGGGTTCGAGGCCCTGCCCAGGGCGCTGGCCATGCAGCCGGACCAGGTCATCCAGACGGTCAAGGACTCCGTGCTGCGCGGCCGCGGCGGGGCTGGCTTCCCCACCGGGCTGAAGTGGGGCTTCATCCCGCAGGGCGACGGCAAGCCGCACTACCTGGTGGTGAACGCGGACGAGTCGGAGCCGGGTGCCTGCAAGGACATGCCTACCCTGCTGAACAACCCGCAGGCGCTGATCGAGGGCATCGTGATCACCGCGTACGCCATCGGCGCCAACCTGGCGTTCATCTACGTCCGCGGCGAGGTGCTGCACGTGATCCGGCGGCTGCACCACGCCGTGGCCGAGGCCCGCGACGCTGGTTTCCTGGGCCGCGACATCCTGGGCTCCGGGTTCGACCTGGATGTTGTCGTGCACGCCGGGGCGGGCGCGTACATCTGCGGTGAGGAGACCGCGCTGCTCGACTCGCTGGAGGGGTACCGGGGGCAGCCCCGGCTGAAGCCGCCGTTCCCGGCGGTCGCCGGCCTGTACGCCTGCCCGACCGTCGTCAACAACGTCGAGTCGATCGCCACCGTGCCCTACATCCTGCGGTACGGGGCGGGGGAGTTCACCAAGTTCGGCACCGAGCGGTCCAAGGGTTTCGGCATCTTCTCGCTGTCCGGTCATGTCACCACGCCCGGCCAGTACGAGGCGCCGCTCGGCAGCACCCTGCGCGAGCTGCTGGAGCTGGCGGGCGGGATCCGTGCCGGGCACCGGCTGAAGTTCTGGACGCCGGGCGGCTCGTCCACCCCGCTGTTCACCGACGAGCACCTGGACGTCCCGCTGGACTACGAGTCGGTGGCGGCGGCCGGGTCGATGCTCGGCACCCGGTCGGTGATGCTGTTCGACGAGACCACTTGCGCGGTGCGCGTCGTGCTCCGCTGGATCGAGTTCTACCAGCACGAGTCCTGCGGCAAGTGCACCCCGTGCCGGGAAGGCAGCTGGTGGGTGGTCCAGCTGCTGCAGCAGCTGGAGCGCGGCGAGGGCAGCGAGACCGACCTGGACAAACTGCTCGACATCTGCTCCAACATCACCGGCCGCGCCTTCTGCGCGCTGGGCGACTCGATCGAGGCGCCGGTCAAGTCGTCGATCCGGTACTTCCGGGACGAGTACATCGAGCATCAGCGGCGGGGCGGCTGCCCCTTTGACCCGGCCGCGTCCACCCTGTTCGCCATGGAGTCCGCCTGATGACCGTGCAGCCGAACAAGCCCGCCGAGCCCGCCTGCCCCGCCCCGGCCGCAGCCGTGCCGGCCACCACTGGGCCAGCTACCACGGGGCCAGCTACCACGGGGCCGGCCACCATAGAGCGGCCGCCGGACGGCGTGACCGTCACTATCGACGGCTTCGAAATCACCGTGCCCAAGGGCACGCTCGTCATCCGGGCCGCGGAGCTGCTCGGGATCCAGATCCCCCGGTTCTGCGATCACCCGCTGCTCGACCCGGTCGGTGCCTGCCGTCAGTGCCTGGTGCACATCGAGGGCCAGCCCAAGCCGCCGGCCCGTGCACCACCGCCTGCACCGAGGGCATGGTGGTGCACACCCAGCTGACCTCCCCCATAGCGGAGAAAGCCCAGCGCGGGATGATGGAGCTGCTGCTGATCAACCACCCGCTGGACTGCCCGATGTGTGACAAGGGCGGCGAGTGCCCGCTGCAGAACCAGGCCATGTCCACCGGGGCCGGGGAGACCCGGTTGACCCGGGTCAAGCGCCAGTTCCCCAAGCCGATCCCGCTGTCCACCGAGGTGCTGCTGGACCGGGAGCGCTGCGTGCAGTGCGCCCGGTGCACCAGGTTCGCCGAGCAGATCGCCGGTGACCCGCTGATCGACCTGCTGGACCGGGGCCCGCAGAGCAGGTGGGCGTGGCCGACGGGGTGCCGTTCGACTCCTACTTCTCCGGCAACACGGTGCAGATCTGCCCGGTGGGCGCGCTGACCGGCGCGGCGTACCGGTCCGCGCCCGGCCGTTCGACCTGGTGTCCACGCCGAGCGTGTGCGAGCACTGCGCCGCTGGCTGCCGGCAGCGCACGGACCACCGCCGCGGGGTGGTCACCCGCCGGCTGGCCGGGCACGCTCCGGACGTCAACGAGGAGTGGAACTGCGACAAGGGCCGCTGGGCGTTCACCTACGCGACCGAGCCGGACCGGCTGTCTGGCCCGCTGGTCCGCTGTGCGGACGGGGTGCTCGCCCCGGCCTCCTGGCCGGAGGCGTTCGCCGCCGCGGCCCGGGGCTGGCGGCCGCGCGCGGCCGGGCGGCCGTGCTCACCGGAGGCCGGCGGACCCTGGAGGACGCGTACGCCTACGCCAAGTTCGCCCGGGTGGCGCTGGGCACCAATGACATTGACCTGCGAGCCCGGCCGCACTCGGCCGAGGAGACCGAGTTCCTCGCGGCCAACGTGGCCGGCGACGGGATCGAGGTCAGCTACGCCAGCCTGCAGCGGGCCCCGGCGGTGCTGCTGGCCGGGTTCGAGCCGGACGACGAGTCGCCCATCATCTTCCTGCGGCTGCGCAAGGCCGCGCGCACCGGGACCCGGGTCTACTCCCTCGCCCCCCTGGCCAGCCGGGGCCTGGTCCGGATGTCCGGGGTGCTGCTGCCGACCGTTCCCGGCGGCGAGGCCGTCGCGCTGGGCAGCCTGATCAGCGGCACCGGGCTGGACGAGGCCGGGCAGGCGGCGGCGGGGGCGCTCACCGCCGACGGCGCCATCATTCTGGTCGGCGAGCGGCTCGCCGAGGTGCCGGGTGCGCTCAGCGCGGCGGACCGGCTGGCCCGGGCGACCGGCGCCCGGCTCGCCTGGGTGCCCCGGCGGGCTGGCGAACGGGGCGCGATCGAGGCGGGCGCGCTGCCGAACCTGCTGCCCGGCGGCCGCCCGGTCACCGATTCCCGGGCCCGCGCCGAGGTGGCCAGGGCCTGGGGGGTGGCCTCGCTGCCCGCGGTCCCCGGCCGGGACACCTGGCAGATCCTGGCCGCCACCGACAGCGACATCGATGCGCTCGTGGTGGCCGGGGTGGACCCGGCTGACCTGGCCGATCCGGCGGGCGCCTGCGCGGCCCTGGAGGCGACGCCGTTCGTGGTCAGCCTGGAGCTGCGGCCGAGTGCGGTCACGGACCGGGCGGACGTGGTGCTGCCGGTGGCCGCGGCCGCCGAGAAGGCGGGCACGTTCGTGAACTGGGAGGGCCGGCCGGGCTCGTTCGCGGCCGCGCTGGACGTGGCCTCCCTGGAGTCGGACCTGCACCTGCTGGGCCGGATCGCGGACGAGATGGACGTGCATCTCGGGCTGCCGGACGCCGCGGCCGCCCGCCGCGAGCTGGCCGCCCTCGGCGGCTGGCCCGGCGCCACGGCGGAGGCTGCCGACGGTGCCGCCCGCCGGATGGCGACGCCCGCCCGGCACGAGCCCGGGCCGGCCGAGCCTGGTCCCGGGCAGGCCGTGCTCGCCACCTGGCACCAGCTGCTGGACTCCGGCCGGATGCAGGACGGGGAGCCGTTCCTGGCTGGCACGGCCCGCCCGGTGGTGGCGAAGATGTCGGCGGCGACCGCGGCTGAGGCGGGCACCGGCGACGGCGGTAAGGTCACTGTGGCCACGGAACGTGGTTCGCTGACCGCGGGAGTGGAGGTGGCCGACATGCCGGACCGGGTGGTGTGGCTGCCGGCCCATTCGCCGGGCTGCTCGGTACGCGGTGACCTCGGCGCTGGCCACGGCAGCCTGGTGACCCTGCAGGGCAGCGAGGACCGACTGAGGAGTGCGGAATGACGGGCTTGGCCAGCGCCGCGGGCGAGCGGCTGGCGGCCGCCCCGCGCGGCGTGCTGGCCGCGGGTGATCCGACCCTGGCCAGCTTCTATAACCAGCCGTGGTGGCTGATTATCATCAAGGTCCTGGCCGTTTTCCTGTTCCTGATGCTGACCACGCTGTTCATGATCTGGGCGGAGCGCCGGGTCATCGGGCGGATGCAGCAGCGGCCCGGCCCCAACCGGGCCGGCCCGTTCGGGCTGCTCCAGTCGCTGATGGACGGCCTCAAGCTGCCGCTCAAGGAGGACATCGTCCCGCGGCACGTGGACAAGCTGCTGTTCGTCATCGCCCCGGCGATTGCCGTCATCCCGGCCTTCGTCAGCTTCGCGATCATCCCGTTCGGCCCGGAGGTCTCGATCTTCGGCGTGCGCACCCCGCTGCAGGTCGCTGACCTGCCGGTCGCGGTGCTGCTGGTGCTGGCGATGAGCTCGATGGGCGTGTACGGGATCGTGCTGGCCGGCTGGGCCTCGGAGTCGCCCTACCCGCTGCTCGGCGGGCTGCGCTCGTCCGCCCAGGTGATCAGCTACGAGATCGCGATGGGCCTGTCCTTTGTCGCGGTGTTCCTGTACTCGGGATCGCTGTCCACTACCGCGATCGTCTCGGCCCAGGCGCACGGCACGATCTTCCACGTGGGCGGGGCCGCGCTGCACTACCCGTCCTGGTTCGCGGTGATCCTCTTCCCTTCCTTCGTCATCTACCTGGTGACGATGGTGGGCGAGACCAACCGGCTCCCGTTCGACCTGCCCGAGGGTGAAGGCGAGCTGGTCGGCGGCTTCCACACCGAGTACTCCTCGCTCAAGTTCGCCCTGTTCTACCTGGGTGAGTACATCAACATGACCACCGTCGCCGGGCTGGCCACCACCCTGTTCCTGGGCGGCTGGCGGGCGCCCTGGCCGATCAGCGTGTGGTCCGGGGCAAACTCCGGCTGGTGGCCGCTGCTCTGGTTCCTGGCCAAGGTCGGGATCCTGCTGTTCTGCTTCATCTGGCTGCGCGGCACGCTGCCCCGGATCCGCTACGACCAGCTGATGCGGTTCGGCTGGAAGGTGCTCATCCCCATCTCGCTGGTGTGGATCCTGGTGATCGCCACCATCCGGGTATGGCGCACGCACGGCGGCAGCCCCGCCGTCTACACCGTGTTCGGCCTGGTGGTCGTGGCCATCGCGGTGGTGCTCTTCTTCGGCGACGCCGCGCTGCAGCAGCGGCAGCAGGCGGCGGAACCGCCGCCGCCGGGCACCGTCCCGGACGGGGCCACGGCCGAGGGCACGGTGCCGGCCGGCACCGGGGTGGTCCGGGCCGGGGTCTCGGTCACCAGCGGCTCGGCCAGTTTCCCCATCCCGCCCCTGGATCTCCCGCACTACCACGGGATCGGGGTTCCCGCGTCCGCTGCCGGGCGCGCCATCGGTGCGGCCGAGCCCCGTGCTGCAGACACGAGCGCGGCCAGCACGAGCGCGGCCAGCGCCACCAACGGCACCACCAAGGAGGTCACCGGTGCCTGACTTCCTCGACCCGGTCAAGGGTTTCGGCACCACCTTCCGGCAGATGTTCCGCAAGGTGGATACCGTTCAGTACCCCGAGGAGAAGAAACCCACCGCGCCCCGCTTCCACGGCCGCCACCAGCTCAACCGCTGGCCGGACGGGCTGGAGAAGTGCATCGGCTGCGAGCTCTGCGCCTGGGCCTGCCCGGCCGACGCCATCTACGTGGAGGGCGCGGACAACACCGAGGAGGAACGGTTCTCCCCCGGCGAGCGGTACGGGGTCGTCTACCAGATCAACTACCTGCGCTGCATCCTGTGCGGGCTGTGCGTGGAAGCATGCCCGACCCGGGCGCTGACTATGACCAACGAGTACGAGCTCGCGGACGACAGCCGGGAAAGCCTGATCTGGACCAAGGAGCAGCTGCTCGCGCCGCTGCTGCCGGGCATGGAGCCGCCGCCGCACGAGATGCGCCTGGGTGAGACGGAACGGGACTACTACCTGCTCGGTGCCGTCGGCGCGCAGACGGCGGCCGAGGGGGACGACCCGGCGGGCCGCGCCGGGGACAGCCGGTGGGCGGATCAGTGATGCACGGGGCACTCGCCGCCAGCGGCACGGGCTACAGCAGTGTCGCGTCCACCACCCAGGATGTGTTCTTCTGGCTGCTCGCTGTGGTGGCGACCGGCGCGGCGCTGGGCATGATCCTGGCTCGCAAGGCGGTCTACTGCGCGGTGCTGCTCGCCGTGGTGATGCTCTGCCTCGCGGCGCTGTACGCCATGGCCGGGGCACCGTTCCTGGCCTTCGTCCAGGTCATCGTGTATACCGGCGCGGTGCTGATGCTGTTCCTGTTCGTACTGATGATCGTGGGCATCCGGGCCCGGGACTCGCTGGTGGAGACCATCAGGGGCCAGCGGCTGTGGGCGGGCCTGGCCGCGGTCGGCCTGCTGGTGCTGCTCAGCCTCACCATCGGGCACGCGGTCATCGGGCTGGGGCCGGCCACATCACGGGAGTCGGGCTTCGGTGCCGGGAACCTCAACGGCATCGCCCGGCTGATCTTCACCACCTACGTGTTCCCGTTCGAAGTGACCAGCGCCCTGCTGATCACCGCGGCGCTCGGCGCGATGGTGCTGGCGCACCGGGAACGGACCACGCCCAAGCTGACCCAGCGCGACCTGTCCCGGCTCCGGGTGGCCAGCAGCCAGCCCGCCCCGCTGCCGGGACCCGGCACCTACGCCCGGCACAACGGGGTGGACATGCCCGCGCTGCTGCCGGACGGGGCCTCGGCGCCGTCCTCGGTCAGCCAGGTCATCAGCAGGCGGATCGAGCCGCCGCACGCAGAGCTCAGCCCGGGTGCGGGCCCGGACACCAGCACGGGGACCGGGCGGGAGGACGACGGAGCATGAATCCCGGGGACTACGTGGCGCTCGCCGTGATCCTGTTCGTGATCGGCGCGGTCGGCGTGCTGGTCCGGCGCAACGCCATGGTGATCTTCATGTGCGTCGAGCTGATGCTGAACGCGGTCAACCTGGCCTTCGTGGCGTTCGCCCGGATGCACGGCAACCTGGACGGCCAGGTCATCGCGTTCTTCGTGATGGTGGTGGCCGCCGCGGAGGTCGTGGTGGGCCTGGCGATCCTGCTCACGATCTTCCGAACGCGCAAGTCCGCGTCGGTCGATGACGCGAGCCTGCTGAAGTACTAGGTCTCGCTGAAGCACGAGGAGTAGCGCAGTGACAGGCTCACTTGCGGCCGCGCACGCGGCCGCGGCCCCGGCCATGACCGCCCTGCCCGCGGTCGGCGTACAGCGCGCGGCGTGGCTGCTGCTCGTGTTCCCGCTGTTCGGCGCGGTGGTGCTGCTGCTCGGCGGGCGGCGCACCAACAGCTGGGGGCACCTGCTCGGGGTGGCCATGCCGGTCGCCGCCTTCATCTACGCGATGATCGCCTTCTTCCAGATGCTCAGCTACCCAGCCGCCGAGCGCAGCCGGGACGTGCACCTGTACTCCTGGATCGCGGTCGGCGCGTTCAAGGTGAACGTCGGCCTGCAGCTGGACCAGCTGTCGATCAGCTTCGTGCTGCTGGTCACCGGGGTCGGCTCGCTGATCCACATCTTCGCGGTCGGCTACATGGCCGAGGACCCGGAGCGGCGCCGCTTCTTCGGCTACATGAACCTGTTCGTCGCGGCCATGCTGCTGCTCGTCCTGGCCGACAACTACCTGCTGCTGTACGCCGGGTGGGAGGGCGTCGGCCTCGCTTCCTACCTGCTGATCGGCTTCTGGCAGTACAAGCCGTCCGCGGCGGTCGCGGCCAAGAAGGCGTTCATCGCCAACCGGGTCGGAGACGCCGGGCTGTCGCTGGCGATCATGCTGATGTTCACCACGTTCGGCTCGGTGACGTTCGCCGGGGTACTGAGCCACCCCGGCGTGGCCGGCCAGGGCGTGCTCACCGCCCTGGGCCTGCTGCTGCTGCTCGGCGCGTGCGGCAAGTCGGCCCAGCTGCCGCTGCAGTCCTGGCTGCTCGACGCGATGGAAGGGCCGACCCCGGTGTCCGCCCTGATCCACGCCGCGACCATGGTCACCGCGGGCGTCTACCTGATCGTCCGGTCCGCCCCGATCTTCAACCTGACCCAGACCGGCCGGCTGGCGGTCACCGTCGTCGGCGCGGCCACCCTGCTGTTCGGCGCGATCATCGGGTGCGCCAAGGACGACATCAAGAAGGCCCTGGCCGGGTCGACGATGAGCCAGATCGGCTACATGTTCCTGGCCGCCGGGCTGGGCCCCGCGGGCTACGTGTTCGCGATCGCGCACCTCATCGCGCACGGCTTCTTCAAGGCCGGCCTGTTCCTCGGGCCGGCTCGGTGAAGCACTCGATGAACGACGAGGTGGACATGCGCCGCTTCGGCGGCCTCCGCGTGGTCATGCCGATCACCTTCGTCACGTTCCTGTTCGGCTACCTGGCCATCATCGGGATCCCGCCGTTCTCCGGCTACTTCACCAAGGACCCGATCATCCAGGCGGCGTTCGCCAAAGGCGGCACATCCGGCGCCATCCTGGGCACCTGCGCGCTGGTCGGCGCCGGCATCACCGGGTTCTATATGACCCGGGTCGTGATCATGACCTTCACCGGCGAGCGCCGCTGGGATGACGAGGTGCACCCGCACGAAGTGCCGCCGGTGATGACCTCGCCGATGGTGGTACTGGCCATCGGGTCACTGGGCATGGGCGCCTTCCTGATCCTGGGTAACCGGTTCATCAACTTCCTTGGCCCGCTCGTCGGCTTCCCGCCGCCGGCCAAGGGCGTGATCAACTGGGTCAGCGGCGCCACCCTGGCGCTTGTGCTGGTGGCGATCGTGGCCGCCTGGGCCATCTTCGCGCGGCGGCCGGTGCCCCTCACCGCGCCCGCGGCGAGTCTCCCGGTGGTGGCGGCCAGGAAAGACCTGTACGGGGACGCGGTCAACGAGGCCCTGCTGATGCGGCCCGGCCAGTGGCTGACCCGGCTGTCGGTGTATTTCGACAACCGGGGGGTGGACGGCCTGGTGAACACCGTGGCCGCCACCATCGGCGGCACATCGGGGCGGATGCGCCGGCTGCAGACCGGCTTCGTCCGCTCGTACGCCCTGTCCATGTTCCTCGGCGGGGTGCTGCTCGTCGGCGTCCTCCTGCTGGCGAGAATCTAGAGGAGCTCAGAAGATGAGCACGTTCCCCTGGCTGACCGTGACCGGCGCTGTCCCGCTGGTCGGCGCCCTGGTCATCGCCGTCACACCCGGCCTGTCCGCGCCGGGCAGCGACGCGGACCGGGCGGCCCGCCAGCTCCTGGTCAAGCGGCTGGCGCTGGCCTTCTCGGTGATCACGCTGGCGCTGACGATCGCGATGATGGCCGCCTTCAAGTCCGGCGGGCCGGAGTTCCAGTTCACCCAGACGTACCAGTGGATCCCGGAGTTCGGCGTGCACTACGCGGTCGGCGTGGACGGCATCGCGCTGGTGCTCATCCTGATGACCGCCGTGCTGATGCCCGTGGTCATCCTCGCCTCGTGGCACGACGCGGACCCGCCCGCCGTTGCTGGCGCCAGTCCGGCGGGCGGCGGGGGGAACGGGGCGGCGGCCGGCGCAGACACCCCCACGGGCGCGGACGCGCCCGCCAGTGCCCCGCTCGGCAGTCCGCGGCGCAGCGTCAAGACCTACTTTGCGTTGCTGCTGGTGCTGGAAACCATGATGGTCGGGGTGTTCGCGGCCACCGACGTGTTCCTGTTCTACGTGTTCTTCGAGGCCATGCTCATCCCGATGTACTTCCTGATCGGGAGCTTCGGGGTCGGCCAGCGCCAGTACGCCGCGGTCAAGTTCCTGCTGTACAGCCTGTTCGGCGGGCTGCTCATGCTGGTCGCGGTGATCGCGCTGTACGTGTACTCCGGCCACGGCGGGCATCCCGGCACGTTCCTGTTCATCCCGCTGACTCACGTCACGCTCAGCCCGGACGTGCAGAAGTGGCTGTTCCTCGGCTTCTTCATCGCGTTCGCGATCAAGGCGCCGCTGTGGCCGTTCCACACCTGGCTGCCGGACGCCGCCACCGCCGCCCAGCCAGGAACTGCGGTGCTGCTCGTCGGTGTGATGGACAAGGTGGGCACGTTCGGCATGATCCGGTACTGCCTGCAGCTGTTCCCCGAGGCCTCCCGCTACTTCACCCCGCTGATCATCGTCCTCGCGGTGATCGGCATCCTGTACGGTGCGATCGTGGCCATCGGCCAGCGCGACCTGAAGCGGCTGATCGCCTACACCTCGATCTCCCACTTCGGCTTCATCGTGCTCGGCATCTTCGCGCTGACCAGCCAGGGGCAGACCGGCGCCACCCTGTACATGGTCAACCACGGCTTCGCCACCGGGGCGCTGTTCCTGGTCGCCGGGTTCATGATCGCCCGCCGCCGGTCGCAGCGCATCGCCGACTACGGCGGGGTGCAGAAGGTCGCCCCGGTGCTGGCCGGGATGTTCCTCATCTCCGGCCTGGCCGGGCTGTCCCTGCCCGGGCTGTCCCCGTTCGTCAGCGAGTTCCTGGTCCTCGTGGGCACGTTCTCCCGGTACAAGGTGGCGGCCTCGTTCGCCACCGCGGGGATCATCCTGGCCGCGATCTACATCCTGTGGATGTACCAGCGGACCATGACCGGGCCGGTGCGGGAGGAGGTCGCGGCCATGCCCGATCTGCGGCCCCGCGAGCTGTGGGCGGTCGGCCCGCTGGTCGCCCTGCTCATCTTCTTCGGGGTGTACCCGAAGCCGCTGATCGACGTGATCAATCCCGCTGTGCAGCACACGCTGGTGCAGGTCCATGTCACTGACCCGGTGCCGCAGCATCCGGCCTCCGCTCTCCAGAAGGGAAGCACCCCGTGACCGGGACGCTCGCGGCGGCGGCGATACCCACGCCGCACATCGAGTACGCCCAGCTGTCCCCGCTGCTGGTGGTCTTCGGCGTGGCCGTGGTCGGCGTGCTGGCCGAGGCGTTCGTGCCGCGGCCGCAGCGCCGCCGCGTGCAGCTGGTGCTGACCCTGGGCGCCCTGGTGGCGGGGTTCGTGCTCACCATCGTGATCGCCGCCACCTCGACGCTGTTCAAGCGCGGCGGGCACGGGATCAGCGCGGCCCTGGGCGCGGTGGGCGTGGACGGCCCCACCATCTTCATCTGGGGCACGATCCTGGTGCTGGCGTTCGCGAGCGTGCTGCTCATCGCCGAGTCCGCGCAGGAGGAAAGCGCGTTCGTGGCGCAGGCCGCGGCCATCCCGGGTAGCGCCGAGGAACGCGAGGGGCAGCTGGCCGGCGCGGAGCACACCGAGATCTACCCGCTGACCCTGTTCGCGGTCGGCGGCATGATGCTGTTCCCCGCCTCGAACGACCTGCTCACCATGTTCGTCGCGCTGGAGGTGCTGTCCCTCCCGCTGTACCTGATGTGCGGCCTCGCCCGGCGCCGCCGCCTGCTGTCGCAGGAAGCGGCCATGAAGTACTTCCTGCTCGGCGCGTTCTCGTCGGCGTTCTTCCTGTTCGGCGTGGCCATGCTGTACGGCTACGCGGGCTCGGTGTCGCTGGCCGCCATCGCGGTGCGGGCCTCGTCCAGCCTTGGCAGCGTGACCCTGCTCTACACGGGCATGGCCCTGCTCGGCGTGGGCCTGCTGTTCAAGATCGGTGCCGTCCCGTTCCAGAGCTGGAAGCCCGACGTCTACCAGGGCGCCCCGACCCCGGTGACCGCGCTGATGGCGTCGTGCACCCTGGTCGCCGCGTTCGGCGCGCTGCTGCGCGTGTTCTATGTCGCGTTCGGTCAGCTCACCTGGGACTGGCGGCCGCTGATGTGGATCGTGGCCGTCCTCACCATGGTGGTCGGCGCGATCATCGCGATCACCCAGACCGACGTGAAGCGGCTGCTCGCCTACTCCTCCATCGCGCACGCGGGCTTCGTGCTGACCGGGGTCACCGCGGCCTCTGTCGCTGGCCTCTCGGCGAGTCTGTTCTACCTGGCGGTGTACGGGTTCACCACGATCGGCGCGTTCGCCGTGCTGACGCTGGTGCGGGATCAGGCGGGCGAGGCCGGGCACCTGTCCCGGTGGGCCGGCCTGGGCAAGCGCTCACCGCTGGTGGCCGGCATTTTCGCCTTCTTCCTGCTCGCGTTCGCTGGAATCCCGCTGACCAGCGGCTTCACCGGGAAGTTCGCGGTGTTCCAGGCCGCCATCGCGGGTGGCGCGCTGCCGCTGGTCATCGTGGGTGTGATCGCCAGCGCGATCGCCGCGTTCTTCTACGTCCGGATCATCGTGCTGATGTTCTTCAGCGACCCGGTGCCGGACGGCCCGGCCGTGATCACTCCCGGCCTGTTCACCGGGGTGGCGGTCGGCCTGGGTGTGCTCACCACCCTGGTCTTCGGCATCGTGCCCGGGCCTCTGCTCAGCCTGGCGAACCATGCGGCCGCGCATCTGTTCGTCGGGTGACGCACTGACCGGTGTCCGGGTACCGTGCAAGGGGCATATTTGAGACGGCACTGGAGAGGGGCCTTGCGCGGGAGCGATCTCGTGGCGGCGGGGCGTTCCGGAGCCGCCCCGCGCTGACCGATGACCGATGACCGGGAGCCCGAGTGACCGCTGCCGTCCCCGTTGAACTGGCCGATCCCGCCCTCTCCGCCGAGCTGGCGAAGGGGCTCACGCTCGTGGAGAACGAGCTCGCCGCGGCGTCACGTGCGGAGGAGACGCTGCTGGCCGAGGCGGCCAATCACCTGATCGACGCAGGCGGGAAGCGGTTCCGGGCCACCCTGGTGCTGCTCGCCGCCCAGTTCGGCGACCCGCGCGACGTGCGGGTCGTGCCGGCCGCCACCGCGATCGAGCTCACCCATCTCGCCACCCTGTACCACGACGACGTGATGGACGAGGCCGCTATCCGCCGCGGCCACCCGAGCGCGAACTCCCGGTGGACCAACACCATCGCGATCCTGACCGGTGATTTCCTGTTCGCCCGGGCGTCCCAGATCACGGCTGGGCTCGGGGCGGAGGCGATCCGGATCCAGGCCCACACGTTCACCCGGCTGGTGACCGGGCAGATCGCCGAGACCATCGGCCCCCGGCCGGGCCAGGATCCGCTGGAGCACTACCTGCGGGTGGTGACGGAGAAGACAGCATCGCTGGTGGCCACGGCCGGGCAGTTCGGCGCGATGTTCTCCGGGGCCCCGGCCGACGTGGTGGAGCGGATCCAGCCGGCCTGCGAGGCGATCGGCATGGCCTTCCAGCTGTCCGACGACATCCTCGACGTGACGAGTGAGGCCGGCCAGTCGGGCAAGACCCCGGGCACGGATCTGCGCGAGGGCGTGCGCAGCCTGCCCGTGCTGTACGCGCTGCGGTCCGGCCGCCCGGCCGATGCTCGCCTGCACGAGCTGCTCACCTCCGGCGGGCTGACCGACCCGGCGCAGCACGCCGAGGCGCTCAGGCTGCTCCGGGCGCACCCCGCCATCCGCGAAGCCCGGGACGACCTGGAGCGCTGGGCGGCGACCGCCCGGGAAAACATCACCGGGCTACCGGACGTCCCGGCCCGCGGTGCGCTCGAAGACCTCTGCCGCTACGTCGTCGACCGCACCAGCTGACCCGCCGCCCCGCCTGGCAGGCCGTCCGCGGCCGCTGCCAGGCGCAGCGGAAGGTCACCGTTTTATCGCGGCGACGGAGAGCGCCCGGAACGCCTCCATGACGCTCTGTAGATGAGCCTGCATCGCCCGCTCGGCTTCCTCGGGCTTCCGGGCGGTGATCGCCGCGATGATCGCCTCGTGCTGCGGCAGTGACACCGCTGGCCGTCCCGGCACCATCGACAGGGAGAACTGGTGGCGGACAGTCTGATCGCGCAGCTGGCGGAGCAGGCGGGACGCCGTCTCCTGCGCTGCGATGTCCCTGACCGCACCGTGCAACCGGGCGTTGAGCTCGCTGTAGGTCAAGAGCTGCGACTTCTCGACGGCCGTGCGCATGTCCTTGACCAGCGTGCGGAGCATGGCTATGTCCGGCTTGGTGACCCGCTCCGCCGCGCGGGCCGCCAGCATGCCTTCGAGCAGGATGCGGACCTCGGTGATCTCGATCGCCTCGGGGAGAGACACATCACGCACCCGTGCGCCCCGGTTGCGCTGGAACTCGACCAGGCCCTGTGCTGTCAGCTCCTGCAGGACGGAGCGGAGGATAAACCTCGATGTGCCGAATCGCTCACACAGATCGGCCTCGACCAGACGCTGCTTCGGCGCGTATTCGCCCGCAAGAATCGCCGCGCGGAGCGCTTCGGCAACCACCGGTTTGGAGTCCTCCGGCACTCTGCAACTCCTTCCCACCGCTGCGCGGACGGTCTGTTCCGGCCGGATCGTGCCTGCCGCCGGGCGCCGCCGAGCCCATCGATCTGCAGCGGGTGACCGCTTCCCATGATCTGCAACAGCAGGGAATCCCGCTGCTCAGGCTGGCGCGGCAGATCAGACACGAGGAAATACAGGCCCTTGGACGTGCCGCCACGCATCATCATGCAGCGGATACACCGGCCGGATGGCCGGCCCGAGGTACGTCAGGATCCTCCGCGAAAGTAGCCCACTGCCATCGATATTGTCAACGATCGACGCTGTCCTGCCTGGTGACTGAACGGCCGACCAGTGGATCGCGGCGGCAGAACAGCCAGTTCAGACTAGGGTTATCGAGACGATGGGCCTACTCGGCACTGTCAGTTCAGAGGGTAAAAGAACGGAAAGATTGTTGACATTACTGGCGCCAGAGTCTAGGTTCTCGGCAATCGCGAACGTTGCCCTGGGACATGGGGTGAGTGCGGGAGCCAGCGGAGGGCGGATATGCGCAGCAACGCACAGCCTCCCTGAACGGGCCGGGCTGGCAGCAACAGTTGACGGCGAATGCTGACAGCGCCGGGGCAGCAGGTGCGCTCACCCTGGCGGTGTGCCCGCGCTCAATCGCGTTTTCGGCACACACCGGCTGATGACAAATCGGCCTCCATAATGGCCTCGTTTTCGTAACGTGGCCACTGCGGCAGGGCAGCTGCCAGCGTTCACTGCGCCCGCCACACCAGCGGTGCGCTGGAGGTGAAGAGGAAATTTCTTCAGTGCGTATATCCGTATTGCGGATAGCCGTACGCTTAGCGCACACTAGCAATGCTTTCCCGCGATGCCCGACCCTGAGCTACGCGTTGGTGTGGAGTTTGGCCTTTTACGACGGCGTAAGGCGGGGCGCCGGCGTCGAGGGGACGGAATGGAACGTCAGGGAGCGAGCGGCGTGGCCACTGAGCATCTACCGGTCACCATGCGGCATCTGCAGGTCACCAGACGCCCCCTGCTGCAGGGGACGGCCTGGGCGCGGTTGCCGCAGGCGCGGTCCCACCTGTGCGATATGACCTCACAAGGAGATCGATGACAGATGAGTGACCAGACTGTGCAATCCGGTAGTGCCAGACAGGCCGGCAGCATCAGCCGGCGCGGCGTGCTGCGCGCGGTCGGCGCTGGCGCGGCGGTGGTGGGGAGCGGCGGGCTGCTGGAGGCATGCAGCTCCAGCATCAAGGGTGCCAGCACGGGCGGCAGCACCAAAGGCATCACCATCGGCTGGATCCACCCGCTGACCGGTTCCCTGGCCGGGTTCGGTGCGCCAGACAACTGGGTGATCTCTAAGATCAAGCAGACCACCCCGTACAAGAACGGGTTCAAGATCGGCGGCAAGACCTACTCCGTCACGATCAAGTCCTACGACACGCAGTCCAGCCCCACCCGGGCCGGGGACCTGGCCAAGACAGCCATCCTGAGCGACGGCGTGGATCTGCTGGTGGCGTCGTCCACGCCGGAGACCGTCAACGCGGTAGCCAGCCAGGCCGAATCGCTCGGCACCCCGCTGATCTGCTCGAACATCCCGTGGGAGTCCTGGTACATCAACCTGGGCGGCAACCCGCAGAAGCCGACACTCAAGCCCAAGTACGTGGTGATGTACTTCCTGGGTGCCGAGCACCTGGCCAAGGCCTTCATCCCGATGTGGGACCGGATCCACGCCCAGCTCAATACCGACAAGGTGGTCGCCGCCGCGTTCCCCAACGACTCGGACGGCAACGCGTTCCGCGCGGTGTTCCCGCCGATCGTGACGGCCGCAGGCTACAAGATGGTGCTGTCCTCGCCCTACCCCGACGGGACCACGAACTACTCCTCGATGATCTCCCAGTTCAAGTCGGCCGGTGCCGACTTCTTCACCAACGTGCCGCTGCCACCCGACTTCGCCACCATGTGGAAGCAGTCGGTGCAGCAGGGCTTCAAGCCGAAGCTGGCGACCGTGGCCAAGGTGCTGCTCTTCCCGACCGACGCCTACGCGCTCGGCAGCCTGGTGAACAACGTCGCCACCGACGCCTGGTGGGCGCCGTCGCTGCCGTGGAAGTCCTCGTTCACCGGCGAGACCTGCCAGCAGATGGCCAACGAGTTCGAGGCAGCTACCAACGGGCAGTGGAACTCGAACATCAGCAACTACAGCCTCTTCGAGTCCGCCCACGCGGCCTTCACCATGGTGAGCGACCCGCACGACAAGGCCGAGGTCGCCGACGCCATCCACAAGGTGAACATCCAGGCGCTGGCCGGCCCGCTGAACTTCGCCTCGGGCGGCCCCGCGCCGGGCGTGGCCATCACCCCGCCGGTGGGCGTGCAGTGGCAGAAGGGGACCAAGTACCCGCTGGAGATGCAGGTCGTCGACAACACGCTGCAGCCGGACGCGAAGATCACTGCCGACCTCAAGCCGACGAACCCGTGACCGGATGACGGATCCGCTGCTCGAGCTCGACCACGTGACGAAACGGTTCGGCCGGGTCGTCATCGCGGAAGACCTGTCGCTGGCTGTCGGTGCCGGGGACACGGTCGGGATCGTGGGGCCGAACGGCGCTGGCAAGACCAGCCTGTTCGGCCTCATCTCCGGCGACCTGGCCCCCGGCGCCGGCGAGGTCCGCTTCGCTGGGCGCACGGTCACCAAGCTGGACTCGGCCGCGCGGTGCCGGCTCGGCATCGGCCGCACGTACCAGGTGCCGCGGCCGTTCGGCGACATGACCGTGTTCGAGAACCTGCTCGTCGCCGCCCAGCAGGGCGGCGGGCTGCGACGGCGGGCCAGCTACGCGGCAGCGGTCGGGGCGCTGGAGCGGACCGGCATGTCCGGCCAGGCGAACATGCCCGCCGAGCGCCTCGGCCTGCTGCAGCGCAAGCGGCTGGAACTGGCCCGCGCCCTGGCCACCCAGCCCACGCTGCTGCTGCTGGACGAGGTGGCTGGCGGCCTTACCGACCCGGAGGTCGCCCAGCTGGTCGAGATCGTCCGCGGCGTCAATGCCGAGGGGACCGCGGTGATCTGGATCGAGCACGTCGTGCGCGCGCTGACCCCCGTGGTGGGCCGGCTGATCTGCCTGGCCGGTGGCGCGTTCGTCGGCGACGGTGAGCCGGCCACGGTGCTGGCCGACCCCGCGGTCCGCGAGGTCTTCCTCGGCACCGACGTCACCGCGGCGCTGGCCGGCGGCTCCCTGGAGCCATCATCGCCAGCCCAGGCGGATGGGGTCGCAGGCGGAGACGGGAGCGAGCCGTGAGCGCGCCGGTAGTGAAGGGGGATGGGGAGGTGGGCGGGGAGCGGCCGGACAGCGGAACGCCGCTGCTGGAGGTGCGCGACCTGGTCGTGCACCACGGGCAGCTCCGGGCCCTGGACGCGATCTCGCTCCGGGTGCTTCCCTGGCGAGGTCTACGCGATCATCGGCGCGAATGGCGCGGGCAAGTCGACGCTGCTGCGCACGATCGCCGGCCTGCACCACCCGACGACGGGCTCGGTCCGGTTCGACGGCCAGGACGTGACCGAACTGCGGCCCGAGCGGCGGGCCAGGCAGGGGATCGTCATGGTGCCGGAAGGCAGGCGGCTGTTCGGGTCGCTGACCGTAGCGGAAAACCTGCAGGTCGGCGCCACGTACGCGCGGCCGGGCCCGTGGACGATCGAGCAGGTGTACGAGATGTTCGGCTGGATGCGCGAGCGCCGCAACCAGCTCACCGCCCAGCTGTCCGGCGGTGAGCAGCAGACGGTCGCCATCGGCCGTGCGCTCGTCGCCAACCCCCGCGTGCTGCTGCTCGACGAGCTGTCACTCGGCCTGGCGCCCGTGGTGGTCCAGCGCATCTACGGCATGCTGCCGCAGATCCTGGCCGACCGGCCTCACCGTCCTGCTCGTCGAGCAGGACGTGAGCCAGGCCCTGCGGGTGGCATCGCACATCCAGTGCCTGCTGGAGGGGCGGACCACCCTGGAAGGCAGGCCCGCCGACGTCACCGCGGACCAGGTCGAGGCGGCCTACTTCGGGCTGGCGGGTACCGCCTCGGCCAGCCAGCCCGGCGAAGGGAGCGAGCCGTAATGGCCTGGGTGAACGCCATCATCCAGGGGGTGCTGACCGGCGGGCTCTACGCGCTGTTCGCTTGCGGGCTGTCGCTGATGTTCGGGGTGATGAAGGTCGTGAACCTCGCGCACGGCGACCTCGCCGTGGTCGCGGGCTACGTCGCGATCGGCGTCATCGCCGTCACCCACATCCCCGTGCTCTGGTCCTTCCTCATCGTGGTACCAGTAATGGCGCTGCTCGGCTACGTGCTGCAGCGCACGGTCCTCCAGGGTGCCCTCGACCGCAGCGTGCTCACCACGCTGCTGGTCACCTTCGGCCTGTCCGTAGTGATCGAGAACGGCCTGCTCCAGTTCTTCACCGCCAACAGCCGCGCGATCGGCACCGGGCTGGCCCTGGTGAGTGGCTCCTTCAAGCTCGGCTCGCAGATCCAGATTGGTTACCTGCTCGTGGTCGTCTTCGCGGTCGCCGTGGTGGTGCTGCTCGGGCTGCAGTACTTCCTCTCCGCGTCCAGGTACGGCCGCCTGATCCGCGCCGTGGCCGACGACAGGGAGGCGGCGCAGCTGGCCGGGGCCGACTACCGGCACGTGTTCGGCATCGCGGCCGCGCTCGCGTTCGGCACCGTGGCACTGGCCGGCATCGCCTACGGCATGTACTCCCAGCTCCAGCCGACCACGGGCACCGACACGATCCTGCTGTTCGCGTTCGCGGCGGTGGTGATTGGCGGCCTCGGCTCCCTGTGGGGCACCCTGCTCGGTGGCGTGGTGCTGGGCGTGGCGCAGCAGATCGGTGCGCAGATCAACATCTCCGACGAGGTCCTCGCCGGGTACATCGTGTTCCTCGCCGTGCTCGTGCTGCGCCCGCAGGGCCTGATCACAGGGAGGGCACAGTCGTGAGCCTGGCTACGGAAACCACCGCTCGCTCGGCCGAAAAATTCCGGGTCACCCGGTCGCGCAGAAACGTCGCCTGGACCGCGGCGGGCGCGCTGATTGTCGTCGTCGTGCTCGCGCTGTTCCCCTACATCGTCTACTCGGGCACCACCGCCATCATGGTGCAGGCGTTCATCGTGCTCACGCTGGCGAGCATGTGGAACCTGCTGGCGGGCTACGCGGGCCTGGTGTCGGTGGGGCAGCAGGCGTTCGTGGGGCTCGGCGCGTACTTCGTACTGATCCTCGCCCTCCACGGCATCTCGCCGTTCGCCGCGCTGCCCGTCGCCGCGATCGGCTGCGCCGTCGCCGCGCTGCCGCTGTGGTGGCTGGTCTCCCGGCTGCGCAGCGGGTACTTCGCGATCGCCACCTGGGTGCTCGCCGCGACCGTCATGCTCATCATCGAGAAGTTCTCCTCGATCGGCGGCGGGACCGGTATGCCGCTGCCCGGCCTGTCCGGGCTCAGCCCAACGCTGCTCACCGCTTATACCTACTGGGCCGGGCTGGCCGTCACGGTGCTGGCCCTGGCGGCCATCTACCTGCTGCTGCGCGGCAGGCTCGGCCTGGTGCTCACCGCCATCCGCGACGACGAGGTGGCTGCGCGCAGCTCCGGGGCGCGGGTCGGCCTGGCCCGGCTGCTGGTGTTCGTGGTGGCGGGCGCCGGCTGCGGCGCCGCAGGCGCGGTGCTGGCCATCAGCCAGCTCCAGGTCCAGCCGAGCGCGGTGTTCAGCGTGCAGTGGACCGCGGAGATGGCGTTCGCGACCATCATCGGCGGGCTGGGCACGATCGAGGGACCAATCCTCGGTACTGCGGTGTACATGGTGCTGCAGCAGACGCTGGCCTCGTACAACGCGTGGTACCTGATCATCTTGGGCCTGGTCGCGATCGTCGTGGCCCTGTTCGCCCGCCGTGGGCTGTGGGGGCTGGTGGACGAGCACCTCAACGTGCGGCTGTTCCCCGTCGGTTACTGGCTGCGGACGAAAAATGAAGAGCACCCGCGCGGCCGGCTTGCCCTGCCACGGCGCCGCTGAGCAGGGGCACAGTGAGCACGGGCACAGTGAGCACGGGCACAGTGAGCACGGGCACAGCCCGGTCTACTGCTCCCGGTCGCGGCGGAGCTGCTTGATGACCTCGTCCGGGTTCTCGGTGGTCACCCGGATCATCGCCCGGACCGCGTCGGCCAGGGCGACCCGCGGCACGTCCAGCTCGATCGCGGCCGCGTCCGCCCAGCGGGTGAGCTGCCGGTACAGCTCGGGGCTCAGGTCGAGGGTGATCCGCACCGGCTTGGACCGGATGGCCGTCCGGCCCGGGGGCTGCGCGTCAGGTTCCAGGCGCCGCGCAGCGGCCGCCACCATTTGTGCCTTGCGCCGCTCCTGCTCCGTGGTCATGACGGCACCTTCCCGAGGGGGACGCATCGCTCGATGATGTCGTGGGCCACGCCGCGCCATACGTCGCGGCCTATCTCGGGAATCGGCAAGCCGAAGCTCTGGGCGTAAACCTCTAGCCTCGGCACAACCGTCCGCAGCACGTCATAGCCTAGGCCCTCCAGTGCCTCTCGCGCATTTGCGGTCGAGTGCGCGCGAGTAACGCAGCGATTGAGCAGCACGGCCGAGCGAGAGGGCTTGTCCCGAATCGCCTCGACTTCGGCTATCTCATCCCGGACGGGCGAGGTGCGATTGATCTCAATGGGGCTCGGCGCACATGGAATCAGGATCTCATCGGCATAGCGCATCGCCGACCGGGCAATGGCAGAGTGATCCTCGACTTGCGGAGCGTCGATTATCACCACGTCGTCGGCCCGGGCGATTTCGGGTACCCGCTGGTGCAGGCCCGGGGAGGGCAGGGCCACGATCCGGAACGGGAACGCGGCCGCCGGAGGCACCCCCGGATCCATGGCCGCCAGGTCGGACCATTCGAGGGCGCTGCCGGACGGGTCCGCGTCCACGAGGAGCACATCCTTGCCAGCCTGGGCAAAGATGTGCGCCAGCCAGACCGCTGAGGTGGTCTTGCCCGTGCCCGGCTTGAGGTTGAGCAGGGCAACGCTGAGAGCTGGCATCCCCGCAGTATTGCAGTGCCTACGGCATGACGGAAAGCAGTCGTGCTCATCTTCGATGATTCCGGGCGGGCCGATTCCGCCGCCCAGCCCTGGGCGACGATCGCCCAGCCGCAGGCCGGCCCAGGCTGTCCACAGGAGTATGCGCCTTTTCTGCAGTTCGTACCGGGCCTGCCCGCCCGTTACCCCCAGACTGTGGATCACCTTGGGGTGGGCCGCCGACTATGGGCGGCGCCCAGACAGCAACAGTATTCCCATGATCACGCCTGTCCGCTTTCCGGACGATACGTCACTCGGATAACGCTAGCCAGGCCAGCCACGTACAGCATAGCCAGGCCGACCCGGCCGCCGCTCTCAGCCCGCCGCTCTCAGCCCAGCCCTCCGGGTCGGTGCCTGCCCACCGGCAAATGTCAGCACCGTGACCCTTCCCTCCTGGTAAGGATCTTGATTAGCGGCACGAAGGCCACATTCATACCGTGTCACGGGCGCGCGGTAACGGCGCCATTGCCCCTAACCGCGCGATCCTCGGGCGCAGCGTCACATGCTGCGCATCTGCCGGAACTTGCGGATGTCGTCCTTGCCCGCGAGTAGGGCCACGGCCACGGCCGCGGCCGCGCCTGCCGTCGCCACCATCCACCACCTCATGACTGAGCCTCCTCCTGCTCTGCCCCAGGCACGCTTCCGGCCTGGGCATGTCGGTCAACGCCATTAGGGCGGCCAGGGATCCGGGCTGGCCGACCCAGCTGGACGTACCCGGTCAGCCGCTGGCCGAGCATTACCGTCACCGAGTACTCGCCATGGCTGACCACCAGGCCGTGCAGGTCGGCGGACGGCTGGACGGTCCAGCCGTGCAGGTCCACATCCCGGACGGCGCTCTGCAGCACCCGGTGGGCGCGCTCGGCCGTGGAGTGGTACCAGCTGTCGTCGTCGTTCAGGTCCAGCGCCAGCGCGAACTCGAGGTCCGCACTTTCCCGCAGCCGCGCGAGGTTCCGCTCGATGCTGATCAGGACGGGAGCGAGGGCAAGATCCGCAGCGGAATGCGGGTGCGGAGTGGACATCGTGCCTCCGGAGTAAGGACTAACAGTATCTCGATGATGCGCGGATCCAGCTCCCCGGCGGCAGGGACCAAGGCCCGGCCCCATAGGGCTAACGTCCTTTCCTGACCCGGCCCCGCGTCCTGGTCAGCCCGTACGTGCTGAGGCGGCCACGCGGCTCCCCGTGCTGGCCTGCCGCCGCTCGGATCCAGGCCGCCTGGGGCGTCCGGCGCGGACGGCAGCCTGGGGCCGGCGGGTGGGCACTGGCCCGTGCGATGACCTGGGTCAACTGGCCAGGCAATTCACTTCGTGTTTGACTTTTAGTACGTTATGAGTCGCTTTAACGACATGTTTCAGACCGCGCAGGATGGCTGCGGCAGTTGACGTCCCGCCCGCATGGAAGGCCGCTGGTGACCCAGACCCGCTCGCCGGGCTTCCTGGCCGCCCTGGACGAGGCGTCGATTAGCCGGTTCCATCTGCGTGCGGTGCTGGTCTCCGGCATGGGCTTCTTCACCGACGCCTATGACCTGTTCGTGATCAGCGTGGCCGCCAGCCTGATCAGGCAGTCGTGGCAGCTCAGCTCGGCCCAGCTGGCCGCGCTGAACGCGGCGATGCTCGGCGCCGCCTTCGCCGGTGCCTTCATCTTCGGCCGGGCCGCCGACCTGCTCGGCCGCAACCGGGTGTACTGGCTGGTCGCTGTCATCATGGTGATGGGCGCGCTCGGCTCCGCCGTGGCGCCGTCGTACTGGGTGCTGATCGGCTTCCGGGTCGTCCTCGGCCTCGGGGTCGGCGGGGACTATCCGGTCAGCGCCGTCCTGATGAGCGAGTACGCCAGCCGGCGGGACCGGGGCAGGCTGGTCGGGATGGTGTTCTCCGCCCAGGCCCTGGGTCTCATCGTCGGGCCGGCCGTCGCCCTGTGCCTGCTGAGCGCAGGAGTAAGCGGCAACGTGACGTGGCGCATCCTGCTCGGGCTGGGGGCCGTGCCCGCGGCCAGCGTGGTGTACCTGCGCGGCCGGCTGCCGGAGTCCCCCCGGTACCAGGCGCAGGTCCAGGGGCAGCACACGGCGGCGGCCGTGGCCATCGCCCAGTTCACCAGCGGTGCCATCATCGGGGCGCCCACGCCTGCCTTCCGGCACGAGATGAGGCTGCAGGCCTTCCTGACCAACCGCCGCTGGCTGGTCACGCTGGCGGGCACGGCGGGCTGCTGGTTCCTGCTGGACTACGCCTTCTACGGGAACACGATCTCCACGCCGGAGATCATCAAGCTGATCTCGCCGCACTCCTCTGTTACTACGGCGATCGCACTCCAGCTAGCCATCTTCGTGGTCGCGGCGCTGCCCGGCTACCTGCTGGCCATCGTCTGGCTGGACCGGATCGGGCATCGCCGGCTCCAGCGGGCTGGGTTCGCGATGATGGCGCTCTGCTTCGCGATCATCGGCCTGGTGCCCGGGATGACCACCGCGCTGGCGCCGTTCCTGCTGGTCTATGGGGTCAGCTACTTCTTCACCGAATTCGGGCCAAACATGACCACGTTCGTGCTGGCGAGTGAGGTCTTCCCGGTCACCATGCGGGCCACCGGGCACGGCATCTCGGCTGGCGTGGGCAAGCTCGGCGCGTTCATCGGGGTGTTCCTGTTCCCGGTGCTGCAGGCCTGGCTGGGCCTGCGCGGCTCGCTCCTGCTCACCGCGGGCATGGCCGTGGGCGGGCTGCTGCTGACCGGGGTGCTGCCCGAGCCAGCCCAGCGAAGCCTGGAAGAGCTGGCCAGCGGGGCGTCAGCCGACCCGCAGCGCCGCACCGCGGCGGCCCGGCTCTGACCGGGCTCTAGGCGCCGCCCCGGCCCGCGCCGCCGGTGAACCGGCCGATCTGGCCCGCCAGCCCGGGGTCGCGCAGTGCGGTCAGCCCGTGCCGGAACTCGTTCGTCATGGCCTCGTGCTCGGGCAGGAACCCGCCCTGCAGCGCGGACAGCCGGTCGCTGCGCAGGCACGCCTGCGGGAACGCGGCGATCTCCCGGGCCAGCTCCTCGGCCGCGGCCCGGGCCGTGCCCGTCGGCACGACCCGGCTGACCAGGCCCATCTGCAGCGCCTCCGGCACGGTCACTGGCCGGCCGGTCAGGATCAGGTCCAGCGCCCGGCCCAGGCCGATCAGCCGGGGCAGCCGGACGGTGCCGCCGTCGATCAGCGGCACGCCCCAGCGGCGGCAGAACACGCCCAGCACCGCGTCCTCGTCAGCCACCCGCAGGTCGCACCAGAGCGCGAGTTCCAGGCCGCCGGCCACGGCATGCCCGGAGATGGCCGCGATCACGGGCTTGGACAGCCGCAGCCGGGTGGGTCCCATCGGGCCATCGCCGTCCGGCTCGGTGCGGTTGCCATCCGGGCCGCCCACGGCCTTCAGGTCCGCGCCCGCGCAGAACGTGCCGCCGGCCCCGGTCAGCACGGCCACGCTGGCGCCGGAATCTGCCTCGAACGCACGGAAGGCCGCAGCCAGCGCGGCGGCGGTCGGGCCGTCCACCGCGTTGCGTACCTCAGGACGGTCCAGGATGACGGTGGTCACCGGGCCGCTCTGGTCCACCCGGACGCTCACCACGCGTTCCCGGCTGCCTGGACTCTCATCGCCGCTCCCCGGTCACGTCACCGGGTCAGGGAACCTGCCAGGTGTCGGCTCCGGCCAGCAGGGCCGCCAGGTCGCCCTCGCCCTGCCGGTCCCGGGCCGCCGCGATCTGGTCGGTCATCAGCTCGTCGTAGCTGGCCCGGGGAGCCTGGCGGAACACCCCGACCGGGGTGTGTGCGAAGTCCGCCCGGTCCAGCCGGGACAGGGCGAACGCGTACGACGGGTCAGCCGCATGTGCGTCATGCACCAGCAGCGAGTCCTCGCCAGCCTCGGCCGCTGGCACCGGCTCCAGCGAGCCGGTCCGGCCGAACCGCAGGCCCTGGCTCCGGCCCGGGCCGAACCGGATCGGCGCGCCGTGCTCCAGCCGGATCAGCCGGTCATCCCGTGAGTCCGGATCCTTGAGCGGCGCGAACGCGTCATCGTTGAAGATCGGACAGTTCTGGTAGATCTCCACGAACGCCGCACCGCGATGGTCGGCGGCGGCGCGCAGCACGCTGGTCAGGTGCTTGCGGTCGGAGTCGATGGTGCGGGCCACGAAGCTGGCCTCGGCGCCGAGCGCCAGCGAGACCGGGTTGAACGGGGTGTCCAGCGACCCGAACGGGGTCGACTTGGTCACCTTGCCCTGCTCCGACGTGGGCGAGTACTGGCCCTTGGTCAGCCCGTAGATCCGGTTGTTGAACAGCAGGATGTTGATGTTGATGTTCCGCCGCAACGCGTGGATCAGGTGGTTGCCGCCGATCGACAGCGCGTCGCCGTCCCCGGTGATCACCCACACGGACAGGTCCGGGCGGGACGCGGCCAGGCCGGTCGCGATGGCCGGGGCACGGCCGTGGATCGAGTGCATCCCGTAGCTGTCCACGTAGTAGGGCAGCCGGGAGGAGCAGCCGATCCCGGAGATGATCGCCAGGTTCTCCCGGGGGATGCCCAGCTCGGGCAGGAAGGACTGGAAGGCGGCCAGGATCGCGTAGTCACCGCAGCCCGGGCACCAGCGCACTTCCTGGTCGGACTTGAATTCCTTGGTGGACAGCTTCTGGTCGGCCACGGGGACGAGAGTGAGCGAGGCGGGCCGCCGGGCCGCCTCGGCCGCGCCGTCGTTGGCGGGCCCCTCGTTCGCCGCTGAGCTGTTCGCTGCGGAGCCGTCCACCGGGGAGCCGTTGGCCGCAGGGTCAGACATTTGCGATCACATCCTGGATGACGCCGGCCAGTTCCGCGGCTTTGAACGGAAGCCCGCGCACCTGGTTGTAGGAGATAACGTCGGTCAGGTACTTGCCCCGCAGCACCAGCGCGAGCTGCCCGAGGTTGATCTCCGGCACCAGCACCTTGTCGTAGCTGGCCAGCACGTCGCCGAGATTCGCCGGGAACGGGGACAGGTGGCGCAGGTGGGCCTGGGCGACCGAGCCGCCCGCCACCCGGACCCGGCGCACTGCGGCGCCGATGGACCCGAACGTCGAGCCCCAGCCCAGCACCAGGACCTTGGCCTCGCCATCCGGGTCGTCCACCTGCACCGGCTCCACGTCGGCCGCGATGCCGTCGATCTTCGCCTGGCGCAGCCGGACCATCCGGTCGTGGTTACCGGGGTCGTAGGAGATGGTGCCGGTGCCGTCCGCCTTCTCGATCCCGCCGATCCGGTGCTCCAGGCCGGGCGTGCCGGGAATCGCCCACGGCCGGGCCAGGGTCTCCGGGTTCCGCTGGTAGGGCCGGAATTCCAGCTTGCCGTCGGAGCCCCGCCATTCGCTCGGGCTGGCGAAGGAGAACTCATCGCGCAGCTTTGGCAGGCTGGCCACGTCCGGGATGCGCCAGGGCTCCGAGCCGTTGGCCAGATAGCCGTCGGACAGGATGATCACTGGGGTGCGGTACTTGGTGGCGATCCGCACCGCCTCGAGCGCGATGTCGAAGCAGTCCGACGGGGTGGCCGGGGCCAGCACCACGACCGGCGACTCGCCGTTCCGGCCGTACAGCGCCATCAGCAGGTCGGCCTGCTCAGTCTTGGTCGGCATGCCGGTGGACGGCCCGGCCCGCTGGACGTCGATGACGACCAGCGGCAGTTCCAGCGAGACCGCCAGGCCGATGGTCTCGGCCTTGAGCGCCATGCCCGGGCCCGAGGTGCTCGTTACGCCCAGCGCGCCGCCGAAGGACGCGCCGAGCGCCGCCCCAACCCCGGAGATCTCGTCCTCGGCCTGGAACGTGCGGACCCCGAACCGCTTGTGCTTGGACAGCTCGTGCAGGATGTCCGAGGCCGGGGTGATCGGGTAGGCCCCGAGGAACAGGGGCAGCTCGGACCGGCGCGACGCCGTGACCAGGCCCAAGGAGAGCGCGCTGTTGCCGGTGATGTTCCGGTAGGTGCCCGGCTGCAGGGTGGCCGGCTTGACCTCGTACTGCACCGAGAAGGCCTCGGTCGTCTCGCCGTAGTTCCAGCCCGCCTGGAAGGCCGCGACGTTCGCCTTCATGATCTCGGGCTTCGTGGTGAACTTGGATTCCAGGAACTTCAGCGTGCTCTCCGGCGGCCGGTTATACAGCCAGGAGAGCAGCCCGAGCGCGAACATGTTCTTGGCCCGCTCGGCTTCCTTGCGGGAGATGTCGAAGTCCTCGAGGGCCTTGACGGTCATCGAGGTGACCGGGACGGCGTGCAGGTTGTAGCCGGACAGCGACCCGTCTTCCAGCGGGTTGGCCGCATAGCCGACCCGGGCCAGGTTGCGCTTGGTGAACTCGTCGGTGTTGGCGATGATGTCCGCGCCGCGCGGCACGTCGGCCAGGTTGGCCTTGAGCGCGGCCGGGTTCATCGCGACGAGCACGTCCGGCGCGTCGCCCGGAGTGAGGATGTCATGGTCGGCGAAGTGCACCTGGAAGCTGGACACCCCGGGCAGCGTGCCCGCAGGCGCCCGGATCTCGGCGGGGAAGTTCGGGAGGGTGGAGAGATCGTTTCCGAACGCGGCCGTCTCCTGAGTGAAACGGTCTCCGGCGAGCTGCATCCCGTCACCTGAGTCACCCGCGAACCGGATGATGACACGATCAAGTTGCTGGACCTGCTTGGTCACAGTTGAAGGACCTCCTCGACGCGCCGCGGCCAGGCGCCTGGACGCCGCGTTGCACACGAGCGCCGCTCCCAGCACGAAGGCGGCCGGGGGCTGGGATTATGGATTGATCCTTATGTTACAGCGCTGTTGCGGTACGGGCCCTCGGCTCGTGCGCTTGTGCGGTAGTCGTGACCTATATCACATTACGGCTCCTGGCCGCCGGGAGGCGGGCCCCTGGGGGTGTGCCTCCCGGCATCTTCTACGACGGGCCCCGGGCCGGGCCGGTTCACCGCCTCGGCGTTCCCGGCGCAGGCCGGGTACGCTGGCCCGATGGCCGCTGTGGAGCTTCCCGTGCCGCGGGCCAGGAACGAGCGTGGCTGGCCCGGCAGCCCCGGGCCCGTGCTGCTGAGTGAGGTGCTGGCGAACACCGGGTCCGCCAGCACCGGGTTCACTAGTGCGGTGCCGCCGGATCGGCTGTGGCTCTTCGACGCTGGCCTCGCCTGCTGCGCGGTGGAGTGCGCGGCCGCACTGAGCCGCGTCAGTGGCCCCGGCCGCCCGGCTGACCCGGACGGCCCGCCCGGCTCAGCGCCGGATGGTGACCCGGGGGAGCCGCGCCCGGGTCACGTGCTCATCGTGGCGGGCACCGTCACCGACAAGCTCGCCCCGCTGCTCCTGCGCGCCTACCAGGAGCTGCCCGGGCCGGTATTCGTCCTGTCGTTCGGCGCCTGCTCCAACAGCGGCGGCCCGTACTGGGACTCCTACTGCGTGACCAAGGGCGTGGACCAGCTCATCCCGGTGGACGTGTACGTGCCGGGCTGCCCGCCCCGCCCCGAGGCCCTCCTGCACGGGCTGGACATGCTTGCCCAGCGGCGGCTCGCGGGATCGCGGCCGTGACTCCTGAGGAGCTGACCAGCCGCCTGGCGGCCTGCCCGAGCCGGGCTGGCGCTGAACCCGCGGATACGGCGGGCAGTACCGGGATGGGTTTTCGTTGGGGGGAAGCGCTGGCCGAGTGTGACGTCAGCCAGGGGCTGGTCACCGTCACGGTGGCCCCCGCGGCCTGGCTGGCCGTGGCCCGCTTCGCCCGGCACGAGCTGGAGTGCGGGTTCTTCGACTGGCTCAGTGCCGTGGACGAGATGGACGCGGGCCTGGCGGTGCTGGCGCACGTGTACTCGCTGACCGGGCGGCACCACCTGCTGCTGCGCACCGTGCTGCCTGCGGGTGCGGCCCGGCTGCCCACGATGACCGGCATCTACCGGGGCGCGGCGTGGCACGAGCGGGAGACGTCGGAGATGTTCGGCGTGGTCTTCGAGGGCCATCCGCGGCCCGGCCCGCTGCTGCTGCCGGACGGCTTCGAGGGGCACCCGTTGCGGAAAGACTTCGTGCTCGCGGCGCGCGCCGCCCAGGAATGGCCGGGGGCCAAGGAGCCAGGCGAGGGCAGCGGCCGGGCCCCCGCGCGGCGGCGGCTGCCGCAGCCGGGCGTGCCCGAGGGGTGGCAGCCCAGATGAGCGCGGCTGAGGCAGTGCCGGGCGGGCCGGGCGGATCGGGTGCGGGGCGGGCCGCGCCGGATGCTGGGCGGGCCGCGCCGGGTGCGGGGCAGGCCGCGCCGAGGGACCTGCCGGCGCGCAGCCGCGGGGTGATCGGGCTGCTGGAGGAGAACTGCACGGTCTGCATGCTGTGCGCGCGGGAGTGCCCGGACTGGTGCATATACATCGACTCGCACAAGGAGCCCGTGCCCGGTCCGGCCGGGCCGCGCGGCCGGCCGCGGGTGCGCAACGCGCTGGACCGGTTCGCCATCGACTTCTCGCTCTGCATGTATTGCGGGATCTGCATCGAGGTCTGCCCGTACGACGCCCTGTTCTGGTCACCCGAATTCAGTTATGCGGCCACCGATATCGCGGCGCTGACCCATGAGCGGGACCAGTTGCGGGAGTGGATGTGGACGGTGCCACCGCCGCCCGCGCACGATCCGGGCGCGCCGGTGCCCCGTGAGGTGCAGGACAGTCTCCGCGGGGAGGACCCGGGCAGCGGGCTGAGGGGCCCGGGGACGGGCAGCGCTAGCGGAAGTTGACGAACTGCAGCGCCATGTCCAGGTCCTTGCCTTTGACCAGGGAAATCACGGCCTGGAGATCATCCTTCTTCTTGCTGGAGACGCGGAGTTCCTCACCCTGCACCTGGGCGCGCACACCTTTCGGTCCCTCGTCGCGGATGATCTTGCCGATCTTCTTGGCATCCTCCTGCGAGATGCCTTCCTTGAGGTGGACGCTGATCCGGTACTCCTTGCCCGACACCCGCGGCTCCGCGGCGTCCAGGACCTTCAGTGAGACCTGGCGCCGGACCAGCTTGTCCTTGAACACGTCGAGCACGGCATTGACGCGTCCCTCGCTGTTGGCCCGGATCTCCACGCCGTGATCACCAGACCAGGTGATGGAAGCACCCACGCCACGGAAGTCGAAGCGGGTCGCGATCTCCTTAGCGGTCTGGTTGAGCGCGTTGTCCACCTCCTGGTGGTCGATCTTGCTGACGATGTCGAAACTGCTGTCTGCCACCCGTGACTCCTTCCCGTTGCTCGTTCTTCCAGCCGGCTGGCTGCCTGGGGGCCGCTGGCCGGCTGCTTCGGGCCAGCATGCTAGCTGTACCGGGCCTGCCTGCCGGCTGGGCCTGCTGCCCGTTCCCGCGTGCTGGTTGCCGGCGCTTCCCGGGCCTGCTGGTTCCCGGCCTGCTGGCGTACCGGTCATGAGGCTACTGCGCTGGTGCCGGACTCGGGCCGGGTATGGTCTGTGGTCGGCCGGGATCGGGGCGGCCAACGACGCGCGAACCGCCAACGTCCGCTATCCTTCTCTGAGCCGTTCTATGTGGCGGCGCCCTAGGCAGGTTGCCCGAGTGGCCAAAGGGAGCGGTCTGTAAAACCGTCGGCTCAGCCTACGTTGGTTCGAACCCAACACCTGCCACTACCTGCGTAAACGGCCCGTGAGCTGGGTATTCCCCGGCTTCGCGGGCCGTCGTGCGTTGTGTCATCTTGTGTCATCAGCGGTCAGGAGACGCCGCTGCGCGGCAGTGGTTACGGACACATGGCGGACGGAATCGGGCCGGAAGGAGCGGTTCACCGAACCGCTTGCTTAGCCAATTTCCATGATCAGCTGCCCCAGGTGCGGGGCGCCAGGCCACCAGGCGATCAGTGGTGGTCGCCTGGTGGCCTGGCATAGCGAGGCCGGATCTGCGGCGATCACCGAGTCCTGAGGCCGTAGATCGCCGCTGACCGCTACCGGCCCTAAGCGGGCACCGCAACCCGCCGCCCCGGCGGCTCATCGCGCCACCGCGGAGCAGGCCGGCATCGGACTGTTCCATGTGCAGCCCGCCCAACGCCAAGGCTGACCGCCATGACTCCGGTCTTGATGCCTGCCGGGCCGGTCTCGGTCGACGCCCGCGCTGGCCCCGGTGGCGCGTGAAAGGCTGGCCCGCCTGAGGAGCCACGCGTCCGCGCACATTCGTTCCATCGCTGCCAGACCTGCTCACCCCTGATGAGCGATTTCCTGATGCGGCCGGGCTGTGTTGCGTCAGGGACCTTGGGCGCAAGTCTTATTCTGCCGGTCATCGTTGCCTGCGCCACCAGAGGCGCCATCGCCGTCGCAGGCGCGGCCCGGCGGCCGTGATGGGAGTCGCCGCGACTGGCGGTGCTGAACCGGGATGCTGGCTGCGGGCGCCGTAGGGGGGCGTCAGATTGTCCGGTCGGTCTGCCGAGGGGGCGGTGTGGCCGCTGGGCACGGGGAGGGCGGGCTGAGGGCTCGCTGGCGGTGAGGCTGGTGGCGGGATATTGGGGCCGGGGCTGGGTGCTAGCTCTGGTGGTCTGTCCCGCGGGGGGCTTCCAGGCTGTCCTGGAGCTGGCGGGACTTCCGGTCGGCCAGTTCGCGCTGCTGGTCGCGGTAGGCGTGGTAGTTGACGACATCTGTGTGGAGCGCCCATAGGCCCCTGGTGTTCCCAAGCGTTCCGGGCGGGTGCCAGGTCCGGTGGCCCGACAAGACCTGCTCGAGGAACTGAAAGCCGTCCATCGGCCCGGTCCAGAACCAACCTGATCGGAGTGCATCAAGGCTGGTCTGCAGGTGGGCCTGGGGACGGTGCGCGATGGTTCCGAACACCTGCAGCCGCGCCCTGCGTGCGAGTTCGCGGTCGCTGGGATGCTCCCATGGAGCAGCCAGGCGTCCTTCGGGATTGGTCCGGTCAATAATCCGGAATCGCACTGCCGGCAGCGTAAATAGGGCCTGCCGCGTCCTGGGAGTGTTGAGTCCCTCGCGGATCAGCCAGCAGACCCTGCTTTCCTTGGCCTGGCGGGCGCTGGTGCGGATGCCGAACTGGGTGGCGACAAGCTGCACTTCAAGGCAGAACGACGGCTCATGCACGTACACGTCCGCGCGGGTAGGTGGGTGCTCTGGCGTCGCCGTGTAGCCAAGCTTCCGTGCGATCCGGGTAAGCCGGAGCTTCACCCACTCGTGCTGGGCGCTTTCCGGGCCGCCGCCCTGGCCACGATCGGTCCAGTGATCGCAGGACCGGCCAGCCGGCTTGAACTTGAAGATCCGCGGGTTCTGCTTGTTATTAAGGTTCTCGTAGGAGATCAGCTCGACATCACAGCCCGGTTCTGGGCAAACTAGCGGGGGCCGGGGCTCGCGCCGCACTAACGCCCAGTCTTCCGGATCTCCTACCCACAGCGGAACCGATCGCGGCTGGTACTGCAGCTGGGCGTGCCGCTTAGTCTGCTGACTGTGTAACGACTGCATAACGCCGTTATCGCACAAGCCACCGACAGAACCAGCTGTCCGGTGGAGCGGTGTCCCTCAGTAACCGTGAGACTTGATTTTCGGTTGATCTTGTTCTCCCTCCGGTTCTCCTCATACCCCCGTAGAGGCGGCGGAACGCAGGCTCTGTCCAGGTGGAGGCCCCCAGGGCCGTCAGCCCGGGAAGGAACGAACGCGCCTGGTTCGGTCACGTCACCGGGCATGGCGCGATCAGCCTGGCCTACGCCGATAACAACGACACTGAGCCGATCGCGCTAACCCCGGCCGGGGCCTGCCGGTTTATTGCCAGGTCCGATATGAGTACACCGGGGGCCGTGATCATCGCCGCGCTAGCCGCAGCCGGGCCCTCGGACAGGGTCAGCGGCGAGGAAGCTCTCGGGCGCAACAGCGCCCGTTCGACGAACCAGCAGTTCCCGGGAACGTGGCGGCCCGGCTTGGCCGCCTCGATGAACTCCGAAGTGAATCGCTGCACCCACCGGTAGGTAGTGACGTGATCGACGGTGACGCAGCGCTCGGCCAGCAGTTCCTCGACGTCACGGTAGGAAGTCCGTACTGCACCTACCAGCGGACCGCGACCGAGATCACCTCCCGCGGGAACCGGAAGCCAGTAAAGACCGAGGCCGTGCCAGGGGGCAGTTACCGGACCAGTCTCCAGCCTCCCGCGATCAGCCAACGCAACAGTGCCTGACGGGGAAGATGGCTGCCCAGCGTCTGCTGGGGTTATGAGTCGTCGGCTGCGGACCCAGGTAGCCTCGATGTGACTCGCCTGGTGGAGCAGAGCAATCCCAACCAGAGTCTGTAGCTGGCGAGATGCTGTACCGTCCCATTCGCCTACGGAACACCGCGAGGTAAGCGCGGGTGGTCAGGACCGCTTCGCGCCAGGGAGGCAAAGGCTCGTGATGGCCCGCCATGCCTTGACATCTGGGCCAGCGTGTCTGTCATATCACAGCCAAAGCGAGGTATTAGAGTGGCGAGTGACTGACGGAAATACGCATTTCGGGCAAATTCGGTCAAATACCCACGAAGGGGTCATGGTGCGGCCTAACGAACCGGTCAGAATTGGCGAATACACGTACCTCTGTAAAATGGACCATCGTGATGGCACCAGGATTAAATCGCAATGGATCATACCGCCGGATGATGAACATGCTTCCTTCGAGCTCGGAATGGACAGTGGTTGGGTAAGCGGCCAGTCTGCATGGGGGCTACATTTAAGAAACGGGGTAGCTGAACAGTTGGGCCGATCCGCAGTGAGTCCTGGTCCGAGCCGCAACCTCTCAATAGCTTTCTTTCAGCTAGCGAGTACCTGCCACGGTTACCCATCCGATGCAAAGCGGAGGGTTAGGGAAGTACCACCTGAGGTAGTCAAAAACGATTGGATATCTAAAGGTTACCTAAGGTCTGCTGCCGTCAGAAAGCTTGGACGAGGTGGGACATGCAAGCTGTAGAAGTCAGAATTCCTGGTCGGTTCTGGGACTCGTTTATATACAACGGCAACCTGTACTTGTTCACCCTAAATGGTGACATTCTAAGATACCACTGGGATCAGCTTGTCGCATCTATAGCGATAGATGCTGATTGTCGGCCTCTGTTTTGGCAATTCTTGGCTAGGGGCCAGGTCTGGTATAGGCCAGAGTTGCAGAAACTTCTCGAAAGCCCGAAGATCCTTCATGAAGTAAAGGCGCTTTCGGGCAGGATTGCGGCCCATCCGCATGAGGTCACCACGAGAAGCCTGCAAGACGCTCTTATCGAGGCCGCTGAATCTCCCGCGCATCCGCATACCGATGTTGAGGCATTCTACAACGTTCTTTATCTTTCGTCGTCCAGCGGAGTGCGCGCCGTTCCTTTGACTCGTAAATTGTCAGACAATTTCAGGCGCTTGTCGGACATCCCGGCGCTCAGAGTGGCGTGCTCGTATGGGTCGATGGCGGTAGCAGCAGGTTCTGAGGGATGTATGATCAGTCGCTTACATCGTTCCTGGACTGGCCGAAGAGAAATGAGCCGAGACAGTTGAGTGACCGAACTTGTATGGCCTGCAGTTGGGCGAGCTTTCGATGTGGTCGGATCCTCTGGTCCTGGTGATGCTGGATTTATAGCAGCATTTACTAAACCGCAGAAAGAGGAAACGGAGTCGGGTCGAAGTGCATATCAAGTACCACGCGGCAGCTACTGGACATAATAGGGTCTGATGATCTCTTTCCATCATCGGGATGGCCTGCTGTTCGGGGCAGAGAATCTACTGGTCATGGCGTCTCAGTCACATCTTTATATCGATGGGTGGAATCCTCATCTTCGCCGAGAAGATCAAGGTGTCGATGTTCAGCGCTCTCTTTTCAATCGGTATGAAGTTCAAGTAAAAGACTTGACCGAGGAAGCGATTGACGGCGCCGCAACGACGTTCGGAATCGCAGTTGAGATGGATAGCGCACTTGTACTTAGGGGCGTAGATGGATCTATCTCTGGATTTGGCGAGCCTGTAAACTGGAGAACTTACCCCAGATCGCATAGGTACCTAAACCAACTGCATGTCACCTACGATGAATATGTAGCAATTTTCGCGTTTGTGGACGATTACTTTACGCCTGATGAGAATCGCGGTCCGGCTGTTCATCGACCTGGGTCGAAGCGTAGTAATTAGTGCGTCTACCTGGAGTGGCAATCCTCGGATCCGTCGTCACCGCTGTGTTCAGATGTACTTGGACTACTTCGTGTCATTTCTGGTCGGGCTGAGTGTTTCAAAGATGTGTCGCTTTGCTTCGTCTTGCTGACCGTCGATGGCATTGTTGCGTTGGGCGATCCCTGGGCAGCTTCGAGGAGTTGCCTGATTGTTTCGAGGTCAGGTGGTCCATGCCAGCTCGTGGAAGGCGAGGCAGAGCCTGCGCTCGATGGTGTGCAGGGCCGAAGGGACCAGTTCACCGGGCACCCGCAGGTAGACGTGCGCGCGGTCGGTAGTGACCTCGACCGGAATCGTGCCAGCCTGCAACGCCCGGGTGAAAAAGCGCCGGGCGGCCTGCTGACGTCGGCCGAGATGATGACCGCTGCCGCTCCGCCGTCGCCGAGGGTGTCATCCTCCCGGGACAGTGAAACCACCGTTCCGATCAGGGTCTCGTGACGGACCGGTTCCTCCCGTTGCAGCAGCCGCTCATGGACGCGCTGGAGTTCCTCCAGGAGCGCAATGGTGGAACCTGACCGGCTGGCCATCCACCGTCGGCCTGGACGCGGCTGCGGCCCAGTCGAAGGACAGGTTGACCGACCTCAGGCCTTCTGGCTCGGTGATGTCCATCAGCGATTCGACGAGACCCGCGCTCAGCCCCCACCTGGGCGGATTGCTGAGAGCCGTGGCTGTCCTGCCCTCCGCAAGGTCCCGGGCGGTCCTGATGCCTAGGGCGAGGTTCTCCATGACCCTGCGGGAGAAATGCTGCGCCTGCTGGCCGGCCGCGCCAGTGTCAGGTGCAGTCATGGTCAGCCGGCACCCCCGTCCCCCATTGACTCCATGATGCGGCGCAGCTGAGGGACGTCCAACAGATTAGTGAGCGGCAGGTGTACTGTTTTGCTGCCTGCGGTGCCGCCGATTTCCCGAGGCGGGTGGCCTGCTGCCAGTACATACGGCTCCGTGTCAGGAGCCTTTCCTGGTCCTGCTCCAGCCAGGTTTCCGGGTCGCCGGGGACGATCAGGACGCCGAGGTAGGCGGTAATGAACCGCTTCCTGCTCGTGAGCTTGCGGAACGGCCGGGCCTCCATCTGCCAGGCGATTCCCTGCGGGCGGACCACGTTGCGCTGGGACGTGCACTTGACCTGCAGCTCGAACTGCAGGCAGTAGTAGGTCTCGTACTCGGCGGAGGAGAATATGGTTATGTCAACACCGTCGTAGTCGGTGGCGTGGTTCTTGATGGGAAAGCCCGCGGCGCTGGCGACCATGTGGACATAGCCGAGACTGAACTGCTCTTTCATCGCCGACAACGGCAAACTCTGCGGCGGGGAGCCGACTAATGCCCGTGCCATCACATCTCCTGCCTATGGCCACGCGGCCCGTGTCCGTCAAGCCGCCCCGGCCCGTCTGAGAAGGGCCTGCCGCCTTGTCCGTGTCGGTGCCGCTCCGAGCGGCGATGCGCAGCCAGCTGAGGAGCGGGATCATGAGAAGGGGGCCAAGGTGGACACTCATGATTGCCCGAGCGCAGCCGCACTGGCAGTGAACACCTCTTCCAGCAGTTCCCGGAGTTGGTCATCGTCGAGCGCGCCGAAACTGATGACGACAGCGAGTCTTCTGAGACGCTTCATCGCGTCCCGCATGAGCTGCTGGGACTGGACGATCCCACCGGTGGCGATGGTGCGGATGTGGGCTTCGCCGATAGCACGCGCGAGGCGCGGGTAGCCACCGAATGTGGGGCGTTCGAGGAGGTTCACCACATTGTCCTCGCCTAGGCCGGAACTGGTCTGGGCTCCGAGAATGCAGACTCTGGCCCAGAGCCTGCCGAAGACATGACGGTTCGAGGTGCCGATCATCAGGTCGGAGCCGATGAAACGGTCCCGGTGCCGATCGGGGTAGCGCCATGCGGCCACGTCAGGGAGCATGACCGTGGCGAGAAAGGACCATATTCCGCCGACCGCGGCCTCAGCCGGGACTATTCCCATCGCCCCGTACAGATGGACGGCCAGCTGCTGGTCGAAGACCGTGTGCCCGCCTCGCGGCAGCTGCACAGGGTATCCGTGCCGCGGCTATGGCGACGACGTCAGTACGGAGCTGGCGCAGCTCCTCCTCGGTGACGCGCACCGGGATCGTCGGATGCCACTCCTGTCGCGGGTGTGAGGTGCCGGCGATTCGGCCAGCGACCGGGATACAGTTCCCGCTGCTCGTCGAGGAGGGATTCTGCGACTTCTCGCGGAAGCCTGGGATAGGTGATCGGCCCGCTCACGCGGGTGCCTTCCATGCGGCGGCGAGCAGTTCCGCGTTGACTTCAGCTGGATTCATGTTGTAGTCGTTCCGCAGCTGCGTGACGTCCCGGTGCGGCAGGTAGATCCGGAGCAGGGTGACAAGGACGTCGCCGAGCGTGCCCCGGCCGTAGTCCGCGCGGTCGTCGAACTCCTCGTCGCGGAGCACTGTGACCAGCAACTGCCGGGCAGTCTCGTAGCGGAGAAACCGCAGTATGTGAACGCTACTGTCGGCGCCGGGGTCGTCGAGCATGTTGCGGATGACGGCGTTCGTGCTGTTCAGGTACAGCCGCAAGGCCTGGGTGACGCTTCTCCGAGGTCGCTGCTGGAAATTTCCAGGTACCACAGGCCCGCATCCCCGCCGGGGAGCCCTGCTGAGGAGAAGTCTGTGGCGGTGGTAGGGAACCGGCCGCCGGCGCCCTCCAGGATGATCCGGTGAGTGTCCTGCCAAAGGAGGCTTCCGGCGCGTCGCGGTGCGAGCTGTTCAGCGGCGCTGTCCGGCTCGAGCAGGACGATGCGGGCTTCGATGTTCACGGCGCCGCCCAGGTCCGTGCCCGGCAGAAGGGTGGTCAGGGTGTTGTGGCCGCTGACCACGTCGATCACGGTGCCACCGGCCCGGAGATTGGTCCGCTCTGACCGCCAGCCGAGCGCCGCGCCGATCCGGGCGTCAGCTGTCAGGCCGCAGTCCTTGGCCAAGCCTTCAAGGTCTACTTCAAGGTCCCACTCCACGGTGATGTCGGTCAGGTAGTGCCAGTCCGGCACCGACATGTCCGTGCTGGCCCGGTTACCGAAGCGGATCTCCGGCCGGTCACTTCGGATCCGTGACGGATCCGGCTGCGCAGGTAACCGAGACTGATCGGGCTGCTCATCCCGGAGCTACCACGGACAAGGCGACGGTGACCGCCGCGTCGGACGGCTGGGATACGACGACCGACCACCGGGACTCTCCGTCCTGGGTGACGACCAGATCCTGCCCGGGCCAGACGCTGCGGGTAACCCGGTCGCACCATCCCAGAACCTCGGGCACCTCCGCGCCCGCCGGTGGCTCAGTCTCCCGCCCGCCGTCGATGAACACGTCGGGCCGTGCTGTGATCTGCACTTCTGCGCGGCCCGGGGGCTTGTTCACGGTAAAGAAGAATTCGACTGCCCTGCGGCCTTCCGTGACGAGCAGGCGAGGCTGCCCTTCATAGCGGATACCTGGGCGCTCGGCCGCCGCCCGGCCGCGTGCGGTTCCCGCGCCGCCTGCTGAGCCGTTCGCGGATGACCCGGTCCCAGCCGTGGAGCCTGTACCGCCGCCCGGGCCGCCAGGGCCGCGCGCCGGGGGGTGGTTGAGGGCGGCGGCGAGGGCACGCGGACATCGCCGCCCGCATGCTGGCCGTCGAGCAGTCCTCCGAGTGAGGACGCGACCGTGACCACGCCGGGCTCTTCGCGACCGCTGGGCGAAGGACCTGTGGCTGGGCGCGGCTTGAGGATGTCGGTGATTTGTCTCATCACCCGGCGGACCGGATCGAAGTGCTTGCCTTTGGTCGGGATCCATGCGTCATGGGTCGGCGGCTCGGCCTCAGCGAAATCGTGGTCCAGCGCCGGGTCGGCGAGGAACACCCCGAGGTGGACTGGCCGGACGGGTGCCGCGGTACCTCGAAGTAGGAGACTACGAAGCGGGGGGAACGTATCAGGGCGATCTCCGAACGGGCGTCCGCCCCCGGGACCGGCGCCGCGATGGAGCCGTGGTGGCGCCAGGCGAACGGGCCGAGCTGGCAGGCTGGCCTCTGCGAGCGCAGCATGCGGAGGTTCCACGGCCAGTCATCGCCCTCCGCGATGGCCCCGTCCAGAAGCTGCTGGCAGCGTATGTAGGCCTCTGCGAACACGCGGAGCCGTGCATCAGTCGCTGGGTCGGGATGATGCCGGGGCGACCCGTCGAGAGTCAGCGAAAGATCGATCGTGGGTCTGCTGTTTTGCATTGCGATCATGTGGGGCCACGCGTATTCAGCCGCCGCGTCACCTGTCGCTTTGATGATCCCGGCCAGCTCCGTGGGGTCGTCGTCTCCTGGAGTTCTGGGGGCGATCACCATCACCGCCGTTCCGGTGGGTCCGGTGATGAGGTCGTGCAGGCCCAGTGTGGCGGCGGCATCGTCTGCGTCCGCTCCCAGGACCGGCTCCGCTATGCCGTCCCTGGCGACTCCCCACCAGTGCGGTCCCGTGTAGCGGAGACCCTGGTCCTGGTACTGATCAGTCCCAATGGCCATGGCGATGAACCTGGATGCGTCCGGACCCGGCAGGGTGGTGCGGGTGTAGATCACCATCGTGGAGACGGCGCTTGCCTGGCACGGGAGCTTCCCGAAACCGTCAGGTGCCGCCGGCGAGTCCTTTGGAAGCGCGCCGCCCGGTGTCCCGGGCCAGATCGACGAAGTCCGTACGCCCGCCGGGTACCGCCGCGGGATCCGTGCCGCGCGGGTCGGCCCGGAAGTCCCCAGGTTCCGCTGTCGCAGACCGCCATCAGCGGGAGCGGGTCGCTGGCGAGGATCGCCGGGATCCCGGCTGCGGCGGCGGATCGGTGAGGATGGCGTCACGCAGGAATGCACGCTACGCCGGCGCGGCGTACCAGGCGTGGACGCCGAATGAGATCGGTCCCTGGCCGGAGACTGCTGGCATCCCAGCTGTTCTGTATCGTCTCCCGCAGGAACAGTTCCCAGAATCTGAGCCTGTGCGGGCCGAGAGCGCGATGCGCCGTCCGCGCGCCCCCCCGCCGCTGGACGGGAACCGTTCAGAGTGCCTGATCAGCGGAATCAAGGCCAGATCCTGTCAGAAGGTGGTCCAGTGCGGCTGGATCGTGTCAAGGTGACCCGGTATGGCGGCGCTGTCGGTGACATCGATGGTGTACGTGACGCGGAAGACCCGCTCAGCGAGACCGGGATCGGCCAGTGCCGGCCGGTCTGCGGCCTCGGGAACCCCGGTGCGGTGACGCGGAACGTCCTGCTGGAAAGAACGCTGAACCGTAGGTGGTGGTAGGCCTGCGCGTCAGTGTCCAGGTACCCGGCCGCGGCGAGTCCTCTCATCAGCCCCGACCGGTCCACGCCTGCCGACAGCAGCCGCGACACAACGTCCGGGACGCTGTCCCCCCCGGCGGGAACGGATTCGAGCTGCTCCACGTGGAGGTAGATGTCCTCCAGCGGGGCCTGGTCGAGCTGATGCAGGCCATGGATCACGACCGTGACCCTGTCGCGCCCAGTGGTCGCTTTGACCTCGACTGCTGCCCGTGCGCCCGTGAAGTCCGCCCGGGCCTTGTCGGGGCCGGTCCACGTCCGGACAGCGCGCGACGGTGACCGCGCCGCGATCTGTTCCAGAACATGCAGTTCCGCGAGCAGGCCGGCGAGCGCCCCGGAGCCGAGAAGCGCGCCTCGTGCTGGATTGAACAGCTCGCGCCAGCGTTCCAGCACGGACGAGCACACTGCCGCGGGGGGAGCGTGCTCTGCCGAGAGACGCTCGAGGAGGTCGTCAGAAAACACCGCGAACAGATCGCGTAGCTGGACCATCTCACAGCTCACATCCAGGTAGCGCCCGGCACGGTTCCTGTCCAGGAGCTCCCGGCCGCTCAGGCTGACCCCGCAGCTGTTCCGGTCCTCCGTCGCCTCCTGGCCGTCAGCGAGCGGGACGAGCAGGTGCCGTCGCCCCAGCCGGTCAACGGCGTGCCGCACGGAACCCCCTGCAACGATCACGTCGCTGTCGCGGATTCGCAGGTCCTGATCCACCGGCCCGTTCTCGATGACGCTGTAAGCCTGCTCCGATGGCCCAGCCATGGCTTGTCCTCAGGTTCCGCGCTGTTCAACAGCGGCTTCCGCTTCCTGGACAAGGCCCACCTGTTCGTCCTCGCGGTCGAGCTCCTCGATGTCCGGCTCATCGCTGTCGAGCACGATGCCGCTAATGTCGGCAGATACGTACCGGTACGGCGTGTTGGACTTGTCATCGGGGAAGAACAGGCAGGCGCCGATGACGTCGTCGGCTGCGTCCAAGGGCAGGCGGGGCTTGTAGCCCTGGCGCCTTACCAGCGCGGCCGGGCCGCGGCTGCGAATCCCGCGCGATCGGGTAGATGGCCAGCAGCCCGACACGGTCAAAGTAGTCATTGCCGCAAGGTGGCGTAGGCCTCGTCCGTATCAGCTCCCGCCTGGCGGATGATCTCCGCTCTGGGCAGGTCAACGTCGGCGGCCCGGTCGATGCGGGACACGAGCGCCTTGATGTTCGCGTAGGTGACGTCGGGCATCGCCAGCCGGGTGCGCGTGATCAGGTTCAGTTCGTGGTCACCGACAGGCTGCCGCTCTTGGCGCTGCTGTCGGAGATCACGGCGATGTTCCAGGTCAGTAGTGAGTTGTGCTGGTTCTGCTGTTCGATATATCCGGTGAGCAGATCTGGCTTAGTCTTTCCGCGCGCTCGTGGAAGTGGTACGTGCGGAGAAACGCAGTCACCACGTGGACAGGCACGTTCCGGAAGACGATGCCGCCCAGCGCGCCGTCCTCTGCGGGCGCTCCAGCCGCCGCCGCGTCACGGAACAGCTGCGCGGTCGCTTCGATGTTGTTCCGGAGCCATTCAGGATCGGTCTGATTGAACAGGATGGTCTGCTCCCGCTGGCCCCCGTAACTGATGTCTGCCACGACGCCGTCACGCATCTTCGCGGCTGCCGTCACCACCATGGCCGGGTGGGTCCGGATCTTGACCGGGAGCTGCTCCGGCGTGAGCCCCTCGGCTTCGTACCGGGCGATCTGCTGGCGGATCTCGGCCTCAACGGTGGCGAGGTCGAAGAACCATCCCTCAAGGTCTGCGGTCATCCAGACCCGTACCAGATCACCGTAACCAGGACGGTAGCCAAACCAGCGGCCCATCTGCAGAAGCGTGTCGTACGCATTGGCGGACCGCACGAAGTAGCTGCACACCAGACCCTCGAGGGTCAGGCCGCGGGAGAGGGTGTTGCCGCCGAGCGCGACGATGGTTTGTGGATCGCCGGGCGGATAGCTCAGGCGCTCTGCTGACTGGTAGTTGTCAACTTCCGTCCGGAGGCCGCTGAGTACCTCGCTGAGATGGGAGCTGACCTCCTCCCATGAGACGTCTTTCAGCTGGAACACCGCGGCAGGCAGGCGGGTGGTTTCATCCCTCCACTGCGCCTCCAGCTCGCCCAGGATGGTCTCGTCGCCAGCGGTGACAGCCCGGGCGATACCGTGAACGTATGGCTGTATGCACTGTTGAAGTCCGCTGTGAGCCGCAGTGAGCATGGACGTGTGCACGAGCATCGTTGAGTGGCTCGCTCGGCCATCCCGGGCACGTCGTGCCGCGGTCGCTAGCACAAACCAGCGGAGGGCCTCAGCCAGGCTGGGAGGTACTGAGGGGGTCCATGTGGCCACTGCGTTACGCGACGCTGGCCGGACCGCTGCAACGTCGGTGTCGGAGACTGGCCGGACTATGTCCAGACCGTCGTCGGCGAAGTCGTCCGTCGCATCCAGGGGAGCCCTTCCGAAGATCTTCTCCGCTCCGAAGTAGTCGTCGGGGGGATTGAGGTCGGCGATGAAGTGGCGGGGATAGAGATCCTCGTAGTTGCTCGGGTTGATCAGGAGATTGGCGAACGGTGTCGCCGTGTACGCGACATAACCGACCTTCGGCTGGGCCAGGATCCGGCGGATGAGCGCATTGATCCGGGAAACCCGGGCCTGCTGGCCGACGTTGATGGTGGCTTGGTCCGCTTCGTCATCAATGAGCAGGATCGGGCAGCTTCTCAGGATCGGCTCGCCGGCGCTCTCGAGAAACGTGGCCAGGCGGCGCAGGCGGTACGGATTCTTTTTCACCACCGCGACTATGCGGGACCCATCGTCCCGGAGACGTGCGGCGTGGAAGGCGCTGTAGACGAAGTCTCGATCCGGCTCGGTGAGCCACCGCCAGCTTTCACGCTCTTTGGGGTCAGCACCAACCAGGACCTGATCCAATCGCGCCTGCGTCTGGCTTCGCAGGCCGTCGGTTATCCCGGACAGGACGATGAACAGCCGGTACCCGGCGTCGGCCGCCTTGGCGATCACGGACATGAAGCTCGTGGTCTTCCCGCTCTGCACGTGACCGAGGACCAGGCCACGGGTCTTGATCTCTTCAGCCCCTGGCCGGGCGAGAAGTGAGAGCTATCCGGTTGGACCGGTTGTCCACCGACGCCAGGGCGTTGTCGTCGAATCCGAGCCGGGACCGGAAAGCCGGCCAGTAGACGTCACCGGGCTGAGGCCCTGCATACCATCCGCCCGTGCGCAGTTCATTGGCCAAAAGCGCGCCCGGGTCGCGGACCTCGCGGATCCGCCCGACGCGCTCACCGTAGACCCGAAGGGCCAGCCTGATCTGCTCGTCAGGCACGCCGTATCTGGCCAGGCGTGCTGCCGCCCGGTCCTCACTGTCGCCGCCATAGACGAAACGCTCGATATCGTCGGCCAAACGGACGACCTCGGGATCGGTGGCATCCAATGGCACGGACCTCCTGTGATTTCCGATTTGCACCGATAATCCGTATTTGCTGCAGCACCCCGGAGCGCCGACCCCGGGATCCTTGGGCAATCGGCCACCCGTCTCCAGGATCTACAGCATCAGGCAACCGTCACTGACCGGGAAAGGATCCTTGGCGGAGATATCCATACCAGACCGCGGTCAGCTCCGCGTCCTCTACTCGGGCATTAGCGTCATTCTCGCATGCCCTGGGCGCAGTCCGGTCCTTCCCGCGGCGGCTGCTGGCCTCGATGATTCAAGGGCCAGCCGAGGCTGGTTACTGATGGTGTTGTGCCGGTTTTCGGCAGTTTTGTCTGGTCTGCGGGTTCCCGGCGGGTGGCGGTGTCGCCCGATGTGCTCGGGTGGCACCGGCTCCAACTGCGCCGGGACGGGCCTCCTTTCCTAGTGGCGGGGACGGGGTGGCTGGTCAGGCGGGTTCTGGCAGGGCGCACAGCCGCTGCCAGCAGGCCAGGAAGGCGTCCTTCCAGGGCCAGGTCCGGCTGATCTTCAGCACGCGGGTGCGGGCGTGGCGCACGAGCCGGGCGGGCAGGCTCAGCAGCCGTCCTGTTAAGCAGCGTGTCCGGCTCGGCGTCCTTGAGGTCCGCGTAGTCGTACAGGCCGAGGAGCCGGCACCAGGCGGCCAGGTCGGCGGCGATGTTCGCGGCGATGACCCACCCACAGTTCACCAGCCAGGTCTTGGAGGGAAGATTACGCAGGCCCATCGATTTCGCGGTGCGCACCTGGTCCTCGACGACGGCGTGCTCTCGGTGCAGCACGTCGATGAACTGGGCGTGGTGGCTGCCGGGCACGCCGCCGATCCCGCCGGCCGCGGGGATGTTCGTGCAGATAATGGAGTACGGCCAGCCGGTGGCGCGCTCGAAGGCAGTCAGGTTCTTGGCCTGCCGCCGGGAGGGCCTGGTGCGGCGCACGATCCACCACAGCCCGGCGGGCCAGCCGGCAGCCCGGCCGAGCAGGTGGGTGATCTCGGCGACGTGCTTGTCTTCTTGCACGGCGCCGTCCTGGCCCACGGCGGCCTGCCAGGCGGCGGCGGGCAACAGCCCGATCGCCTGCTCATCGGCCCCTGTGATGGCCCAGCCGCAGGTGAACAGCACATGGCGCCGCGGCGAGGCCAGCGACAGCAGGTGGCTGATCAGCTCGTGGCTCGCGCCGGCCCGTGTCACGCGGACCAGCCCCCGCGCGCGCATGCGCGCGGGGATCTGCCGGATCGCCGCGGTCAGCACCGCGAGGTGGTCGGCGAAGGTGTTGGACCCGGCGTTGCCCGGCCGCAGCAGCATCGCCAGCGACTCGGCGGTATTGGCCAGCCAGGCGGCCAAGGGATGGAAGCCGTAGCCCATCTTGAACGTGGGTGCGGCCCCTTCCTTGTCGCTGTGCGCGGTGATCAGCGTGCCGTCCAGATCGATGACCAGCCAGCCGGCCAGCAGCTTCCCGGCAATCTCCAGCCACGGGAACCCGCCCGGCCTCGCCGCGATCAGCGACCACACGTGCGCCCGGACCGCCGCCCGGGCGCGGGCGATCTTGTCCAGGGTGCGGGGATCGGCCAGTTCCAGCGTCCGCCGCACCGTCGTGTCACTGGGCGGCGGCCCAAAGACCTGCTCCTGGTGGGCCAGCACGGTGATGTCGTTCATGCTGGTGGCTCCCAGCGTGATCGCCACCGCCATGGACACCAGCGCCACACCCCGGTCAACCAGCGGGAACTTCCCCACCCGCGCGAGCGCCGATCCCAGCGCCGCAGTCAGCCCCGCCCGGTCGGCCAGCTTCCGCAGCAGCACCGCCCCGGCATGCCCGGCCAGCCCCTCGGCATCAGCGGTGACCCTCAGCCCGTGGTCCCACAGCGTATCCTTCATCGCGAAGAGCGCTCCTGCCTGAGAAATAGCAGTGGTGTGGTTACCGGCTAATCTCCCAGAACCGGGGCGCTCTTCGCCATTGGCACGAGTCCACGCCAACGGCGGGCCGCCGGCCTCGCCCGGCGGCGGACAGCGGGGAGCAACTGCGGCGGCACGCCTCATGGGCGGGGCCAAGGACGATGAACTCCAAGGTGGTAGCAGGCCAGGCGAGTTCGGGGTGCCTGTTTCTGTATCGACCCGTTCGGCAGCTCGGGGCAGTGCGTCACCTTGTTCTGCCCGGCGGTTGGGATGGTCCTCCTCAGGCCCGTTACCGGATGCCAGGGGCGCTTGCCAGGACCTGGCGGATCTTCCGGGCGATGCCCAGCGAGTTGATCCCGAAATCCAGGCTGAGTCCGGAGGGGATGATCCGGATAAAGGTCTGCCCCGAGCGCCGGGTCAGCGTCACCTGGGCGCGGAAGAGCCGGTCGGCGCCCGTGCCGACCAGGATGGTGTCGGGGTTTTGGTTTGGCTCTGCCGCGAAGATCGCCATTCGGGGCATGCGCATCCCGGGGACCACGTGGTAGGTGCGGCCCCCACAGGTCGCGGAGCGCCCTGGTGACTTCCTCGCTGGTTAGGTCTGCTCGGGGGATCGTGATGGTTGGCAACGACGGCTCCTTCCTCAGATGGCGGCGTGCTGTGCCAGCCTCGGTGACCGCCGGGTGGGCACGCCGGGTGTCGTTGGAGATATGCATCGTCACTCCCAGCGGAAGTAGCGGGCGGCCGGGAACCCGAACGCGATGGCGTAGCCCGCCAGGGTGAGCAGGAGCGCGGCGGGCGGGAAGCTGCCCTGGATCGAGTCCTGGATCGCCTGGCTGACCGCGCCAAGGGGCGTGTAGTTGCTCACGTCGTTGAGCCATGGGGTCATCTGCTGGCGGGGGAACCACATGCCGGCGAAGAACATGAGGGGAGACAAGAGCGCGATGCCGGCCGCGTACGCCGTCATCCCGGTCTTGGCCCGCGCCGCGATGAAGAGCCCGATCGCGAGCAGAGCGCTCAGCGAGAGCACGACGGACAGAACGAACCCGCCGATGCTCTTCGGCGCCTGCTCGGCGAAGGCCATGGAGCCGACGACCATGATGATCACCAGCGCCCCGAGGGCGAGGACGAGGTTGACGACGACCTGGGCACCGAGCGACCCACGACGGGCGCGCCGGAGTGGTCGACAGGCGCCGCAGGATGCCCTGCTCCCGGTAGGTGGCGAGCGACATCGGGAGGCTCAGCAGCGCCATGATGGCGATCTCCATGGCGATGAGGACCGGCACTTCCACGTTGAACAAGGTGAGGCCGCCGAGGCTCGCCTTGTGCAGCTGGTACTTCGGGAGCTCGCCGAAGATGACGACGAGCAGCGCCGGTACCCCTGGATCCGCGCCGAGCCCTATCGGGGTGCGCCAGGCGAGCCGGCCCTCGTTGAGGAGGATCGCGGCGAACGCCGCGCGCGGCGCGGTCTTCGGCAGGGCAATCGGATGCGCGGTCATGACAGTGCTCCTTCGGGCTGCGGGCGCCGTCCGGTGAGCTTCACGAAGGCGTCCTCCAGCGAGGAGGCATCAAGCTGCACGTCACGGGCCGTCACCCCGGCCGCATCCAGGGTGAGGATCACCGCGTTGACCAGTTCCCCGGTCCCGGTGACGGTGACATTCCGGCCGTCATGCTCGATCTTCGCGACTTCGGGAAGCTCCGTCAGCAGCCGGTCGTCGAACGGGGCCGAGGGCCAGAACCTGACCTGCTTGCCGCCGGCGGCCCGCGCGGCCAGGCCGGCCGGGGTGCCGAGCGCGACGACGCGCCCGGAGTCGATGAGCGCGACCCGGTCGCACAGCCGCTCGGCTTCCTCCATGAAGTGCGTGACCAGCACGATCGTCACGCCGCGGTCGCGGATGCCCTCGATGAGGCCCCAGGTATCGCGGCGGGCCTGCGGGTCCAGCCCGGTGGTCATCTCATCCAGCACCGCGATCTGCGGCCGGCCGATCAGCGCCAGCGCGACCGACAGCCGCTGCCGCTGCCCGCCGGACAGAGAACGGTAGCAGGCCCTGCGCTTGGCGGCGAGCCCGAGCGCCTCGATCAGCTCGTCCACGTCGGCCGGATGCCGGTAGAAGGACCGGTGCATGTCCAGGATCTCGGCGACCCGCAGCTTGGCCGGCAGCGCGCTGGCCTGCAACTGCACCCCGGTGATCTGGTGGACCTCGTCCCGGTCGGTGCGCGGGTCCAGGCCCATCAGCCGGACCGTCCCGGCGTCCGGCGCCCGCAGGCCGATGGCGCACTCGACCGTGGTGGTCTTGCCCGCCCCGTTCGGGCCGAGGATGCCGAAGATCTCTGCCTCAGCGACCGACAGCGACACGTCCGCGACCGCGACGACCGGCCCGTAGGCCTTGCGCAG
>CAWDRD010000024.1:0-18509 GCA_963804455.1 uncultured Actinomycetes bacterium
TGGCCCGGATCACCCGGCGGATGACCCGCTCCACCCTGCTCGGCTGCGTGGCGGGCCTGCTGATGGCGCTGGACGGGCTGGAATTCGTGATGAGCCGGACCGCGCTGCTGGACATCTTCCTGATGTTCTGGGTGCTGGCCGCGTTCGGCTGCCTGGTGGTGGACCGTGACGCTGACCCGGGCCCGGGTGGTCGCGGCAAGCCGACGCGGCTGAGGCTGCCAGCAGGCGACGAGGTCGGCCACGCGGCCGGGAGCCGGGGCCGTCGCGCTGGCGTCGATCCCGTGGTGGCGGATGGGCGCCGGGGTCTGCCTCGGCCTCGCCCTCGCCTCCAAGTGGGACGCGATCTGGTACGTGCTCGGCTTCAGCCGGCCTGGTCATCGCCTGGGACTCGGCGCGCGGCGGGCGGCCGGGTCTGCGCGGCGGGCTGCGCGCGGTGATGACCGGCGACGAGTCGCTGGCTGCCCGCCTGGTGTGCGTGCTGCTGCCGATCGACGGTGTACCTGATCACCTGGTCCGGCTGGTTCTTCACCAGCTCCGGCTACGACCGGCAGTGGGCCGCGCAGAACGGCATCCACAGCCCCGGTGGTCGCCGCGCTGGGCTCGTTCCTGCATTACCAGCAGCAGATCCTGCAGTTCCACCTGGGCCTGACCACGCACCACCCCGTACCAGTCACAGCCGTGGACCTGGCTGGTGATGAGCCGACCGGTGGCGTTCTTCTGGGCCTGCCCGGCCGGCGGCGGCAAGGGCGCCTGTGCGTCCAGCAACGCGCAGGAAGTGCTGGCCATCGGCACCCCGCTGATCTGGTGGGCGTCCATCGCCACGCTGATCGTCTGCATCGCCTGGTGGCTGACCCGCCGGGACTGGCGGGCCGGAGCGCTGCTGCTGGCGGTGGCGGTCGGCTGGCTGCCCTGGTTCTGGTTCGCGGTGCACGACCACCGGACCGAGTTCTTCTTCTACGCGCTGGAGTTCGAGCCGTTCCTGATCCTGTCGATCACGCTGTGCCTGGGGCTGATCATCGGCTCGGCGAACGCGTCCGCCACCCGGCGGACCGTGGGCGCTGCCGTCACCGGCGCCTACCTGCTCGGGGTGCTACTCAACTTCGCGTACCTGTACCCGATCATCGCGGGCCAGATCATCCCGTACTCGGACTGGCTGTCGCACATGTGGTACCACGGCTGGATCTAGCCGCCGTACCGGGGCCGCGAGCAGGGCCGGGGTAGGGACCGGGAGGCGCTCCATCTCCCGGGGCTCGAACTTGACCAGGCCGCCCGCGTAGACGCCGGCCCTGCGCCGGGGTGACCGACCGGGCGAGGAAGGACGCGAGCGCGTCCAGTTGCGCGGGGCAGCAACGGCTCCCGCGGGTACAGCCCATGCGCGATGTTCAGGAACCGGGCGCCCGCCAGGTTCCGGACGAAGGCCGGCGGGCGGCGGGCCATATAGCTGGCCAGGATGGGTGGCGGCTGCGCCAGCCGCACCCGCCACCAGGGCGTGCGATGCCGGGCGATGTAGGAATCAGCAGCCCCCGCGGCCTGCGCCGTTCGCAGGAAGCGGGCCACCGCCGCCCGCTCCGCCGGGCCGAGCTCGCCGAGGTCCGCGGGCAGGTCGATGACCCGGCGCAACGGGGCGGCCCAGCGCAGCGCCTGGTCCGCCGCGAACAGCTCACGCGCCCGCGTCACCGCCGGGAACAGGAAGCGGGCCGGGATCAGCGGATGCCCGGCGGCGGTCCCGGTCGCGGTCACCCACACTGAGTTGCAGCCGGTGACCTGACCCCGGTGCACCCGGCACAGCTCGCCCAGCTCGACCAGTTCCTCCGGCAGCCGCCGGCCCGGGAGCCGCTGGCGTGCTCCCAGCAACGGGCTCCATCGCGGCGCCCGGGCCAGCAGGCCGGCGGCCACCGCCTGCCCGCCGCCCAGCGCGCCAAGTTCCGCCGGGTCAGCCACCTGGCGCAGCCGCACCATCCCCGGGCTGCGGCCAGGCCGGAAGCAGGTGATCACCGAGGTGGCGTCGGCGTCGGCGAAGACCGGGGCATCCGGCTGAACCAGGTGCAGTGACTCACCGCCCAGGGCGCCGAGCAGCAACGATCGCACCAGGCTGCCGTAGTTCACGTCGAGCCACTCCGCGGCAGTGATCATCGCTCCCCGGTCACCGGGCCGGGCGTGCCCGGCGGTGGCGAGGAAGAAGTGGACGTGCAGCCCGGCCAGCCCGCTGGCGGGCAGGCCCCGGGCCTGGGCGGTGCGGCGCAGCCAGTCCTTCCACTCGGCCGGGATCTGGTGGTGCCGCACGTAGGGCGGGTTGCCGAGGAACAGGGTAGGCCCGGCCACCGCGGGCAGCCGGACCGCCCGGTAGTCCGCGAGCAACACCTGGGACCGGCGGGCCAGCCCAGCCGCGGCCAGGCTGGCCCGGCCGATGATCGCGGCCACCGGGTCGATCTCCACGCCGACCAGGCGGGCGGCGGGCCAGCGGCGGCCCGCGGCGATGAGGAACCGGGCGGACCCGGTACCCGGATCGACCACCCGCGCGGGCTCGTCCTCCGCCCCGGCTGGTGTCCGGCCGGGCTCGTCACCCGCCTGGTCAGCCGGGAAGGCTCCGGCCGCCCAGGCGATCATGCTGTCGATGACGTGCCAGGGGGTGAAGGTCTGGCCCAGCAGGCGGCGGTCGGCCCGGCTGCGCAGGGCGCAGAACGCCTCGCCGAGCGGATCCTGGCCCGCCCGGACCTGATCCCGGAGGACGGTCGGGTCCAGCTCGCTGCCACCGGGCCACCTCGCACCGGCACCCGCATCCGCATCCGCCGCGGCTGCGGCCAGGCCGCGCTCGGCTGCTGACCAGCCCGTGACCTCGGCTGCGCCGAGCCGGACCGCGGCCTCCACCAGCGCGAGCTCGTCCAGGGGAAGGCTGGTCACGGAGGCCATTCTGGCGTGCCTGCTCCGGGACCGGGATGCGGCACGCCCAGCGGGCCAGGGGTTCGGCCAAACCCGGCGAGATCAGGACCGTCCGCTCGTGCCCTCGGCTCCGAATACCTGGTGAGCAGGGCTGTCGTTACCTCGTTAACAAGGCTGGACGTGGTGACAGCGGGCCTTCAGGAATTCTTCAGCATGCGGGAGTATGAATGAGTAAGTACTTGAGACGAGGCAAGAAAAAAGTACATGCGTCACCGAGCCGGATCGGGTCTCTCATACGTCTCTAGAGTGACACGTAACAATCGAGCGGAGTGACCGATGGGGACTAGCGAGCAGGCTCCTGACGCCGACCGGCGGTTCGAGCAGGATGTGGTGCCCTTCCTCGGCCAGCTCTACCCCGCCGCGCTCCGCATGACCCGTAACCCGACCGACGCCGAGGACCTGGTCCAGGAGACCTCGGCCAAGGCGTACGCCGCGTTCCACCAGTTCCGCCCGGGCACGAACCTCAAGGCGTGGCTGCACCGGATCCTGGCCAACACGTTCATCAACGGCTACCGCAAGCGCCGCCGTGAGCCGCGCCAGGCCGCCAGCGGGGATTTCCAGGAGTGGCAGCTGCCGGCCGACCCGCTGGCCGCGCAGGCTCGCTCGGCTGAGGCCGAGGCGCTGGACCGGCTGGCCGACTCGGAGATCCTGCGGGCGTTGCGGGACCTGCCGGAGGAGTTCCGCGTCGCGGTGTACCTGGCCGACATCGAGGGGTACGCGTACAAGGAGATCGCGGAGATCATGGGTACCCCGATCGGCACGGTCATGTCGCGGCTGCACCGCGGCCGTGGCCGGCTGCGCGACAAGCTCGCGGCGTACGGCCCGGGCAAGGGCCCCGGCCTCGCCCCGATGACCGGATGAGGTCCCGGGTCAGCCTGGCACGTCATCGTTGTTGAAGAAGGGGACGATGACGCTGATCCGGGGCTGGAGCCCCGTCACCAGGCGACTCCGGAGATCCGCTCCCAGCCGAGGGCCGCGGGGTCATAGCGCCGCTCCACGTAGATCTGGTGCCAGAGGGAGAACACCAGCAGCACCCAGATGTGCCGCCAGCTCGCCTCGGGATCGCCGGTCCGGAACCGCTCCAGCAGGCTGAGCGCGGCGGCCCGGTCGATCCACTGGCCGGTCTGCGCCTCGGTCAGCACCTGCTGGGCGTAGCCGTGCATCTCTCCTTTGAGCCAGTACCCGATGGGCACCGGGAAGCCGAGCTTGGCCCGCTCGGCCGCGGCCTGCGGCAGGACGGAGCCCATCGCCCGGCGCAGCTCGGTCTTGGTGGTGCCGTTGCCGATCTTCTCCTCGCGGGCCAGCCGGGAGGCGACCGCCATCACCTCACGGTCCAGGAACGGCACCCGCAGCTCCAGGCTGTGGGCCATCGTCATCCGGTCCGCCTTGACCAGGATGTCCCCGTGCAGCCAGGTGTTGATGTCCACCAGCTGCATGGTGGAGACGTCGTCGAGGTCCGCCTCGGCCGCCTGGTCGTAGATGGGGGCGGTGACCCCGTAGGCGCTGCCTGCTCCTGGGCGGCCCCCCGGCGGGGCGATCTGGTCGATCTGCTCGTCGAGGAACACGTGCGCGTTGCCGATGTAGCGGTCCCGCAGCGGGGTCGAGGTCCGCTCCAGGAACCCCTTGCCCTTGACCCCGGCGGGGATGAGCGAAGCGGCCCGCTTCAGCGGCATGCGCGCCAACTCGGGGAGTTTCTCGCCCGCCCGGACCACGCCGGGCTGGTGGTAGATGGCGTAGCCGCCGAACAGCTCGTCCGAGCCTTCGCCGGACAGCACCACCTTGACGTGCTTGCTGGCCTCCCGGGCCACGAACCACAGCGGCACCGCGGCGGCGTCCGCCATCGGGTCATCCAGGTGCCAGATGATCCGCGGCAGATGGGTGAAGAATTCTTCCGCGCTGATCACATAGGGGCTGTTCTTGACGCCGAGCGCGGCGGCGGTCTCCTGCGCCCGGTCGATCTCGCTGTACCCCTCGCGCTCGAACCCGACCGTGAACGTCAGCAGGTCGGGCCGGTGCTCCGCGGCCAGCGCGCAGATCGCCGCGGAGTCGATGCCGCCAGACAGGAACGCGCCGAGCGGCGCGTCACTGCGCAGGTGTACGGCGACCGAGTCCCGCATGACCTGCAGGATGCTCTCCGCCGTGCCCGGGCTGGGCATCTTGGCGGGCCGCAGGTCGGCCTTCCAGTAGCGGTACACATCCACGGTGCCGCCCGGCCGGGCGATCATCGCGTGGCCGGGCGGGAGCACCTTGACCGGCGGGGTTAGCGCGTCCGGCGGGGGCACGTACTGGAACGCGAGATAGCGGCGCAGCGCCGCGCGATCCAGTTCGCTCAGCTCGCCCGGGCTGGCCAGGCACTTGCGCTCGGACGCGAACCGCAGCAGCCACTCCTGGCCCGCGGGTGGCTGCGGTTCGCCGTACTCAGCCTCACCGTATCCAGCGCCGTTCTGGGCGAAGCCGCCGTTCTGGGCGGCGGAAGCCGCCGTTCTGGGGGAAGCCGCCGTTCTGGGCGCTGTCAGCGTTCTGGGGGAGGCCGCCGTTCTGGGCGCTGTCAGTGGGCCGGGCGTGGCTGCTGCCGCGGCTGCGGTCGGCGGCCTGGTGGCCCTTGCCAGCCGCGTGCCGTCCCCGGCCGCCCGGGGCGCTACCCGGTCCTGGCGCCGTCCGGGGCGCGGGGATGCCTCCCCCGTGACGCCGGCCCGGCCCGGCTGGTCCTGGCCCGGCCAGCCCTAGCCTGGCCAGCCCTGAATCGGCCTGCCTTGACCCGGCTGGCTCTGACTCGGCTGCCCTGACCCGGCTGGCCCTGACCCGGCTGGCCCTGACCCGGCTGGCCCTGACCCGGCTGGCCCTGACCCGGCTGGCCCTGATCCGGGCGGAGCGGGGTAGGCGCTCGGCCCGTGGCGGTCGGCGGCCTGCGCCTCAGCATCGGACCAGGCCGAGCCGGGCCGCTGGTCCACCCGGTAGTAGAACGGCTTGATGCCGAACTGGTCCCGGGCGCAGAAAAGCTCCCGGGTCCAGGTGTCCCAGATGGCGAACGCGAACATGCCGCGCAGCCGGTGCACGACGTCCTTGCCCACCCGGGCGTAGGTCTCCAGCAGCACCTCGGAGTCTGACGACGAGCGCAGGGCTATGCCCTGTTCCCGCAGCTCCTGGCCGAGTTCCAGGTAGTTGTAGATCTCACCGTTGTAGACCATCCAGTACCGGCCGTCGGCGGAGCGCATCGGCTGGTGACCGCCGGGAGACAAGTCGATGATGGCCAGCCGTTTATAGCCGAGCGCCACATCAGGGTCGGTGTAGAACCCCTCGTCGTCCGGCCCGCGGTGACTGATCCGCTCGGTGGCGGTGTGCACCCAGCTCTGGTCCGGGTCTGCCTCGAGAGCCAACGCCAGGCAGCCGGTGATTCCGCACATCCGCGTTCCCCAATGAAGTCACTGGTTGTCTGGGGACCGATCCTATGGGGAGGACGGCACCCATGTGGCCCGGCTGCGCAGGTCGGCCGCACAGACCTGCCCAGCCTGGCCGCCGTGGGCCCGCCCGGTCCGGCACCATCAGCCCCGCGCGGCACCCGGCCCCAGCCCAGCCCGGCCGCTGGGTTACTCGCCGTGCCAGAGCCCTGCCGGGTTACTCGCCGCGCAGCAGTTTCAGATATCTCGTTGTCCGGCAACGCATGGCCGCCAAGGCGTCATTACCCCAGCTCGTGGGCGTATGAGCGGCCAGGCATCCCGTCGGGGGCGGATAGCACGCCAAACACGACTGTAAAAATTCATGAGGGAGATACGTTTGATTATCAGGATCTGGGTAGGTTTGTTGGCCGTGGAGGGGTCTGCGACCCTGGCACGGGCCTTAATCCTGGCCCTGAGGGTCTGCCTATATGCGTGCGGAGGGTTGGCCGCAGCGCTCATTTTTGCGTTGCTTATGGCGCATCCGGCCTCAGCCGCCCAGAACCCCGGTTCACCTGCAACATCTAGCGGCGCACCCGCGTCGGGGCTGACTGCGGGCGTCGGCAACGTTGCATCGTCGGTCGCTTCCGCGGCAGCCTCCGACGCCAGCAGCACGGTCAGCAGCACCGTCCAGAACGTCACCCAGGGCCCGGCCCAGGCGCCAGCGCCGCCAGCCCAGGGGCAGCCGCCGGCCTCCCAGGCCCCGGCCCCGCAGCCACCGGCCTCCCAGCCCCGGCCTCCCAGCCACCGGCCTCCCAGCCACCGGCCCCGCAGCCACCGGCCTCCCAGCCACCGGCCCCGCAGCCACCGGCGCCGCGGAGCCAGCCGGGCATGGTCCAGCCGACGGCCCAGCCGGGCATGGCCAGCCAGGCCGCTGCTGCCGCCGCCAGCCCGGCTCAGGCCGCTCCGGCCGTGAGCCTTCCCGCGCGGAACCTCCCCGTCAACGCCCCTCCAGTCAGCGGGCCGGCCGCTGGCAGCACTGCAGCCAATCTCCCGGCCGCTACGGGCACTGCCCCGGCAGCCACCGGCAGCCCCGGATCGGGCGGCGGTGCGGCACCGGGCTCGCCGTCCGCGCCGACTGTTGCGGCCGCGTCCACCGTCGGCGGCGCCATCCAGGGCATCGCCCGGGCCGCCGCTCAGGGCAGCACCGGCGGCGTGCAGACGGCCGCCGGGTCCAGCGTTACCGGCCAGCAGGCTCAGCACGGCATCGCTGTCCCGGCTCCGCCCGCTCCCCCCGTGAGTCTCCCGGGGCCCAGCCTCCCCCTGAGCGCCGGCCCGGATCCCGGCAGCGGCACCAGCCAGGCACCTGCGCCGGTGAGCACCGCCGGCTCCACCGTCACCGGCACGCTCCAGACCATCACCCAGGCCACCCGGAACAGCCTCGGCAGCGTGCAGACGGCCATCCAGTCCACCACCCAGACGGCTAGCGCGCCGCAGGCATTTACCACCACCCTGACGAGCCGCACCGGCAGCACCCTCCCCGCCGTGACTAGCACCGTGACGGGCCGCAGCGGCAGCACCTTGCCGACCGTCACCAGCATCATCGGCAGCGCGCTCCCGGCTGTCGCCGACACCGGGACCGGCCTCACTACAGGCACCCTGCCCGCCGTCACCAGCACCCTGACGGGCCTCACTGGTAGCGCCCTCCCGGCCGTCACTGGCACCCTGACCGGCATCGCCGGCAGCGCCCTCCCGGCCGTCACCGGCACCCTGACCGGCGTCCTGGGTAGCACTCTCCGGCCGTCACCAGCACCCTGAGCGGCCTGACCGGCGGCACTCTCCCAGCCGTCACCGGCACCCTGACCGGCGTCCTCGGCGGCACTCTCCCGGCCGTCACCAGCACCCTGAGCGGCCTGACCGGCGGCACTCTCCCAGCCATCACCGGCACCCTGACCGGCGTCCTCGGCGGCACTCTCCCGGCCGTCACCAGCACCCTGAGCGGCCTGACCGGCGGCACTCTCCCAGCCATCACCAGTGCCGTGACCGGCGTCCTGGGCAGCACCCTCCCGGCCATCACCGGCGCCGTGACCGGCCTGACCGGCACCGCCCTTCCGGCCGTCACCGGCACCCTGGCCGGCGCTACCGGCGGCACTCTTTCCGCTGTCGCCAGCGCTCTGGCTCCGGTCGCCGCCGTTACCGGCGGGCTGGCCCTGGTCGTTACCCCGGCCACCGGCTCCCCGGCCCTCATCGCCGCCGCCCTGGCCCCTGTTGTTGCCTCCGCTGCCAGTGTCCTGGGCGCTGGCCTGCCGGTGTCGGCGGCGCCGGTGCTGGGCAGTGGTGGTGTGCCACTGCCGTCCGGGCCGGCGCTTCCCCGCCTGCCGGGCGGGCCGGGCGGCAGCGCCAACGCTGGCAGCACCCCGGGCAGCAGCAGCGCTGCTAACAGCACCGGCGGGACCAGCGGCGGCGGCGTGCCAGCGGGCGCCACCGCTGCCCTGATCGCGCTCCTGACTCTGGTCTTGCTCCGGCTGGCGCGCCGCGCCGCCGCGAAGTCGATCTGGCGCTCCTACCTGCCGGAGGTGCCACCCGCCTAAGTCCCTTTCCTTCCTGACCGGTTCACACCCCGGCGTCCGGGCCAGCAGCGCCCGGCGCTGATCCCCTTGGAAGGAAAGTGACAGCACCATGCGTACGTGGATAAAGTCCGCGTGCGTCGTGCTCGCCTGGAGCATCCTGCCGCTCACCCTGGTGACGGCCGGCATGACGGGATCCGCCTCCCCAGCCCAGGTCAGTACCCGCACCGCAGCACACAGCACTGAGCTCATCCGCACCAGCACGCTGAGCCCCGCCACGGCTGTCAGGCCAGCGGCCAGCCCGGCCCCGACGTACGTCGTGCACGACGGCGACACCCTGTCCGCCATCGCCGCCCGGTTCGCCATCCACGGCGGCTGGCCCGCCCTGTATGCGGCCAACCAGCAGGCCATCGGCCCCAACCCGGACATCCTGCGCCCGGGCACCGTCCTGGTCCTGCCCGGCCCGGCGCCCGCCCGCTACACCGTCACCGCCGGTGACACCCTGTCCGCCATCGCCGCCCGGTTCGCCATCCACGGCGGCTGGCCCGCCCTCTACGCGGCCAACCAGCTGGCCATCGGCCCCGACCCGGACATCATCCACGTCGGCACCGTGCTCACCCTCCCGCACCCCGCGACACCGGCACCACCCACGCCCGGCCCCGCCCACCAGCAGCACCCGGCGCCACCGCCGTCCCGGCCGGCGACGACCCCACACCACCCCCGGCCAGTGACCAAGGGAGCGCCGGCCGCCACGGGCATGCCGCAGTGGCTGAAGACCATCCTGCTGGCCGTCGCCCTGATCGTCCTGGTCGCCTTCATCACCGAACCGGTGCTGGCCGCCCGCCGCCGCCAGCAGGGCGCGGCCCTGGCCTCCCAGCCCGCCACCGCCGGCTCTGGCCGCAGGCCGTGCGTCCAGTGGCCCAGCAGGAACAACATCTCCATCGTCCTCGCTGACCATGACCGGCTCGTCGTCACATGCAACAAAGACGACGACACGGTCTACGTGCTACGGCCCCCCGGCCAAGATCCACAGGAAATCCTGCGGGTGGCCTGCCTCGTCCTGCCAGAGGGCTCGTACGGGGAGCTGGCCAGGCGACTCGGGATGCCCGCCCACGGGCCGGTGCAGTAGAGATGCTCGCGGAGGTCGGCCGGGACGAACGCCCCGGCCGAACCGCCGGCCCACACCCGGGCCCTCAGTGTGGCCGCACCGTCACGGGGCGGTGGAAATCCACGGTCCCGGGGGTGGTGCTAACGGTCTGTCGACTCCGGGGCAGCCCTGTTCCGCAGCGATTCGACCAGCGCGGCCACGTGACGCCGGTCCTCGGGCGTCAGCTCGTCGATGCTGGCGATGAGGAGCTCCCGCTCCTGATCGCCCGGGTGCTCGCGCTCCGCCGAGACCTCGTCGTAGTAGTGCAGCCCGGTGGACTCGGCCGCGGCGGCGCGGACAGCGGAGACCGGCACGTCAAGGCCTTTGGCGAGCCCATCGAGCGTGGCCGGGCGTGGCGGCCGGGCCAGGTTCCGGGTCATGGCGAGCGTGTATACCGTGGACCGGGGCAATCCGCCGCGCCGGGCCACCTCGCCGTACGACCAGCCCCGTTCACGCAGCCGTTGATGAATCAGGCGCTGAAGCGGGTTGATTCCTTGCTCCAAAGCTGCAGCGGTCGGACGCGGCCCGTCTCTGGGGGGGACCTGCTCATCCCCAGTCGCATGCACCGTCATAGCCAGCCTAGCCGTCTCGAAGGTGCGAACCATAATCACGATTCGCAGCCTTGCCCCACCCCCCGGTAAAGGGTACTGTACGGTGGTGACCGTACAGTTAGTACGTCATAGAGCGTACACCAGGGTTAGGGCTCGGTTCCACAGGGGCACTGAGCTCCTCCCGAAGATCGGTATCCCGCAGGCGGGGACCAATCCGATCTGGCCTAGATCAGGCCGATCGACGCCAAAGGAGGCACCATGTCCACTCGCCAGACCGTGACCATGCAGGACCTCGAGTTCGAGACCGCCGAGCTGCTGCCCAGCCGCGAGACCCTGTACTGCTGGGGCGGCGGCATCAACGGGTCGTTCGACCGCCAGGTTTCCGTCCTCAGCGGCAACAACGTGCTCAGCGGCAACAGCGTCTCCATCCTGTCGTTCGGCGGCTCGCAGTACTCCAGCGCGAACGGCGGCGGCAACAACACCATCCTGTAACACCTGTCCGGCTGACAGCGCGAGGCCTGCTGTGCTCGACAGAGGGGCCTGCGCAGCAGGGAGGGGCCGCCCGGGCCCGCCTGGGCGGCCCACTCTCCTGTTCCCGCCCGGCCGGGCCGCGCACCCAGCCGCTCCTGACGTCCCCTGGAGAGCACGCGAGGGAGGAGCAGACCCATGACCATGGCTGCCGGGCACGTAACCGCCGGGCCCAGGGCATCTGACCGGCCCCCGGCGGCCGTCGGCGCCGCTACAGCGCCCCGGCTGGCCGACGGAGTCGAACTGCTCGGCGAATACCAGGGCTCTGGCTACCGCAACCCACCATCGCTCGTGCGGCGGCCCGACGGCCAGGTCATCAACATGTCCCCGCTGCTGTACCGGGTGACCAGCCGGATCGACGGTTCCCGGGACCCGGCCGCCATCGCGCAACTGGCCAGCGACGACATCGGCCGGTCGCTGAATGCCGAGCAGGTCAGCTACCTCATCACCGCGAAGCTGGTGCCCCTGGGCATCGTCGCCGACGACGCCGCCCCGGCTGCCCCGCCCAAGGCCAACCCGTTGCTCGCCCTCCGGGCCCGCGGCACACTGCTCCCCGAGCGGGCCGCGAACCTGGCCGGGGTGGCCCTCCGGCCGCTGTTCCGGCTGCCGCTGATCCTGGCCGTAGTGGCCTGCGTCGTGAGCGTGGACTACTGGCTGTTCGCCGACCATGGGCTGAGCGTGGGGCTTCAGCAGGTCCTGCGCGACCCGGTGGATCTGCTCGCGGTACTCGGCCTGTCCGTCATCTCCGCCGCGTTCCACGAGTGCGGGCACGCGACCGGCTGCCGCTACGGCGGCGCGCGGCCCGGAACGATCGGCGTTGGCATCTACCTGGTGTGGCCGTCGTTCTTCACCAACGTCACCGACGCCTACCGGCTCAGCCGGGCCGGGCGGCTGCGCACCGACCTGGGCGGCCTGTACTTCAACCTGATCTTCATCGTGGCGCTGGCCGGTATCTACTCGGTCACCTCGGCCGGGGTCCTGCTCGTCGTCATCGCCATCACTCACCTGGAGATGCTGGAGCAATTGCTCCCGTTCGTCCGGTTCGACGGCTATTTCATCCTCAGCGACCTCGTCGGCGTGCCTGATCTGTTCGCGCGCGTCGCGCCCATCGTGCGCAGTGCCGTAGGCAAGGGGCCACAGGACCCGCGCGTCGCCGGGCTCCGGCGATGGGCCCGGATCGCGGTGACCGGCTGGGTGCTGTGCGTCATTCCGATGCTCACGCTGAGCATCGGTTACCTGCTGCTGCACCTGCCCCAGATCAACCGGGCGCTGTGGCACTCCGATGCGCGGCAGGCGCGCCTCATGTCGGCCGCGGTCGCCGGACATGACTATGCGATGGCGGCGGTCGATGTCGTCGGCATGGCGCTGCTGACCCTGTCGCTGGCGGGCTCGCTCTACATCGTGGTCAGGCTGGTGCGGCGGCTTGTCACCGCGGGCCTGCGCTGGTCCGCGGGCCGACGGGCCCGGCGGCTCGTGGTGGCCGCGGCCACCCTGGGGAGCATGACGATGCTCGCCACTCTGTGGAACCTGCAGGGCCAGTTCCACGGCTGGTAACCGGCCACCACCGCACGCCAGGCCGCCCGGGGCGCGCCCGCAGGCGAGCGGCCCGGGCGGCTCGCGGGCTACTTGGGCTGGAACCGGATCCCGCCATCGAACCGGATGACCTCCGCGTTCATGTAGTCGTTCTCGACGAGCGCCTGGACCAGGTGGGCGAACTCGTCGGCGGTGCCCATCCGCTTCGGGAACACCACAGGGGCGGCCAGCTTGGCCTTGAAGTCCGCGCTGGCCTGGCCGGTGCCGTAGATCGGGGTGTCAATGATGCCGGGGCAGATCGTATTGACTCGCACGCCGATGGCGGCGAGGTCCCGGGCGGCCGGAACGGTCATCCCGATGATCCCGCCCTTGGACGCTGAATAGGCGACCTGGCCGGTCTGGCCCTCGAGGCCAGCTACCGAAGCCGTGTTGATCACCACGCCGCGCTGGTTGTCGGCGTCGGCCGGCCCGGTGCGGGCGATCGCCGCGGCCCCGATCCGCATCAGGTTGAACGTGCCGATCAGGTTGATGTCGATGATCTTGCGGTAGGACGCCAGGTCGTGCGGGGTGCCGTCGCGGCCCACGGTCCGTGCCGCCCAGCCGATGCCCGCGCAGCTCACCACGGTGCGCAGCGGCACGCCCTGTCCGGCCGCGGCCTCGACCGCCGCGGCAACCGAGTTCTCATCCGAGACATCGGTGCGCACGAACACGCCACCGGTCTCGGCGGCGACCGCCTTGCCCTGCTCCTCGTTCAGATCGGCGACAACCGCCGTGACTCCAGCGGCCGCGAGCCTGCGGGCCACCGCGGCCCCCAGGCCGCTGGCCCCGCCGGAAATGATCGCTGCGGTTTCGTTCAGTTTCATGGCCGGGAGCTTACTTCGCGCCCGCCAGCAGCGGACCGAACGGGGTTCGGATGCAACACCCCGCCGCACCTGAGGGCCGGGCCAGGGTGGGGTGCCCCCGGCCGGCCCGGCTGGATTGTCGGTGCCCCGGTCTACCATCGATCGAAGCGGGCTCACTCCGAGACGAACCCGGAAGCGGACGGGATCATCCCAGCTCGGGAACCCGGACAAGAACCGGGGAGGAGACGACGGTGCGGAAGTTCCAGGCAAATCCGTGGGCGGTGCTGCTGGTCGTGTCGCTGGGTTTCTTCATGACCCTGCTCGACCTGACCATCGTCAATATCGCGATTCCGGACATGATCACCCAGCTGCACGCGTCCCTCGACGATGTGCTGTGGGTGATCAACGCATATGCGCTGATGCTGGCGGTGCTGGTCATCACCGCAGGCCGGCTCGGTGACCTGTTCGGGCCCCGGATCATGTTCGCCCTCGGCGTGGCGCTGTTCACGCTGGCGTCGGCGGCCTGCGGGCTGGCGCAGAGCCCCGGCTGGCTGATTGGATTCCGCGCCGTGCAGGGCCTCGGCGCCGCCATGCTGATGCCGCAGACGCTGACCATCATCACGAACACGTTCCCGGCCGAGCGGCGGGGCGCGGCGTTCGGGGTCTGGGGCGCGGTGGCGGGAGTGGCCACGATCGCCGGGCCCACCCTGGGCGGGCTGCTGGTCACCGCGTTCGACTGGCGGTGGATCTTCTTCGTCAACCTGCCGTTCGGCGTAGCGTGCCTGATCCTGACCTTCCTCATCATCCCGGACCTGCGGCCCGGGCGCCGGCACCGGATCGACATCCCCGGCGTGCTGCTGGCCAGCGCGGCGCTGCTAGCCATCTGCTACGGCCTGGTCGAGGGGCAGAAGTACGACTGGGGCACGATCACCGGGTTCATCAGCATCCCGCTGGTGCTCGGCGTCGGCGTGGTGTTGCTGGCGGCCTTCCTGCTGCTGCAGCGGCTGACTCAGGACCGGGAGCCACTGGTGCCGTTCGCGCTGTTCCGGGACCGGAACTACGCGGTGGTGAACTGGGTGTCCGGGGTGCTCTCTATCGGCATGATGGGCATCTTCCTGCCGTTCACCATCTACCTGCAGTCGGTGCTCGGCTTCTCCGCGCTCAAGGCCGGCCTGGCCATGGCGCCCGCGTCGCTCCTGTCCATGGTCATCGCGCCAGTGGCCGGGCGGCTCACGGACCGGATCGGTGGCAAGTACATCCTGATGCTGGGCCTGCTGGCGTTCGGCGGCGGCATGGGCTGGCTCGCGCTGATCGCGCGCACCACGTCCACCTGGACGGATTTCCTGGCCCCGCTGATCGTGGCCGGCATCGGCATGGGCTGCATCTTCGCGCCGATGGTGACCGTGGCCATGCGGAACGTCGACCCACGGATGGCTGGGGCGGCCTCTGGCGTGCTGAACACCGTCCGCCAGTGCGGCCTGGTGATCGGCACCGCCACCGTGGGTGCGCTGCTGCAGAACAGGCTGGTGTCAGAGGTCAGCAGCCAGGCTGCGACCCGCTCAGCCGCATTGCCGGCTCAGGTCCGCGGCCCGTTCGTGGCCGGGATCAAGGCCTCGGCCGGGAAGGGCATCCAGGTCGGGGCGGGCCAGAACGGCGGGATCAAGCTGCCGCGCGGGCTGCCCGCGGACCTGGTTGCGCTGCTCGGCCGGATCGGCCATGACGTGTTCACCTTCGGCTATGTGGCCGCGATGCGGTGGACCATGATGCTGCCGGTCATCCTGCTCGGGGTGGGCGCGCTGAGCTGCCTGCTGCTGCGCGGCGGCAGCGGCCAGCCTCGGGAGGCTGCCCCGCCGCACGTGGCGGCGGAGGAAGCCGGGACCCGGGCGTAACCGCGGCAGACTGCGGTCAGGTTCCGGGACCGCGGCCGCGGTCCCGGAACCTGTGCCTGGACACTGGCCATCAGGCCGGCTGAACCGGCGGCCGGACCCTGGCGGCCCGGACCCTGGCGGTCAGGCCGGCTGGAACACCGCCGGGGACCACAAGCCGGGCAGGTCGTCCGGATCGGGCTCGAACGGGAACCGCGCGGCGAACGCCGGCCGCAGGTCGGTGACCCAGGTGGCGCTGGGGTCGTAGTGCGCGAAGAACGGCCTGCCGACCAGCCCCGGATCCCGGGCCTGGATCATGTGCAGCACGAACACCTTCTGGCCGGACACCTCGGTGACGCCGTCCACGCACACCTTGCCGGGCGTCGCCGACATGGACGGGCCCCGGACGGTCCGGCAGAGCCCGGCGACTTGCCGGTACGCCTCGCTGAAGATCTCGCAGGCCGCGGCCAGCGGGACCGCGAAGTAGTCCTGCGGGCCGGTGTCCCGTTCCACGAACATGTAGTACGGAACCATGCCCATCCGGACCTGGGCCCGCCACATCGCCGCCCAGATACCCGGCTGGTCGTTGATGCTGCGGATAAGCGGCGCCTGGGTGCGGATGACCGCGCCGGTCGACCTGATCCGCCGCACCGCCTCGGCTACCAGCGGCGGCTCGAGTTCCCGTGGGTGGGAGAAATGGGCCATGAAGGCCAGCGCCCGGCCGGACGCCACCACCTGCTCGAAGAGCCGGAGCGTGTCATCAGCGTCCGGATCGGTGACGAAACGCTGCGGCCAGTAGGCCAGGGACTTGCTTCCGATCCGGATGGACTCGATGTGTTCCATCCCTGGTTCCAGGAGTGGCTCGAGGTAGCGCCGCAGCACCGGCGCACCCATGATCATCGGGTCGCCGCCGGTGATCAGCACGCTGGTCACCTCGCGGTGGCCGCGCAAGTAGTCCAGCACCTTGTCCAGGTCGGCGGTGGCCATCTTGAGCTCGGGCTCATCCACGAACTGCGCCCACCGGAAGCAGTACGCGCAGTAGGCGTGGCAGGTCTGGCCCTGCCGGGGAAAGATCAGCACGGTCTCCGGGTACTTGTGCTGAACCCCGGGGAGCGGTTCGTCACCCATGGCCGGGACGTTCAGCTCCAGCTGGCCGGCGGGGTGCGGGTTGAGCCGCAGCCGCACCTCGTGCGCGGCCGCGGTCACCTCCGCGGCCGGGGCGTCCCGGCTGAGCAGCGCGGCGATTCGCCGCACATCAGCCGCAGGCAGCATGTCCGGCTGCGGAAACACTAGGCGGTAGATGGGGTCGTCAGGCGCAGCGGCCCAGTCGATGAGCTCCTCGACTACGTAAGAGTTGGTGCGGAAAGGGAGAACGGTCCCTACCGCCCGGACCGCGAGCCTCTCTGCGGTGCAAAGCCCAGCTCGCCTGGTCAATCCGTCAAGGTGCTTCGCGGTGTAGGCCCGGAAGCGTCGTCCTGCATCGGGTGAAGCTGGCACCGTCTGCTGAATTCCAGTCACGCGTCTCCCTCCGGTCGCCCGGCGGCTCTGCCGGGTGGTCGTATCTGGCGGCCCTGCCAGGTACGGGTAGATCGGGCCGGCGGCTGGTGATCGCTCCGCCGCTCACCTCCTCAGACGCTGCGAGCAAGACAGAAACTGCTCCCGGATCCAATACAAGGCGATCACGCTGAAGAAATACTGAAGCAGCCTTGATGGCTGGCCTGCCCCGTTCAACGATGTGCCTGTCCCATTCCGCAGTCATGGATCGTCCAGAGGGCTACCCACAGGCACGGAAGGCCAACCCTGCGACCGGGCGTTATGTACAGATAAGATAGGGTTTGCTCGCTTCTGTGGTGATTTGACCAGCGCGGCCGGCCGCGCCTGGCCGTCATTTGCCTGCGGAGCTCGCCCCCGCGGCACCACGGCGCAGTGAGAGGCTTGGACGCATGCCGGTCACCCTTCGGTCCGCTGACCCCTGCGCAGGCCCGGCGGCCTGCCCCGGCCTACCGCCAGGCTGACCGGGCCGGCGGAGGCTCCCCGTGCCCGAGGACGCCGTACCAGGCGCCCCCCAGGACCATACGGCCATCGTGGTGGACGCGATGGGTGGCGATAACGGCCCGGCTGAGGTGGTCGCCGGGGCGGCCGCCGCCGCGGCCGCACTCCGCGCCCCGGTGATCCTCACCGGGCGGCCAGCCGACCTGCAGCCGCTGCTGGCCGAGCATCAGGGCCTGGCCGGGCTGCTGCGGCTGGCCCCGGCGGACGACGCCATCGCCATGGATGAGGGCGCGCTGGCCAGCTGGCGGCGCCCCCGGTCCAGCGTGGCCGTGGCCTGCCAGCTGATCCGGCGCGGGCAGGCCGCGGCCATCGTCTCCGCAGGCTCAACCGGCGGCATCGTGGCGACCGCGCGGCTGCGGCTTCGCTCCGTGCCCGGCTTGCTCCGGCCAGGCCCTGGCGGTCGCGTTGCCGACCCGCCCGCAGCCGACGATCCTGCTGGATGCCGGTGCGATCGCCGATCCCAAGCCAGAAATGCTGGTCCAGTTCGCCCAGCTGGGGGTGGCTTACGCGCAGACGGCTCTCGGCATCGCCCAGCCCACGGTGGGCTTGCTGACCATCGGGGCGGAGCCGGGCAAGGGGAACAAGCTGGCCCGGCGGGCGCATGAGCTGCTCAGCACCCCGCCGCCGCACGGCGCACTGCCGATCCGTTTCCTCGGCAACGTCGAAGGAAGCGACCTGCTGGCTGGCCAGGTCAACGTGATCGTGGCCGACGGATTCACCGGCAATGTGGCGCTGAAGACGATGGAGGGCACCACCCGGTTCGCCGCTGACCAGCTACGCGCGGCCCTGACCAGCTCGCCCGGCGGCCCGGCTCGGTGCCGCGCTGCAGCGCCGGGGGCTGCGCGAGCTGCGCGACCGGATGGACTCTGAAACCTACGGTGGGGCCTCGCTGCTGGGTCTGGAGGGGACCATCGTGATCGCGCACGGCGCCTCCACCGCCCGGGGCATCACCTCCGCCTGCATGCTCGCCTCCGACCTCGTCCACGGGCAGATCACCGAGAAGATCAGGGAACGGCCTGGGTCCGGCCGCGGCACTCACTTCCTGCGCCGCCCCTGACCTGGCCGCCAGCTGCGGGCCCACGGCAGTGGTGCATCCTCGGTAGGCTTGAC
>CAWDRD010000025.1:0-124096 GCA_963804455.1 uncultured Actinomycetes bacterium
CCGCGCGTTCGCACGACGCAAAGAGGATCTACGCAAACGGTCGCGGTAGCCATACCATGGTTACCGCCGCGCTGCGCCTTCTCGCATCGGAGCCCTACACCAGGATTTTCTCCGGCACTCTTTGCACGATTGACATTACTTCCGACCCGCTAGAAACCTATGAGTCGCTGCTCGAGTTCGCGCCGCCGCGGGTCGATTTTCTCCTGCCGCACGCTAACTGGTCGGCGCCGCCTAGCGCGACTAGAATGACGCAGTACGGGGAATGGATGACGGCAGCCTTCGACCATTGGTACGATAGCAACTCGCCCGTCCCCCAGATAAGATTGTTGACGAGATAATCCTTATGCTGCTCGGCGGCCATAGTACAATCGAAGCAATAGGACTCACACCGGTCGCTTTGGTCGTGGTCGATACTGACGGATCAATGGAACAGGTAGATACGCTTAAGTCTACATTCTCAGGTGCGCCGCGGGCCCCGTTGTCGGTATACTCACGCATTCATTCGACGACGCACTCGGTCATCCGGGATGACATTCGCCAAATAGGCGGTGAGGCGCTTTCGGAAATATGCCAGGCATGTCCGGTGCGCGAGATCTGCGGAGGCGGCTATTTCCCGCATCGTTACCGGGCGGAAAATGGGTTTAAGAATCCATCGGTCTACTGTTCTGACCTACGCTATCTCATTACTCATATCAGTCATCGCATTCATCATGATCTGCTGGGGTCGTGACTACCATTGCCTGTCCGGACGAGACTTCGAGACCCTAGCCGCAGGTCTAGGCTCTGCGTCAACGATCGCCGCTTTGCGCTCAGCTCAGATCAGTCGGCGTCTGGTCGGTCTCCGGGCCGTCCTCGATAGGGCCGAGGATGCTGGTTACGGTGAGGCGCCCGGCTTCACATCAGGTTTCGACCTGCTAATACAGGTTCAGGGCGGCAATCCAGTTGCCGTCACCGATGTCTTGAGCTATCCGTTTATCGGCTCATGGCTGGCAAGCTGCCTGCGACTCTTCGAAGGCCCGGCGACGACATCGCTACCGGCCTAGGCCATATGGGCAACATCGCCGCGGCTGCGGCGGTCCGGGCCGGCATGCCTCTCCGCATCGAGCTCCCGGTGCGCGACGGTGCCGTGTCCCTGCCATCCCTGGGACGGTCACTGGTTCCCTCATGTTCTTCAAGGTGGCCATGCACTGCGCGTCGCCGACCACCATTTTATTGATGATGCGCCGCTAGCCGCTGGGCCGTGCTGGCAGGCGCTTCGCCACTGGATGACCTGCGAGGACGAGAAGCCTTTTGCCGGTGCACTCGATGATGTAGACCCGTACCGCGGTGCCCGAGGTCTCCCGCTCGCGCCTCGGCTGAACAGCCCGGCGGCCGACACGTGGAAGAGCTCGCTAGCGGCGGCCTGGGGTATTCTCGTAGCGCCCATCGCGACTACGCGGACGGGATTGGCGCCGGGATGCGCGCACTGGTGCCGCTCGTGGCCGCACAGCCGAATCGGGGAATCAACACCAGCATCACGGGAATCGTTCGGGGCGTCCACCATGAGCGCCCCCGCGGATCCGGTAACGCTAGCATGCGCGCTGATTCATGAGTTTCAGCACGCCGAGTTTAACGCGGTGCTCGACCTGGTATCACCTGTACCAACCCGATGAGACGCGGTATTACGCTCCTTGGCGGCAAGATCCACGGCCACTCGGTGGTTTGCTACACGGCGCCTACGCTTATCTCGGCGTTAGCGATTTCTGGCGAATCCAGAGGGCTTCGGCTGCGATGATACACCGCGACTACGCCCAGATGGAATTGGCCCGATGGTGCAATTTGGTTCCCGGACAGGTAGTCGATGTCCTGCTTAGTTCTGGAAAGCTCACCGCGCTGGGAGAACGGTTTGTTTACGGCATGGCGGAACGCTTGCGGAACTGGGATGAACGACTACCCGAGGAGCCCAGTCGGCTAGCGCGTATCGCCTCAGGTGACCACCGATTGGGCTGGAGGCTGCGCAACGTCCGCCCGGACACCGATACCGTCGAACGGCTTGCCCGTGCATGGTCAGCGGGAGAAGCGCCGCCGGACCGCGTAGGCACGGCGCAATTGGTCGATGGCGGAGCCGCACTGGGTGCCTCAAGCCGACTGGATCTGATACATATGCGTCTTAGGGATCCCACCCGTACAACAGGAATAAGGCCGGGAAGACGCAAGGCATATCTGCTCAATCCCTTGCCGTCATCGACTCACTCCACCCGTACCCGGGCGCCAATGATGCCCTGTGGCGCATCCACACACTCAATAACCGTGACAAGCACCGTCTGCTGGTGACGGTGGGATCATCCTTCCAGAGCATGGATCTTGGGGCTTATATGATGGCAAGCATGAGGAGGATGCCCGCGCTGCCAGAAGGCATACGCGGCAACTTGCCGGACCTCCCCCTCTTTTTGAGGCCAGCAGACAACCTGTTCCCGCTGACGGTTGACGCAGAACTTTTTATAGCTGGTGAAGAGGACGAAGCAAATCTCAACATGCAGTTTCGATTTAATATCGTGCTGAACGAGCCTGGTGTCGTTGAAGGAGAGCCAGTCACCGACGTTCTCTCCGCAATGATCGCAGAGGTGGAGAGAATTGGACCTCTCTTCAATGTTTGATCGGAGGCGAAACTCGGGCAACAGAACGTCATCACCGGGATGCGCGCGGTTCTTTCGTGTTTCATAGACGGGTCTGACATTGAGGGTTATTCAGGCGGGGACGCCAGGCTTGTGACAAATTTCCGGTTAGCGGCGTGCCTACGTGAAAGGCGGCCTGCTTCTCGAAAGGATTGGGTTACCACACTCAGTCCCACAGAAACAGGCCGCGCATGTATCATACCACCGGACTCACCGAAGACGAGATCATCGACCTGTGCGCACTGATATATGCAAATGAGGAGGACTGCGACATCGATCCGTGGCCGCCGTCTCTCGGTCTTTACAAGTCAGTAGTTATAGCGCTCACCTACAGTACATGCGGAGAAATCACGTTCAGCAGGAACTCGCAGAGACATACAAGACCTCCCAGCCAACCATTAGCCGAGCTAATTCGCGGATAACTTCCCGGCTAGCGATCGCGCTTGCCCCGTTCGTGCCCACGGCGGAAGACCTCGACCCGGACACCCAGTACATCTACGACGGCACGCTGCTTCCCTGCTGGTCGTGGCGCGGGCACCGGGAACTGTATTCAGGCAAGCGGAAAACCACCGGTAAGAACGTCCAGGTTGCGTGCAATCTTTACGGAGAGCTCGCATGGATATCCGACCCGGTTGACGGAAGCCGCCACGACGCGCATTGCATCGGCGAATCATCAGTGCTTGTCGGATTTCCCGAAAGAAGCCAGATGGGTGATAAAGGATACGTCGGCAAGGGCATGATCACGCCCATCAGGAAGCCGGAGTGCCGGGATCTTCTCGACTGGGAGAAAGAATTCAGTACTCAGGTAAACAAGATTCGATACATGATCGAGCAGGTCATCGCGAACTTCAAGACATGGAGGATTATGCACACCGATTACCGTCGCCCGATCGAGACCTTTGACACCACCATCTCAGCCGTTGTTGGGCTGCACTTCTACCGGATGGCGTGAATAAGCCTCATTATATGCTCCATTTTCCACGCAGTCCTGCTTTGAACTGAATGGTCAGGGAGTGAGTCGTGCCCGTTGCGTGCCCGACCACGGGGTCCGCAGCGAGGTAACGCGGGGACTCACGGACATAGCAAACGCCCGACTGGCTGCGGATGAGCTGGTCGGCAGGGGCCGTTCGCTCATTCCCAAGCTGATAGTCCAGTTAGCACTCACTCCCGTAGTGTGCTGTCATGGACATGGTGCGTCAGGTGATCGTGTTCGATGCGGCCGACCTAAATGCCGAGAGTGCGTTCTGGGCAGGCATTCTCGGCGGGCACGTCTTCAAGGACGACGATTGGCACAGCGTCATCGACGCCGCTGGAGAGTGGCGGATCGGCGTGCAACTGGCGCCGAACCATGTTCCGCCCGACTGGCCACATGGGACCCCCCAACAAGTGCATCTCGACCTCCACGTTGACGACCCGCGAGCCGCGCACGAAGAGGCAATCGCCCTCGGCGCCCGGCTGCTCCAACCAGCTCCTGATCTCGATGCCGCCGAGGGTCACCAGGTGTACGCGGACCCGGCCGGGCATCCGTTTTGCATCGGTTGGGGGCACCCGTCCCGAGAGGCGCTCGCGGCGTTCGTCGCCGACCGCTTGGGGCGGAGAGAGCCAAGCCAAGGCACGTAGGACCAGGAGTGGGCCCTACACGGTGATTCTTGGCCGTAGACGCAGCTGGCGTCGTTGTCGGCCCACCGCCTCCGGAGCCGAGGGCTGTGTCGGTGGCCTCATTCCGGCCACACAACACCGCGAAAGACTGACAGACGACGCAAGCCAACGAGCGACATCCTCGCAGGCCAGACGGCATGTGCCCAGCTAGCAAGGAGGCGTGACACACTCTACGGATCAGAAGGTCGGATGACAGGGCAATCGTCAGAGCCGAGTAACCAAGTGAGTAACAATCGCGGTCGCCAACGACGGACAACGGTGGACGCTGACGGACGTTGCCCAGGTCAAGCTGACCGGAGCGCTGGCAACCGGTGTCGCTGATTGGCTTTGGGAGCAGGCGGCCCCGGCCGGGCCACGCATGGGCCACATGAGGCGGGTGCCAGAGGATAAGACGGGTCAGCCACGGTAGCAGGTGGGCACTCGCCCAGGTCCACACTGGGGCTGGTAGCACGTTTGGCACGCCACCGATCCAAGCTGGGGACGCCGACGGCACATCCGGGGCACATGAGGGCGTGGCCTGGTAGGAAGCGATGAGAATCGGCGAGAAGTGATTACGCAGGTCAGAGTGTGGCCTGATGGGCCGCCGCAGGTGGCCAGGGGAGGGCCGCTACTTCCACCGGAAGTTGACGGGCAGCCAGGGCTGACGCGCCGACTCGTGGGGCGTGCTGAGGCTCCATCGTGCTAACGGAGTTGCTAACAACGACACTGGACGCCTCCGGACGGAACTGGATCGCAACGCCGGAGGAGAGGCGTGTTAGCAGGCCCAGATGGTCACGTTGGATAGGCACGGACAACCAGAATCCTCCTTGTAATGCGTCGGCCGGGCCGTGCAGCAGAAAAGTGCAGCAACCACACCAGACCACATCGACCCTATCCAGCCGACACAAGCCTCTGATCTGCATCAATGACCTTCATGGACCCCTATGCCCCCAGATGGTAAGGAGAAGATCCATGCCCATGCGCCTTCAGCGAAGATCGTTAGCTGTTCTTGTCGGACCAAGCTGGTCGGTGTCTCAAATCATAGGTGTAAGGGTGATTCCCGGCCGGCGAGCCGCCGGAACCGCGCAGTGCCAGACAGGCCGGGCGAACCCGCGCGGCCCCAGCGTGGCATGCGGCTGCTGGAGCAGGCCGTTCAGCCGGCGGAAGTCGCGGCCGCCGTCCGCGAGCAGCTGCGCCTCCAGTTCGGCGGGATGCCGCCATCCGGCGATGAGATGCGGATCCGCGTGCTCCTCGCGCCTGCCCGGCCCGAACAAGTAGTAGATCAGCCCCTGGACCCGCTCTCCGCGCGGATCGCTGATCTTGCCGATCACCGGAGCCTCTTGCGGATGTCTTCCGCCGCGGCGTCGAGCTGTTCCATCCGGCGGAGGCTCTCCGCCGCATAGGGGAGGAGGTCACCAGAACGCTGTCCGGTGGCGTTCAGCTTGGCCACCGCCTGGTTCAGGTTCACCCCGATCCGCCGGACCAGCCCAGCTGCGCGGACGAACTCGCTGAGGGCCGCAGGGCCACCTTAGGAGGCAGCCCGTCCGGCGGCGCCCCGCCCAGCGGCTACTCCCCGGTGAGCCCGTCCACCGACCTCCCAGATCAGATCGGCATGGCCGTTGTGCCGGGCGGCCCTGCTGGTCCAGGTCCGTCCGTCATGGGCGGCGAGTCTACCGGTGGCCCCCGGCGCTCCAGCCTCTGATGAGGTCAAGCTTTGCCGTCCATAACGGTTCGGTCTCGGTCGCACGGGCGTCCCATCTGCCCCGCAGGCCGTGCCGAAGTACGGCCGTGGGGGAAGCCCGGAACGGTACCTGGCGGTCGGCGGCACAGCTGTCTCCGCCTGGATCCCTGACTTCCGGTGATCGCGGGCTGCCAACAGCCACGGTCGGACCGCCGCATCATCGACTACTTTCTGTGATCTTCTAGCACTTAAAGTAATCGGCTTCGCCGGGCCGGACATCCCGTCCTGCCTGGTCACCGCAGGGGCGAACGGCTCCGTGCCCGGCCCCGGAAAGGACTCTCATGCCTGGTCACGATGACATGAGTTCGCCTGCAGACCCGACTGGTCCTGATCGGGGGGAGAAGCCGCGCCCGTCCCGGCGTTCGATCCTGCGGGGCGCGGCCGGCGCCGGAGTCGCGGGATTCGCCGCGACCGCCCTGGCCGGCACGGCGCTACCAGCCTTCGCCGCCGCGAGCCGGTCGGCCGTGCCTGCGGCGCGTGGCGCAGCGGGGGAGGAGGACGTGGACACCGCGGAGCAGATCGTCGTGCACGTGCGCGACGCCAAGTCCGGCGAGATCGACGTATTCCGCGGCACCAGCCAGACCCGCGTCCACGACCACGAACTGGCCGCGCGCCTGATCCGGGCCAGCCGCTGATCCCCTAACCGCCCTGCCATTTTCGTTACCAAGCCGCTGAGGTGATTCATGTCTTCGCATCGCGAGGCGCCGGAAATTTCTAAGGACCCGGTCGCCGACAGCACAGATGTCTACGCATTCGTCAGCCCTGACCAGCCGGGCACCGTCACCCTGATCGCCAACTACATACCGCTGCAGGAGCCCGCGGGCGGCCCGAACTTCTACGAGTTCGGCGACGACGTGCTCTACGAGATCCACGTGGACAACAGCGGTGACGGCGTGGCCGACATCTCCTATCAGTTCCGCTTCACCACGAAGCTGACGACTCCGGGCAGTTTTCTGTACAACACCGGCCCGATCGCCTCGCTCAGCGACCCGAACTGGAACAGCAAGCAGTTTTACTCCGTCACCCGGGTCGGCCACCGGGGCGCTGAGGTGCTGGCCGAGAACCTGGCCTGCCCGCCGTGCAACGTGGGCGTGCTGTCCACGCCGAACTACGAGGCCAACCTGGGGCGGCCAGCGGTCCACTCGCTGGGCAACAACGTCAAGGTCTTCGCGGGCCAGCGGGCCGAGGAATTCTACGTAGACCTGGGCTCGATCTTCGACCTGGGCAACCTGCGCCCGCTCCAGTCGGCCAATGGCTACGGCAAGGCCGCCGGGCTCAAGACCGCCCCTGGCGTGAACGCCACTAACCGCCTGAACGTGCATTCCCTCGCGATTCAGGTACCGATCTCGCAGCTGACCGTGCCGGGCCGCCCGACGATCGGCGTGTGGACCAGCGCGAGCCGCCAGCGGGTGCGGATATCGGACACCGACCGTGGCTCCCGCTTGCACAGCGGCCCGTTCACCCAGGTGTCGCGGCTGGGCAACCCGCTCTTCAACGAGGTCATCGTCCCGCTGGGCCAGAAGGACTACTGGAACAGGCAGCAGCCAGCGCACGACAAGCAGTTCGCGTCGTTCGTCGCGCACCCCGAGCTCGCCGGGCTGCTGCCCGTCCTGTACCCCGGTGCCTTCCCCCACCTCGCCGCCCTGGACAAGGCCAGGACCGCCCGGGCCGACCTGGAGGCCATTCTGCTCACCGGCATCCCTTCCGGCGTGGTCCCGGGTTTCACTAACTACACCGGCGCGGTGCAGGCCGACATGCTGCGGCTGAACACCTCGATCCCGGTCACCCCGGCCAGCTCCAAGACGTTCAGCACCCTCGGGCTCATCGGCGGCGACCCGGCCGGCTTCCCGAACGGCCGCCGGGTCACCGACGACGTGGTCACCATCGAGCTGCGGGCGATCGCCGGCGCGACCTACGCGCTGATCGACCACAGCTACCAGCCCGACGCGGTCATCCCGATGGTCACCGACGGCCTGACCGGCGCCAGCGTCAACGACCAGCCGCTGCCCACGTTCCCCTACCTGGGCGTGCCCTACGACGGATACGACAACCCCTCCTGACCGGCGGGACGGGCCATGCCAGGCGGCGGCCAGGGACTTCATGCCGGCCGCCGCCCGGCTCCCCGCGGTTTCCGCTCCCGCGGTCTGCCGGACTTCCCAGCCCCAGCGAAGGCAGGAGCACCACACGATGACCGAGCATGTCCCCGGGCCCTCCAGCGCCGGCAGCGTCGTCCTCAACGTCGGGGCCGGCATCGGCGCCCTGGTCCTGCACGCGCCCGCAGACCTGGATGGCCGGGAGATCGAGATCAGCTCGCGCGGCGCCCCGGGTGCCCCACGCACGCACGCACAGGTCCGGCAACGCCGGGCCGGGCCCAGCGTGCAGTACGCGGCGGTCTATCCCGGGCTCACCGCTGGCGACTACACCATCTGGCGTGACGCCACCACGCCACTCGGCCTCGTGACCATTTACGGCGGGCACGTCACCAGCTACCGCTGGCCTGGACGTGCGGTAGTACCTGCAGTCCCGCCGCAAGGCAGGTAGGTCAGCCCCGTGCCAGGTACGATTCGAGGTCAGCGATGGTCGGCGGGTCGGCGCCGGGCCTCTCGCAGGTAAGCGTGGCCACCAGGATCGCGTCGTCCACTGCACTGGACAGCTCCCCAGCGAGACGCTGGCGGAGCTGCGCCGGAGAGTGCTGGTTTCGTCGCACGAGCGAGGCGATCAGGCCGGCGGTGAAGGAGTCGCCTGCGCCAACCGTGTCGATCACGGTGACCGGACGTGCCGGGCGGTGTATCGCGTCACCATGGGCGGTGAAGGCATCAGCTCCCCTGCTGCCGTCGGTGAGGACGACAACGGTTGAGCCAAGCCCCAGCCAGTGCTGCGCCACATCGTCAGTGCTCCGGCCGGGATACAGCCACTCGACATCCTCCGCGCTGGCCCTGGCCAGGTGGGCGAGCCGGACATTGCGTTCGACCAGCTGCCGGCCATGATCGCGGTCCTCCAGCAGCCCGGGCCGGACATTGGGGTCATAGCTCACCAGCACATCGCCGCGCTCGCGCATGCGCTGGGCCAGCAGGTATATCTGCTCGTCTCCGGGATGCGTCCAGGACGCGAGGGAGCCGAAGTGGACCACTGCCGGCGCTTCGGGCGCGCAGCTGATTTCGCTGGCGGTCCACTGCCAGTCCGCCGTTCCCTCGGCGTAGAAGTCGTAGCTAGCCCGCGCATCGTGGTCGAGCGAGACTACGGCGAGCGTGGCAGGCTCGCTGGCGTGCGGCGCCGCATCGAGGTGTATGCCCTCAGCCGCGGCATGCTCGCGCAGGATGCGACCCAGGTGCCGGTCGGAAAGGCGCGCCATGAGGGTCGTGCTCAGGCCAAGGCGGGCCAGGCCGATGGCCACGTTGTAGGGGCTACCACCGGGGCTGGCCTTGAACGACAGGCTCTCGTCGGCCGGGACCAGATCGACAATCGCCTCACCGATGACGGTCACTTGCGCTCTGGATGCATTTCCGGCAGCCATTCGCGGGCGGCCATGGTGAGGTGTCATCATCAGACCAGCGATTCCAGCGTCGCGCGTGCCCCGCGCTGGTGCAGCGAAGCAAGCGCCGACCGGTACGCGGTGACGAAACGCTTGTCGTCAGCCAGGTCCCCGAACACATCACGGTTAGCGATGAACGCGTCGGGATCCTCGTACTGTTGCTGGGCGAGCTGCGTGAGGCGGCCGGCGAGGCGGTCGGCCACCTCGATCGGCTCGCCCCGCTCGTCGACGCCCTCCGCGTAGCGTGCCCAGCTCGCCACCACCGCAGCCGAACGCCTGATCTCGCCGCCGGCCGCGAGCTGCTGGCGGACCACTGGCAGTAGCCACTTCGGGATCCGGTCCGAGCTCTGCGCGCACAGCCGGGCAATGGTGTCGCGGACTTGCGGGTTGGAGAAGCGCTCGATCAGCGTGTGCTTGTACCCGTCAAGGTCCACCCCCGGCACGGGGGCCAGGGTCGGGGTGGCCTCCTCGTCCATGTAGCCGAGGAGGAAGGCCTGGAACAACGGGTCCTGAGCGGCCTCGTGCACCAGCCGGTAACCGCACAGGTAGGCGAAGTAGCACATGGCCTGGTGGCTGCCGTTGAGCAGCCGCAGTTTCATCAGCTCGTAGGGCTCTACCTGGTCGACGAGCTGTACCCCGACCTCCTCGTACGGTGGCCGCCCGGCCGTGAAGGTGTCCTGAAGCACCCACTGCGTGTAGGGCTCGCAGACGACCGGCCACCGGTCGTCGATCCCGAACCGCTCCCGGACCTCGGCCCGGTCGGCGTCGGTGGTCACCGGAGTGATGCGGTCGACCATGGAGTTGGGGAAGCGCACCTCGCGCTCGACCCAGTCGCCGAGTTCCAGCTCCCGCAGCCGGGCGAAGGCGGTGAACACCCGCTTGGTCAGGTGACCGTTGCCCTGCAGGTTGTCGCAGGACATGACCGTGAAGGGCGCGAGCCCGCGCTTGCGGCGGCGCCGTAGCGCCTCGGTGATCAGGCCGAACGTGGTCCGCGGAACCGCGTCAGGTTCGAGATCGTGGATCACGTCCGGGTTGGCCACGTCGAACTCGCCGGTGACGTCGTTGATGTTGTACCCGCCCTCGGTGATCGTCAGCGACACGATCCGGGTCGAGGTCGCCGCCATCTTCTCGATGACCGCCTCCGGATCGTCGGGTGCGAACAGGTACTCCACGATGGATCCGATCACCCGCGGCTCGTAGGTCCCGTCGCTGTGCTTGAGCACCAGCGTGTACAGGCCGTCCTGGGCGTCCAGCGCCTGCTGCATCCTCCGGTCGGCCGCCATCACCCCGACACCGCAGATGCCCCAGTCCAGCGCGGCGCCCTCGTTCATCAGGCGGTCGTGGTACATCGCCTGGTGCGCGCGGTGGAAACCGCCGACGCCGAAATGGACGACACCTGGCGTGACGAGGTCACGGTCGTAGGCCGGCACCGGCAGCCGGTCGCTCCAGTACGCCAGCGTCCGCGCGTTGAGCGGTTGCGGTTTAACCTGCAAGGCGGGCGCCTGTTCCCGGGTGGAACGCGAAGACGTCATCCGGCTGGACGCGGAACTGACCTCTTGTCCCGGGGACAGGGACACCCGCCCTTCGGTGCGCGCCACCACCTGGTTCCCGCTCTCGGCCAGGCGCACATGCAGCAGGGCGTCGGCGCCGAGCTCTTCGATCAGCATCACCTCGCCGGCCAGCTCGCCCGAACCGTCCGCCAGGTGCAGGTGTTCTGGCCGTATGCCGAGGACGAGTTCGCTGAGGCCGGCCTGCTTGGCCGCAGTGCGGATCGCGGCCGGGAGCGGGAACGTGGTGCCCGCGATCCGGACGCCGCCCTCGGTGAGCGGGACGGTCTGCAGGTTCATCGCGGGCGAGCCGATGAACCCGGCGACGAACTGGTTCACCGGGTTGTCGTACAGCTGGCGCGGCGTGTCGCATTGCTGCAAATGCCCCCCGGCCAGCACCGCCACCCGGTGACCCATGGTCATCGCCTCCACCTGGTCGTGGGTCACGTAGACGGTGGTGATGCCGAGGCGCCGTTGCAGTTCGGCGATCTGGCTGCGGGTCTGCACGCGCAACTTGGCATCCAGGTTGGACAGCGGCTCGTCCATCAGGAATACCTTGGGCTCGCGCACGATGGCCCGTCCCATCGCCACGCGCTGCCGCTGGCCCCCGGACAGGGCCTTGGGCTTGCGATCGAGCAACTGGTCGTCGAGGTCCAGCAACCGCGCGGCCTCCCGCACCCGGCGGTCCCGTTCGGCGCGCGGGACATGCTGCATCTTCAGCGCGAAGCCCATGTTCTCCGCGACGGTCTTCTGCGGGTACAGGGCGTAGTTCTGGAACACCATCGCGATGTCCCGGTCCTTGGGGGGAACGAAGGTGACGTCCCGGTCGCCGATCTCGACGCGCCCACCGTCGAGGGGCTCCAGCCCGGCGAGCATTCGCAGTGCGGTTGTCTTGCCCGAACCGGATGGCCCGACCAGGACCATGAACTCGCCGTCCTTGATATCCAGCTCGAGACCGTCGACCGCGGGCGGCGCATCCTTCGCGTATACGCGGCTGGCCGATACGTATTTCACCTGAGCCATCGGGGACCTCCGCCCGGTACGGTGCCAGCAGCGCGGTTCACTTGATTGCCCCCATCGCGGTTCACTTGATTGCTCCCATCGACAGGCCACGGACCAGCGAGCGCTGGGCTAGCCAGCCCACCAGGATCACCGGAATCGAGGCCACCAATGCCGCCGCTGACAGGTGCGCGATGTACAGCCCTTCCTGGGGGACGGAACTGATCAGGAACATCGGCATGGTGGCGGCATTGGTGACCGTCAGGTTGAGTGCGAGGAAGAGCTCGTTCCACGCGAAGATCACGCAGATGAGCGCGGTCGACACCAGCCCCGGCGAGATCACGGGCAGGATCACGCCGGTGATCTCCCGGATGCGCCCCGCGCCATCCAGTCGCGCCGCCTCGAGCAGTTCGCCGGGCACCTCGAGCATGAAGGAACGGATCATCCAGATCGCGAGCGGCAGGTTCATCGCGGTATACAGGATGATCAGCAGCCAGATGCTGTCGAGCAGGTGCGTCTTAAGGGCGATGACGTAGAGAGGACCGATCACGGCCACGATCGGCAGCATCTTGGTGGAGATGAAGAAGAACAGGCCGTCACGCCAGTGCTCGACCGGATGCACGGACAGGGCGTAGGCGGCGGGGACGCCCAGCAGCAGCACCAGGATCGTGGAGCCGACCGTCGCGATCACCGAGTGGATCAGGAAGGGGCCCATGCCCGAGAAGACCAGGCGGAACTCCGCCAGCGTGGGGCTGAAGATGAACTTGGGCGGCCAGGTTTCGGCGGCGGACTCCGGCTTGAACGCCGTGATCGCCATCCACAGCACCGGCAGGAAGAACGCGATCGCCACCACCCACGCGACGATCCCCCAGCCCACTTTCGCCGACATCTCGCGGACCCTTTGCGGCCTGGGTTCACGGGCCCGCGCCGCCAAGGCGGTCATGCTTTTGCCTCCTCGAACTGGAAGACCCGGGCGAACATCCGCAGCGCGAACGTGGCCACGATGATCGTCAGAATGACGGTGACCACCCCGGCCGCGGCCGCCCCGCCTATGTCAAATGCGTTGTTCACCTGCTGGTACAGGTAGAAGGGAAGGTTGGTGGTGGAGGTCCCGGGGCCGCCGTTGGTCATCAACCTGACCGCGTCGAACACGTTGACCAGGTAGATCGAGCCGAGCAGGATCCCGAGCTCGATATAGGGCCGCAGATGCGGGATCGTGAGCTCGCGGAACGTGGCGAACGCCCCGGCGCCGTCGACCTTCGCCGCCTCCAGGGCGTCCTGCGGCTGGCTCTGCAGGCCCGCGAGCACGATCAGGACCATGAACGGCGTCCACTGCCAGATCATGACCACGATCACCGAGCCCAGCGCATGCACGCTGAGCCAGGCCACGTGATGGACGCCGAACGGCTCCAGCAGGTAGTTCAGCAGGCCGAAGCTCGGGTCGAGCATCGGTCCCGCCCAGATCAGCGCCGCCGCCGCGGGCATGACCAGGAACGGGGTGATGATCAGTGTCCGGGCCACGCCCCGGCCGAAGAACTTGCGGTCAAGCAGCACCGCGACGGCGACCCCCAGGATCATGGCGACGAGCACGGCCGTCACGGTCATGACCACCGAGCGCACGAGTGAGCCCCGGAAGGCCGCGCTGGTGAAGACCGCCTTGTAGTTGCTCAGCCCGTTGAAGTGCGCGCCGCCGGGGACGTCGAAGAAATAGTTCTGAAAGCTGTACCAGAGCGTCACCAGGAACGGGATCTGGGTCACGATCACGATGTAGATCAGCGCGGGTAGCAGAGGGAGGCGGCGCTGCCACCCCTCACGGCGGCTCACCCCGCGCGGCCGGACATCGACCTTGGGAGGTGGTGCCAGGTCTTCGAGTACCGTCACGGAAAGCCCTCCTCATGACGTCGCATAACTGACCGGATCCCGGTGAGCCGGGCCCCTTCCCGGGGCCCGGCTCACCGAGCGCGCTAACCGCCGGCCAGTTGCGCCGGGGTGTACTGCGACGCGGCGGACTGACTCGCCTGCAGCGCCTGCTTCACGCTCTCCGTGCCGGCGATCGCCCCCGCGATCTGCTGGCCGACCGTGACACCGAGGGTTTCGAACTGGGGGATGTCGACATACTGGACGCCGACATAGGGGACCGGGTTAAGGGTCGGGTGGTCCGGGTCCGCCGAGTCGATCGAGGCCAGGGTGATGGCGGCGAACGCCTTGGCGGCCTGCTGGTACGCCGGCGTGTTGTAGAGGGAGGTCCTGGTGCCGGGCGGGACCGCCGCCCAGCCGTACTTGGACGCGACTAGCTGGTCGTACTGCTTCGAGGTGGCCCAGGACACGAACTTCCAGGCGGCGTCCGCGTTAGGGGTGCCCTGCGGGATGCCCAGCGACCACGTCCACAGCCACCCGGAGGACTTGGTGAGGTCGACCGGCGCGAGGGCATACCCGGTCTGGGCGGCGACGGATGGGTAGGTGGTGGCGATGGAGGTCGCCGCTACCGTCGCGTCGTACCACATCGCGCACTTGCCCTGACCGTACAGCGTCAGCAGCTGGTTGAAGCTGTCGTTGGAGGCGCCGGGCTCGCCGTACTTGCGGACGAGGTTGACGTAGAAGTTGGTCGCGTTCTCAAACGCCGGCGAGGTGAGCTGGGGCTGCCACTTGAGGTTGAACCACTGGCCGCCGAAGGTGTTGACGACCGTGTCGAGTGACGCCATGTTGTCGCCCCAGCCCGCGAGGCCGCGCAGGCAGATGCCCGACACCTTGCCGGGCTGGTTGAGCTTGGCCGCGAAGCTCTGCACCTGCGCCCACGTTGGGTGGGCCGGCATGGTGAGCCCGGCCTTGGCGAACAAGTCCTTGCGGTAGTACACCATCGACGACTCGCCGTAGAACGGCACCGCGTACAGGTCGCCCTTGTAGGACAGCGCTTTCGCGATGGGCGGGAGGAAGTCACTGGCGTCGTAGCTCGGATCTTTGGCGATGTACTGCGTGGACAGGTTGGTCAGCCAGCCGTTCTTCGCGAACAGGGGCGCCTCGTAGGGGCCGATCATGATGACGTTGAACGCGTTGCTGTGCGTGGCGACGTCTTTTTCGATCGCGGCCCGCAGGTCACCTTCGGTGTAGGTGGCGAACTTGACCTTGATTCCCGGGTACTGCTTCTCGAAATTGGATTTGGTCAGCGGCACCATCTGGTTGGTGATCAGCGGGTTGGACACGACGGCAACGGTCACCGTGCCACTACTACTACTGCTGCTACCACTGCTGGTTGTGCCGCTGCTCGAACAGGCTGCCGCCGCCAGCAGGGCGGCCACGCAGCCGACTCCCGCCAGAGCGCGGAGCTTGAACCGGGAATAGCTCATGAACGAACCTCCGCAACGATGAGAAAGGTGTGACGGGAGGGACTGCTCCATCTGCTGCATGCCGAGGTTCGCCAGCACGGCCACTGCCACCGCGTGCGCTGCGCTGCCGCCCCCCGGCGCCTCCGCTGCAGGCCGCGATGCCAAAGCTGGCAGTCGCTGGGGTCCCGGACGCCGCGCGACGTTCCGATCCGCATGGAGAACCCCTAGCTGCCGTGACCGCGTCCCTGCGTATGCTCACTTGAGCGGATAGCGCTCATATGAACTAGGAACACAGTGATCTCGGTACTAGGCAAAGTCAAGGAAAGCTGCCAATATGAGATCCGGACGCTCAAATGAGCGGCCGGCTCGGCTGTCCTGGGAGGGCACATGGCCGGGTTGTCGGCCGATCGGCCGTCGGAAGTCGTCCTGGCTGCCCGGGTGGCGCGGCAGTTCTACCTCGAAGGCGTCTCCAAGGTCGACATCGCCGACCGGCTGGGCATCAGCAGATTCCGGGTGGCCAGGCTGCTCGACTCCGCCCGGGAGACCGGGATGGTGCGCATCGAGATCGGGCTGCCCGGGGGGACTCTGGACGCGGGATTGTCGGCCGAACTGTGCTCGGCCTTTGGGCTCAAGCATGCCTTCGCGTTCAACTTTCCCGACCATGACGAGCCGGCGCTGCGCCGGCGCCTGGGCGAGGCGGCCGGCCAGGCGCTGATGGACCTCATCAAACCCGGCGATGTCCTCGGCATGTCCTGGTCGCGCACGCTGAGCGGGCTGGCGGCCGCGCTGACCCAGATGCCGCCCTGCCCGATCGTCCAGCTGACCGGGGCGGTGCCGCCGCCCGACGGCCGGGACGTGCTCGACCTCGTCCGGAGCGTCGCCCGGATCGGCGGCGGCCCGGCACACGTCTTCTACGCGCCGATGATCCTGGATGACGCCCAGTCGGCAGCCACCATCCGCCGCCAGGCAGATATCGCCGGAGCCTTCGCCCTGGTGCCGTCGGTGACAATGGCATTGGTAGCCATCGGCGCCTGGGCGCCGGGCCTGTCGACGATCTATGACGCGATCACGGCAGCGGAGCGTGAGGCCATCTCCCAGCTCGGCGTCTTCGCCGAGCTGGCCGGGGTGTTCATCGGGGAGGATGGCCTGCCCGTCGAGACCCCGCTCGACAGCCGCATGATCGTGACGCCGGCCCCGCAGCTCGAGCGGATCCCGTGCGTCCTCTCCGTCGCCTACGGCGTCTCCAAGACCCCTGCGGTACGCGCCGCGATCCGAGGTGGAATGGTCCATGGCCTGGTCACCCACGCGAGCCTCGCTCGCACCCTGCTCAGCCGTGCTGACCAGTGAACCGGCGCAGGCTGGCCGGGAGACTCTCCAGGCAGACGGCCCGCTGTCCGGCGGTACCGCCAACCGCGGTCTCGTCATCCGCGTCGGCGATACCGTCCTGCGGCCGACCGCGCCGTGCCAGCCTGCCACCCACGCACTGCTCGCCCACCTCAGCGCCGTCGGTTTCGACGGCGCCCCCCGGCTCCTCGCGGTCAGCGCATCCACTGAGATGCTGACCTACATCGATGGCCGGGCCGCGGTCCCGCCCCTGCCGGTGGACACGCTCACCGACGCTGCCCTGGTCAGCGTGGCGGAGCTACTGAGCAGCTACCACCAGGCGGTGCGGTCCTTCGACCCGGCGGGCTACCGTTGGCCCAGGCCGGTCCCGGGCCGGTTCCGCACCGGCCTGGTCAGCCACAACGACGTGCACCCGGCGAACCTGGTATTCCGCGATGGCCGGGCGGTCGCGCTGATCGACTTCGACCTCGCCGGGCCAGGCAGCGCCGCCTGGGATCTCGCTGCTGCCGCCCGCTCCTGGGCACCGCTGCAAGACGACCAGGACATTACCGATTGCCGGCAGGGCCGCTCGCTGGAGAGATTCCGGATCTTCATGGATGCCTACGGGCTGACCCGTGCGGAGCGCCTGCTTGTGGCCGAGGCGGTGGTCGCCAATCATGACTGGACGTTCGCAATCGTCACTGAGGCGGCCGCGGCCGGGCACCCGGGCTTCGCCGACTACTGGCGCAAGATGGCGGAATCGACTGTCCGGGCACGACACTGGTGCGTGCGGCATCAGCGTGATCTGCTCGCCGCCGCGCGCTGAAACGGCCGGCCTGGACGTCCGGGTAGCGTCCCGGGCCGATGCTGAAGGGCACCCGGCCGCGACTGCTGAAGCCGCCCCGTCGCCGCTCACGACCGTGCCTGCAGGAGCCGCAAGCCGCTTCCTCCGCTCACGTGGGCGCGACGAAGCCGGACTCGTAGGCCATGACGATCAGCTGGGCGCGGTCCCGCGCGGCCAGCTTGGCCAGCAGCCGGCTGACGTGGGTCTTGACCGTGGCCAGCGACACGATCAGCTCCTCGGCGATCTCCGTGTTCGACATGCCCCTGGCCACTAGGGCCAGTACGTCCCGTTCCCGGCCGGTCAGCTGGTCAAGGCGCTGCTTGCGGCGTGCGGGCGGCTGCCGGGCGAACTCGCTGATCAGCTTTCGGGTAACACTCGGGGACAGCAGCGCGTCCCCGGCCGCGACCACCCTGATGGCAGCAAGCAACTCGCGCGGCGGCGTCTCCTTGAGCAGGAAACCGCTGGCGCCGGCCCGCAGCGCAGCGTAGACGTACTCATCGAGGTCGAAGGTCGTCAGTACCAGGACCCGGATAGGCCGTCCGGCCGGTTCCAGGCCGGTAATCTCCCTGGTGGCCGTCACCCCATCCATCCCCGGCATCCTGATATCCATCAGGACAACGTCCGGGTTCGCCTGTCTGGCCAGCTCAACGGCGGCGAGGCCGTCGGCTGCCTCGCCCGCCACCTCGAGGCCAGGCTCCGACTCAATGAGCGCGCTGAAGCCCACGCGGACGAGGGCGTGATCGTCAGCTATGGCTACCCGGATACTCATTGGGTGCCTGCTGGGGCGGGCAGCCGGGCCACGACCTGATAGCCACCCTCGCGCCGCGGTCCGGCGCGCAGCTCGCCGCCCAGCAGCGAAATCCGCTCCCGCATCCCGGTCAGCCCATGACCGGGACCGTGGCTGTTCTGCGCCGGCCCTGGTCCGCATCCGTTGTCGGTGACCGTCACCAGCACGCCCCCGTCCTCGTAAGAGATCACTACCTCTGCGCTAGCCGACCGGCCCGCGTGCCTGACGACATTTGTCAGCGCTTCCTGAACCACCCGGTACGCCGACAGCTCCAGGGTCGGCGGCAGTGCGCGCGGCTGACCTTCAATGCGGAGCGAGACCGGCGGTCCGGCCTCGGTGACCTGCTTGATCAGGCCGCCGACACTGCTGATTCCGGGCACCGGCGTCAGGCTTGCCGGATCGTGGCCGTCATTCCGCAGCGCGCTGAGCAGGTACCGCGTTTCCGAAAGCGCCGCCCTCGCGGTCGCCTCGATGGCACCGAGCGACTTGGCGGCCTCGTCCGGGCGGGTCGCGATCAGGTGGCTGCCGACCCCGGCTTGAACGGCGACGACGCTCATCGCGTGCGCGACCACATCGTGCAGTTCCCTGGCGATCTCGAGCCGCTGCTCCGTCAGGGCATGCTGTAGCAACTGCTCTCGCAGGCGGGCGGCGTAGGCACGCTGGCGGCGGACGCCGTCGCCGATGACCCAGACGGTGAGTTGCACCAGAGCTGTGAATGCACCGTTAACCGGGTTACTGGTGCTCTTGGTGATCAGTGCGAAGTTCACAGCGACACCGGCTTCGATCGCTGCCAGCGCCAGCAGCGACCATTTCCGGTTTTCCCGGACCGCGACCATGTACAGCGCGTAGGTCGCGCCCGTGACGGTCGAGAACTTCGCCCCCAGGACGCCGAAAGCCACACTCGCGATCAGGACCACCGCGAATACCTGCAGCGGCCAGCGGCGGCGCAGAGCCAGCGGAAGGGATGCCGGGAGGGCGAGCAGGTAGAGCAGGAGGGGATGCTCCAGGTGCGGTGGACCTGACGTTCACCAGCGTATACCGGCGCTGGCAAGCGGCCGGGGTCCGGGGCGGGAATTGGTCTAGCCTGGGATTCATTGGAAGTCTCGGCAAGCCACTTGTGCTAGGCATTGCCGATGACGAACCTGTCTACCTGCTGATTGGTTTCCGCTATTTCAGCGGAGTGAACTCCGATCGCCGATGGGTGCCCACGCTGCGCGAGTGGGCCCGGCCGGGGGCGGCGGTATGACACGGCGGCTTATCGCGGCGGTGATTCTCGCTGTGCTGGTGGCGACCGGTGCTACGGGGTGCCATTTTCACGTCACCGTACATACCAGCCCGGGCAGCGTCTCCCAGGCCCAGAAGAGTGGGCCGGGCGGCCCTTGGCGAGCGCCCGAACCGTTAGGTCGTGGCTGGTGGCCGCGGCCGGCCGGAAATCCCGTCCCCGGCTACCTGAGTGCTGCCGGGCGTGGCGGAGCCCGGCCCTGGACGTCCGCCAGCCGCCGACCGTATGGTCCGCTTATGGGTACGCAGAACCTGGCCCGGCAGGCCGAGCTCCACACCGAACTGCACGGCGACCGCGACGAGCTGTTCTTTGAGGGCGAGCGCTTTTCCGGCACCGCGCTGAGCGACAGGGCCGCCCGGTTCGCGTCCGGCCTGGCCGGCCTGGGCGCAGCCGGGGAACCGGTTGCTGGTGCTGATGGCCAACTGCCCGGAGGTGCTCATCACCTACCGCGCGGCGTGGCGCGCTGGGGCGGTGGTGACCCCGCTGATCTTCCTGGTCAGCGAGGACGAACTGCAGCATGCACTGGCTGACTCCGGCGCGGTTGGTGTCGTGACCACCCCGGAGTTCCTGGCCAAGGTCGGCGCCGTGCTGCACGATACGCCCGAGGTCCGCTTCGTCATCGTGGCCGGGGCGCTGCCACCGGAACGGCCCGGCCTGCCGGTCCCGGTGCTGGACTTCGCCGAGGTCGAGGCGGCTGAGCCAGGGCCGATCGCGGACCGGGCCGATGACGACCTGGCCGCGCTGCTGTACACCGGCGGGACCACCGGCCGGTCCAAGGGCGTGCCGCTCAGCCACGCCAACCTGTTCTGGTGCGGCTCAGCCACCCGCGAGGTGTCCGCGAACGCGGGCCTGAACCGGGCCCTGCTGCCGCTGCCGCTGGCGCACGCCTACGGCCTGCTGGTCACGTGCATCGGGCTGCACACGACCGAGCCGGGCACCACAGTGCTGATGCGCTGGTTCGACCCGGCCGGCTGGCTCGACCTGGCCCAGCGGCACCGGGTGCAGAGCAGTGCGCTGGTGCCGTCGATGATCCAGATGCTGCTGGCCCAGCCGCTGGAGGAGTTTGATCTGTCCGCGCTGGTCGCGGTGTCCTCCGGGGCGGCCCCGCTGGCCGCGGACACCCGGCAGGAGTTCGAGAAGCGGGTCCCGGGCGCGATGATCTACGAGGGGTACGGCTGCACCGAGTCGGCGTCGATCATCTCGGCCAGCCCGCTGGATGCGCGCCGGCTGGGCAGCGTGGGCAAGCCGGTGCCCGGCTGCGAGGTGGCGATCCTGGATGACGCCGGGCAGGTGCTGCCCGCGGGCCAGGACGGGGAGATCTGCGCCCGGTCGCCGGGCGTGCTGTCCGGGTACTGGCACGCGCCCGAGGCCACCACGGTGGCGCTGCCTGGCGACGGCTGGCTGCACACCGGGGACATCGGCCACCTGGACGCCGACGGCTACCTATACGTGGTGGACCGGATGAAGGACCTGATCATCCGGGGTGGCTTCAACGTCTACCCGCGCGACATCGAGGACGTGCTGCTGGAGCACCCCGCGGTGGCCCAGGCCGGGGTGGTCGGGCGGCCAGACCCCCGGCTCGGCGAGGAGGTGGTGGCGTTCGCCGCGCTCCGCCCCGGCGCCACCGCCAGCGAAAGCGAGCTCATCGCGCACGCCAAGGCACACCTGGCCGCGACCAAGTACCCGCGCGAGGTGCGGATCATCCCGGCCATGCCGCTGACCAGCGTGGGCAAGCTGGACCGCAAGAGGCTGCGGGCCTGGGTCCGCGACGGTGACGGCCCGGGGGCCAGCCCCAGCCGGTGAAGGGGGCATCTCTCTGGCGACGGGAGGCGCCCCCGGAGGGGGCGTTCTCGCGGCGCCATCGATCCGTCGGCGGCGACGGGTGAGCGGGCGCATCGCCCAGCCCGGGCCGTTGGGGGTCCGGGGGCTCGGGCCGCCGGGCTAATACTGCCCGCGGCGGATAGCCGGTGTAGTTCTCGGCCAGCGACGCCGCGGCCGCCCGCGAGGTGGTGACGTAGCGCAGCTGGGCCAGCTGGAGCTGGGCTTCCATCGGGTCGCGCGCCGGGCGCCGTGTGCAGCATGGAGGTCATCCACCAGGAGAAGTGGGTGGACCGCCAGACCCGCTCCAGGCACCGGTCGGAGTACGCGTCGGCCGGGCCCGGGTCGCCGTGCAGCAGGCTGTCCAGCGCCTCGGCCAGCACGGCCACGTCGTTCAGGGCCAGGTTCAGCCCCTTGGCCCCGGTGGGCGGCACGATGTGGGCAGCGTCGCCGGCCAGGAACAGGCGGCCGTAGCGCATCGGCGCGCTGACGAAGCTGCGCATCGGGGTGATGCCCTTGTCCAGGATCGGGCCTTCCTTGAGCTCCCAGCCGGGCAGCGCGAACCGGTGTCTGCAGCTGCGCCCAGATCCGCTCGTCCGGCCAGGCGGCGATGTCCTCCTCCGGCGGCGACCTGCAGGTACAGACGGCTGAGCGCCGGGCTGCGCAGGCTATGCAGGGCGAACCCGTCCGGGTGATGGGCGTAGATCAGCTCGTCGGTGGACGGCGGAACGTCGGCCAGGATGCCCAGCCAGGCGTACGGGTAGTCCCGCTCGGTCACGGTCATACACCGCTCCGGGATCGCGGGCCGGCAGATGCCATGGAAGCCGTCGCAGCCCGCGATCGCGTCGCAGATCACCTCGCGTGGCTCGCCGTCCGCGGTCCGGTACGACAGCACCGGCCGGTCCGTGTCCAGGCCGGACACTTCCGTGCCGGAGATCTCGAACTCCAGCGCCGCCGCCCGCGGCCAGCCGGGCGGCGATCAGATCCTTCACCACCTCGGTCTGCGCGTAGACGGTGACGGTCCGGCCGACCAGGTCGCGGAAGTCCAGGTGCCGCCGCTGGCCCGCGAACTGCAGATAGATCCCGCCGTGCTCCAGCCCTTCGGCATCCAGCCGCTCCGCCAGCCCGGCCTCGCGGAGCAGGGCCACGCTGCCGGCCTCCAGCACCCCGGCCCGCTGCCGGGCCTCGCAATAGGCCCGGCTGCGGTCTTCCACGACCGCCGAGTCGATTCCGCGCTGCGCCAGCAGGTGGGACAGCAGCAACCCGGCCGGGCCTGCCCCGACGATGCCGACCTGGGTACGCGTGGCCATCAGAACGGGTACGGTGCGATCTCGCTGCGCATCGTCACCCAGCGGGTTTCGGTGAACGCGTCCAGATTGGCCGTGCCGCCGAACCGGGCCCCGGTGCCGGAGGCGCCGAGGCCGCCGAACGGGGTGTTCGGCGCGTCGTCCACGGTCTGGTCGTTGATGTGCACGATGCCGGTCGGGATCTTCCGGGCCAGGTCCAGGCCGCGCAGCACGTCCCTGGTCAGGATGCCCAGGGACAGCCCATACTCGGTGTCCGCGGCCAGCTTGGCCGCCTCGTCCGCGGTGGAGAACCGGATCACCGGGGCGACCGGGCCGAATACCTCACTGGCGTAGGCGGGCATCGCGGGCGCGACCTCGGCCAGCACGGTGGGCCGGTAGAACAGGCCCTCGTAGGTGCCGCCCGCGGCGAGCTTGGCGCCCGCCTCTACGCTCGCAGTGACCAGCCCGTGCACCTTGTCCCGCTGCCGCTCGTCGATGAGCGGGCCCAGCGCGACCTGCCCGCTGGCCGGGTCGCCGACCGGCAGATGGCTCGCTTTCCCGGCGAGCGCCGCCACGTAGTCGTCGTAGACGCCACTCTGCACCAGGTGCCGCCCGGTGGTCATGCAGATCTGGCCCTGGTGCAGGAACGAGCCCCAGGCCCCGGCCGACGCGGCCTGCGCGATGTCGGCGTCGTCCAGCACGATCAGGGCTGAGTTGCCGCCCAGTTCCAGGTGCACCCGCTTGAGGTGCTGGCCGGCCAGGGCCCCGACGTGCCGGCCCACCGCGGTGGACCCGGTGAACGAGATGACCCGCACCAGCGGCTCGGTGATCAGCGCTGCACCGGCGTCCGGGCCGCCGGGCAGCACATGCAGCAGGCCCTCGGGCAGCCCGGCCTCCTCGAACACCCGGGCCAGCGCCACCCCGCCGCACACCGCGGTGCGCGGGTCCGGCTTGAGGATGACCGCGTTGCCCAGGGCGAGCGCCGGGGCCACCGAGCGGATGGCCAGGATCTGCGGGAAGTTGAACGGGGAGATGACCCCGACCACGCCCACCGGGACCCGTTCCGCCCAGCTCAGGTGCGGCGACTCGGTCGGCAGCAGCTCGCCGTACGGCCGGGTCGGCAGCGTGGCCGCCTCGTACACCTCCTCAGTGGCCACGTGCGTCTCGAACTGCGCGGCGGGCGGGATCTTGCCGCCCTCCCGGATGCTCCAGCCCTCGATCTCGGCCGCGTTGGCGGCCCAGATGTCCCCGGCCCGGCGAAGCAGGGCCGCCCGCTCGGTATACGGCCGCGCCGCCCAGGCCGGCTGGGCGGCTGCGGCCGCGGTGGCCGCCGCGCTGATGTCCGCCGGGGTGGCGATGCCGACCCGGCCCAGCTCACTCCCGGTGGCTGGCTCGATCACCGCCGCGTCGCCACCGGAGGTGGCCGTCCACCCGCTGCTGTAAGCCTTACCGCGCCAGATCGCTTCATCGAGAAAAGCCACGGGATACTCCCAGGGAGAAAATCAAGGCGAATGAAGTACGCATAACGAACACGAGTTCTGTGCTCGAACATTGCGAATTTAGGTGATGCCGCGTAACAGTGTCAATGACCGCAGCAACGCGGCCGCCGCCACCGGCCAGCCCCAGCGCGCGGGAGCCCGCAACGCCAGCCTGGCGGGCCGGCCCTGTACCAGCGTGGCCCGCCGTGTTACGCCTGATGTCATGAGTGCGGATGTGACCCAGGAACGAAGCGAGCAGGCAGCACTGGACCAGGGCATCGCCTCGCTCGCCCTGGTCGATCACCATGTGCATCCCGTCCTGCTGCAGGGCAGCAGCGCGGCCGAGTTCGAGCAGCTGATCACCGAGTCGGACCGGCCACCCCCGCCCGGGACCAGCCAGTTCGACTCCCAGCTGGGCATGGCCATCCGCCGCTGGTGCGCGCCGCTGCTCGGCCTGGAGCCGTTCGCCACCCCGGCCGAGTACCTGGCCCGCCGGGGCAGCCTGGGCGTGGCCGAGGTGGCCCGGCGGATGCTCCAGGCCAGCGGGATCGCGCACTTCCTGCTCGATACCGGCTACCTGGCGCCAGGCCTGGCCAGTCTGCCCGACATGCGTGAGCTGTCCCGGGTGCGCGCGGACGAGATCGTCCGGCTGGAGTCCGTGGCCGAGGAGATCGCCGAGGCGGGCGACGCCACCGCGGCCGGGTTCGCAGAGCGGTTCGGCACGGCGCTCGCCCGGCGGGCCGCCACAGCGGTCGGGCTGAAGAGCATCATCGCCTACCGGTTCGGGCTGGATTTCGACCCGGCGCCGCCGTCCGCGGCCGAGGTGAGCCAGGCCGCGGGCCGCTGGCTGCGGGCCACCGCGGCGGGCGCCCCGGCCCGGCTGGCCAACCCGGTGCTGCTCCGCCATGTGCTGTGGGCGGGCCTGGATCTCGGGCTGCCAGTCCAGCTGCATACCGGGTTCGGTGATCCGGACGCCGACCTCCGGCGGTGTGATCCGTTGCTGCTACGCGGTTTCGTGGAGCTCGCGGAACCGCGCGGCGTGCCGCTGATGCTGCTGCACTGCTACCCGTTCCACCGCAACGCCGGGTACCTGGCGCAGGCCTACCCGCACGTGTACGCGGACATCGGGCTGGCCGTCAACTATGTGGGCGCCCGGGCGGCCGCAGTGGTGGCCGAGTCCATGGAACTGGCCCCGTTCGGCAAGCTGCTGTTCTCCACCGACGCGTGGGGGCCGCCGGAACTGCATTACCTCGGGGCGCGGCTGTGGCGCCGGGCGACCGCGCAGGTGCTCGGCGAGTGGGTGGCCGCGGGCGACTGGACCGCGGCGGAGGCGCTCCGGATCGCCGGGCTGATCGGGTGCGGCAACGCGCACCGGGTCTACCGGCTCGGCTAAGCGCCTACCTCCCGCAGTTCGCGTTACGTACGATCGTTCACATACTGTCCATCGGTTCGAGAAGGCACTGGTGGCCATGGCCCAGGTTCTGCGCACCGACGATGTGACCGAGGCGGACCGGTTCGCCCACTGGCGGCACTGGATCTCGGCCACGTTCGTCCCGCTGGGCTACCAGCCCAAGATCGCCTGCATCGCCAAGGCCATCCTGTTCCCCAGCGTGGTCGTGGGGCGCGCTGGCCAGCGGGGTGGTGCTGCTCGCGCCCGCCGGGCTGTGGGGAATGGCCGCGCGGCGCGGCTGGTCGCTGCTGCCGGTCGGTTACCGGGTACGGAGAACCACATGACCGACACCACATACACGGGCGGCACCGCGCTGCTGGAAGCGATGCGCGAGGCGGGCGTGCGGTACGCGTTCGCGAACCTGGGCAGTGACCACACCGGCTTCATAGAGGCCTACGCGCGGGCCCAGCGGGAAGGCAGCACCGGCCGGTTCCCGGAGCTGATCCTGTGCCCGCACGAGACCGTGGCGCTCAGCGCCGCGCACGGCTACGCACAGGTCAGCGGCGAACCGCAGGCCGTGCTGGTGCATGTGGACTGCGGCACGCAGAACCTGGGCGGCGCCGTGCACAACGCCGCCCGGGGCCGGGTCCCGGTGCTGATCTTCGCTGGCCTGTCGCCCGTCACCCAGCAGGGCGAGCTGCCGGGCAGCCGCACTGAGTTCATCCACTGGCTGCAGGACACCGCGGACCAGCGCGGGCTGGTCCGCGGCTACGTCAAGTACGATCACGAAATCCGCACCCCGCGCAACGCCAAGGCCCTGGTCAGCCGGGCGCTGCAGATCGCCCGCAGCGAGGCCGGCCCGGTGTACCTGACCGCCGCCCGCGAGGTGCTGGAAGAACCACTGCCGCCGCAGCCGCCGGAAGGCCCGTGGTGGGATCCGGTCGGGCCGGCCGCGCTGGTGCCCGCGGTGCTGGACGAGATCGCGGCCGCCGTCGAGCAGGCCCGGGCCCCGCTCGTGGTCACCTCCTACCTGGGCCGTGACCCGGCGGCCGTGCCGGAACTGGTCGCCCTGTGCGAGCTGGCCGGGATCGGCGTGCTGGAGTCCGTGCCGATGCGGGTCAACTTTCCCGATGATCACCCGCTGCATCTGGGCTACCAGTGGAACAACCCGGCCCAGAACCCGGTGCTGGCCGCGGCGGACCTGATCCTGGTACTGGGCAGCGACGTGCCCTGGATGCCCGCGGTCAACCGCCCGGATCCTGCAGCCGGGGTGTACGTGATCGACGTGGACCCGCTCAAGGCCCAGCTGCCGCTGTGGCAGCTGCCGGCCCGCCGGTACGCCCAGGCCGACCTGGCCATCGCGGTCCGCCAGCTGGCCTGCCGCCTGGCCGAGCGGGGGCAGCTCGCGCCCGCGGTGGTGGCGGCGCGGGCGGCCCGGGCCCGGCAGGTGCACGACGCCCAGCGGGCCGAGTGGGCGGCCCGGGAGCAGGCCCCGGCGGACGGGGTGATCACCCCCGGGTACCTGGTTGGCTGCGTCCGCGAGGCCATCGGGCCGGACGCGCTGGTCCTCACCGAGGCGATCACGAGCTACCAGGCGGTCAGCGAGCACCTGCGGGCCGGCCGCCCGGGCTCGCTGCTGGGCAGCGGCGGCGGCTCGCTCGGCTGGGCGGGCGGCGCGGCCGTGGGCGCGAAGCTGGCCGCGCCGGAGCGCACCGTGGTCAGCCTGGTCGGAGACGGCTCATACCTGTTCGGTGTGCCGTCCTCGGCCCAGTGGCTGGCCCGCCGGTACCACGCCCCGTCGCTCACGGTCATCTTCGACAACCGGGGCTGGAGAGCGCCCGTGCTGTCCACGCTGGCCGTGCACCCCGACGGGGAGCTGGCCCGGGGCGGCTTTGCCGCGAGCTTCCAGCCCGCGGCCGACCTGGCCGGGGTGGCGGCCGCCGCGGGCGGCGCGTACGCCCGCACGGTGACCGACCCGGGCCGCCTGCCGGACACGCTCGGCCGGGCCCTGACTCATGTCCGGCGCGGCCGGTCCGCGGTGCTCAGCGTGCACGTGGCAGCAGTGTGACAAAGGAGGCGCCGTCATGGCCCGGCTGGACAACAAGGTCGCGCTGATCACCGGGGGCGAGAGCGGAATCGGCCTGGCCACCGCCCGGCTGTTCGTCGCGGAAGGCGCCCGGGTCCACCTGGCTGGCCTGGCCCGCAGCCGCCTCGAGGAAGCCGCGGCGGAGCTGGGCCCGGACGCCGCTGGCTGGAGCGTCACCGACGTCACGGCCGAGGAGCAGGTGGCCGCGGCGGTGCGGCAGGCGGCCGGCCGGTTCGGCGGGCTGGACATCCTGTTCAGCAACGCGGGCATCAGCGGGGACATCGCACCGATCACCGAGTACCCGGCGGACGTGTTCCGCCGGGTACTGGATGTGCACGTGCTGGGCGCGTTCTTCGTGCTCAAGCACGGGCTGCCGGAGCTGCGGCCCGGCGGCAGCGTGATCATCAACTCCAGCGTGGTCGGGCTCACCTCGGACGCGGGCATCTGCGCCTACGCCACCGCCAAGCACGCCCAGGTGGGGCTGATGCGGACCGCGGCCAAGGAGATGGCCGCGCGCGGGATCCGGGTCAACACGCTGCACCCGGGGCCGACGGACACCGAGTTCCAGCGGGCCATCGAGGTGTCCGCGACCGGAGCCCCGGCCGACGTGGCCGCGCGGATCTTCGAGGCGCGGATCCCGCTGGGCCGGCACGCCTGCGCCGACGAGATCGCCCGTTCCGTGCTGTACCTGGCCAGCCCGGACAGCTCGTTCGTGACCGGCACCGCGCTCGCGGTGGACGGGGGCATGCACATCTGACCGCCCGGCCGCCGGGGCACCCGGGCCGGGTCAGGCGCGGCGGCCCGGCCCGGCGCGCGCCCGTCAAGCTTTGGGACGGGTCGGGCGGCCCAATCTGGGGTCGCCCTGCAATCGATTGAGGAAACCCGGTATGGTCGGACTGTCCGGCGGCCAGGGCCGCCCGCCGGAGCCTGGCAAGCAGCCGGTCCTCATTGGCCTGCTCTTATCACAAATCGACAATTATCCATCACCAGGCGTGTCTATCGATGGCAAGCTGACGATGCGTAGCGGCTGAGCCAGCTGAGTTTTATCAAGTGGACTAGTTCATTTGCTGCACTGGGGAGGGGCTCCTGTAATGGTGCACGTCAACAACTTCGCGTACGGCCCGGCGACGCCGGTGCTCGGGTACGTCATGTCCTGCCTGGGCTGCTTTCTCGGCCTGCGCTGCACCACCCGGGCCCGGGCCAGCAGCGGTAGCTCCCGGGCCCGCTGGCTGCTGCTCGCCACCGTGTCCATCGCGACCACCGGAATCTGGGTGATGCACTTCATCGCGATGCTCGGCTTCACCATCCCGGGCCAGACCATTACCTACAACGTCCCGGTCACGATCCTGTCCATGCTGATCGCGGTGGCGGTGGTCGGCGCCGGCCTGCTGATCGTCGGCTTCGGCAGCGCTGGCCCGCGCAACCTGCTGCTCGGCGGCCTGATCATCGGCTGCGGCGTGGCCAGCATGCACTACATCGGCATGGCGGCGATGCGGATGCCCGACACCATGCGCTACAACCCCGTCCTGGTCGGGCTCTCCATCGTCATCGCGGTGGTGGCGGGCACCGCCGCGCTGTGGGCGGCGCTGCGGCTGACCACCATGTGGTCCACCCTGGCCGCCTCGCTGATCATGGGGGTGGCAGTCAGCGGCATGCACTACACCGGCATTGCCGCGCTGCACGTGTACGGGCTGCCGGGCTCGTCGTCCATGGCCGCCGCGATGAGCAGCGGCGGGGTCAGCGCGCAGGCCCTCCTGCTCCCGCTGATCGTAGGCATCAGCATCATCGCGTTCGTGCTCACCGCGGTCGTCTCGCTGTCCCCGACCGAGGCGGAGATGCGCGAGGACGCCGAGCTCATGGCCCGCATCTCGAACCCGCAGCCGCTGCCACCCAAGCGGGAAACCCCGCGCCGCTGGTGACCCCGGCCGGGTAATCCCTTGATCATCGCGCCCGGCTGCGGCGGGCGGGCACGCTACGTTGTCCGGGACGGCTCACCGATCAGCGGGAGGATCCCGTGCCCGACACCGCCACCGCCCCGGCTGCGCCGCAGAGGGCCGCGGCCAGCCGCATGCCGCACAAGCCACCGACCGACCATCAGCAGCGGATCGAGGACACCGTGGACCGGATCCTCGCCGCGGTGACCGCTCCGGGGCCAGCCGCGGGGCTGGCCCCGGGTGACCCGGCCGCTGACGCGAGCTGAGCGGGCTACGTGAAACTGCTCGTCGTCAGCGCCCGGGAGGTGCATGAGCTCCTGCCCCACCCCGACTGCGCGCGGCTCGTGGCGGACGGGCTCGCGGCGCTGGCCTGCGGGGAGGTGCACCAGCCGCTGCGCACGGTGATCAGGCCGCCCGGGGCCAGCGGGCTGATGGCGCTCATGCCCTGCGCCCGGCCCGGCGGTGACGCCGCGTTCAGCCTCAAGGCGATCTGCATCATGCCCGGCAACCCGGCCGCCGGGCTGGACGCCCACCAGGGCGTGGTGCTGCTGTCCAGCGCGCAGACCGGGGAACCGCTGGCCGTGATCAACGCATCGGCGCTGACCGAGATCCGTACCGCGGCAGCGTCGGTGGTGGCCACCCGGCAGCTGGCCCGGGCCGGGGCCAGCCGGCTGGCGGTGATCGGCACCGGGGTGCAGGCCCGCGCGCACGCGCGGGCGCTGGCCGCGGACCGGCCGCTGGCCGAGATCCGGATCGCCGGGCGGACCGCGGACCGTGCCCGGGCGTGCGCCGCCGCTCTGGCCGGGCAGCTGCCGGTGCCGGTACGCGGCTGCGCGTCGGCGGCGGAGGCGGTCAGCGGGGCAGACATCGTGGTGACCGCCACCTCCTCACCGGTCCCGGTGCTGCGCCGGGAATGGCTGGCGGATGGCACGCACATCAACGCCGTCGGCGCCTGCCTGCCGGAAGCCCGCGAGCTGGACACCGCGACCGTGGCGGGCGCGGCGCTGTTCGCGGACAGCCGCGAGTCCGCGCTCGCCGAGTCCGGCGACGTCCGGCTGGCCCTGGCGGACGGTGCGATCGGGGCCGGGCATATCCGCGCCGAGCTGGGTGAGGTGCTGGCCGGGACGGCGCCGGGCCGCGCCGATGACCGCGAGATCACCGTGTTCGAGTCACTAGGCCTGGCCGTGGAGGATCTCGTAGCGGCGGTGGGGACGTACCGGAAGGCCGCCGAGACCGGCGCGGGCACCTGGGCGGAGTTCTGAATCCGGCGGGCCGGCCCCCAGGCACAAACCAGCCCGCCACTGCGTTACAACTGAGACCATGAGTAAGCAGCCGAAAGCGCCACCGCCCGGTGACAAGCCTGCCCCGGTAGCACCGCCACCGCCGCCCAGCTGGCTGCGCTGGCTGTGGCCAGCCGCGCTGCTGGGCGCCCTGGTGCTGTTCTACGTGCTGCCCTCGGTCCGCAGCCCGGCCGTGAATCTGACCTATTCCCAGTTCCTCAGCGACGTCAGCGCGCACAAGGTCAAGACGTTCACGCTGGACAGCTCCACCGGATCTACCGCCCCGGCCACCGGCACGCTCAAGGACGGCAAGGACTACACCACGGTGATCCCGCTCCCGTTCGCCGGGACACCACTGGAAACCACGCTGGAGAAGAGCAACGTCGAGATCGAGGCGTCCGCACCGAGCACCGGTCTCGGCACCGACGTGCTGACCTGGCTGATCATCTTGTCGCCGTTGCTGCTCGGGTTCTACCTGTACCGGCGGATCGCCCGCGCCTCGGGTGCGGCCGGCGGCCCGCTGGGCGGCCTCATGGGCGTCGGCCGGGCCCGGGCCAAGATCTTCGACGCCGAGCGCCCGGAGACCAAGTTCTCTGATGTGGCCGGCTACGAGTCGGTGAAACAGGAGATCAGCGAGGTCGTTGACTTCCTGAAGAACCCGGACCACTACCGTCGGCTTGGCGCCGTGGCCCCCCGCGGCGTGCTGATGGTGGGCCCACCGGGCACTGGCAAGACCCTGATGGCCCGGGCCGTGGCCGGTGAGGCCGGCGTCCCGTTCATCTCCGTCACCGGCTCCAGCTTCGTCGAGCTGTTCGTCGGGGTCGGCGCGTCCCGGGTGCGGGATCTGTTCATGGAGGCCCGCAAGCGGGCCCCGGCCATCATCTTCATCGATGAGATCGACGCGATCGGCCAGCGCCGCGCCGGGACCGGCGCCGTGGTATCCAACGACGAGCGGGAGCAGACGCTCAACCAGCTGCTCGCCGAGATGGACGGCTTCGACACCACGCAGGGCATCGTGGTGCTCGCCGCCACCAACCGGCCGGAAGTGCTCGACCCGGCGCTGCTGCGGCCGGGCCGGTTCGACCGGCAGATCACCATCCCGCTGCCGAACCTGAACGAGCGCGCCGCGATCCTGGCCGTGCACTCCCGGGGCAAGGCGCTGGCCCCGGACGTGAACCTGAGCGTGATCGCCCGCGGCACCCCCGGCTTCTCCGGCGCCGACCTGGCCAACCTGGTCAACGAGGCCGCGATCACCGCGGTCCGGAACAACCACGAAAAGATCACCGCGGCAGACTTCGACGCCGCCCGGGACCGGATCCTGCTCGGCAGCCGCGCCGACTCCAACCTGCTGCTGCCCGAGGAACGGCACTCCGTGGCCGTGCACGAATCCGGGCACGCCCTGGTGGCCGCGCTGTCCCCGCACGCCGACCCGGTGTCCAAGGTCACCATCCTGCCCGCTGGACAGGCGCTCGGCGTCACCCAGCAGCTGCCGCTAGTTGAGCGCCATCTCTACGGCGAGGATTACCTGACCGAGTCACTGGCCGTGCGGATGGGCGGCCGGGCTGCGGAACTGGTCGAGCTGGGCCAGGGTTCTACCGGGGCCGCCAACGACCTGGCCTCCGCCACCGACCTGGCCATCAAGATGGTCCGCGAGTTCGGATTGTCCAGCAAGATCGGCCCGATCGGCTACCCAGAGGGCGGCTCGGTGTTCCTCGGCAGCGGCAGCCCTGGCCTGTCCAGCCGGCCGTACGCCGAATCCACCCAGGCCGCCATCGACGCCGAGGTCGCCCGCCTGCTCCGGGAAGCCGAGCAGGCCGCGGTGACGCTGATCCGGGCGAACCGGGGCAAGCTGAACCAGCTGGCCGACCTGCTGCAGGAAAAGGAGACGGTGGACGGCGCGGAGGTGTACCGGCTGCTGGGCATACCCGAGCCGGAACACCGCCCGGACGGCCAGGACATCGCCCCGGCCCGGGTCGGCACCCCCGCGCACGCGGCCGCCAGCACCACCGTGGCCCATCCGCCGGACCAGCCGCCGCCCGCGCACTAGCAGCCACCGCGCGGTAGCAGCCACCGCGCGGTAGCAGCCACCGGCTTGACCTGGTCCACCCGGTTGCTGGCGCCGGCCCGATCTGGCCGCTAAGCTTGCGGTATGCGAACGAGCGGTGCAGCACGGACCGGCAGTGTGCTGCAGCAGTGGTGGCGCCGCCATTAGGCGGTTGCTGATTCGCGTTCTGCCCAAATCAGAAGCGACCGTCCGGCTACGGCGGTCGCTTTATTCGTTCGCCTGAGGTCGGCCCAGGCAAGGGGATGTCAGGTGGACCAGCAGGAAAGCGAGCGATCCGAGTTCGTCACCGCGGGCGGCGTGCGGGTGACCCGCACCGCCGGGACGTTCAGCCCGCCCGATGCGCTCGCCGTCACCAAGCGCATCGACACGCGCCGCGGCGGCGTGCTCAGCTCTGGCATGGACTACCCGGGCCGGTACAGCCGCTGGCACCTCGCCTACGTGAACCCCTGCGCGGAGATCGTCGTCCGCGGCCGGCGGATCGCGGCCCGGGCGCTGAACGCCCGGGGGGAGGTGCTGCTGCCGGTCCTGGGGGATGCGCTGCGCCGGGCCGGGCGATCCGGTGACCGGCCCGGATCCGGCTCGCGAGGTCGAGGTGATCATCTCCGAGCCCGAGGGCATGCTGGCCGAGGAGGACCGGAGCCGCCGGCCGACCGTGTTCTCGGCGATCCGCGAGGTGATCGCGGCGTTCGCGGCCGACGACCTGCACCTGGGCCTGTACGGAGCGTTCGGATACGACCTCGCGTTCCAGTTCGAGCCGGTCCGGCTGGCGGCCGCCCGCCCGCCGGAGCAGCGGGACCTGGTCCTGCACCTGCCCGATGAGCTGTACGTGATGGACCGCAAGCGCGAGTTCTCGGCCGTGTACCGCTACGAGTTCACCGTCGGCGGCCGGAGCACGGACGGCCTGCCCCGGGAGACAGCGGAAGCACCGGCCCACGGAGACGGCACCGCTGCCGCGCGCGACGGCGCGCTGGCCCGCCCCGTGCCAGGCTCCTATGCGCGGATCGTGCGGGAGGCCAAGCAGCGGTTCGCCCGCGGCGACCTGTTCGAGGTGGTGCCGAGCCATGTGTTCCGTGGCCCGTGCGCCTCACCGGCCGCCTTCTACGAACGGCTGCGGCGGCGCAACCCGGCGCCGTATGAGTTCTTCTTCAACCTGGGCGACGGCGAGTCCCTGGTCGGCGCGTCGCCGGAGATGTACGTCCGGGTCACCGGGGACCGGGTGGAGACCTGCCCGATCTCCGGCACGATCCGCCGCGGCGCGAACCCGCTCGAGGACGCCGAGAACATCCGCGCCGCTGCTCAACTCGGCCAAGGAGGAGTCCGAGCTGACCATGTGCACCGACGTGGACCGCAACGACAAGTCGCGGGTCTGCGTGCCGGGCAGCGTGTCGGTGATCGGGCGGCGGCAGATCGAGATGTACAGCCGGCTGATCCACACCGTGGACCACATCGAGGGACGGCTGCGGCCGGGGCTGGACGCGCTGGACGCGTTCCTCACCCACATGTGGGCGGTCACCGTGACCGGCGCGCCGAAGACCTGGGCCATGCAGTTCATCGAGGATCACGAGGGCGCGCCGCGGCGCTGGTACGGCGGGGCGGTCGGCAAGATCGGCTTCGACGGCGGCATGAACACCGGGCTGACCCTGCGCACCGCGCACATCACGCGACGGGGTGGCCGCGGTCCGCGCGGGCGCGACGCTGCTGTTCGAGTCCGACCCGGTCGCCGAGGAGCGGGAGACCGAGCTCAAGGCGCGGGCGCTGCTGGAGACGCTGGCCGAGGCGCCGCGGCGGCGCCGCGCCGCTGGCCAGGCCGGCCCGGCCTGGCCAGCCCGGCGGACCTGCCGGGCGCAGGGCATGCGGGTGCTGCTGGTGGACCATCAGGACTCGTTCGTGCACACGCTCGCCGGCTATTTCCGCGAGCAGGGCGCCGAGGTGGCGCACGCTGCGCGCCGGGCTGCCCGCCCGAGGCGCTGGACGAGTACGCGCCGGACCTGGTGGTGCTGTCGCCGGGGCCGGGCCAGCCGTCCGACTTCGGCTGTGACGCGCTGCTGACTGAGCTCGACGCACGCGGGCTGCCCGCGTTCGGCGTATGCCTGGGCCTGCAGGCCATGGTGGAGCACGCCGGCGGGAGAACTGGGCCTGCTGGCCACGCCCGCGCACGGCAAGCCCGGCCGGGTGCTGCGGCACACGGCACCGGCGAGGCGGCCGGGCCGTCCGGCGGCCTGCTGGACGGGCTGCCGGAGGAGTTCATCGCGGCCGGTATCACTCCCTGTACGCCACGGCGGACCAGGTGAAGGGCGGGTTCCAGGTGACCGCGGTGACCGCCGGACGGGGTGGTCATGGCCATCGAGGACCATGTGGCGGGTCGCTGGGCGGTACAGTTCCACCCCGAGTCGATCCTGAGCGCCTCCGGCCGCTGCGGGCATCAGGTCATCGCCAACGTGCTCCGGCTCTGCCGGTCCCGGATCCCCGCCCTGCTGGGCTGAGCCCGGGTAGGCCAGAGTTTTGCGAGGTGGGGCCGCCGGGCTGTCGGCGGCCCCGGGTAGGGTGCCGTGCCATGAGAAATGTCCAGCCGGAAGTGTTCCTGGTCGCCCGGCCCGCCATCGACTACGAGCAGCTGGCCGCCTATCTCCAGGAGGTGGGCGGTACGGGCTGGCTGGAGCGGCTAGACCGCGGCGAGCTGGCCAGTGGTGAGAAAGCCAGCGACGCGCAGAACCTCGCCGAGTTCGCCGGCAAGATGTGCTACCGGGCCTGGGAGCCCGGGCTCAACCCGAACGTCGGCCGGGTCCGCAACGACCACGAGGGGTACCTGCGCAACATCCTCAAGCAGGCGCACGGCTCGGTGCTGGAGCACGCCAGCTTCACGTTCGTGCTGCACAACGTGAGCCGGATTTTCACTCATGAGCTGGTCCGGCACCGGCCGGGCACCGCGGTGTCCCAGGAGTCGCTGCGTTTCGTCCGGCTGGACGAGATCCCGTTCTGGTTCCCGGACTGGGCTCGCGCGGACCCGGAGCTGATGAAGCGGGCCACCGCTGTGGTGGATCAGTTGGAGGAGTTCCAGCGCTGGATGGCGGATCATTTCGGGCTGGACGACGAGGGCGTGCCGTTCCACGAAAAGAAGCACAAGACCTCGTTCATGCGCCGGTTCGCGCCGGACGGGGTGGCCACCGGGATCGTCTGGACCGCGAACATCCGGACGCTCCGGCACACGATCGAAGCCAGGACCGATCCCGGGGCCGAGGAGGAGATCCGGCTGGTGTTCGGCCGGATCGCCGAGCTCATGCGGGCCGAGGCGCCCGCCCTGTTCGGCGACTACGAGGTCACCGACGGTGCCTGGGTGCCGCAATGGCGCAAGGTATGACGAGCGGCCGGTTATGTCAGCCGCCGGTGCCTTGACCGTCGGGGTCCTTAACATTCAACCTTCGGGTCCCAAACATTCGGGGTCCCTGAACATCCGGGATCGCTAGCCTTCGGGTCCCTGGCATTCTGGGTCCAGGTGCAGCAGGTCGGTGGGCGCCCGGTGCGCCAGCACCCGTAGCGTCTTGCTGACCATGGCTGACGGCCCGCTTTCCCGGGCCAGCCAGACGCGCCCGCCGGGGACGGCCAAGGGTGGGCCCGATGCGCCCGGGCGGCAGGGCTGCCCGGGCCGGCCTGGTCCTACGATGATGCGATGACGTCAGCCGGGTACCTGCGTTTTCCGCACCTCCAGGACGACCTGCTCACGTTTGTGGCCGAAGACGACATCTGGCTGGCACCGGTGTCCGGCGGCCGGGCCTGGCGGCTGTCCGCGGACCGGGCCCAGGTCAGCCAGCCCCGCTTCGCCCGCGACGGCGCGTCAGTGGCCTGGGCCAGCTGGCGGGACGGGCCGGGCGAGGTCTACCTGGCCGACACCGATGGCGGCGCGGGTCGGCGGCTGACCTACTGGGGCGAGCCGGACGTCAAGATCTGCGGCTGGACCACCGATGGTGAGGTACTCGCGCTGACCGCCAGCGGGCAGGCGTTCGAGCGCCAGCTGTGGGCCTATGCCGTGCCCGCCGGGGGCGGGGAGGCGCGCCGGCTGCCTTTCGGCCCCGTGGCCGAGGTAGCTCTCGAGGCGGGCGCGCAGGCCCTGCTGAACGGCAGCTGGGGGCGTGACCCGGCCTACTGGAAGCGGTACCGGGGCGGCACCGCTGGCCGGCTCTGGACGGCCGCGCCGGGTGCGGAGTTCCGGCGCATCCTGGCTGAGCTGCCCGGCCAGTTCGCCAGCATCATGCTGGTGGGCGGCAGGCTGGCCTTCCTGTCCGACCACGAGGGCACCGGCAACGTGTACTCCTGCCAGCTCGACGGTTCTGATCTGCTCCGCCACACCGACCACGACGGCTTCTACGCCCGGCACGCGAGCACGGACGGCACCCGGGTGGTCTACCAGTGCGCTGGCCAGCCGTGGATCCTGGACCAGCTGACCTCGGACAGCGAGCCGCGGCCAGTAGAGATCAGCCTGGGGTCGGCCATGCTGAGCCTGGCCCCGCGGCTGATCTCCGCCAGCGATCATCTCGGCGACCTGTCCTGCGACGAAACGGGCCAGGCCAGCGCGGTCGAGGTGCGCGGGACGGTGCACTGGCTGACACACCGGGATGGCCCGGCCCGGGCGCTCGCCGTGGCGCCGGACGCCCGGGCCCGGATGCCCCGGGTGCTCGGCCGCAGCGGGCAGGTGGCCTGGATCAGCGACGCGGGCGGGCTGGACGCGCTGGAAATAGCCCCGGCCAGTGGCCCGGAACTCGCCGTGGGCGTGGCACCGGCTGGCCCGCGGCGGCTGGCCGAAGGCCAGCTGGGCCTGGTGGATGAGCTGGCCGCGGCCCCGGACGGGAGCACCGTAGCGGCGGCGGCCCGGGATGGCCGCCTGCTGCTGGTCAACGTCTCCTCCGGCGAGGTGACGCGAGCTGGCCCAGTCGTCGGATGGTGCGGTGTCCGGGCTGACCTATGCCCCGGACTCGGCCTGGCTCGCCTGGTCCCAGCCGGGCCAGTCGCCGCTCAGCCGGATCCGGCTGGCCCGGCTGGCGGACGCCAGCGTGGTGGATGTCACCGACGGGCGGTTCATCGACGACGAGCCCGCGTTCACCGGAGACGGGAAATACCTGGCGTTCCTGTCCACCCGGATCTTCGACCCCGTCTACGACGCGCATTTCTTCGATCTCTCCTTCCCGTTCGGGTCGCGGCCCTACCTGCTGCCGCTGGCCGCCGCGACCCCATCCCCGTTCGGCCCGCTCCCCGCGGGCCGGCCGGTCGGTGACGGGCCTGGTGACGATCAGGAGGACGGCGACGAGGACGGCGAGGAGGAGGACAGCACCGGGCTGCGCCGGGCCCGGCCGGGCCCGCCCCCGGCGCTGAGCCGGGCGGTGCGGACGGCACCAGTGGGACCCCGGCCGCCGCGGACCAGGGCGCGGGCCAGCGAAAGGATGCTGTGCCGCCGGTCACTGTGGACCTCGACGGGCTGGCCCAGCGGGTGCTGGCGCTGCCGGTGCCGGAGTCGCGGTACTCCTCGCTCCGCTGGGTCCGCGGCGGCCTGGCCTGGCTGAAGGAGCCACTGGCCGGGGTGCTGGGCGAGGGCGCCGCGGTCCCGGACGGGAAAAAGGCCCGGCCGGTGCTGGAGCGCTTCGACCTGGCCAAGCGGAAGACCACCGAGCTCGTCTCCGGCCTGGACTGGTTCGAGGTCAGCGGCGACGGCACCTGGCTGGTCGTGCGGGACCGCGGCGAGCTGCGGATCGTCCCCGCGCAGCGCAAGGCCGACCCGGACGGCGCCGACACGGTCACCGTGGACCTGTCCCGGGCCCGGTTCCTGGCTGACCCGGTGGCGCAGTGGCGGCACGCCTACACCGAGGCCGGCCGGTACATGCGGCACGACTTCTGGACCGCTGACATGTGCGGGGTGGACTGGGACGGCGTGCTCGAGAGCTACCGCCCGGTGCTGTCCCGGATCGGCGGGCCGCGGGACTTCACCGACCTGCTCTGGGAGGTCGTCGGCGAGCTGGGCACCTCACACGCCTACGTCCGGCCCGCGGCCAGCCCTGGCAACGGCGGGAGTGGCCAGGTCGGGCTACTCGGTGTAGACCTGACCCAGGCCCCGGACGGGACCTGGCGGATCGCCCGGGTGCTGCCCGGCGAGTCCTCCGACCCGCGCGCGCTGTCGCCGCTGGCGGCCCCAGGTGCCGGGGTCGGGCCCGGCGACATCCTGCTGGCGGTGGACGGCAGGCCGGTGGACCCGGCGGCCGGCCCAGGGCCGCTGCTGGTCGGCACCGCCGGGCGGCCGGTCGAGCTCACCGTGGCCCGGGAGGGGGAGCCGCCCCGCCGGATCGCGGTCACCCCGCTGTCCAGCGACCGGCGGCTGCGCTACCAGGACTGGGTGGCCCGTAACCGGCGCCTGGTCCGGGAGCTGAGCGGCGGACGGGCCGGTTACCTGCACATCCCGGACATGATGGGGGAGGGATGGGCGCATTTCCATCGTGACCTGCGGGTGGAGATGGCGTGCGACACCCTGGTCATGGACGTGCGGTCGAACCGCGGCGGCCATGTCTCCGAGCTCGTGGTGGAAAAGCTGGCCCGCAAGATCATGGGCTGGGACGTACCCCGCGGCCAGCGGCCGACGACCTACCCGCGGGACACCCCGCGCGGGCCGGTGGTCGCGGTGGCGGATGAGAACGCAGGCTCGGATGGGGACATCGTGACCGCGGCCATCCGCATCCTCGGGCTCGGCCCGGTGGTTGGCGCCCGTACCTGGGGCGGGGTGATCGGTATCGGCGGCGCCTTCACGCTGGTAGACGGGACCTCGATGACCGTGCCGCGGTACGCCATCTGGCTGCAGCGCTGGGGCTGGGGGGTGGAGAACCATGGCGTGGACCCGGACGTTGAGGTGCTCATCTCGCCGCAGGACTGGGCGGAGGGCCGGGACGTCCAGCTGGAGACGGCCGTCCGGCTGGCCATGACCGAACTCGAGATCCGGCCGCCCGCCCGTCCGCCGGACACCTCGGGCCGGCCGTCCAAGCAGCGGCCGCCGCTGCCGCCCCGGTCACGCTGACCGCCAGCCCAGCAGACTCAGCCGAGCAGACTCAGCCCAGCAGGCCCCGGTGGGCAGGACGGCCTGCGCTCAGAGCGGCGCCTGGTAGTTGCTGATCCAGTGCTCCTTCAGCCACAGCAGCGCCGCCGTCCAGGCGCCGGTGACCTCGAGCAGGCCGACCATGACCAGTAGCCCGCCGCCGACCCGGGTGATCGTGCGGGCATGCCGCCGGGCGAACTGGAACGTGGTCACCCCGCGCTGGAACGCGAGCGCCACGATCAGGAACGGGATGCCCAGGCCCAGCCCGTAGATAAAGGCCAGAATGGCGCCGCGCACCGCGGTGCCGGAGATATAGGCCATGGTGAGCACCGTGCCCAGGGTCGGGCCGATGCACGGGGTCCAGCTCAGCCCGAACAGCACGCCGAGCAGCGGGGCCCCGGCCAGGCCCGCCCGGGGCCGCACCGACGGCCGCAGGATCCGGCCGGTGACCGGGAACCGGTCGAACACCCCGGCGAACAGCAGGCCGAGCACGATGGTCAGCCCGCCGAGAACCTGAGTCAGCCCGGCCGAGTGGCTCTGCAGCACTGCCCCCAGGCTGCCGAAGGCCACTCCCTCGGAGGCGAACACGGCCGAGAAGCCGACGACGAACAGGAGGGTGCCCACGAAGGTCCGGCCGCGGCCCCGGCGGGCGGGCGCGGCCACGGCGGCCCTGGCGCCCGGATCCGCCGCCGTGCCCAGCCTCCTGCTGCCCGGCCCGCTGCTGCCCGGCCCTGCGCTGTCCAGCCCTGCGCTGCCCAGCTCTGCGGTCTCCAGTTCTGCGTCCGCCGTGGCGGCCGCCCGCTGGGCGTCGGTGCCGGACATTCCGGTGACGTAGGAAAGGTAGCCGGGCACCAGCGGCAGGCAGCACGGCGACAGGAAGGTGACCGCGCCCGCCGCGGCCGCGATCGGCGCAGCCAGGATCAGTGGCCCCGACTGCACCAGCTGCGCAACCCCACCACTCATCTGGCTGCCTCCTGTCCGGGCACCAAACTTACCGGTCCCTGCCTGCCACCGGTGGCCCGGAACCCCGGCACGGGCCGGGCGGCCCGGCAACATGCCCGGCGTGATCGGCGGCTGATGACCGGACGCCCGCCGAAAATAACGAAAATAAGTGGCCGCGGGCCGCCCGGCCGTGGTTAGGGTAGGCGGGTGCCAGCGGTCATGGACTTTTCCCCGCTGCGCGCGTATGGGCCGGTCAGAGTAGCTGCTGCACGGCGGGCTGGACGGCGCGGTGGAACGTCGGGTAGGCGTAGATCATCTCGCTGAGCCGGGCGCACCGGCACCCGGGCGTGCACGGCCAGGGCCAGCATGCTGAGCACCTCACCGCCGACGGGCCCCACCGAGGTGGCACCGGCCAGGATTCCCCCGGCACCGTCCGCGACCAGTTTGATGAACCCGTCGTGGCCGGCCTTGTGGATCCAGCCGCGGGTGGAATCCGGGATCCTGGAGAAGCCGGTCCGCACGGTCATTCCCTTATCCCTGGCCTGCGCCTCGGTCAGGCCGACCGAGCCGATCTCCGGGTCGGTGAAGGTGACCCGCGGCACCGCGTGGTACTCAGCCGGTGAGACCGGCTCGCCGAGGATGTCATGGACCACGATGTCCGCCTGGTACATGGACATGTGGGTGAACGCGCCCTGGCCGGTGATGTCACCGATCGCCCACACCCCCGGCGCCACCCGCATATGGTCGTCCACCGGGATCGCCCGGCCACTCTCGTCCACGCCGACCACGGCCGCGCCTATCCCGGCTAGGTCGATCCGCCGCCCGGTCGCGACCAGCAGCGCGTCCCCGGCCGCTTTGGTCCCGTCGGAGAGTCCCAGGGTGAACCGGCTGCCGTCGTGCTGTACCGCGGACGCCGTGGCCCCGGTGCGCACGTCGATGCCCTCGCGGGCGAAGACCTCCTGGAGCAGCGCGCAGGCCTCGGGCTCCTCCGACGGCACCAGGTGGCGGGTGCCCTCGATCATGGTCACCTGGGCGCCGAACCGGGCGAAGACCTGGCCCAGTTCCACGCCGATCGCGCCGCCGCCCAGTACGACCAGCGAGCCGGGCACCTCGGTGGCCCGGATCGCTTCCCGGTTGGTCCAGTACGGGGTGCCGGCCAGGCCCGGGGATGGGCGGCACGAACGGCTCGGTACCGGTGTTGATGACGATGCCGCGGCGGGCCCGGAGCACCTGGTCCCCGACGGTCACCATGCCCGGGGGCGGTGATCCGGCCGTGCCCGCGGAAGAACAGGCCGCCCTTGCCGGTGAACCGGTCCACGGCGACCTGGTCGTCCCAGTCGTCGGTGGCCTCCGCCCGGATCCGGTCGGGCCACCGGCGCCCAGTCCGGCTGCACCTGGGCGCGGCCCGCCAGGCCGGGAATCCGGCGGCCCTCGGCCAGCAGGTTGGCGGCCCGGATCATCATCTTGGACGGGACGCAGCCGTAGTACGGGCACTCCCCGCCGACCAGCCGGGACTCCACCCCGGCCACGGCCAGGCCCGCCGCGGCGAGCCGCTCCGCAGCGTCCTCGCCGCCCGGTCCCATGCCGATGACGACCACGTCCACTTCACGCTCAGGCATCGGACTCCTCCCCCGGGGGCGCTTCGGCTGCGGGCCCCAGGGTAGAGCAGGGTGGAATGTCGGTGCCCGCAGTGCATGGTTGTTACCTAGGTGCCGTCCACCGACACGAACGGGGCAAGCTGAGATGACCGCTGGGCGCAGCAATAGTGCCCGCGTGCCTGAGCCGCCGCTCACCGAGGATGAGGCGGAGGAACACGCGCATGGCATCTGCTTCAAGACCGGTCCGCCCCGCCGGGTGGGCGTTGAGCTGGAGTGGCTGGTCTGTGATGACCGCGATCCAGCGTTGCCCGTGGACCAGCGGCGGGTAGCCGATGCCCTCGCCCGCCTGGACACACCCGGGGCGCTCCCTGGCCGGGGCCTGCTGACCACCGAGCCCGGCGGCCAGGTCGAGCTGAGTTCCGCGGCCGCACCAGGCCTGGGCCCCTGCGTGGCGGCTGCCCGCAGTGACCTGACCGCGATCCGGCAGGCGCTCGCGCCCGCCGGGCTCCGCCTCGCAGGTCATGGAATTCGACCCCCTCCGGCCTCCGCGGCGCGTGCTTGACCTGCCGCGATATGCGGCAATGGAGGAATTCTTCGATCGCAGCGGCCCGTCCGGCCGGTTCATGATGTGCAGCACCGCCTCGGTCCAGGTGTGCGTGGACGCGGGGCGGGACAACCACGGGCCGGACGGCTTCCGCTGGCGCTGGCATCTGCTCCATGCCCTGGGCCCGGTGCTGGTGGCGTCGTTCGCCAACTCCCCGCTGCAAGGCGGCTGGCCGTCTGGCTGGAAATCGACCCGGCAGGCGGTGTGGTTCCGGCTGGATCCCGAGCCGGACCCGCTCGCCCGCTGGTGCCGAGCCGTGGGCGCATCACGATGGCTGGCCAGAGCAGACTGACCCCCGGTCGTCCTGGGTGGACTACGTGCTCGACGCCGAGGTCATGTGCTTGCGGCAGCCCGGTTCCCCGTGCTGGACCGTGCCGGCCGGACTGACCTTCCGGAGCTGGCTGCGCGGCCCGGAAGCGGACCGGCCCACCGCCGACGACCTCAGCTATCACATGTCCACCTTGTTCCCGCCGGTCCGCCCGCGTGGCCACCTGGAGCTGCGGGTGATCGATGCGCAGCCGGGCGACGGCTGGGTGGTGCCCGCGGCACTGGTCACCGCCCTGCTCGATGACCCCGTCGCCGCCCAGGCGGCGATGGTCGCGGTGCAGCCGCTCTGGCAGGGCACGCCGCATGAGCCACGCGGCAGCGGGCCCGGCCAGATCAACGGCCACGGCCGGCCGCTGGTCAACGGGCCGTGGCTGCGCGCGGCGCGCCGCGCGCTGGACGACCCGCAACTGGCCCGCGCCAGCCAGGAGTGCTTCGCGGTGGCCGACACGGCCCTCGGCCGGCCGGTGCCCCCACGGCCATCCGCGAGGCGGTCACCGCCTACGCCGACCGCTACGTGCTGCGGGCCCGGTGCCCGGCTGATGACCGGCTGGACGAAGTACGCGGCATCAGCCGGCCAGGCGCTTACCTGCCCGACGCCTACCTCCCCGACGCCGAGATAAAGGAGCAGTCATGACGGCAACGCCGCCCGGTCCCGCCGACCCGGACGCGCTGATCGAGCCCAGCGAGGCCAGCCTGCGGGAGGTGATCGCCGGGAGCCTGCTGGCCGCACGCGAGCGCACCCGCCTGCTAACCGACGCGGTGGACGACGCCGACCTGGTCCGCCAGCACTCGCCGCTGATGTCGCCGCTGGTCTGGGACCTGGCGCACATCGCCAACCAGGAGGAGCTCTGGCTGCTGCGGAACGTGGGCGGCCGGGAGCCGATGCACCCGGAGATCGACCCGCTCTATGACGCGTTCGAGCATCCGCGGGCGGAGCGGCCGTCGCTGCCCCTGCTGCCGCCCGGCGAGGCGCGGGCGTACGCCCATGAAGTCCGCGGGCGCGTGCTCGACCTGCTGGACAGCGCCCGGTTCAGCAGCGCCGGGTTCAGCGGTAACCCGCTGGCCGTCCGGGGCTTCGCGTTCGGCATGGTGGCCCAGCACGAGCAGCAGCATGACGAGACCATGCTGATCACCCACCAGCTGCGGCCCGGTGCCGCCGCGCTGACCGCGCCGCCGCCCGCGCCGCCGCCACCGGACGCGCTGAGCCTGCCGCCCGAGGTGCTGGTATCCGGCGGCCCGTTCCAGATGGGCACGTCCGCCGAGCCATGGGCGCTGGACAACGAGCGGCCCGTGCACGAGGTCGACGTGGCGCCCTTCTACATCGACACCACCCCGGTGAGCAACGCCGCCTACCAGGCGTTCATCGCCGACGGCGGGTACGACGAGCCGCGCTGGTGGAGCGCGGAAGGCTGGGCGCACCGGCAGCGGGCCGGGCTGGCCGCGCCGCTGTCCTGGCGGCGCGAAGGCAGCGGCTGGCTGCGCACCAGGTTCGGGATCACCGAGCCGGTCCCGGCCGCCGAGCCGGTGCTGCACGTGTGCTGGCACGAGGCGCAGGCGTACGCCCGGTGGGCGGGCCGGCGCCTGCCCACCGAGGCGGAATGGGAAAAGGCGGCCCGGTTCGATCCGGCCACCGGGCGGTCCCGGCGGTTCCCGTGGGGCGACGACGAGCCCACCGCGCAGCGCGCCAACCTGGGCCAGCGCCATCTGCAGCCCGCCCCAGCCGGGAGCTACCCGGACGGCGCGGCGCCGTGCGGCGCCCGGCAGCTGATCGGCGATGTCTGGGAGTGGACCAGCAGCGACTTCCTGCCGTACCCAGGGTTCCGCGCGTGGCCTTACCGGGAGTACTCGGAGGTGTTCTTCGGCCCTGAGTACAAGGTGCTCCGCGGCGGGTCGTTCGGGGTGGCCCCAGTGGCCTGCCGGGGCACGTTCCGTAACTGGGATTACCCGATCCGGCGGCAGATCTTCGCCGGGTTCCGCACCGCCCGGGACGCCCGGCCCGTGGGGGAGTGAGCCTGCGGGATGTGCCGCCATCTGGCCTATCTGGGGCCACCAGCCACGCTGCGCTCCGTACTCGCCGACCCCCCGTACGGCCTGGTCCGCCAGTCCTGGGCGCCGCGGCAGCAGCAGCACGGCACGGTGAACGCGGACGGTTTCGGGGTGGGCTGGTACGCCAGCGGTGATCCGGTGCCCGCCCGGTACCGGCGGGCCGGGCCGGTCTGGGCTGACCCGTCCTTCGCCGACCTGGCCCGGGTGGTCACGACCCGGGCGCTGCTCGCCGCTGTCCGCTCCGCGACGGACGGGACGGCGCCGGGCGAGTCGGCCGCCGCGCCGTTCGCCGCGGGCCCGTGGCTGTTCAGCCACAACGGGCGGCTGGACGGCTGGCCCGCGGCCACCGCCGGGCTGGCCGCCACACTGCCTGCCGCGGAGCTGCTCGCGCTGGAGGCCCGCACCGACTCGGCGCTGGCCTGGGCCCTCGTGCTGCACCGGCTGCGGGCCGGGGAGCCTGCCGCAGACGCGCTGCGCCGCCACGGTGGCGGATCTCGACGCCCATGGCGTGGGTGGCCGGTTCAACTTCCTGCTCACGGACGGCGGGCAGATCGCGGCCACCGCGGCGGGCGACACCCTGTGGCACCGGACCGGGCCCGGCTGCACCGTGGTCGCCTCCGAGCCTGGCGACGACGAGCCCGGCTGGATCGAGGTGCCGGATCGCTGCGTGCTGACCGCCCAGGCCGGCACCGTGTGCATCAGCCCGCTGAAACCAGCCGGCTGACCGTTGGCGCAACCGCGTGCAACGGCAACTGCATCCAACGAGGGATCAGGAAAGGACTGCGGGCTCATGACCCAGCTGCACATCGACCGGCGGCTGCCGGACGGGTTCCTGGCCACCGCGCTGCGCCAGGACGCCCGGGCCGGCCTGACGGCCACGCCCAAGACACTGCCGCCCAAGTGGTTCTATGACGAGCGGGGCAGCGAGATGTTCGAGAAGATCACGCTGCTCGGTGAGTACTACCCGACCCGGGCCGAGCGGTCGATCCTGGTCGACCGCGCCGCCGAGATCGCCGCCATCACCGGCGCCAGCGCCCTGGTCGAGCTGGGGTCCGGCTCGTCGGAGAAGACCCGGCTGCTGCTCGACGCGCTGCGCGACGCCGGCACCCTGCGCAGCTATGTGCCGGTCGATGTCAGTGAATCAGCACTGGTCGCGGCCGGGCACCGGGTGCTGGCCAGTTACCCGGGGCTGACGGTTACGGCGGTTGTCTCCGACTTCGAGGCCGACCTGGGCCTGCCCGCGGCGGCCGGGCCCACGGCTGGTGGCCTTCCTCGGCAGCACGATCGGCAACCTGCTGCCGCCGGAGCGCGCCGCGTTCCTGGCCCGGCTGCGGGCTGGGCTGCGGCCCGGTGATGCGCTGCTGCTCGGCACCGACCTGGTCAAGGACCCGGCGGTACTGGTCGCGGCGTACGACGACGCGGCCGGGGTGACCGCCGCCTTCAACAAGAACGTGCTCGCCGTGCTCAACGCGGAGCTGGGCGCGGACTTCGATCTGGACGCGTTCGACCATGTGGCACTGTGGGATCCGCAGGCCGAATGGATCGAGATGCGGCTGCGTTCCGCCGCTGACCAGACGGTGACGCTGCCCGCCATCGGGCTGACCGTGGCGTTCGCGGCGGGCGAGGAGATGCGCACCGAGGTATCGGCGAAGTTCCGGCGGGCCAGGGTGGCGGCGGAGCTCGCCGCGGCTGGTTTCGCATTCCAGGCCTGGTGGACCGATCCGCAGGACAGGTTCGCGCTGTCCCTGTCCAGCCCGGCCTGACCGGCCTGGCCGGCCGCCGTGGTCAGCTGCTGGCGGGCTGATGGCCGCGGGGCAGCTGGCGGATGGAGACGTGCTCCAGCCGGAGTCGCCGGACCAGCTCCCCGAGCACCGCGGGCGCGTCGATCGCACCGCAGCTGAACAGGTCGATCGCGACGAGATCGTCCTCCGGCCAGGTGTGGATGCTTAGATGCGACTCGGCCAGGATGAGCACGAGAGTGATCGCCCCGTTGGGGAACACCACATGACTGGTGCCGAGCACGTGGCCGTGCCCGGCCCCGACCGCGGCGGTGGCCGCGGCGGTCAGCTCCGCCAGATCCGTGACAGGCGACGCGGGCGTGGGCGCGGCGTCGACCGCGTGCAGCACCTTGGGCACCGCCGCCACCTGCGGCCAGGAGGATGCGTGCGCGCTGGATGCGCCGTTGCCCGGCATGATGTGGGAGAATACCGTACTTGCTGGCGGCGGGCCGGACGGCGGATCACGGCCGGTGCCGCCAGCCTCCCGTCTCAGCTCACCTCACGCCTGGTTACCTGAAGCCTGCCACCGATACTTGATCACACCCATGGATGTTGACGCAGTCGTCGCCGAGGTCGCTCAGGCTGTTGGCCTGGCTGAAGGCCGGTCTGGGGTCAGCGACATCATGCGGGCCATCGCCCGCGCCGAGCCGGTGGCCGCCCGCGAGGTGAGCAGGCTGGCGGAGCTGCCCGTCCCGCTGGTCACCGCGGTCTGCAACGAGCTGCGCAAGCGTGGGGTGGTGGACCGGGGCCGGCCAGTCCGGCTGACCCCGGAAGGCCGGGCCGCTCTCGGCCGCCCCGAACCCGGAACGGGCCTGCCGGAAATCTCCGGCCGGTGCCCGTGCTGCAGCGGCACAGGTGTCGCGCTCCCGGACGCGGCCGCCGCGCTCACCGAGGACCTGGCCCGGCGCTGCGCGGGTGGGCCTGCGGCCAAGCTGGAGCTGGATCAGGCCCATTGCACCGTGCCCACCAAGATCCGCCGGGTGCTGCGCATGCACGAGGCGGGGGCGCTGGACGGCAAGGCGATCATCGTGCTCGGAGACGACGACCTGACCGCGGTGGCGATGGCCGCCTTTGCCGCGCTGCCCGGCAGCGCCACCCGGATCCGGCGGCTCACCGTGCTGGACACCGATGCCGACGTGCTCAGCTTCATTGCCGAGCGGGTGGCCGGCACCGGCACCGAGGTGGAACTGTGCCAGCATGACCTGCGCGAGCCGCTGCCGTCCCGGCTGACCGGGGCGTTCGACGTGGCGTGCACCGACCCGCCCTACACGGTGGCCGGGGCCGAGCTGTTCCTGTCCCGCGCGGTGTCCGCGCTGAGCACGGACCCGGGCAGCATGTGTTCTTCTCGTTCGGCGCCCGCCGTCCCGAGGAAACGCTGCGCACCCAGCAGCTCATCGGGCAGCTGGGCCTGACCGTACGCGCGCTGCTGCCCGGCTTCAACGAGTACCTGGGCGCGGGCATCCTGGCCGGCACCAGCCATCTGTTCCACCTGCGCAGCACGGCCGGGGCGGCCCCGCTGATCACCGGCCGCTACCCGGGCCCGCTGTACACCGCCGGGCAGCGGGCGGCGGCGGCGCGGCCCTACCAGTGCGCTGGCTGCAAGGCAGTGCACCTGGTGGGCCCGGGGGCCCGGTGGTCACGGATCAGCGAGCTGAAGTCCGCGGGCTGCCCAGAGTGCGCGGGCACCGTGTTCCGGCCGCAGCCGCTGGAGCCACGGTGACCGCGGCCAGCGCTGGGAGGGCATACCTGATCCGGGCCGCAACCGAGGCGGACCTGGACGCGATCGCCGCGTTCGAGGTGGACATCGCCCGGGTCTCCTTTGGCGACGAGGCGATCACTGACCCGGCGCTGCACCGCAAGCGGGTCGCTGGCGCGCTGGGCAAGCCCGGGGAGGTGACGCTGGTGGCGGCCGCGGCCGCCACCGTGGCGGTCCCGGTGGGCTGGGCCTGGCTGTCCGGGCGTACCAACTCGCTGACCGGCGCCCGGTACGGAAACTTCCGGTCGCTGGCCGTGGCGGACCGGCCGGACCGGGCGCAGATCGCCGAGTTGCTGATGGAAGCGGTGCTGAGCGCGGCGGTTACCGCGGGTTTCGGGCAGATCACCGGTAAGGTGCACGCCAGGAATGTTGGCATGCGCGCGGTTTACCGGAAGTTTGGATTCGAGGCGACGCATATCACCATGGAGAACAGGGATCCAGCGGGCCGTGGGGGAGGCGCGGGATGAGCGTGCCTGCCAGGCACGACGCTGCGCGGCCAGCTGCGCCGGGCGGCCCGGCCCGGCCCGGCCCGGCAGAGGGCGCCGTGAAGTGTGTGGTGTGGGACCTGGACAACACGCTGCTGTCCGGGATCTACCTCGAGTCGCTGCCGCAGCGGCCGCCCGCGGACCCGGCCATGACCGGGGTACTGGCCGCCCTCGGCCAGCGCGGCATCGTGCACGCGATCGCGACCCGGAACCCGGCCGAAGCCGCGCGGTACGCGGCTGAGATCACCGGGTGCGAGTTCGTGGCCGTGGAATGCGGATGGGGCCGCAAGTCAGCCGCGCTGGGCCGGATCGCCGCTGACCTGAACATCGGGCTGGATGCCCTGGCGTTCGTGGACGACGACCCGTACGAGCGGGCCGAGGTCAGCTTTGCGCTGCCCGCCGTGCGCGTGCTGTCCCCGGACGATGCGGCGCAGGCGGTGGACTGGCCGGAGTTCAGCCCGGCGGTGGTCACCGCCGAAGGGCGGCGCCGGGCGGAACTGTACGCGCAGCGGCAGCGCAGGCTGGACGCGGAGCGGGCGTTCGGTGGCTCCCGGGAGGACTTCCTGCGCGCCTGCGCGACCGAGATCACCATCGCCGCCGCGGCGCCCGCGGACACGCCCCGGCTGCACGAGCTCGCGCTGCGCACCAGCCAGTTCAACTCGGCGGGCCAGGCCCTGTCCGGCGCCGCCATCCAGGCCCTGATCGGCGCGCCGGACCGGGACATGCTGGTGGTCCGGCTGCGCGATTCATTCGGTGACGACGGGCTGGTCGGCGGCTGCGTAGTGGACCGCGGTGACGGGCAGACCTGGACCGCGCCACTGCTGATGATGTCCTGCCGGGCGATGGGCCGCGGGGTGATCGATGCGCTGCTGGCCTGGCTGGCCCGGTCCGCGGCGCAGCCGGGGGCAGCAGCGGTGCAGGTGCCGTGCGCGCTGAATGACCGCAATGTGCCGCTCCGGCTCGCGCTGGCCAGCACCGGGTTCCGGGCCCCGGCAGCGGCCGATCTCGCGGGGCATGGGCCGGCCTTGTTCCGCCGCGATCTGTCCGGCCCGCTCCCGGAGCTGCCGGACTGGGTGCACGCGCCAGGTGACGCGTGAGCCGCCCGCTGGACACGCCGGGCAGGCGTCGTCGCGGATGAGCTGCGCCAGATGCTGGCCGCGGCCACCGGCCGGGCGGAGCTGCTGCCAGCTGCCGCTCGACGCCCCGCTGTTCGGCCGGGCGTGGGCCTCGACTCGCTGACCGGCACCCTGCTGCTGCGCGGGGTACACGCAGCGGTTCGGCATCGACGTCGCCAGCGAGGACCTGAACCTGGACGCGCTGGCCACCCTCGGCACCCTCGCCGCTTTCATCGGCGGCGCGGGTGGCCAGCGAGCCGCCGGGAGCGAGCCTGATGCTGCCGGTGCCGCCGCGGGCTGCCGCCGACGTGTGGTGGCTCGACGTCGGCACGGTACGTGGGCCGGAACGGAGCTGGTCGAGCTCGAGCCTGGAGGAGCGCAGCGGGCCGCGTCCTTCGTGTTCCGGGCCGACCGGCGCCGGTACACGGCCGCGCACGTGATGCTGCGCCGGGTGCTGTCCGGCTACCTGGACGTGCCGCCGTCCAGCCTGACCTTCGGCCGGGAGCCGTGCCCGCCGTGCGGCAAGCCGTCCGGCCGCCCGGTCCTGGTGCCCAGTTATGGGCTGCACTTCTCGCTCGCGCACAGCGGGGACGCGGTGGTCGATCGCGGTCGCGCGGCCAGCGGGTCGGCGTGGACGTGGAGCAGGACGCGGAGGGCTGCGTGTGTGCCCTGGCCGCGGACATGCACGCGGACGACGCCGCCCGGGCCGGGACGCCTGCTCGAAAGTGGACCGGCATGACCTGATCATGTCCTGGTGGGTGCGGGCCGAGGCGGTGCTCAAGTGCACCGGTGAGGGCATCGGGCACGGGGTAGGTGGTTTCCCGGTGCTCGGCGGCTTCCCGCAGTGGCGCGCCATGCCGTCCAGCCCGCCGCTGGGCTTCCCGGCCCAGGTCGGTGACCCCGAGCACCTGGTGCCAGCGATGCCGGTCCGGGGCTCCTCGCTGGTGTCGCTGCCCGCGCCGCCCGGCTACCAGGCCGCGCTGGCCCTGGCCGCCGCGGCCAGCCCGATCCGGCTGACCGTGCGCTCGTCCTGGTCGAACGCGGGCCGCCGGGCCCGGACGGATCCCGCCCGCTGACCGCCAGCCCGGGCCGGTCACTGTGCGCACCGTCACAGTGCGCATCGGCCTGGGCGCGCATCAGCGTCGGTAGCCTAGAACAGGAGACCGCGCAGGTCGGCTGTCACGGGGGGTCTAGCCTGATGGGATACTCCAGGCCCGGTACAGGGCTGGCCCGGATGCTCCGGCGGCTGCGGCGGCCCCCTCACCCGCTGCGGCGGCGCGCGGACCGGGTCGAGCGGGCCCTCCTGGCCGGGTTGCTCGCCGTGTTCGCGGTTGCAGGCCCGGCTGCGGCTGTAACCGCTGGTGATTGGGCGGGCGCCGCGGCCCAGCGCAGCGCCCGGGCGGAGTCAGCACAGTGGCACGCGGTCCAGGCTCATGTGCTGCGCGCGGCCCCGGCCCCGGGCGGCCCGGCTGACCCCTCGGCCTACCTGGCGCACGTGCCAGCCTGGTGGACCGCACCGGACGGAGCGCACCGCCAGGGCACGGTCCTGGTCACCGCGGGCACCCAGGCGGGCCGCACCGTTCCGATCTGGACCACGCGGTCGGGAGCGCCAGCCGGGCGGCCGCTCCAGCATGCCCAGGTCGTCGGCCGGGCCGCCATGGCCGCGGCGGGTGCGCTGGCGCTGGTCCTGGCCGTCGCGGCGACCGCCGCCCTTGTCGTGCACCGGATCGCGAACCGGCGCCGTCTGGCCAGCTGGGAGTCGGCCTGGGCCGTGATCGGCCCGCAGTGGACCGGCCGCCACTAGAGCGCGCTCTAGCCACCGCTGAGCTCATGACACCCCGTGCTGGGGTGCCCGGTGGGGGGCGCCTGGGGGCCGGGTTGCCTGCGGCCACCAGGCGCCCCGCCCGGCTAATGGGGTCAGACAGCCTGCTCGGCCAGGGTGAAGGCGACGGTGCCTTCGTCATCCACCTGGGCGTCCAGCGACTTATCCTCGAGCGCGCGGGCCGCTCCGGGCTCCAGGAAGACGCGCGCGCCGTCTGTCTCGATCACCTGATCGCCCACGACCGGGCTTTCCGCCAGTGTCACGTGGAAGGCCGGGCCGCCCTGGTCCTGGGCCTGGATACGCAGGCCGGTCTCACCAGAAAGCTCGGGCTGGGAGGTGAGGCTGCGGATAGCCGTGACAGCACTATCGGTCAGCGTGAGCATGATCTGCTCCTTTGCTCATCGAGTACGTGCAGTTCAGGCGGGCCACTACCCGGTTCTCGCGGTCTCACGCATCGTCACCGCCAGGTAGGGTCGGCTCGGGTGTGCACCGTGACTGAAGGGGCCGCACCGTGAACCGAGGCCGTAGGGCGGGCGGGGCAGTCCCGCCGGGTGACCTGCCGCAGCCGCCCCCGGCTAACCAGGCGCCGCCCACGCCGGGCCCAGGTGCGCCGCCGCAGGTGCCCGAACCGGCGGCGCAGGTGCCCGATCCGGCGGCGCGGGTGTGGACGGTGCCGAACGGCCTCAGCATGGCCCGGCTCGCGGGCGTACCGGTGTTCCTGTGGCTGGTGCTCGGCCCACGGGCTGACGGGTGGGCCGTGGGCCTGCTGATCGCGGCCGCGGCGACCGACTGGCTGGACGGGAAGATCGCCCGGGCCTGGAACCAGGAGTCCCGGCTCGGCCAGGTGCTCGACCCGGCCGCTGACCGGCTGTACATCGCGGCCACGATCATCGCGCTGGCGGTGCGCGGCCATCATTCCCTGGTGGCTGGTCGGCCTGCTGGCCGGCCGGGAGCTGGTGCTCGGGCGTGGCCCTGCTGGTGCTGCGGTCCCGCGGCTACGAGCCGCTCCAGGTGAGCTTCGTCGGCAAGGCGGCGACGTTGTGCCTGCTGTACGCGTTCCCGCTGCTGTTCCTGGGCGACCACGCGGGCTGGCACTGCCGAGGTGGCCAGGGTGTTCGGCTGGGCCTTCGCCATCTGGGGCACGGCCTTGTACTGGTGGGCGGCCGGGCTGTACCTGGCCCAGACGCGGCAGCTGGTCACCGCCGGTCCGGCGGGGGCCGCTGGCCCGGCCAGCACCGGCCCGTCATGATGGGTATCACACACCTGCCCCGCTGAGGATCTACCTCAGGATGAGGCAGGATGGGCAGACGCGCGGATAACCGGAAGGAGATTTGTCACCGGTGAAGGCCGTGGTGATGGCGGGCGGGGAGGGCACGCGGCTGCGCCCGATGACCGCCAACCAGCCCAAGCCCCTGCTCCCCGTATGCAACAAGCCGATCATGGAGCACGTGCTGCGCTTGCTGAAGCGGCACGGTTTCGATGAGACCGTGGTCACGGTCCAGTTCCTCGCCTCGCTGGTGCGCAACTACTTCGGCGACGGCGACGACGTGGGGATGAGCCTGCAGTACGCCACCGAGGAAATGCCGCTCGGCACCGCCGGCAGCGTGAAGAACGCCGAGGACGCGCTGCGCGACGGGCCCTTCCTGGTGATCTCCGGCGACGCGCTGACCGACATCGACCTGTCCGCCATGGTGCGCGCGCACAAGGAAAACGGCGCGCTGGTCACCGTCGGGCTCACCCGGGTGCCCAACCCGCTGGAGTTCGGCATCATCATCGTCGGCGAGGATGGCCGCATCCAGCGCTTCCTGGAGAAGCCGACCTGGGGCCAGGTGTTCTCGGACACGGTCAACACCGGCATCTACGTGATGGAGCCCGAAGTGCTGGCCGAGGTGCTCGCCGGGGAGCCGGTGGACTGGTCCGGCGACGTGTTCCCGGCCCTGCTGAAGCGGGGCGCGCCGCTGTTCGGCTGGATCGCCGACGGCTACTGGGAGGACGTCGGGCACCCACGAGAGCTACCTCAAGGCCCAGGCCGACGTGCTGGCCGGCCGGGTGGACGCGCACATCGACGGGTTCGAGGTGTCCCCGGGCGTGTGGGTCGCCGAGGGGGCCGAGGTGGACCCGGAGGCCGTGCTCTCCGGGCCGCTGTGCATCGGCGACTACGCCAAGGTCGAGGCCGGCGCCGAGCTGCGCGAGTTCACCGTGATCGGCAGCAACGTGGTGGTCAAGGAGGGTGCTTTCCTGCACCGGGCCGTGGTGCACAACAACGTCTACGTCGGCCAGGGCGTCACCCTGCGCGGCTGCGTGATCGGCAAGAACACCGACGTGATGCCGTCCGCGCGGATCGAGGAAGGCGCGGTGGTCGGGCGACGAGTGCGTGATCGAGCCGGAGGCCTACCTGTCGGCCGGGCGTCAAGGTCTACCCGTTCAAGACCATCGAGGCCGGCGCCGTGGTCAACACCAGCGTCATCTGGGAGTCCCGCGGGCAGCGCACGCTGTTCGGCCCGCGCGGGCGTGTCCGGTCTGGTCAACGTGGAGATCACGCCGGAGCTCTGCGTCCGGCTGTCCAGCGCCTACGCGACCACGCTGAAGAAGGGCGCGGTGGTCACCACCTCCCGGGACGTGTCCCGCGCCGCCCGCGCGCTCAAGCGGGCCGTGCAGGGCGCGCTCAACGCCAGCGCCATCAACGTGGTGGACCTGGAGGCCCAGCCGCTGCCGGTGGCCAGGTTCCAGACCGCGCGCAGCGCGTGCAGCGGCGGTATCGCGCTGCGGACCACCCCGGGCGACCCGCAGTCGATCGACATCGTGTTCCTGGACGAGCGCGGCGCTGAGCTGTCCCAGGCGGCCGCGCGCAAGCTGGAGCGGGTCTTCTCCCGGCAGGAGTACCGGCGGGCCTTCCCCGGCGAGATCGCCGAGCTGACCTACCCGTCCCGGGTGGTGGAGTCGTACGCGCAGGAGCTGGTGCGCAGCGTGGACATGACCGGGGTGCGGGAGGCCGGCCTGAAGGTCGTGGTGGACTGCGCGGGCGGCACGGTCTCGCTGGTGCTGCCCAGCCTGCTCGGCCGGATCGGGGTCGAGGTGCTCACCGTGAACAACCGGCTCGACGAGGCGACGCCCACGCAGAGCGCTGGCCCAGGTCGCGGGCGGGCATGCAGCGGCTGTCCGAGCTGGTGGCGTCGTCCCGGGCCGCGTTCGGCGTCCGGTTCGACCAGGTCGGTGAGCGGATCATGCTGGTGGACGACAAGGGCGCGATGGTCAGCGACGACCGGGCGCTGCTGGTGGTGCTCGACCTGATCGCGGCCGAGCGGCGGTCCGGCCGGGTGGCGCTGCCGGTGACCACCACCAGGGTCGCCGAGCAGGTGTGCCGGTTCCACGGCGTCCAGGTGGACTGGACCCCCACGTCGGTGCACGGGCTGACCGAGGCCACCGCGGGCGAGGACGTGATCTTCGGCGGGGACGGCCGCGGCGGCTACGTGGTGCCCGGAATTCAGCCGCACCCTGGACGGCATCGCCGCGTTCGCCCGGCTGCTCGGCCTGGTCGCCCGGACCAGGCTGACGCTGAGCCAGATCGACGCCCGGATCCCCACCGCGCACCTGCTCAGGCGCTCGATGCCGACGCCGTGGGCGGCCAAGGGCAGCGTCATGCGGACCGTGGTCGAGGCCGCCGGGACGCGGACCGTGGACACCACGGACGGCGTCCGGATCGTGGAGCCGGATGGCGGCTGGGTGCTCGTGCTGCCCGACCCGGCCGATGCGGTGACCCACCTGTGGGCCGAGGGCGCTGATGCGGACACAGCGCAGGCCCTGCTGGACGAGTGGGCCGCCGTGGTGGAGCGGGCGGGCAGCTGAGCGCGGGCTGGGCATAGCCCCCGGGCCTGCTGACCGTGGCGCAGGAAGTACCCGGTCTGCGATAGCGTGCAGGCTTGCGTCAGCTCGCGGGACCTTAGTCCGCTCGTGGCTGACTGTCCAGCGAGGATGCCGTGCCCGTGAGACAATCCAGCTTTGCGAAATGGGCAGGGCGTCGGAGGTGCGGCCAGGATGTGGCGGAGACGTCGCGATCGTGCATCCGGGCGGGTCCCGGAGCGGCGGAGCCTGCGCCCGGGCCAGGGACCGCGCGTGGCTGGTCCGAGCCGGCTGCGGCCCGGCGGGCGCCGCGCGTGGCGCATGGACCGGCCCGGTGCGGCACGGGTAGCGTGGACCAGCACAGTCCGAGCGACACGGCACGGGCCGCCGGCCGACGTGGTGCCCGCCCCGAGCCCATGGCCAGCAGAGGAGAGGCTAGGCCACGACATGCCGAGCGTCTACTGCACCCGGTGCGGTCAGGCGAATCCCGAAGGACGCGCGCTTCTGCTCGCATTGCGGCACCATGCTCGCGCGCGGCGGGCGGCGAGCGCCCGGGGGAGACCACGTCCATCATCTCGCTGGGCGGCGACGACCTGGCGAGGCGGAGTTCGGCGACGAGCCGTTCGCCGATCCGTCCGCGGTCGAGACGCTGCCCGCCGGCACGGCGCTGCTGGTGGTGAAGCGCGGGCCCGAACGCGGGCAGCCGGTTCCTGCTGGACAGCGACATCACCACGGCCGGGCGGCACCGGGACAGCGACATCTTCCTCGACGACGTGACCGTGTCCCGGCGGCACGCGGAGTTCTACCGGCACGGCGACCGGTTCACCGTCCGCGACGTCGGCAGCCTGAACGGCACCTACGTGAACCGGGAGCGGATCGAGGAGACCGCGCTGACCGGCGGCGACGAGGTGCAGGTCGGCAAGTTCCGGCTGGTCTTCCTCGCCGGCCCGGCGCTCGCAGGCGGAGCGTGGCGGCGGAGGCGCACAGGTCGGGGCATGAGCGCTGCAGCCCGCCCGGGCATACTTCGGCATCGGCGAGGTGCTCGCCCAGCTCCGCGGCGAGTTTCCCGACGTCAGCGTCTCCAAGATCCGTTTCCTGGAGTCGGAGGGGCTGATCCAGCCTGCCCGCTCGCCGTCCGGGCTACCGCAGGTTCGGCCCGGCCGACGTGGACCGGCTCCGCTACATCCTGACCGCCCAGCGGGACCAGTACCTGCCGCTGCGGGTGATCAAGGACCGGCTGCGGCCGCGGCGGGGACGACCGGCCCGGAGGACGGACGGTCGCCGGGCGGCGGGCGCCCGGCCGCTGAGCCGCCGCGAACTGCTCGACGCGGCCGGGATCGACGACGCGTCACCTGGCCGAGCTGGAGGACTTCGGGCTGGTCCGGCGCGGCCGGCCGGCAGTACGGGCCGGACGCGCTGGAGGCGGCGCGGATCATCGCCGCGCTCGGCCGGTACGGCGTGCAGGCCCGGCACCTGCGCGCGGTCCGCGCGGCCGCGGTCGAGCGGGAGACCTCGCTGATCGAGCAGGTGGTCGCGCCCACGCTGCGGCAGCGCAGCCCCGGGTCGCGGGACCGGGCCGGGCAGACGGCGCGGGAGATCGCGGCGCTGTCCCTGCGGTTGCACGCGGCGCTGATGGACAGCGCGCTGGCCGAGGCCGGTTCGCCGGACGCCAGCCGGGCTCGCCGGGCACGAGCGCCGGACTTCGGCGGCGACGCCGGATCGTGCCGCAGCGGCGGACCGGGTACGCGCGGCACCGGTGTTTGCCGGGCCGATCCGCCGCCGGGTCGCGGGCGTGGCATCGGCTCGATGCGGGTGTACGTTGGCAAGGGAGTGCCTTCAGCAGGGTCCAGCACTGAGGCAGCGCGTCAGGCGCACGTGAGGACGGAGCCGCCGTGAGGAAGATGGAGGTCGTCGGCGTCCGGGTCGAGATGCCCACGAACCAGCCCATCGTCCTGCTGAAGGAGACGCAGGGGGACAGGTACCTGCCGATCTGGATCGGGCCGGTGGAGGCTACCGCGATCGCGTTCGCCCAGCAGGGCATGGTCCCGGCCCGGCCGCTGACCCATGACCTGCTTCCGTGACGTGCTGGAGGCGCTGGAGCGTCCAGCTGCAGCACGGTGAACATCACCGCGCTGCGGGACGGCATCTTCTTCGCGGACCTGATCTTCTCCAACGGCAAGGAAGTCAGCGCCCGGCCGTCGGACTCGATCGCGCTGGCGCTGCGCACCGGCGCCGCCATCTACGCCAGCCGAGGAGGTCCTGGACGAGGCCGGCGTCGCGATCCCGGACGAGCAGGAGGACGAGGTCGAGAAGTTCCGCGAGTTCCTGGACACCATCACGCCCGGAGGATTTCGGCCGGGCCACGTGATGGCCAGGAGCACCGCAGGGCCAGCCAGACAGGGCCAGCTGACGGCCGCAGACAGGGCAGCCGACGTGGCCGCGAGTCAGCCGCGACGCGCCGCGGCCGATCGTTGACGGCCCGGTCTGTCGGCCTACCGTGCGAGACGAGTACCCAGGGTGGTCAGTTCCCGGGTCGGAGGCAGGCGTGGCGGTAACCAACGGTGACAGCAGTAACGCCACGGCGTGGCGGCAGCGGTGCGCGGCGCCGCGATCCAGCAGGCCGGGGAGCAGGGTCTGCTGTTCGGCGACGACCTGGCTGCCCGGCCGCGAGGACGTCGGCTACCGGGGCCCGACCGCCTGCGCCGCCGCCGGGATCACCTACCGCCAGCTCGACTACTGGGCCCGGACCGGCCTGGTCGAGCCTAGCGTCCGGGCCGCATCCGGGTCCGGGTCCGCGCGGCTATACAGCTTCCGGGACATCCTGCGTGCTCAAGGTCGTGAAGCGGCTGCTCGACACCGGGATCTCGCTGCAGCAGATCCGGGCCGCCGTGACCCACCTGCGCACCCGGGGTACCAGTGACCTGGCCCAGGTCACCCTGATGAGCGACGGCGTCAGCGTGTACGAGTGCACGTCCCCCGACGAGGTAGTGGACCTGCTGCAGGGCGGGCAGGGCGTGTTCGGCATCGCCTTGGGCCGGGTCTGGCAGGAAGTAGACGGCACGCTGGCCGAGCTGCCCGCGGAGCAGGCGGCTGACGGCCCGCCCGGGGCCGCGGACCACGCCGACGAGCTGGCCCGGCGGCGGGCCCGGAAGACCGGCTGACACCAGGTGTCTTATTCAAAAGTCGCGTTATTCAAATGCTCATGAACGGTTGGCATCGCCCTGACCTGCACCGGCCGCTCGGGCAGGTCCTCCGGGCCTGCCCTCGCTAGCCGGTTTTGAACAACGCTCCGGGCCGCCATCCCTTATGCCCGTCATTCCCGGGTGTGCCGCCCGCGGCCAGCGGGACCGCTCGGGTAGACTCGGGATAGCTGATCACACCGTCCGGGAGAGAGCCCGCGCCGCCAGCGCGGGACGCCGAAGGGGCAATCTCCCCAGAACCTCTCAGGCAGCAAGGACTGGACGGGACAGGCATCTCTGGAGTCTTCGTTTTCCCAGCCGGGCTGCGGCCAGGCCAGCGGTGACGAAGCGGGTGACGACAGAGGGGGAGGACCAGGCGGGCACCCAGTGTGCCTGACGGCTCCCTCTGGAGGCTCCCTTGAGCGCTGAGTCAGTGAGGAACTTCGAATCACGTCACATCGGGCCGTCCCGCAGCCGAGCTGGAGCGCATGCTCGCGGTCACCGGCTACGCCTCGCTCGACGAGCTGACCCAGGCGGCCCTGCCGCCCGGGATCGCCGACCCGGGCCCGCTGGACCTGCCGCCGGCCGCTGTCCGAGGCGGAGGCTCTCGCCGAGCTGCGCCGGCTGGCCGGCCGGAACACGGTGGCCCCGTCGATGATCGGCCTGGGCTACTACGGCGACGCACACCCCGGCGGTGATCCGCCGCAACGTGCTGGAGAACCCGGCCTGGTACACGGCGTACACGCCGTACCAGCCGGAGATCTCGCAGGGCCGGCTGGAGGCGCTGCTCAACTTCCAGACCGTGGTCGAGGACCTGACCGCGCTGCCGGTGGCCGGGGCCTCGCTGCTGGACGAGGCGACCGCGGCGGCCGAGGCGATGACCCTGGCCCGGCGGGCGGCCGGCCGGGGCCGGATCTTCCTGGCCGACGCCGACTGCCTGCCGCAGACGCTGGCGGTGCTGGCCACCCGGGCCGAGCCGCTCGGCATCGAGCTGGTCGACCGGGCCGCGTCACCGCGGAGCTGATCGCGGCGCAGCCGGACGGCGAGCTGTTCGGCGTGCTGCTGCAGTACCCGGGAGCCAGCGGCGCGGTGCGCGACCTGCGCGCCGGCGATCGAGGCCGCGCACGCCCGGGGCGCGCTGGCCGCGGTCGCCGCCGACCTGCTGGCGCTGACCCTGCTGGTGCCGCCGGGCGAGCTGGGCGCGGACATCGCGGTCGGCAGCACCCAGCGGTTCGGCGTGCCGATGGGCTTCGGCGGCCCGCACGCCGCCTATATCTGCGGTCCGCGACGCGCTGCAGGCGGCAGCTGCCCGGGCGGCTGGTCGGCGTCTCGCTCGACGCCGACGGCCAGCCCGGCCTACCGGCTCGCGCTGCAGGCCCGCGAGCAGCACATCCGCCGGGAGAAGGCGACCAGCAACATCTGCACCGCGCAGGTGCTGCTGGCGGTGATCGCCGGCGATGTACGCGGTCTACCACGGCCCGGACGGGCTGACCGCGATCGCGGGCCGGGTGCACGGCCAGGCGGCCCGGTTCGCGGCCACGCTCGCGCGCCAGCGGCCTGGACGTGCCGGAGCCCGGCGTTCTTCGACACCGTCCAGGTCCGCCTGCCCGGGCGCGGCCGGCGACGCGGTGGCGCGGGCCCGCGCGGCTGGCTACAACCTGTACCTCGGACGGCCGGACACGGTGCAGGTCGCCTGCGACGAGACCACCACCGACGCCGCAGCTGCGCGAGGTGGCCGGCGGCGCTGGCCGGCGCCGCCGAGCCGGCCGCGCCCACGGACTCGCCGCGGCCGACGCCCACGCTGCCCGCGGCCGCTGGCCCGCACGTCCGCCTTCCTGGCCCACCCGGTGTTCCACGAGCACCGCAGCGAGACCGCGATGCTGCGCTACCTGCGCCGGCTGGCCGACTTCGACATCGCGCTGGACCGGTCGATGATCCCGCTCGGCTCGTGCACGATGAAGCTGAACGCGGCCGCCGAGATGGAGCCGATCACCTGGCCGGAGTTCGCCGAGCTGCACCCGTTCGCCCCGCCGGAGCAGGCCGCCGGCTACCTGGAGCTGATCGCGGGCCTGGAGCGCGCGCTGGCCGAGATCACCGGGTACGACGCGGTCAGCCTGCAGCCGAACGCGGGCTCCCAGGGCGAGCTGGCCGGGCTGCTGGCCATCCGGCCTACCACCGCGTCCCGGCGGCGAGCCGCAGCGGACGTCTGCCTGATCCCGGAGTCGGCGCACGGCACGAACGCGGCCAGCGCGGTGCTGGCCGGGCTGCGCGTGGTGGTGGTCAAGTGCGGCCCGGACGGCGCGATCGACCTGGCTGACCTGCGCGGCCAAGCTGGCCACGCACGAGGGCGCGGTCGCCGCGATCATGCTGACCTACCCGTCCACCAACGGCGTGTTCGAGGAGACCCTGCGGCCAGGTGTGCGAGGCGGTGCACGCGGCCGGCGGCCAGGTCTACGTGGACGGGGCCAACCTGAACGCACTGGTCGGGCTGGCCCGGCCGGGCACGTTCGGTGCGGACGTGTCGCACCTGAACCTGCACAAGACGTTCTGCATCCCGCACGGCGGCGGCGGCCCGGGCGTCGGCCCGGTCGCGGTCCGCGCCCACCTGGCCGAGTTTCTCCCGGGATGTGTTATCCCGGGAGAGCGCTCCGCTAGCGGCCGAGATTTCTATGGCGACGGGAGGCGCCCCCGGAGGGGGTGTCTCGCGGGGCCATTCATCCCGGGGGGTTCCGGGGGGTCGCCCCCCCGGGCTAGCACAGGTGGCCGCGGCGCCGTACGGGTCAGCGGGCATCCTGCCGATCTCCTGGGCCTACATCCGGATGATGGGCGCGGGCGGGCTGCGCCGGGCCACCCAGGTGGCGATCCTGGCCGCCAACTACGTGGCCGGCCCGGCTGGCCCCGCACTACCCGGTGCTGTACACCGGCCGGGGCGGCCTGGTGGCGCACGAGTGCATCCTGGACCTGCGGCCGATCACCAGGCAGACCGGGGTGACCGTCGAGGACGTGGCCAAGCGGCTCATCGACTATGGGTTCCACGCCCCGACGATGTCGTTCCCGGTGCCGGGCACGCTGATGGTCGAGCCCACCGAGAGCGAGGACCTGGCCGAGCTGGACCGGTTCTGCGACGCGATGATCGCGATCCGGCAGGAGATCGACCGGGTCGCCACCGGCGAGCTACGACAGCCAGGACAACCCGCTGCGCAACGCCCCGCACACCGCGTCCATGCTGCTCGCCGCGGACTGGAAGCACACCTACGAGCGGGCCGAGGCCGCCTACCCGCTGCCGGGCGACCGCCGGGCCAAGTACTGGCCCCCGGTGCGCCGGATCGACCAGGCCTACGGCGACCGCAACCTGGTCTGCGCCTGCCCGCCGGCCGCGGCGTTCGAGGACTGACCCACGGCTGGCGCCAGGCGCTCCTGCCAGGCAGTGAGCGCCAGGAAAGGCGCAGCATGGGACATACGGACCAGTGGGTCATCGTCGGCCTGGACAACGGCGGCACGATGAACAACGCCACCGTGCTGGACGCAGCCGGGCAGTTCCTGGTCAAGGACATGCTGGAACGTGCCCAGCCGGGTCCGGGAGGGCCCGGAGGCTGCGATCGAGGCGCTGGCCGACTCGTTCGCGCACGTCCTGGCGGTGACCGGGACGCCCGCCGCGGCGGTGCGCGCGGTGGGCCTGGACACCCCGGCCCGGCCAGCGCGGACGGGGTGCTGTCCTCCCGCGGCGGCACCAACCTCGGCCATACGGACTGGGGCGGCTTCGACATCCGGGCCGCTCTCGAGGAGCGGCTGGGCCTGCCCGTGGTGTACAGCAACGATGCCAACGCGGCTGCACTGTACGCACACCACGCCCGGCTCGGCGCGCAAGCCTGGCAGGCAGTCCTCGGTCGCCGCGATCATCGGTACCGGCCTGGGCGGCGGCCTGGTCGAGGCCGGCCAGGTGGTCGCGCGGGGCTGCGGGCATGGCGGGCGAGCTCGGTCACGTGCAGATCCCGCTGGACGGCCTGCTGGCTGCGGGCCAGCCGGTACCGGGCTGCAACTGCGGGCTGGCCGGCGACGCGGAGAGCATCGCCTCGCTGACCGGGATCGAGCGGAACCTGCTCCCGTACTGGCTGAGCCAGTACCCCGGGCACGAGCTCGCCGCGGTGCCACTGGCCAAGGCGGCCAAGCTGGTCCGCGGCTACGGCGAGGCCGGTGACCCGCTGGCCCGGCAGATCTTCGAGCAGCAGGCCATGGCGCTCGGCCGGCTGTTCGGCATCGCCGCCATGTTCACCGATCCCGGCACCTACTTCGTCGGCGGCGGCGTGGTCGAGGCGGACCCGGCGTTCAGTGCCTGGTTCCTCGGCCGGGTCCAGGCGCACACGGCACTGCGCGCCGAGCAGGCCCGGTGGCGGAATTCGCGCTCGTGCCGGATCTGGACCGGGCCGGGGCGCGCGGCGCGGCCCTCGCGCGCCCGCGCGGCCACCGGCGAGCCCGCATAGAGTTGCTGCGTGGCAGATCCGCACACCTACCGGCCCGCCCCCGGGTCGATCCCCGAGTCGCCCGGGGTGTACCGGTTCTGTGACGAGCCACGGCCGGGTCATCTACGTCGGCAAGGCCAAGAACCTCCGGTCCCGGCTGAACTCCTACTTCGCCGATTTCGCCGGGCTGCACCCGCGCACCCAGACCATGCTGCGCTCCGCCGTCGGCGGTGGACTGGACCGTGGTCGGCACCGAGGTGGAGGCGCTCCAGCTGGAGTACTCCTGGATCAAGGAGTTCGACCCCCGGTTCAACGTCCGCTACCGGGACGACAAGAGCTACCCCTACCTGGCCGTCACCATGAGCGAGGAGTACCCGCGGGTGATGGTGATGCGCGGCGCCAAGCGGCGCGGGGTGCGCTACTTCGGGCCGTACTCGCACGCCTGGGCGATCCGCGAGACCGTGGACACGCTGCTCCGGGTGTTCCCGGTGCGCACCTGCTCGGCCGGGGTGTTCAAGCGGGCCGGGCCAGATCGGGCGGCCGTGCCTGCTCGGCTACATCGGCAAGTGCTCAGCGCCGTGCGTGCAGCGGGTCAGCGCGGCTGAGCACCGGCTGCTCGCCGAGGAGTTCTGCGACTTCATGGCCGGCCAGACCGACCGGTTCATCCAGCGGCTGGAAGCCGAGATGCGGGAGGCCGCCCGGGCCGAGGAGTACGAGCGGGCCGCCCGGCTGCGCGACGACATCCAGGCGCTGCAGCGGGCGCTGGAGAAGCAGACCGTGGTGCTCGGCGACGGCACCGACTGCGACGTCATCGCGCTCGCCGAGGATCAGCTCGAAGCCGCGGTGCAGGTGTTCTACGTGCGCGGCGGGCGGGTCCGCGGGCAGCGCGGCTGGGTGGTGGACAAGGTCGAGGACGTCACCCCCGGCGAGCTGGTGGAGCAGTTCCTCGGCCAGGTGTACGGCGACGAGGCCGTGACCGACCGCCGGGGCCGATCGCGGCGCCCAGCGCGATGAGCCCGCAGGGGACCACCCGGCCAGCCACCGCCGGGCCGCGCGGCATCCCGCGGGAGGTGCTGGTGCCGGTGCTGCCGCCGGAGGCGGGGCGGTGGAGGAATGGCTGGCCGCCCGCCGCGGCAGCCGGGTCAGCCTGCGGGTGCCGCGGCGCGGGCGACAAGAAGGCGCTGCTCGACACCGTGGCCAGGAACGCGGCGGAGTCGCTGGCCCTGCACAAGACCCGGCGGGCCAGCGACCTGACCACCCGCAGCCGGGCGCTGCACGAGATCCAGGAGGCGCTCGGCCTGGACGAGGCGCCGCTGCGGATCGAGTGCTACGACGTGTCCAACCTGCAGGGCACGCACGTGGTCGCGTCGATGGTGGTGTTCGAGGACGGCCTGGCCCGCAAGTCGCGAGTACCGCAGGTTCAGCATCCGGGGCGACGACGGCACCGACGACGTCGCCTCCATCCACGAGGTGATCACCCGCCGGTTCCGCCGCTACCTGGAGGAGCGGGAGGCCACCGGCGAGCTCGACTCGCTCGGCGGCACGCGAGCGGCAGCGCCGGGCACCGGGCCGCCGCGCAAGTTCGCCTACCCGCCGAACCTGGTGGTGATCGACGGCGGGCCGGCCCAGGTCGCCGCGGCCGCGCGGGCGCTGGACGAGCTCGGCATCGATGACGTGTCCGTGTGCGGCCTGGCCAAGCGGCTGGAGGAGGTCTGGCTGCCGGGCGAGGACGCCCGGTCATCCTGCCGCGCACCAGCGAGGGGCTGTACCTGCTGCAGCGGGTCCGGGACGAGGCGCACCGGTTCGCCATCACCTACCACCGGGCAAAGCGGTCAAAGGCCCTGGCGGTCAGCGAGCTTGACTCGGTCCCGGGACTCGGCCCGGCCCGGCGGGCTACGCTGCTACGGCACTTCGGCTCGGTGCGCAGGCTGGCCAGCGCGACGGAGCCGGAGATCGCCGGGCTGCCCGGCATCGGCCCGCGCGTCGCCGAGGCGGTACTCGCCGCGCTCCGGCCCGGTCGGGCCAGAGCCCGGCCGGCCGAGCGACAGCCCAGCCGGGCGACCATGGGCAGGCGGACCTGCACGGGGATGGCCAGGGCAAGGCGTCAGGGGGACCCCGGATGAGCAGGCGTGACACGCCACGCCGAGAGCGTGGCCGCCCCGGACATCGTGATCATCACCGGGCATGTCCGGCGCCGGCCGGAGCACGGCGGCCAAGTCGCTGGAGGACCTGGACTGGTTCGTCGCCGACAACCTGCCGCCCGGCCTGCTGCCGACCATGATCGAGCTGGCCCGGCGGGCCATGGGCGCGGTGCCGCGGGTGGCGGCCGTGATGGACGTGCGCAGCCGCGCGTTCTCCACCGACCTGCAAGTCCGCCATCGGCGAGCTGGACGCCCGCGGCGTGCGGCCCCGCGTGGTGTTCCTCGAGGCCGGCGACGACACCCTGGTCCGCCGGTTCGAGAGCGTCCGGCGGCCGCACCCGCTGCAGGAAGACGGCCGGGTGGTGGACGGCATCGCAGCGGAGCGCGCGCTGCTGCGCGGCGTGCGGGCCGACGCCGACCTGGTCATCGACACCTCGGCGCTGAACGTGCACGAGCTGCGGGCCCGGATGCACGACGCGTTCGGCGGGGAGGCGGACACCGCGCTGCGGGTCAACGTGGTGTCGTTCGGCTACAAGTACGGGCTGCCGGTGGACGCGGACATGGTCGCCGACTGCCGGTTCCTGCCCAACCCGCGCTGGGTGCCCGAGCTGGCCCCGCTGACCGGCCAGGACGAGCGGGTCCGGGACTACGTGCTCGGCCAGCCCGGCGCGGCCGAGTTCCTGGACGCCTACCTCGGGGCGCTGCGGGTGGTGCTGGACGGCTACGAGCGGGAGGGCAAGCGGTTCGTCACGCTGGCCATCGGCTGCACCGGCGGCAAGCACCGCAGCGTGGCCATGGCCGAGGAGATCGCCGGCCAGCTGACCAGGCAAGGGCCCGGCGTCCAGGTGCTGCACCGCGACCTGGGGCGCGAGTGATGCCAGGACCAGACGGCGGCGACCCGCTGGCGCCCGCTGGTCCGGCCGCTCAACCCGAAGGTGGTCGCGCTCGGCGGCGGGCACGGCCTGTTCGCGTCGCTGTCCGCGCTGCGCCGGGTGACCCGCCAGCTCACCGCGATCGTGACGGTCGCCGACGACGGCGGCTCCAGCGGCCGGCTGCGCCGCCAGTACGGCGTGCTGCCGCCCGGCGACCTGCGGATGGCCCTGGCCGCGCTGTGCGGCGACGACGCCTGGGGCACCACCTGGAGCCGGGTCGTGCAGCACCGGTTCACCGGGGACGACCGAGCTGGGCGGGCACGCGGTCGGCAACGTGCTGATCGTCGCGCTGTGGGAGCTGCTCGGCGACACCGTGCAGGGCCTGGACTGGGTGGGCCGGCTGCTCGGCGCGTACGGCCGGGTGCTGCCGATGGCCTCGGTCCCGCTCGACCTGGTCGCCGAGGTCGAGGGGGCCGACCCGGCCCGGCCGTACGCGGTGAGCACCGTGCGCGGCCAGGTCGCCTGCGCGTCCACCACCGGCCGGGTACGCTCGGTGTCGCTGATCCCGGAGGACCCGCCCGCCTGCCCGGAGGCGGTGACCGCGATCGAGGAGGCCGACTGGGTGGTGCTCGGGCCCGGCTCCTGGTTCACCAGCGTGCTGCCGCACCTGCTGGTGCCGGACCTGGCCCGGGCGCTGATCGCTACCCCGGCCCGCCGGATCGTCGCGCTGAACCTGGTCGCCGCAGCCGGGTGAGACCGAGGGGTTCTCGCCGCAGACCCACCTGGAGGTGCTGGCTGACCACGCGCCGCAGCTGCGGGTGGACGTGGTGCTGGCGGACCGGGGGGCCGCGGCGGGTGCGACCGCGGAGCTGGAGAAGGCGGCCGGCCTGCTCGGTGGCAGGCTGGTCCTGGCCGACCTGGCCATGCGCGACGGGACGCCACGCCACGATCCGCGGCAGCTGGCCGGGGCGTTCGCGGAGATCTTCGAGGGGGAGTGATGCCGATGGCGATGACCGGCCTGGTCAAGGACGAGCTCAGCCGGGTCGACGGTGCTCAAGCCGTGCTGCCGGAAGGCGGAGGTGTCCGCGCTGCTGCGGTTCGCCGGCGGGCTGCACCTGGCCGGCGGCCGGATCGTGGTGGAGGCCGAGCTGGACACCGGGGCGGCGGCCCGGCGGCTGCGCAAGGACATCGCCGAGGTGTTCGGCCATTCCTCCGACCTGATCGTGCTCGCCCCCAGCGGCCTGCGCAAGGGCAACCGGTACGTGGTCCGGGTCCGCAAGGACGGCGACAGCCTGGCCCGGCAGACCGGCCTGGTGGACAACTACGGCCGGCCGGTCCGCGGCCTGCCCCGGCAGGTGGTGTCCGGCACCACCTGCGACTGCGAGGCGGCCTGGCGGGGCGCTTTCCTGGCGCACGGCTCGCCTGACCGGGCCCGGCCGCTCGATGGCGCTGGAGGTCACCTGCCCCGGCCCGGAGGCCGCGCTGGCCCTGGTCGGCGCGGCCCGGCGGCTGAAGATCCACGCTAAGGCGCGCGAGGTGCGCGGGGTGGACCGGGTGGTGGTCCGGGACGGTGACGCGATCAGCGCGCTGCTGACCCGGCTCGGCGCGCACGACAGCGTGCTGGCCTGGGAGGAGCGGCGGATGCGCCGGGAGGTCCGGGCGACCGCGAACCGGCTGGCCAACTTCGACGACGCGAACCTGCGGCGCAGCGCGCGGGCGGCAGTGGCGGCGGGCGCGCGGGTGGAGCGCGCACTGGAGATCCTCGGCAAGGAGGCCCCGGAGCACCTGACCGTGGCCGGCCTGCTGCGCATCGAGCACCGTCAGGCCAGCCTGGAGGAACTCGGCCAGCTGGCCAGCCCGCCGCTGACCAAGGACGCGATCGCGGGCCGGATCCGGCGGCTGCTGGCCATGGCGGACAAGCGGGCCCGGGACCTGGGCGTGCCGGATACCGAGGCCAGCCTGACCCCGGAGATGCTCACCCAGTAGACCGCCGCTACCGTTGTCCGCCACTCGCCTGTCGTCCGATAGGGTCGGAGCCGGAAACGCTGGCGCGCCGCGCGCGTACAGACCTACAGGACGAGGGGACGGGCTGCCGTGACTATCCGGGTGGGCATCAACGGATTCGGCCGCATCGGGCGGAACTTCTGGCGCGCCGTGCACGCCGCACAGGCCGGGGCGCAGGTCGGCGGGGAGAGCATCGAGATCGTCGCCGCGAACGACCTGACCAACCCGGCCACGCTGGCGCACCTGCTGAAGTACGACACGGTGCAGGGCACGCTGGCTGAGGACGTCACGGTGGACGGCGACGCGATCCGGGTCGGTGATGCAGAAGATCACGGTGCTGGCCGAGCGGGACCCGGCCGCAGCTGCCCTGGCGCGATCTGGGCGTCGACGTGGTCATCGAGTCCACCGGCCGGTTCACCAAGGCCGCGGACGCCCGCAACCATCTCGACGCCGGCGCCAAGAAGGTCATCATCTCCGCGCCTGCCTCGGGCGAGGACATCACGATCGTGATGGGCGTGAACGACGGCAGCTACGACCCGGCCAGCCACCACATCGTGTCCAACGCCTCGTGCACCACGAACTGCGTGGCGCCGATGGCCAAGGTGCTGCTGGACAGCTTCGGCATCGTCAAGGGCCTGATGACCACGATCCACGCCTACACCAACGACCAGGTGATCCTGGACTTCCCGCACAAGGACCTGCGCCGGGCCCGGGCCGCGGCGCAGAACATCATCCCGACCAGCACCGGCGCGGCCAAGGCCACCGCCCTGGTGCTGCCCGAGCTCAAGGGCAAGCTGGACGGCATGGCGATGCGGGTCCCGGTGCCGGACGGGTCGGTCACCGACCTGGTCGTCCAGTTGCCGCGGGAAGTGACCAGGGACGAGGTCAACGCGGCGTTCAAGGCCGCGGCCGACGGGCCCGCTCAAGGGCTACCTGCACTACACGGCGGACCCCATCGTGTCGTCCGACATCGTGGGCACGCCGTGGTCCTGCACGTTCGACTCGTTGCTCACCATGACCTTCGGCGACCAGGTCAAGGTGATCGGCTGGTACGACAACGAGTGGGGCTACTCCAACCGGCTCGCCGACCTGGCCGCGCTCGTGGGCGCCGGGCTCTGATGAAACGGATCGACGACCTCGCCGTAGCCGGGCAGCCGGTGCTGCTCCGGGCCGACCTGAACGTCCCGCTCGACGGCGACCGGATCACCGACGACGGCCGGATCCGGGCCAGCCTGCCGACGATCTCCACGCTGACCAGCCGGGGCGCACGGGTCATCATCTGCGCCCACCTGGGCCGGCCCAAGGGCGACGGCTACGCCGGCCCGCGCCGCGGGCGGGCCGTCGCTGCGGCCGGTGGCCGACCGGCTCGGTGAGCTGCTCGGCCAGCCTGTGGCCTTCGCCCAGGACGTGGCCGGCGAGTCGGCCGCGGCCGTGGCCGCGGGCCTGTCCGACGGCGAGGTCGCCCTGCTGGAGAACGTGCGCTTCGAGCCCGCGGAGACCAGCAAGGACGACGCCCAGCGGGCCGAGCTCGCTGGCCGCCTCGCCGCGCTGGCCACCGTGTACGTGGGCGACGGCTTCGGTGCGCTGCACCGCAAGCACGCCAGCGTGTACGACGTGCCGGGGCTGCTCCCGCACGCCGCGGGCGAGCTGGTCCTCGCCGAGATCGCGGTGCTCCGCCAGCTCACCACCGACCCGCCGCGGCCGTACGTGGTGGTGCTGGGCGGGGCCAAGCCCTCGGACAAGCTCGCGGTCATCGGGAACCTGCTGGGCAAGGCGGACCGGCTGATCATCTGCGGCGGCATGTCCTATACGTTCCTGGCCGCCCAGGGGTATGAGGTCGGCAAGTCGCTGCTCGAGCCGGACCAGATCCCTCAGGTGTCCGAGGTGCTGGCCGAGGCGGAACGGCGCGGGGTCGAGGTGGTGCTGCCGGTGGACCTGGTGGCTGCGGACCGGTTCGCGCCGGACGCGGACTACCGGGTGGCCCCGGTCGGTGACTTCCCGGCCGACCGGGAAAGCCTGGACATGGGGCCGGCCACCCGGGCGCTGTTCGCGCAGAAGCTCGCGGACGCGAAGACGGTGTTCTGGAACGGCCCGGCCGGGGTGTTCGAGTTCCCCGCATTCTCCGCCGGGACCAGGGCCGTGGCCGAGGCGATCAGCAAGGTCAGCGGCCTGACCGTGGTCGGCGGCGGTGACTCCGCGGCCGCCGTGCGGCAGCTCGGCTTCCCGGCGGACGCGTTCACGCACATCTCTACCGGCGGCGGGGCGAGCCTGGAGTACCTGGAAGGGCGCACCCTGCCCGGGCTCAGCGCGCTCGAGGCAGAACCAGCCGGAGGAGTGGGCCGGTGATGGCCGCCGCGCCCGGGCGCAAGCCGCTGATCGCTGGCAACTGGAAGATGCACAACACCCACTTCGAGGGTCTGGTGCTGGTCCAGAAGCTGGTCTTCACGCTGACCGACAAGGACTTACGACGCGGTCGAGGTGGTCGTGCTGCCGCCGTTCACCGCGCTGCGCAGCGTGCAGACCCTGGTCGCCGGGGACAAGCTGCGGATCGGCTACGGCGCGCAGGACCTGTCCCCGCACGACAAGGGCGCCTACACCGGCGATGTGTCCGGCCGCATGCTGGCCAAGCTCGGCTGCGGTTACGTGCTGGCCGGGCACTCGGAGCGGCGGCAGTACCACGGCGAGGATGACGCCCTGGTCAACGCGAAGGCCAAGGCGGCGCTGCGCTGCGAGCTCACCCCGATCGTGTGCATCGGCGAGCACCTGGACGCCCGGAAGGCCGGGGAGCACCTCGACGTCTGCCTCGGCCAGCTCGACGGCTCGCTGGCCGGCCTGACCGCGGAGCAGGTGTCCGGGCTGGTCGTCGCGTACGAGCCGGTGTGGGCCATCGGCACCGGCGAGGTGGCCTCACCGGCTGATGCACAGGAGGTCTGCGGGGCAATCCGGCGCAGGATTTCCGAGGTTCACGGCGACGCCGTAGCCGGGAGTATGCGTATCCTGTATGGCGGGTCGGTTAAAGCCGACAACATCGCTGCCATAATGGCGCAGCCCGACATTGACGGTGCGCTGGTCGGAGGCGCAAGCCTGGATCCCGGTGAGTTCGCCACGATATGCCGGTACCGGACACTGGCTGCGCGTGCCTGAGCGCAGGACGCGGCCCACCAGGGCAGTGCATCAAGAACCAGAGCATCAAGAACCAGAGCATCAAGAACCAAGGCACCAAGGGCCACAGGGCATCCGGAGGGACGAGACACAGCAGTGGTTATCGCTATTTCGATCGTCCTCATCATCACGAGCCTGCTCATGATGCTGCTGGTGCTGCTGCACAAGGGCAAGGGCGGCGGCCTGTCCGACCTGTTCGGCGGCGGTGTCTCGTCCACGCTGGGGTCATCCTCCGTGGTAGAGCGGAACCTGGACAGGCTCACGATCTTCACCGGGATCCTCTGGTTCTTGTGCATTGTCGCGCTCGATCTGCTGATCAACCACTGACGCCAGGGCCGGCGCAGCGGAGCGCGGCTGAGCGCACCGCGTGCAGCGATACCGCGTCGGTGATGAGGTGGGCAGGTCAGGCAGCCGTGCCATTGGACATCGTTAAGGGGTGAGCAGTGAGTAGTGGCAACGCGATCAGGGGCAGCCGGGTTGGCGCGGGTCCCATGGGCGAAGCAGAGCGTGGTGAGGCAGCGCCCCGGATCCGGGTCTCGTTCTGGTGCTCGAATGGGCACGAGACACGTCCCAGTTTCGCGAGCGATGCTGCGGTCCCCGAAACGTGGGATTGCCCCCGCTGCGGTTACCCGGCCGGCCAAGACCAGCACAATCCGCCGGGGCCGCCGCATAGCGAGCCGTATAAAACTCACCTTGCCTATGTGAAAGAGCGGCGCACCGACACCGACGGCGCCGCGATCCTGGCCGAGGCGCTCGACCGGCTCCGCCGGAACGTCTGACCAGCCGCGCTTAGCCAAGCGCCCCGCCGGGACCAGCACGGTCCGGTGGGGCGCCTGCGTCTGTCCTGGCCAGTGCATTACCTTTCTTGGTATTAACTTTGCTCCTTTCGGTGGCGTATCAGGAACCGCTGCGGGCGTTTGCCAGTTGACTGTCTATCAATAGGCTGGACAGCGCTGACGACCCCGGGGACGGATAAATTCCCTGGGCCATGTGGCCGGGAGCGGGCTGAGCCTGGTGTTGTTCCGCTCGTCGCGGACCGCCCCGGGCCGCCCGGCCCGTTCCCGCGTTCCAGCCGCGGCCGACTCGCAGCTGGAGCCTCCCGATCGACGAGCAGAGCGCTGACACCGACGTGGCTGGCGCTGGCGTGGCTGGCGCTGGCGTGGCTGGCCCGGGCTTGCCCGCCAGACGGCCGTGGTTCAGCAGGCTCAGCCCGGCCGCTCTGGGCTGGACGTCGGCGGTGTGCATCGGCCTGGCCGTCATGGCCGGGATCTTCATTGCGCTGGCCGGCCCGAGCAGCGCGGTGGTGACTGCGTCCAGCCCGGGCCTGGCCCCGCCGTGGTGGCTGCCGCTGCCGCTGCCGGTGGCGTTCGTCACCAGCCTGCTCTGGACCGCGACCCTGGTCGGCGCCATCGGGGTGGGTGCGGGCCTGATGGCGGTGGCCCGGGGGGCGCGGCCCCCGGTACGGCTGCTGATAACCGCCGGGCTGCTGGCCGCCGCGGTGTTCACCGTGCTGCCCGCGGCCGGTTCGTCGGACACGCTCGACTACGCCGCGTACGGCCGGATGGCGGTGCTCGGCTACAACCCGTACCAGATGACCCCGCTGGAGCTGCGGCTGACCGGCGACCCGGTCGGCCGGGCCACCCCGCAGGCCTGGCAGGGTGACCCGTCCGACTACGGGCCGCTGGCCACACTGGAGCAGGCCGCCGCGGCCGAGCTGGGCGGTACCGCCACCGGGCGTACCATCTTCTGGCTCAAGCTGTGGAACGCGCTCGCGTTCGGCCTGGTCGTGCTGGTTCTGGACCGGCTGCTGCGGGCGGATCCGGTCCGCCGGGCCCGGGCTCACCTGCTCTGGACGGTCAACCCGCTGCTGCTCTGGGGCCTGCTCGCGTCCGGGCATGTGGACGCGGTCGCCGCGGCCTGTGGGCTGCTGGCGGTCAGCCTGGTCCGGCGCTGGAGCCGCGGCCAGCATCCGCGCCTGCCGTACCTGGTGCTGGCCGGCCTGCTCGTGGGCGCCGCCGCTGATTTCAAGATCACCTATGCGATGTTCGGGCTCGGCGTCGCCTGGATGACCAGGACCTCATGGCGCGGGCTGGCCTGCGCCGGGGCCGCGGCCCTCGCCGCGGTGGTCCCGGTCTACCTGTCGTTCGGCGGGCGCGCCGTCACCGTGCTGATGAATCACCGCGACGCCACCCCGGACACCCTGTACCGGGTGCTCGGCGACTCCTTCCTGCAGCCCAGCCTGCCGCAGGTGCTACTGGTGGTGCTGCCGGTGCTGGCCGTTACCACAGTGCTGCTGTTCCGGGGCCTGCCGGACAGCTTCGCCGAGCTGCCGGCCATCCATCCCGCGTTCGTGTTCAGCCTGGCCTGGCTGCTCGCCTGGCCCTACCAGCGGCCCTGGTACGACGCGGCGGTGTTCTGCCTGCTCGCGTTCTACCGGGCCGGATGGCTGGACGGGCTGCTACTGGCCCAGCTGGCGGTCAGTACGCTCGAGCTGATGCCGGGCATGCCAGCCTTCCCGCCCGCCCACGGCTGGCTGGCCACCGCGGTACGCACGGTGCAGGTTACCTATCTCGTGCCCGGGACCCGGCTGGCCGTGCTGGTCGGGGTGACCGGCCTGTGTGTGCTCAGCGCGGGAAAGCTCAGTGCGCGAAAGACTGCCGCTTGGATTCCGGGGCCAGCGGCACGTGCGCATGAGGGTGCTCGCTGAGCATCCGCACGTGGCCGTGCAGGTCGGCGAGGAACGCATCGGCCAGTTCCCTGCTGAACCCGTTCCGTACCACGATCCGCAGCACCGCGGTGCCGGTCAGATCGGCCGGGAAGGTGTAGGCAGGCACCAGCCAGCCTCGCGCCCGGAGCCGCTCGGACAGGTCGAACACGCTGTACCGGATCTCGTCGTCGCGCAGCTTGAACGCGAACACGGGCAGCTCCTTGCCCTCGGACAGCAGCTCGAACGGGCCCATCTTGGCGATCTGCGCGGACATGTGCACGGCCACGTCCTGGCAGGCCTGCTGCACCCGCTGGTAGCCGGCGTAACCCAGGCGCAGGAAGTTGTAGTACTGCGCGGCCACGTTCGAGCCGGACCGGGAGAAGTTCAGTGCGAACGTCGGCATCTGGCCGCCCAGGTAGTTGACCTTGAACACCAGGTCCTCGGGCAGGCAGCCGGCGTCCCGCCAGATCACCCAGCCCACCCCCGGGTAGACCAGGCCGTACTTGTGCCCGGAGGTGTTGATCGAGGCCACCCGGGGGACGCGGAAATCCCATTCCAGCTCCGGCTGCAGGAACGGGGCGACGAACCCGCCAGAGGCCGCGTCCACGTGCACCGGCACGTCCGGGCCGCCGCCCGCGGCGAGCTTGTCCAGCTCGGCGCTGATCTCGGCGACCGGCTCGTAGCTGCCGTCCATGGTCGAGCCGAGGATGGCCACCACGCCGATGGTGTTCTCGTCGCAGCGCGCCGCGGCCTCCGGCCCGCGCAGGTGCAGTCGGCCCGGTTCCATCGGCACCTGCCTCGGCCTCGACCTGCCAGTACCGGCAGAACTTCTCCCAGCACACCTGCACGTTCGTGCCCATCACCAGGTTCGGCCGGGTGGCGTCGGCGCCCGCCTGCCGCCGCCGCTCCCGCCAGCGCCAGAGCAGCGCCATGCCGCCGAGCATGCACGCCTCGCTCGACCCGGTGGTCGAGCAGCCGGTGGCGGAGCGGCTGCGGGGCGCATGCCAGAGGTCGGCCAGGATGTCCACGCAGCGCGACTCGATCTCCGCGGTCTGCGGGTACTCGTCCTTGTCGATCATGTTCTTAGGGAGGGTTTCGGCCATCAGCCGCTCGGCCTGCGGCTCCATCCACGTGGTCACGAACGTGGCCAGGTTCAGCCGGGCGTTGCCGTCCAGGATCAGCTCGTCCCGGACCACCTGGGCCGCGGTGTCGGGCAGCATGCCGTGATCGGCCAGCCGGCGGCGCGGCACCCGGAAGTGCGCTTCCCGCACGTACATCGGGTTGACCTCTACCTCGGCTTCGTCGCCGATCTCGGGGCTTCGCTTGTGCAGTGCCATGGGCGGCCTCCTGGCTGGCCGGATGAGGTTTGCCCGCCCAGGCTATCGGGCGCCCGGGTGGCCGGCGGGGCAGGGCGGCCGCAGTCCGCCGGTACTGCAGGATGGGAGCATGCACCTTCCGGTCAACCCACCGGTCGCGCCCATGCTGGCCAAGCCGGTGCCGCAGATACCCGACGGCCCCTTCAGCTTCGAGCCCAAGTGGGACGGCTTCCGGTCGATCGTGTTCGCCGACTGGGGCGAGATCGAGATCGGCAGCCGGAACGAGCGGCCGATGACCCGGTACTTCCCGGAACTGGTGGCCGCCCTGTCCGCGAACCTGCCGCCGCGGTGCGTGGTCGACGGTGAGATCGTGATCCCGGACCGCGACGGCCAGCGGCTGGACTTCGAGGCGTTGCTGCAGCGGATCCATCCCGCGGCCAGCCGGGTCGCCTTGCTGGCCAGCCAGACTCCCGCTCACTTCGTGGCCTTCGACCTGCTCGCGCTGGAGGATGACGACCTGTGCGAGCGGCCGTTCGCGGAGCGGCGCCGCCTGCTGGAGCAGGTCCTGGCCAAGGCGGCCGCGCCGGTCCACCTGACCCCGGCGACTACCGACCGCGGCCAGGCTGAGGAGTGGTTCCGCCAGTTCGAGGGAGCCGGGCTGGACGGCCTGATCGCCAAGTCCCTGGATGGCACGTACCAGCCGGACAAGCGGGCCATGTTCAAGATCAAGCACGAGCGGACCGCGGACTGCGTGGTGGCTGGCTACCGGCTGCACAAGAGCGGCCCGGACGCGATCGGCTCGCTGCTGCTCGGCCTGTACACCGCCGAAGGGCGGCTGGCCAGCGTGGGCGTGGTCGGTGCCTTCCCGCTGGCCCGCCGCCGGGAACTGTTCGCCGAACTGCAGCCCCTGGTCACCACGTTCGACGGGCATCCCTGGCGCTGGGCGGCGCGCCCGGGACCGGCAGCCGCCGGCGCAACCCGCGGGCGGCGGAGGCGAGCCGCTGGAACGCCGGCAAGGACCTGTCCTTCGTGCCGCTGCGGCCCGAGCTGGTGGTGGAAGTGCGCTACGACCACATGGAGGGCACCCGGTTCCGGCACACCGCCCAGTTCGTCCGCTGGCGCCCGGACCGGGACCCAGCCTCCTGCACCTTCACCCAGCTCGAGGAGCCGGTCAGCTACAACCTGGCCGAGGTCCTCGCGCTCGGCTAACCGCACTTTCATCCGCGCGGTGCGGCATTGTGCACCGCACTACGCGCTGGGCTGGCGCAGGTAGCGGCAGAACAGGTAGCTGTCGTCCGTGAGCACATGGGCCAGGGTGAGACGGCCCTGGCTCACGGCGGGCTGGCTGGCCTGGATGATCCGGCCTGCGTCGCCCGCCGCCAGCAGCGGGCTGATCGTCAGGCACATCTCGTCCAGCCAGCCGGCCGCGGCGAGCTGGCCCAGCAGGTGCGGGCCGCCCTCGGCCAGGATCCGCTGGTAGCCGCGGTCGGCCAGGGCCTGGATGGCCAGGCCGGGCTGGACGCTCGTGTCGCCGGCCGTGACTACGTCAGCGGCGGCGGCCAGCGCGGCCCGGCGATCAGCCGGCGCGGACCTGACCGTGAGCACGATGGTGCGGGCCGCCGCGGGCTGCGCCAGCAGCGGACTGGCCGGATCCAGGTCCAGCTGGCCGCTCAGCACGGCGATGGGCGGCGCCGCCGGGCGCCCCTCCCGCAGCGCGGCCCAGCGCGGGCTCACCCGGGCCGGGCGGTACTGCTCAGCCCGGGCCGTGCCCGCGCCGACCAGGATGACATCGGCCAGCGCCCGGAGCACACCGAAGATCTCCCGGTCGGCGGCCCCGGACAGGGCACCCGAGCGGCCCGCCAGCTCAGCGGCGCCGTCCACGCTGGCGACCATGTTGGCCCGGAGCCATGGCCGGCCCGGATGCGGACCGGACCGCCGGTCGCCGGGATAGGCGTAGAGCGCGGGCAGATCCGGATCGCCGTCGCCCGGGCCGGGTGGCGGGAAGATCAGGCGGATCACGTGGCCGGGCGGCTGAGCCGCCGTAGCACCATCATCGAATGAGCCGCGAGCACCACCGGTGCCCCGGCGGTGAGCCGCCCCGGGCCGGTGCTGACACCCGCCGTACCCGGGTGCCCCGCCCGGCCCGTGGGCACCATGGTGTCGAGCACCCGCTCCCAGGCCTCGCCGAACCGCAGCGGCGGCAGGATGAACCGGACCGGCTCGCTGCCCGAGCTGAACAGCAGCAGGAACGCGTCGTCCCGGACCCGCTCGCCGCGCGGGTCCGGCTCGGAGATGGCATCCCCGTTGAGGAAGACGCCGAGGGCCTTGGCGTACCCGGTCTTCCAGTCGGCGTCGGTCATCTCCCGGCCGGACGGGGTGAGCCAGGCGATATCGCCCGGGCCGTCGGTGGCCGTGCCGTCCGGCCCGCGGAAGAACCGGCGCCTGCGGAACACCGGGTGCTGGCGGCGCAGCGTGGCCACGGCCCGGGCGAACTCCAGCAGATCCGCCCCGCCGTCCTGGGCGGCCCAGTCCACCCAGGAGATCTCGTTGTCCTGGCAGTACGCGTTGTTGTTGCCGCGCTGGGTCCGGCCGAGCTCGTCGCCCGCCAGCAGCATCGGCACCCCCTGCGAGCACAGCAAGGTGGCCAGGAAGTTCCGCCGTTGCCGGGCGCGCAGCTCAAGGACGGCCGGGTCGGCCGACGGCCCTTCCACACCGCAGTTCCACGAGCGGTTGTCGTCGCTGCCGTCGGCGCCGCCCTCGCCGTTGGCGTCGTTGTGCTTGCGGTCGTAACTGACCAGGTCGGTGAGGGTAAAGCCGTCATGGCAGGTGACGAAGTTGATCGAGGCGACCGGCCGGCGGCCGCTCGTCTCGTACAGGTCGCTCGACCCGGTCAGCCGGGACGCGAATTCCGGCATCGTGTCCGGCCGGCCCCGCCAGAAGTCGCGCACCGCGTCGCGGTACTTGCCGTTCCACTCACTCCACAGCGGCGGGAAGTTCCCCACCTGATAGCCGCCCTCACCCACGTCCCACGGCTCGGCGATGAGCTTGACCTGGGATACCACCGGATCCTGCTGGACCAGGTCGAAGAAGGCGGACAGCCGGTCCACATCGTGCAGTTCCCGGGCCAGGGCGGAAGCGAGATCGAACCGGAACCCGTCCACGTGCATTTCCAGGATCCAGTACCGCAGTGAATCCAGGATCAGCTGCAGTGCGTGCGGGTGCCGGACGTTCAGGCTGTTGCCGCAGCCGGTGTAGTCGAGGTAGTAGCGCGGGTCGTCGTCGCGGAGCCGGTAGTAGGCGGCGTTGTCGATGCCGCGGAAGCACAGCGTCGGGCCGCGGTGATCGGCTTCGGCGGTGTGGTTGTACACGACGTCGAGGATGACCTCGATGCCGGCCGCGTGCAGGTCCTTGACCATCGCCTTGAACTCGCCGACCTGCCCGCCGATCTGCGGGGACGACGAATAGGCCTTGTGCGGGGCCAGGAAGCCGATCGTGTTGTAGCCCCAGTAGTTGGTCAGGCTGCGGCTGCTGAGGTTGTGCTCGGGCATGAACTGGTGCACCGGCATCAGTTCCACGGCGGTCACGCCGAGCTGGGTCAGGTGCGCGATCACGGCTGGGTGGGCCAGCCCGGCATAGGTGCCGCGCTGGCTGGCCGGGACGTCCGGATGCTGCAGGGTGAGGCCGCGCACATGGGCTTCGTAGATCACGGTCGCGTGGTACGGGGTGCGTGGCGCCCGGTCATCGGCCCAGTCGAAGAACGGGTTGATGACCACGTTTTTGGGCATGTACGGCGCGCTGTCCGTATCGTTCCTGGCCGACGGGTCGCTGAACTGGTAGCCGAACAGCGACTCATTCCAGCGCAGTTCCCCGCTGACCGCCTTGCCGTATGGATCGAGCAGCAGCTTGGCCGGGTTGCAGCGGAGCCCGCGCGCCGGGTCGTACCGCCCGTGCACCCGGTACCCGTAGCGCTGCCCAGGACCAACGTCGGGCAGGTATCCATGCCAGACGAAGCCGTCCACCTCGGTCAGCGCGATCCGGGTCTCGCCGGGTGAATCCGGGCCGTCGCTGTCCAGCAGGCACAGCTCCACCTGGTCGGCGACCTCGGAGAACACGGCGAAGTTCGTCCCCGTGCCGTCCCACGTCGCGCCTAGCGGATAGGGAGTTCCTGGCCACACGCGCACCAGCCCGACCTTACCTGGGTGCCGGCCGGGCCCGGTCCAAAATGTCGCCGAGCGGCAGCCCGCCCGGCAGCGTGCCGAACGGAATGCCAGGTCCGAGGGCTGCAAACCTTTGTGGCGCCGGCCCGTTCGCGGCCGGGCCGCTGCCGGCCATGCCGCCCAGGCGCGAGGCGCAGAACGCATCGGCCACCGCGGCGGGCGCATGCCGGACCAGCAGGGCGGCCTGCAGGGTCACGGTGATCAGGCCGGCCAGCCGCCGGGCCGCGAACTCCGCGTCCGGGCGGGGCGCGGTGGCGAGCCCGGCGAGCACCTGGCTCAGCTGGCCAGCCGCCGCATCCAGCCGGCCGATCCTGGCCCGCCGCCCGGGCCAGCTCGGCCGCCAGCGGCCTCAGCTGCGCCCTGCTGCCGCCGCAGCGCACGCAGCAGGTCCAGGGCGGTCACGTTGCCCGAGCCCTCCCAGATGGAGTTCAGGGGCGCCTCCCGGTACAGCCGGGGCAGGCCGGACTCCTCGACGTAGCCATTGCCGCCGAGGCACTCGAGCGCCTCGGCCGCGTGCATCGGTGCGCGCTTGCACACCCAGTGCTTGGCGGCGGGCAGTGCGACCCGGAGCAGCGCGGCCTCAGCGGCGTCGCCGCGCGCGGCCCGGTCGGCCGCCCCGGCCAGCCGGAACGCCAGGGTGGTGGCTGCTTCCGACTCCAGGATCAAGTCGGCCAGCACCGACGTCATCAGCGGCTGCGCGATCAGGTCCTTGCCGAACGCCTGCCGGTAGGTAGCGTAGTGCACCGCGATGCGTCACGCCGCGGCGCATTCGCCGCGGCGCTGCCGAGCACGCAGTCCAGCCGGGTCGCGCTGACCATCTCGAGGATGGTGGCCACCCCGCGCCCGGCCTCGCCGACCTGCCAGGCCAGCGCCGCGTCGAACTCCACCTCGGCCGAGGCATTGGACCGGTTGCCCAGCTTGTCCTTGAGCCGCTGCAGGCGCATGGCGTTGCGGGTACCGTCCGGCAGCACCCGGGGGAGCAGGAAGCAGGTGAGCCCATCCGGGGCCTGGGCCAGCACCAGGAACATGTCACTCATGGGCGCGGAGCAGAACCATTTGTGCCCCGTGATCCGGTGCGCGCCGGGTCCCTCCACGGGCACCGGCCGCGCCTGCGTCGTACCCGCCCGCACATCCGACCCGCCCTGCTTCTCCGTCATGGCCATGCCCGCTAGCAGCCCGGCCTTGCCCTCAGGCGGGCGCAGCCCGGGGTCGTAGGCGCGCGCGGTGAGCAGCGGCTCGAACCGGCGGGCCAGCTCAGGTGCGTGCCGCAGCGCTGGCACGGCCGCGTAGGTCATCGAGACCGGGCAGCCGTGCCCGGCCTCCGCCTGCGACCAGACGAAGAACTTCGCCGCCCGGGCCACGTGCGCGCCCGCCGTCCCGTCCGCCCAGGGCGCCGCGTGCAGGCCGTGCCGGGCCGCGGTGCCCAGCAGAGCGTGCCAGGACGGGTGGAACTCGACTTCATCGATCCGCTGGCCCTGGGCGTCATGCGTGCGCAGCACCGGCGGGTGCTCGTTGGCCAGCCGGGCATGCTCCTGGGTGGCCACCGACCCGGCGAGCACGCCGAGGTCGTGCAGGCCAGGCAGGTCCCAGCCCGCACCCTCCCGGCTCACCGCGGCCAGCAGTGCGGGGTCATCCGCAGCGTCGTAGCCGGCCAGCGGGGGTACCTGGTTGAGCACCTCGTGTGTGACGTGCGGCCTGATGTCAGGCCTGGTGGGGGTCATGTCCCGACGATAACCCGAGCCCTACCGGGCGGACACCCCTGCGGGCCGGGCGGTGGGCTGGCTGGCGGCCTGCCCGACTGCGGCCTGGTACCGGTCGAGCAGGACGTCGGCCACCTCAGCCGCGGCGCCGAGCGGCGCCGAGGTGGCCGCGGCCCCGGCCGCGAGCGACGCGTCCCGGATCCGGTCCGCGAACCGGCCGGGGGCCAGCAGGTACGTGGCAACCAGGACCCGCCGCGCACCAGCCTGCCGCAGTGCCGCCACAGCCTGCTGCGGGGTGGGTGAGGCAGCGGAGGCGTAGGCCGGCACGACCGCCTGCCAGCCGCGGGACGCCTGCCAGTCCGCGGCCATCCGGGCGATCACCGCGTTCGCCGCGGGCTGGCTGGACCCGGCGGCGGCCAGCACCACGGCCGTCTGCGGCGCCTGGGCGATATCCGCACCGGCCTCGGCCAGCCGCCGGTCCAGCTCCCGGAGCAGCGCCGGATGCGGGCCGAGGGGCTGGCCGTAGCTGATGCTCAGGGTCGGCCAGCTGGCCTGGGCCCCGGCCAGCAGCCCGGGGATGTCGGTGTCACTGTGGTAGGCGGCGGTGAGCAGCAGCGGCAGCACGACCACTGGTCGTGGCAGCACCGGTTGCCTAACCACCGGTTGCCTAACCATGGGCTGCCTAACCACGGGCCGCCGGGCCATGGGCCACGGCTCGGCGGCCAGGGCCCCGAGAACCTGGGCCGGGGCGGGCGGGGCGTGACCGAGGAAGGCTACGCGCGCGTCGATCCCGGCCAGGCCGCGCTGGGCCGCCCGGTCGCGCAGCACGCCGAGCAGATCGCTGACCGCGGCCCCGGCGCGCGGGTCCCGGCTCCCGTGCGCGATCGCGACCAGCGGCGGCGTCAGGTGTGGATACCGCATTCGGTCTTGCCCGTGCCGGTCCACCGCCCGCTGCGCGGGTCGTCCCCGGGCGCCACCTTCCTGGTGCACGTCGAGCAGCCGATGGACGGGTAACCGTCGTAAACCAGCGGGTTGACCAGCACGCCGTTCTCGGCGATGTACGTCTCGACCTGGTCCTGCGTCCAGGTGGCGATCGGGTTTACCTTGACCATCTGGCGCCGGGCGTCCCACTGGACCACCGTGGTGTCGCTGCGCGCGTTGGTCTCCTCCCGGCGCACTCCGGTGATCCACGCGTCGTACGGGCCGAGTGCCCGCTCCAGCGGGACGACCTTGCGGAAGTAGCAGCACAGATCGGGGTTGCGCCCGTACAGCCGCGGGCCGAGGGCGGCGTCCTGCTCGGCCACCGTCCGGGACGGCGTCACGTTGATCACGTTGACCGGGTAGATGGCCGCGACCGCGTCCCTGGTGCCGATCGTCTCCGCGAAGTGGTACCCGGTGTCCAGGAAGATCACGTCCAGGCCGACCGTCACCTGGGCCGCGAGGTGCACGATGACCGCGTCAGTCATGGAGGACGTGATGCAGATCCGGTCCCCGAAGGCGTCCACCGCCCACCGGATGATCTCGGTGGCGGGCGCGTCCGCCAGGTCGGCCGCGGCCTGGATGGCAAGCCTCTCCATACGGGTCGGTTCCTCCTGGCCGTCAGGCCCCGGCTGATCAGGGCGGGCAGCCGGGGCCGGCCGGTGCGCGGCACTCCCGGGGGTATCGCCCTGGGTCACAACACTGCTAACCGGATACCTCACCGGATCACTCCTGTTCCAGCAAAGCGTAGCCGGAAGGTCCTGATACAGCTGCGGCAACGCCACTCGCCGTCGTGCTCCTGCGGTTCCAGGTCTTCTTCCCCGCAGTAGGGGCAGTAGAAGGGTATGGCCCGCTCAGGGGAGCTCACGCGACATCCTCCTCACTGGCCCGGCTCGCCCAGGCGGCGAACGTCTCTCCTTGTTCCCGGCTGGCTGAGAACCGGCGCAGGACCCGCTCCAGATAGTCTGGGAGTTCCTCCGCGGTGGTCTTCAGGCCCCTGACCTTCCGGCCGAAACCGGAGTTGGCCGCGTCCCCGCCGGCCAGGCTTCCGCCCAGGTGGATCTGGAAGCCCTCCTGCTGCCTGCCGTCCGGCCCGGTGACCAGCGAGCCCTTGAGCCCGATGTCCGCGGTCTGGATACGGGCGCACGAGTTGGGGCAGCCGTTCACGTTGATGGTCACCGGCTCGGCGAAATCGGGCAGCCGCCGCTCCAGCTCGGCGATGGCGGCCGTGGCCCGGGCCTTGGTCTCCACGATCGCCAGCTTGCAGAACTCGATGCCGGTGCAGGCCATAGTGTGCCGGCGGAACACACTGGGCCGGGCCGGCAGGCCGGCCGCGTCCAGTTCCGCGGTCAGGCTGGCCAGCCCGGCCTCTGGCACGTCGAGGATGACCATCTTCTGCTCGGCGGTGGTACGCACCCGGCCGCTGCCGTACCGCTCGGCGAGGTCAGCGACCCGCGCCAGCGAGCTGCCAGAGATCCGGCCCACCTGCGGGGCGAAGCCCACGTAGTACCGGCCGTCCCGCTGCTGGTGCACCCCCACGTGGTCGCGGACGCCGCCGTCCGGCGGCGCGGGCGCGGGCCCGTCCGGCAGTGCATAGCCGAGGTATTCCTTTTCCAGCACCTCCCGGAACCGCTCCGGGCCCCAATCGGCGATGAGGAACTTCAGCCGGGCCCGGTGCCGCAGCCGGCGGTAGCCGTAGTCCCGGAACACCGAGCTGATCCCGGCCCACACCTCGGCGACCTGGACCGGTGCCACGAAGGCGCCGAGCCGCTTAGCGATCATCGGGTTGGTAGACAGGCCCCCGCCGACCCACAGGTCGTAGCCGAGCTCGCCGTCCGGGCCGGGCACGCCCACGAACGCGACGTCGCTGATCTCGTGCGGGATGCACTGCGCCGCGCACCCGCTCATCGCCGACTTGTACTTGCGGGGCAGGTTCGAGAAGGCCGGGTCACCCAGGTAGCGGCCGACGGTCTCGTGGATCTGCGGGCTGGCGTCGATGATCTCGCGGGCGTCGATGCCAGCCAGCGGGCAGCCCAGCATCACCCGGGGCGTGTCGCCACAGGCCTCGGTGGTACTCAGGCCGACCTCTTCCAGCGCGGTCCAGATCGCCGGGACATCCTCGATCTGGATCCAGTGCAGCTGGACGTTCTGCCGGTCGGTCAGGTCGGCGGTACCCCGGGCGTACCGCTGCGAGATGTCGGCGATGACCCGGAGCTGCCGGTTGTCCAGCTGGCCGCCATCGATGCGGATGCGCAGCATGAAGTAACGGTCGTCCAGCTCCTCGGGCTCGAGCAGGGCGGTCTTGCCGCCGTCGATACCTGGCTTGCGCTGCGTGTACAGGCCGTACCAGCGGAACCGCCCGCGCAGATCAGCGGGGTCGATGGAGTCGAAGCCACGCTTGGCGTAAACGTCGATGATCCGCTGGCGGACGTTCAGCCCGTCGTCGTTCTTCTTGTTTTCCTCGTTCTTGTTCAGCGGCTCGCGGTAGCCGAGCGCCCACTGGCCCTGGCCTCGGTGGCTCTGCCCTCTACTCCGCTGGGCTGGCGGCATCTGGCGCGTCCCTTCCTGGTCCTGCTGGGGGTCCTGGGGCGCGGGCGCTCGGCTGCCGTTGGGGCAGCGCTAGCTGAGCGGGCATCGGTAGCCTGCTGGCCTGGGTAGCGGGAAGAAGCCGCCTCGGGTCAGGGCTCCGGCCGCAGCTCGCGCCCGTCAACTGTCACGGGGCGATGGTCAGCGGCCGTACATACAGACTGCGCTGCGGACCCGCAGCAGGTCAACATGCCTGCGGGCCACGAGAAGAGGATCAGCAGCGCTCACCTCTTGAGGATCACATGGGCGGCCGCTGCCTGTCGAGACACTTTCTCGTACCGAAGTATTTTCTTCGCGAACCGGCACAATTTCGTGCGTCCGGCTGAGCGCTGGCGGCGCGGCGTAGGTGCCCACGTCAGCAGCCAACGGCCAGTACGGCAGGGATATTCCGCGTTCGCCGCGCTGCGCTGGCGCGCGGCCCGGGCCCGGAGCAGGGACCGGCACACCAAAGGAGCGCGGCCCCTGCCGTGGGCAGGAGGGCCGCGCTCCGGCTGCTGGCTACAGATCTCCCGGCTGAGGGCCGCGGATCCCTGGTCAGCGGATGCCGATCAGGCCGCGTTGGCGCGGCGCATCCGGCGGCGGCGCTCAGAGGCGCGCTCGTCCTCGTTCAGGCCGCCCCAGGTGCCGTACTTTTCAGGCCTGGAGATCGCGTAGTCTAGGCATTCAGAACGCACTGGGCAGGATGCGCACAGCGCCTTCGCCTTCCGCTCGCGGATGTCGCGCTCCGGCTGACGCTCACCGTCGGGGCCGAAGAAGAGCACGACATCGGTGCCGCGGCACGCGGCGGCGTCTTGCCAGCCCCAGTTCGGCCGGGGAGGCAGGGTAACCTGCCGCCGTACCTCAGACATGACTAAATCTCCTCACCAGGCTCGGTGTGTTTGGGCTCACTGTGTTCGGGCTTACAGTGTTCTATGTAGGTGTTCGGTGGAGCAGTGCCGGGTCATACAGTGTTCGGTCTTGCGGCGTTCAAACGTGCAGTGTTCAGGCTTACGTCTCAGGCTTACGGTGTTCCGCGCTCCAGCTGACCCTCTGCTGGACGTTTGGTTCCGCGATGCCGTGCATGCCCCGTCGTAAGAGTGGAACGCATTGCACCACTTACGTGTTCCCGGACACGGGCTAGCACAGCGCCCATGCCCACTACGGGAGAACGCTGTCAGAGCAAACCCTGCCGGGGGAGCGGCGGCCACCTGCGTGCCAGCCACCTGACGAAACCAGTGGAGTCCAGTCCAGCGGACCGATGATCAATGATGCCACCGTAGGGCCAGCTCTGCAGGCAGGATCGGGAATCTCGGCCCAGATGTTGGGTGCCGGAAACGGGTCCACTATGCGGCGGTTACCAGGCCGCCTACCTGTTGGGCCGGTCCGGTCTGGCGGGCCGGGCGGGTGACCAATTCGTGATCGTTAATTGGACAAACCCATTGGCCGCGGGCCACCATGGGCTGCATGTCAGCGTCGGACGCAGCCCCGTTGCCCCGGCTCGGTGAGGTGTTCTTCGACGTGCGGGGCGATTCCCGCAGCATGCGGCTGAGCTGGTACGCAGACACCGGGGTGGCTGTTTTCAGCATCTGGCAGGGCGGTACCTGCACCGGCACGTTCCGGCTGCCCATGGATGACCTCAGCCGGATGATCGAGGCGCTCCACCGCGGCCCCAAGGGCCAGCGGGGGCGCCGGGACAGCACCCGCCGGGAGATGCCGGCCGAGCCCGCCGACCGCGACGCGTCCGGTGAGCGGCGTGCGCTGGCCGGATCGGACGGCAGTACCGATCCGGGCCAGGCCACTGCGGCCATGCAGCTGCCGGGCCCGCCCGGGGACGCTGGCGCGCCGCGCCCGGGCGGCCGGGCCGACCCGGGTTACGCCGCGCCCGGGGCAGGCTACCCGGCGGCTCCGGCCGGTGGCCGCCGCCGCCGTGACCCCGGGTACGCCGATCCGCTCAGCCCGGACTACCGTGGCAGCCCGGACTACCAGCCCGATCCGCTCAGCCGGGATTACCAGGCCGATCCGCTCAGCCCGGACTACCGTGGCAGCCTGCCCGACCCTGGTTACCGGGACGTACCGGGCACCGGTGACTACCGGCGGGTCCCCGCCGATCCGGGGTATTCAGCTGGCCCGCTGGACTACTCCGGCCCCATGCCCGGATACTCCGGCCCGTCCACCGGTGACTCCCGGCGGATCCCCGCCGATCCGGGATACCTGGGCCCGCGGGGACACCCCGAGGGACCGGATTATCTGGAGGGGCCTCCCGTCGGCGATTTTCCAGCTGCCGGACATGATCGCTGGACCGATCCGGGGTACCCAGGCGATCCGGTGAGCCCCGGGTACCCCGGGCCGGCCGGCAGTCACCGCCGGGAAGTAGCTGGTTACCCAGATGACCCGGCGTATCAGGGAGACACCGCGTTCCGGAATTATCCCCGCCAGCCGGGCATTGGTGATTATTCCGGCGAGCCGCCCGCGCGGGACTCTGGCGGCTATCCAGTGGCCGGCGATTATGGCCGCGAAGATGACTGGGATGACACCGCGGATCGTTCGATGGACAGCTACGGGGACCCCGCCCCCGAATCCCACCCCTATGGCCCGCCGCCCGCCAATCGCGAGTCCCGCGGCCGGGGCCGCTATCCTGGCCGTCATTGACCGATAGCCGCAACCCATCAGGCATGGGATGGCGGCTGGCAGTGGCAGATGATCCGGTCCCGAATGGATGCCCGTCGTTGCGCCGAGCCTTTTTTGGGTGTCGATACGGTTGGGCGGCCCGTGGCGGGATATATTTGCCACAGGGGAAGGGGGGCCTGAAGTGGCACAGAAGGTTTCCGTCACATTTGCCTGTGACTACGACCAGAAAGAGATTCCCGAGGGCCAGCACCAGACGCGCAGGTTCAGCCTGGATGGCCGGGACTATGAGATCGACCTGTGCGCCGAGCACAGCCAGAGGTTCGACGATGCCGTGGCAAAGTACGCGCAGCACGCGCGCAAGGCCGCGGCGCGGGTCGTCCGCACCAAGCGGCGGACCACGGCGCACCGGCAGCACAGCGCGGCGATCCGCAGCTGGGCCAAGGAGGCCGGGATACCCGTCAGTGACCGGGGCCGGATCCCGGCGGACGTGGTGAACCGGTACGAGGCCAAGCACAGCTAACCGCTATCTGGTGACGATCCGCGCTACGGGGTGCCGTGGCGCGGATCGTCGGCCGCGGGCTGAGCCGCCTGTGGCTGAGCCGCCTGTGGCTGAGCTGTGGCGGGCTGAGCCGTTGCGGGCCGAGCCCCTTCCCGCTGAGCCCCTCCTGGCTCGCTGACAGCGGGCTCGGCCAAGGCCACCGGCGGGTCTGCTGCTGGCGGCCCACCCGCCGCAGGCTGGTGCACTGAGGCGGGCGGCGCTGGCTGTCCCGCCGCGGTGTCCGGTGGCGGCGGAATGGGGCCCACCGCGGCCGCGAGCACCTGTGAATTTGGCAGGTGCAGGGTTCCCTCCGCGGTATCGATGCGCAGGTAGGTAATGCCGACCTCGGTGATCTGGCCGTCCGTGATGCCGCCGAGTGCGCCGGACTTGACCCGGACGTAGTCGCCCACCACGAAAGGCCGGGAGATCAGCAGCACAATGCCGGCGAAAATGTTGGACAGGGACTGCTGGCCCGCGATGCCGAGCACGATTGTGGTGGCCGCGCCGCTGGCCACCAGCAGGCCCACCGGCACCTTGAGCAGATCGAGCGCGAACACCACCGTCACCGCGCCGCCGATCAGCAGGATGGCGTAGCGGACAATCGCAGCATGTGACGACCCGATCGCGGGCGTGAGCAGATCCCTGGTCTTCCCGGCTATGCCCACCACGGCCACCATCATGAAAACGCAGAACGCCACGATGTTGCCAGCGGCGATTATCTTCGGCGTGTAGTTGCCATGGCCGGTCCAGTCCTTGAAGTGGAGGCCCGCCTGGCTGGCCACCGTTCCGGCGGCCACCGCCAGGATGAACGCGATGATGGACCGCCAGGGCCGGGCCCGGCGTTTCACCAGGGTCACCTGCTCGTTCACTTTGGCCATGTGCGCCGCTAGGTCGAGCTGGTGCTTCTCATGCAGATCCACCCGACAATCCTGCCCGAGCCCGGGAACGCGTGATCCCGGGGGGCCAGAACCGGCTCCCCGGGATCACGCACGGCCGTGCCGTGCTCACTCGCCGCGCTCAGCCGCGGTGCTCAGTCACCGCGGCGGCAACAGTGCCCGCCCGACGGGCAGCGCGAGGCGGCTTGCCATGCCGTTGGCGACGCCCGCGGCCGAGGCGTACCAGGCACACACCGCCGTGACCACGCCGACGATCCCGCCGACCTTGATGGTGCCGGTGCTCAGCGTGAAGTTGCCGATGAACAAGATGATCTCGGTGGCCTCCAGGGTCAGGAACACGGCGAACACCGCAATGCTCACCTGAGTGCTCATGATCAGCATGTAGGTGTTGAAGATGGCGAACGCCAGCAGGATCCAGCCGACGTCACGGTTGAACAGGGAGGCCGTGATGGGGTGCGCGAGCAGCTTGGCCCCGACGAGCTGAACGTAGAGGCCAAGGCCGATCCAGAAGCCGCCGTAGGTGGAGAATGCGGTGGCGCCGAACACGTTCCGGTTACGGAATTCCCACATCCCGGCCAGCAGCTGGCCCAGGCCGCCGTAAGCGAACGCGTAGCCGAGCCAGGCCAGGCCACTAGCCTTGGTCATCCAGCCAGCGTTGAAGGCCGAGAGCAAGAAGGTGGTCAGCGCGAACGCCGCCAGGCCGAGTGGTGCCGGGTCAGCTATGCCCGACACCGGGGCGGCCACGGCGGGTGCGGAAAGGTCTTCGTTGACGCTCAAGTGATTCCTCCCGATGAGGCGGTGCCTAACCCAGCCATGGGCATGTCACCCAGGTGGGCCATGCAGGCGCGCGGATTGAATTCCGGTCCCGGTGGCCGCCCGCGGGCAGGATGCACCGCCGGGCGCCTGGGCCGCGACAGGCATCTCCCGGTAGGCAAAGACCGGTACAGAACGGGCCATTCGGGACCTTCCTCCATCTTCACCAGTGGCTCAAGAAAACCACGGGGAAGATATGCCCTGAGCGTAACGCTCGATGCGTACCGGGGGGAGGCCCAGGTTTTGGCTAATGCGCGGGCGCGTTTGCCCGCTTTCCGGGGAACCTGATTCAGCTGCCGAGGACCTGGCTCCGGGCCAGCACCCGGCTGAGCCCGGCCCGGGTGGCCAGTACGTAGATCCTGTCCCCGGGCCCGACCAGGTAGCTGTCCTGCGGAGACCAGTCGAGGTCATCGCGGCTGGCCCGGCGCAGCGCGATGACCCGTACTTCGCCACCCTGATGCACCTGCGCCAGCGGCTGGCCGGACAGCTCCGAGCCGGCGCTGACCACAACGTCCGCGATGAGCAGGACGTGCCAGGCCGACCGGGATCGTGCGCAGCACCTGATGCTCCAGCATGGCCGCGGCAAAGGCAGGCGCGGCCAGATACGGCACGCTGCGCGAGATCGTGTTGCCGACCGTCTTCTGCACCCGCTCGGCCAGGTCGTCATCGGACAGCCGGAGCACCAGGCGCAGGTCGGCGGCGAGGGCCCGGGCGTGCAGTGCCGTTTCCAGGTTCACGATGTCACTGTCAGTCACCGAGACCAGGGCTGAGCTGGTCGAGATGCCCGCGGCGCGCAGCGTCTCCTCGCGGTGGGTCTCGCCGATGACCACCTGCAGGCCCAGCCGCTGGGCCAGCCGCACCCCCGCCGCGTTCTCGTTCTTGTCCACGCAGACCACATCCACGCCGAGATCGTGCAGCTGGCCCGCGATCCGGGTGCCGACGTTGCCCAGCCCGGCCACGATCACATGGTTGACGACCGGCCGGGGCTTGCTGTGCAGCGTGCCGGTCAGCCGGGCCCCTACCACCGCTGCGGTCACCACCGGCAGGAACGCCATCCCGTCGAAGGTCAGCAGGAACTGGGCCAGCTTCTCCGGCGCGCTCAGCCGGGGATCGGTCACGGCCGCGCCTGCCGCGTCCAGGAACGTCAGGTACAGCGAGTTCCCCAGGGAGAACCCGCCTGCCGTGGCGAGCAGCACAAATCCGATGACCAGCACGCCGGCCAGGGCCAGGAAGGCGGCCCCGAGCTTGTGCCCGAACAGCAGCCGGGGCAGGTCGGCCAGTAGCCGGGCGGGGCGGCGGCGCTGCCGGGCCAGTGGATTCCTCGGGGTGCCATCGGCCACCGCGAGGACCAGGTCAGCGGAGTCCTGATCCGGTGGCAGCAGCTGCGGCTCGTCCTGGCCTGCCGTGCTGGCCAGCCCGCAGACCAGGTGCCCGGCGTCGGTTTCCGCGCGCCGGGCCACGAACAGGGTGCGCCCGGCCAGCCGGACATGGCTGGGTGCTGGCTCGCCTAAAGCGGCGGCCACGAACGAGGGCGCGGCCATCGATGAACTGGACAGGACCGCGCAGTCCGGGAAGAACCTGCGCATCCGCTCGCCCAGCCCGGTGTTGAAGATCCGCATGACCAGCCGCAGGTCCGGGTTCAGATCCTGGGCCCGGAGCGCGGCATGAAAGTTACCCAGGTCGTCGGAATTCATCAGGGCGAGGGCCCGGGCCGACTCGACCTGCGCGTCAGTGAACGCCGAGCTGTCCAGCTCAGCGTGCTCGATGACCCGCACGCCGGCCAGCCCGGAGATCCGCGCACCGTAGCCGCGGCCGGCGGATCGGAGCACCGCGGTGACCCGCTCGCCGTACCCACTGGTGAGTTCTTCGATGACCCGGCAGGCCAGCGCGTCGTCTCCGCACACGATCAGATGGTCGCGCTGGTAGCTCAGGCGACGGGGAACCTGGGGCACGGAGCGATCTAACCACAGCCGGGGGGCGGGGCCAGTAGCGCGGGTCCCAGGGTATTCTCCGAAGAGGGCGATGGCCCTGGGGAGGTCCGGTATGACGAGCGACAGCGACATCCGCGCCTCGGACTCTGACCGGGAGCAGGTTGTCGAGATCCTGCGGGAGGCCTATGCCGCGGGACGGCTGACGCTCGAGGAGTTCGACGAGCGAAGCTCGGCGGCGTTCGCCGGGCGGACCTGGGGGGCGCTCCGCGAGCTGACCACGGACCTGCCGCAGCAGGCCCGGCTCGGCCTGGACCTGCCCGCTCCGGGCCCGGCTGCGCCCGCTGCGGTCAAGGCGGCCTCGCGTGACCGGATGCCGCCCCGGCGGCGGCTCGCCCCGGTGCTGCCCATCCTGGTGCTATGGCTGGGCATGGCCCTGGCCGCCCGCGATCCGGCGGCGCTCATCCCGGTGCTCGTTTTCCTGGCCATGGCGCTCCGGCTGGCGGGACGGCCCAGCCGCCCGCACGATCACACGGGCCACGATCACACGGGCCACGATCACACGGGCCACGATCACACGGGCCACGATCACACGGGCGACCCCGGCTGACCGGGGCCCTGCTGGCTACAACAGCTGGCTAAGTCAGGGGGACGCAGCGCGGTTGAGCTGTGGCGGCAGCTTGCTCGCCGCCGCCCTGTCCAGCAAGAACAGGGTGCGCTGCTGGCCGCGGGCGCCCGGCCGCGGGGACCTGGACCGGCCCGGCGTCAGAGAGCGCGACCCGGACCGCCCCGGCCTTTTCCGGGCCCGTGGCGAGCACCCAGACCTCGCGGGCCCGCTGGATCGCGGGCAGGGTCAGGGTCAGCCGGATCGGCGGTGGCTTGGGCGCGCCGCGCACCGCGACCACCGGCCGCTCGTCGTACAGCGCCGGCATGCCGGGGAACAGCGACGCGACGTGACCTTCTGGCCCGATGCCGAGCAGCAGCACATCAAAGGCGGGCACCGGGCCGTGGTCCTGCGGCTGCGCGCTGCGGCGCAGCTCGTCCGCGTACCGCGCGGCCGCTGCCTCCGGATCGGGGCCGTCCGGGCCGTCAGCGGCGGGCATCCGGTGCACCCGGGCCGGATCGGTGTCCACGTACCGCAGCAGCGCCTGCTCGGCCTGGACCTCGTTCCGCTCCGGATCGCCGGACGGCAGGAACCGCTCGTCGCCCCACCAGATATCCAGGTGCCGCCAGTCCACGGCGTCCCGGGCCGGGGCAGCCGCCAGCTCGCGGAGCACCGCCGTGCCGATGCCCCCGCCGGTCAGCACGAGGGAGGCGCCCCCGGCCGACGCCTGCGCGTCAACCAGCTTGGTGACCAGCCGGGCGGCCGCGGCCTTGGCCAGCAGGTCGGCGTCATGGTGCACGAGCACCTCGGGCGTGCTCACCAGATCAGCCGACGGCCTGCATGGTCGCGAACGGGGCGATGGTTTCGCCGTAGACCTCGTCCGGGTCGAGCCAGGCGCAGCTCCTCGGCCAGCAGATCCGCGGTTTCCCGGCGGTGCAGCGCCACCCGCCGCTCCGGCTCGCCCGGCCGCCGGAGCATGGCCACCCGGCCATCGGGACGGGTGAGCGAGATGTTACCGTCCGCGGTGTCGAAGATGACACTGGTCACCCCGGGGCCGCCGGAGACCCTGCTCTCGAAGGGCACGCCGAGCCGCACGGAGAGCCAGGAGGCGATCAGGTCCGCGCTCGGATTGCCCCCCTCGGCCTCGACGGACCCGCCGCTGATCACGGCGTGCGGCTGATCGAGGGTGGCGGCGAGCAGGGTCCGCCACGGGGTGGCCCGGGTCCAGCTGAAATCGGTATCACCCGGGCGGTAGTGCTGGGCCAGTTCGCTCAGGCAGTCCCGGGGCGCGTCCGCCGCGGCCGCGTCGGTGATCCGGCGCTGCGCGAGGAGCCCCAGCGCCTCCTCGGACGGCACGTCCGGGGGAGTTCCCGGCCACCAGGTCACCACCGGGGTGTCCGGCATCAGCAGCGGGGTGACCACGGAGTCCGCGTGCTGGCCGAGCGGGCCGTACATGCGCAGCAGCACGACTTCACCGGGCCCGGACTCGCCCACCCGGATCTCGGCGTCGAGCCGTGACGCGGCCTGCGGCCGCCGGGTGATGACCGCGAGCACCCGCATGGGGTGCTCCCGGGCCGCCTCGCTGGCGGCCCGGACCGCGTCGTACTGGGCCGTCTCGTCGGTCACGATGACGAGCGTGAGCACCATGCCGCTGGCTGGCCCGCCGAGCCGCTGACGGGCCTGCCGCATGGCTTCATGAATCCGGCCGGTAGTGGTCTCGGCCAGGTCGATCATCATCGGGGGCTGTCCTTTCCGCCCAGGCCCGCGCGGATAGCGTTTCCGGTCACAGCCGTCGCCACGCCCGCCCGTCCCGGGCCATCATCTGGTCCGCTGACGGCGGCCCCGCCGAGCCAGCCAGGTAAGGCTCCGGCCGGCCGTGCTCGGCCCAGAACTCCTCGATCGGGTCGAGCACCATCCAGGACAGCTCGACCTCACGGTGGCGGGGGAACAGCGGCGGGTCGCCGATGAGCACGTCCAGCAGCAGCCGTTCGTAGGCCTCAGGGCTGCTCTCGGTGAACGACTCGCCGTAGGCGAAGTCCATGTTCACGTCGCGGACTTCCATGGCCGAGCCGGGCACCTTGGAGCCGAACCGCACGGTGACGCCCTCGTCCGGCTGGACTCGGATCACCAGGGCGTTCTGCCCGAGCTCCTCGGTGTCGGTCGCGGCGAACGGCAGGTGCGGAGCGCGCTGGAACATCATCGCGATCTCCGACATCCGGCGTGGCAGCCGTTTCCCGGTGCGCAGGTAGAACGGGACGCCCGCCCAGCGCCTGGTCTCCACCTCCAGCTTGACCGCCGCGTACGTCTCGGTGCGGCTGTCGGGGGGGATGCCTTCCTCCTCGAGGAAGCCCTGCACCGGGATCCCGCCCTGCCAGCCCGCGGCGTACTGGCCGCGGGCCGTGCTCGCGCCCAGGTCCCGGGGCAGCCGGACCGCGGACAGCGCCTTCTCCTTTTCCGCGCGCAGCGCGTCCGCGTCGAACGACACGGGCTCTTCCATCGCGGTCAGCGCGACCAGCTGCATCAGATGGTTCTGGATGACGTCCCGGGCCGCGCCGATGCCGTCGTAGTAGCCGGCCCGGCCGCCGATCCCGATGTCCTCAGCCATGGTGATCTGCACGTGGTCGACGTAGCCCCGGTTCCAGATGGGCTCATACAGCGTGTTGGCGAAGCGCAGGGCCAGGATGTTCTGCACCGTCTCCTTGCCGAGGTAGTGGTCGATGCGGAACACCGAGTGCGGCGGGAACACCTTGCTCAGCACCGCGTTCAGCTCCCGCGCGCTGGCCAGGTCGTGGCCGAACGGCTTCTCGATCACCACCCGGCGCCAGGGCAACCGGTGCCCGGGGGCCGGCGGCTTCGGGTCGGCCAGCCCGGATCGCTTGAGCTGCTGCACCACCGTGGGGAAGAACTTCGGCGGGACCGAGAGGTAGAAGGCGTAGTTGCCGCCGGTGCCGCGCTCCCGGTCGAGTTCGCTGACGCATTCGGCGAGCCGGTCGAACGCCTCGTCGTCGGTGAACTCGCCCGGCACGAACCGGACACCCTCGGACAGCTGCTGCCACACCGTGTCCCGGAACGGGGTCCGCGCGTGCTCTTTGACCGCCTGGTAGGTGATCTGCGCGAAGTCCTCGTGCGCCCAGTCCCGGCGGGCAAAGCCGACCAGCGAGAAGCCGGGCGGGAGCAGCCCGCGGTTGGCCAGGTCGTAGATGGCGGGCATGAGCTTCTTGCGGGCCAGGTCGCCGGTCACCCCGAAGATGACGAGCACGCACGGGCCCGCCACCCGGGGGATCCGCCGGTCCCGCGGGTCGCGCAGCGGGTTGGCCACCGGCCCGGTGATCACCGGCGCCACCCCGATCGGTTCCGCCGCGGGCTCCTCCCCAGGCGGCGTGTCCAGCCCGGGCGCCTGGGTGCCGGACTCGGTGTCCGCGGCGGTCATGGCTTGTCCACCGTCGCCATGTTCGCCTCGATCGTGCCCAGGAACTCCTTCCAGGACGCGGCGAACTTGTCCACGCCTTCCTCCTCCAGCACGGTCACCACGTCGTCGTAACCGATGCCGAGCGCGGCCAGGTCGGCGAAGACCTTCCGGGCCGCGTCATAGGTGCCGTGCACCGTGTCCCCGCGCAGCTTGGCGTGATCCGCTGTGGCGCGCAGGGTGGATTCCGGCATGGTGTTGACGGTGTCCGGGGCGACCAGTTCCACCACGTACATGGTGTCGTCGTAGGCCGGGTCCTTGGTACTGGTCGAGGCCCACAGCGGCCGCTGCACCCGGGCTCCGGCCTCGCGCAGGGCCTGCCACCGCGGCGTGGCGATCCGCTGCTCGTACAGCTCGTAGGCGAGCCGGGCGTTGGCGATCGCCGCCTTGCCGCGCAGCGCCGCGGCTTCTGGCGTGCCGATCTTCTCGAGCCTGCGGTCCACCTCGGTGTCCACCCGGCTGACGAAGAACGAGGCGACCGAGCCGAGCTTGGTGATGTCCCGGCCAGCCGCGACGGCCTGCTCCAGGCCAGTCATGAAGGCGTCGATGACCTGGCCGTACCGTTCCAGGGAGAAGATCAGGGTGACGTTCACGCTGATGCCCTCGGCCAGGCACGCGGTGATCGCGGGCAGCCCCTCCAGGGTCGCCGGGATCTTGATGAACAGGTTCGGCCGGTCCACCATCCACCACAGCGCCCGCGCCTCGGCGATGGTCTTGGCGGTGTCCTTGGCCAGCCGCGGGTCCACCTCGAGCGACACCCGGCCGTCCACCCCGTCGGTGGCGTCGTAGACCGGCCGCAGGACATCGCAGCCCCAGCGGATGTCGTAGCTGGCGATGTCCCGGGCCGCCTCGTCCGTGGTCACCTCGCGCACGGCCAGGTCAGCCACCTGGCTGTCGTAGGCGTTGCCATGTCCCACGGCGTGCGCGAAGATCGTCGGGTTGGAGGTCACCCCCGTGACATGCCAGTCCCGGGCCAGCTCGGCCAGGTTACCGGTGCGCAGCCGGTCCCGGCTGATGTCGTCGAGCCAGATGGATACGCCCAGGGCCGTTAGCTGCCCGAGCACGTCGCTGTCGTGCTGTTTGGGAGGTCATGACTTCGCGCTCCTTGCGTTCGCGTCCCCGGCGGGGGTCACCCGGGCCAGGCTTGACCGGGCGGCTGCGGCCACGTGTTCTGCGGTGAATCCGAACTCCTGATACAGCTTCGTGTAGGAGGCGGATGCCCCGAAGTGCTCCAGGCTCACGCATTCCCCGGCATCGCCGGTGAACACGCGCCATGGCTGTGCGACGCCTGCCTCGACGCTGACTCGGGCGCGGATGTGTGGCGGCAGAACTTCCTCTTGATAGGAAGCATCCTGGCCGGTGAACCATTCCACACACGGCATGGAAACAACTCGTGTCGAGATTCCCTCGCCCTGCAGGATGTCCCGGGCGGCCAGCGCTGTCTGCAGCTCGCTGCCCGTGCCAATCAGGATCACTGTCGGCTCACCGCCCGCCCCTTCGGCGAGGATGTACCCGCCGCGTGCGGTGCCATCCGCGCTGGTGATGCCTTTCTCGTTACCGGCGGACCGGTCCAGGGTGGGCACGTTCTGCCGGCGCAGGCAGAGCCCGGCCGGGCGGTTGGCATGCTCGAGGATGGTGCGCCAGGCCACGCTGGTCTCGTTCGCGTCCGCGGGGCGGACCACGTCGAGCCCAGGAATGGCACGCAGTGCGGCCAGGTGCTCGACCGGCTGGTGCGTGGGACCGTCCTCGCCGAGCCCGATCGAGTCGTGCGTCCACACATAGGTGACCGGCTGTTCCATCAGCGCGGCGAGCCGGACCGAGGGTCGCATGTAGTCACTGAACACGAGGAACGTGCCGCCGTACGGCCTGGTCAGGCCGTGCAGGGCCACCCCGTTCATGAGGCCGCCCATGGCGTGCTCCCGGATCCCGAAGTGCAGGATGCGCCCGTACGGGTTGCCCGGGAACTCCTTCGTCTGGTGCTCCGGCGGGATGAAGGACGGCTCGCCCTTCATCGTGGTGTCGTTGCTGCCCGCCAGGTCGGCCGACCCGCCCCAGAGCTCGGGCAGCACCCCGGCCAGCGCATTGAGCACCGCACCAGAGGCTTTCCTGGTCGCGATGCCCTTAGGGTCCGCCGGGAACGACGGCAGCGCGCTGGCCCAGCCGTCCGGCAGCCGCCGGGCCAGGAGCCGGTCCAGCAGGGCTGCCCGCTCCGGGCTGGCCGCCCGCCAGGCGGCGAAGGTCTCATCCCACTCGGCCCGCAGCCGCTTGCCCCGGTCAGCGACTTTCCGGGCGTGTGCGACGGTCGCCTCCTCAGCTGGGAAGTTCACCGCCGGGTCGAAGCCGAGTATCTCCTTGGTGGCGGCGACCTCGTCCGCGCCCAGGGCCGCGCCGTGCGCCGCACCGGTGTCCTGCGCGTGCGGGGCTGGCCAGGCGATGATGGTGCGCAGCACGATCAATGACGGCCGGTCGGTTTCCGCCTTGGCCGTCAGGAAGGCCTGGTACAGCGCTTCCGGGTCTTCCCGGTACCCGTCCGGATGCCGCCAGCTCACCCGCTGCACATGCCAGCCGTAAGCCTCGTACCGGGCCGCGACATCCTCGGACTTGGCGATCTCGGTGTGCCCCTCGATCGAGATGTGGTTGTCGTCGTAGAGCACGATGAGGTTGCCCAGGTCCTGGTGCGCGGCCAGCGCCGACGCCTCGTGACTGATCCCCTCCTCGATGTCCCCGTCCGACACGAACGCGTAGATGTGCTGGTCAAAGGGACTGGTCCCGGGGGCAGCGTCCGGGTCGAGCAGGCCCCGTTCCCGGCGTGTGGCCATGGCCATGCCCACCGCGTTGGACAGGCCCTGGCCGAGCGGCCCGGTGGTGGTCTCCACCCCCGGGGTGAGGCCGTGCTCGGGGTGCCCGGGAGTCAGGCTGCCCCACTCGCGGTAGCGCTTCAGGTCATCCAGGGTCAGCCCGTACCCGGACAGGTACAGCTGGATGTACAGGGTCAGGCTGGAGTGGCCGCAGGACAGCACGAACCGGTCCCGGCCCAGCCAGTCCGGATCGGCCGGGTCGTGCCGCAGGATGCGCTGGTAGAGCAGGTAAGCCGCGGGGGCCAGGCTCATCGCGGTACCGGGATGGCCAGACCCGGCTTTTTCCACCGCGTCCATCGCGAGCACCCGGACCAGGTCAACGGCCCGTGCGTCGGCCGCAGTCCAGTCCAGGGTGCTGACAGGTGAGCTGGTCACCATGAGATCAGGCTCCTCTCGTGGGCCCGCGGCTGCCGCGGCCCGCACCGGCCCGCCCCGGATGCGGGACTAGATCGCAGGCACGACCCTATCGCCACACCGGTCCATTCCCCGGGCGACCCCCGGCCGTTCCGCAGAGCGTCGTGAACCGTTTTCCGGCCCCTTCCCGGGCGTCACCGCAGTATGCCGTGCTGGCCCGGGGGAGGACCCCGGAACCCCCCGCGGGTCGCTGGCCCGGGGGGGACACGCCTGCGGCGCGCCCCGCCTCGCCAGCAGTGCTGGCCCGGGGGGCGACCCCCCGGAACCCCCCGCGGGTCGCTGGCCCGGGGGGGACACGCCTGCGGCGCGCCCCGCCTCGCCAGCGAGGCGGACCCGGGTTTGGGTACGCTCCGTGCCATGGCGACGCCGGAATTCGATCCGCGGGCGGTAATCGAAGGCCGGCCGCCGGGCCGGCCGCGCGCCGGATTCATCGCGGGCATCGTAGCGGCCATCGGCTGCGCCATGGTGGTGCTCGGCATCGATGCGCTGCAGAGCGTGGATGCGGCCGGGCACTCGGTCGCGCCGTTCCTCATCGCCCTGCCGTTTGCCCTGCTGCCGGTGCCGTTCCTGGTCGGCTGCGTGCTGCTGCTGGACCGGCTGGAGCCGGAACCCAGGATCAACCTGGTGCTCGCGTTCGCCTGGGGCGCGGGGGTGGCCGCGCTGCTCGCGGCGGTCATCAACACGGCCGGGCTGATCTATATCACCCAGCCCGCGCTGGGCAACTCCACCGGCCAGTACGTGTCCGCCACGTTCGGCGCGCCGGTGGTGGAGGAAACGCTCAAGGGCCTCATCCTGATCGGCCTGCTCTGGCGGCGGCGGCAGGAACTGGACGGGCCCACCGACGGCATCATCTACGCGGCCATGGTGGGGCTGGGTTTCGCCATGATGGAGAACATCGGCTACTACATCGGCGCCCTGGTCCGCCCGGAAGTCGGCGGGGTGAAGCTGCTCGGCGCGACGTTCGTGCTGCGCGGGGTGCTGTCGCCGCTGGCCCACCCCATCTTCACCTCGATGACCGGCCTCGGCGTGGCGTACGCGGCCACTCACCGGCATGGCAAGTGGGCGGTACCGGTGGGCCTGCTGGCCGCCATGGTGCTGCACGGGCTGTGGAACGGGCTGAGCTCGTTCGGGCTGCACGGGCTGGGCCTGGCCTACGGCATCCTGGCCTGCGTGCTGACCGCGCTGATCGGCGTGATCATCGCGGACCGGCGCCGGATCGTCCGGCTGATCTGGCGGTTCCTGCCGGTCTATGAGTCCATGGGCGTGGTGACCCAGGCGGACTTGCGGATGCTCAGCACACTGCGGGAACGCCGGGCCGCGCGGCACTGGGCCCGGGTGAGCGGCGGCCGGGCCGCGGCCCAGGCCATGCAGGACTACCAGCTGGCCGCGACCGAGCTGGCCCTGGTGCACCTGCGGGCGCAGCGCCGGATCATCGCCCCGGAGGCGTTCGAGGCGCGGCGCCGGGACCTGCTGCGGCTGATGGCCGCGGCGCGCAGCGCGTTCTTCCGGCGCCAGCCGGAACCGCCGCAGCCGCCGTGGGCGCCCCCCGGCCAGTCCGGGTTCGGTCGGCACGGGTTCGGCCAGCATGGGCCCGGCTTCAGCCCCGGGTCACCCTGACGCGGTCAGGCCGCCGGTGATGGCTCCGGCACAGGCTCGGCTGTTTCCTGCGCACCGCCGCCCGGTGCGTGCGTCACCGTGCCGCGGTCGCGGGTGGCGAACATCAGCAGCCAGGCGACGATCCAGATCGCCGTGGAGCCGCTGACGTGCAGCCAGACCAGGCCGGCTGGCAGGCCGCTGAAGTACTGCGCGTAGCCGATCACGCCCTGCAGGCCAACCAGGCCCAGCAGCAGCCAGCCCAGCCGGCGTACCCGCTGCGGCGCCCCGGTCAGCTGCAGGCTCACCGCGAGCACGGCCACCAGGGTGCCCAGCATCCAGCCGATGTCCGCGTGCAGCTGGGTCACGCCTTCCAGCGGCAGGTGATAACGCGGCACGTAAGCCGGCCCGCCGCCCTCGTGCGGCACGAACGTGGCCCGGCCAGCGGGCCGGTCCCGGTCACCACGGTGCCCGCGGCGAGCATCAGCGCGGTGGCCGGGACCACCGCGACCGAGAACACCCGCAGCTCCCGCCGGACCAGGCGGGTGGGCGGTGTACCTGCCTCGGTACACCGGGCGTAGAGCGTCACGGCCAGCGCCAGCACCGCGCTGGACAGCAGGAAGTGCAGGGAGACCGCGGTCGGGTTCAGGTCGGTGAGCACCACGATCCCGCCCAGCACGGCCTGCGCGATCACCCCGAGCGGCTGGGCCGCGGCCAGCCAGACCATGCCGCGGCGGACGGTTCCGGCCGGCCGGAACCGCCAGGCGGTGATCAGGACGAGCACCGCCACGATCATCAGCACGCCGGTCAGCATCCGGTTGGTGAACTCGATATAGGTGTGGATGATGGGGTCGCCGCTGGTGCGCGCAGCCACCAGGCTGCTCGGGTGCAGGTCGGCCAGTCCGGGCAGCCGAGCCCGGACGAGCTCAGCCGGACGGCGGCGCCGGTCATGATGATTCCCGCGTTCGCCACGACCCCGGCCAGTGCGATCCGGCGCATCGAGGTGGCGGTCGGGAACAGCACCGGCCCGGCCCAGCGGCGGGCGGCCTGGAGGATATCGGCTGGCACGGACCCATGGTAGAAGTCCCCGGTGCCAGCAGCACCCAGTGCGGTCTACTTTGCCCTCCAGGCCGCGCCCGCGCAGGCCACGATCACGCAGCCGATCGCGGCCCACTCCCGGACGGCCAGCCGCTGGCTCAGCATGACCAGCCCGACCATAGCGGCGACCGCTGGCTCCAGGCTCATCCAGATGCCGAAGACCTTGGCCGGGATCCGGCGCAGCGCCTCCAGCTCGAGCGAGTAGGGGATGATCGAGGACAGCAGCCCGATGGCTACCCCGGTGCCCAGCACCTGGGCGCAGTAGCGCCCGGCCGCCCGCCGCCACCCCGGCCGGGGTCACCGCCAGCGCGGCCACGACCATCGCGATGGTCAGCCCGGATGATCCCGGGAACCTCCGCCCGGTGGCCGAGCTGAGCAGGATGTACGCGGCCCAGGCCGCTCCCGCGGCGAGCGCGAAGGCCAGCCCGGTGAGGTTCAGCCCGGCCGCGCGGCCGCCGGCCGTATCGCCGCCCTGGGTGAGCAGGGCCACGCCGAGGCCGGCCAGCACCACCCAGGCCACGTCGGCCAGCCGCCGGGACGTGGCCACGGCCACGGCGAGCGGCCCGAGGAACTCCACGGTGACCGCGACGCCCAGCGGGATCCGGGCGAATGCCTGGTAGATGGAGTAGTTCATCACCGCCAGGGTGAGCCCGAAGGCCACCGCGACGGCGGCATCGGCCCAGGCCCGCTGGGTCACCAGCCGGTGCACGGCCCGGGCCAGCCCGCGCCCGCCGACCACGGCCATCAGCAGCGCGGCGGTCCACAGCCGCAGGCCGGTGACGGCGGCCGCTGGCACCACGGCGAACAGCGTCGCGGCCAGGCCCGCGCCGACCTGGACCGAGACGATGCCGGTCAGCACGAGCACCGCGGGTGGCACCGCGCGGTGCGGCCCGGGGGGACGACCCCCCGGAACCCCCCGCGAGTCGCTGGCCCGGAGGGGACACGCCTGCGGCGCGCCCCGCCTCGCCAGCGGTGCTGGCCCGGGGGGACGACCCCCCGGAACCCCCCGCGCGTCGCTGGCCCGGAGGGGACACGCCTTCGGCGCGCCCCGCCTCGCCAGCCGAGTTGGCCCCGGGCGGCTGCGGCGCGGGCGCGCTGGTCCTGGCCTGCTACTCCCAGCGGAACGTCCTCGCCGCCACGGCGATGCCGAGGATGGCCCAGGCCACCAGCACGGCCAGGTCCCGGAGCGGGAAGCCACCGCCGTGCTGGAGTACTGAGTGCAGCCCGTCGGACAGCGCACCGGACGGCAGCAGCCGGAGCAGCGGCTGCGCGCTGGCCGGGAACTTGCTCAGCGGGAAGATCACTCCGCCGACGCCGAGCAGGACGAGGTAGACGAGGTTGGCCCCGGCCAGCGTGGCCTCGGCCCGCAGCGTGCCCGCCATCAGCAGGGCCAGCCCGCTGAATGCGGCCGTGCCCGCCAGCAGCAGGAGCAGGGTCCAGGCCGCCGCCGCGGGCCGGGCGTCCGGCCGCCAGCCCAGGGCCAGCCCGACACCGATGATCACTACGGCCTGGACCAGCTCGATCACCAGCACCGACACGGTCTTGGCCGCGATCAGCCCGCCGCGCAGCAGCGGGGTGGAGCCGAGCCGCTTCAGCACCCCGTACCGGCGCTCGAACCCGGTCGCGATGGCCTGGCTGGTGAACGCCGTGGACATCACGGCCAGCGCCATGATGCCGGGGACCAGGAAATCCACCCGGGTCCCGGACCCGGTCTTGATCAGCGGCTCCAGGCTGAACCCGGCCAGTAGCACGACCGGGATGATCAGGGTGAGCAGCAGCTGCTCCCCGTTCCGCGCGGTGGTGCGCAGTTCCAGCCCGGCCTGGGCGGCGACCATCCGGGGCAGCGGCCGGGCCCCGGGCGCGGGCGGCGGCCAGGTGGCAGCCGCGGCGGCTGGCGGGCTAACACTCTGTTCGCTGGCGAGGCGGGCGGGGCCGGGGAGTCGTCCCCCCGGGCTAGTACTGCTCATGGGCGCAGCTCCCGGCCGGTCAGTTCCAGGAACACGTCCTCCAGGGTGCGGCTCTCGATCCGCAGCTCCTGGGCCAGGACCCCATGGTCCGCGCACCAGGCGGTCACCGCCGCGAGCAGCTGCGGGTCCACCCGGTCGTGCACCTCGACGATGTAGTGCCCGGCCGGGGACTCCTTGGCCGCGCTGCCCGGCGGCAGCGCCGCGAGCAGCCCGTCGGTGTCCAGCCCCGGCTCGGCGCGGAACCGGAGCTGCCCGGCGCTGCCGGTGAGCGAGGCCGGGCTGCCCTCGGCGACCAGCTGACCGTGGTCCACGACCACGACGTGGTCGGCCAGTCGCTGCGCCTCGTCCATGTTGTGCGTGGTCAGGATGATCCCGGCGCCCGCCGTGCGCAGGCCGGCGATCAGGTCCCAGGTGGCGTGCCGCGCCTGCGGGTCCAGGCCCGCGGTGGGCTCGTCCAGGAACACCAGCTCGGGACGGCCGATCACGGCCGCGGCCAGGGACAGCCGCTGCTGCTGGCCGCCGGACAGCCGCCGGAACGGGGTGCGCAGGCAGCCGGCCAGGCCGAGCCGGTCCAGCAGCAGGCCCGGGTCGATCGGCTGGGCGTAGAAGGCGGCGAGGACCCGCAGGTATTCCGCGGGCCGGGCGGACGGGGGGATGCCGCCGGACTGCAGCATCACGCCGACCCGGGGCCGCAGCTGGCGGGCGTCTGCCACCGGGTCCAGCCCGAGCACCCGGACCGCGCCCTCGTCCGGCCGCCGGTACCCCTCGCAGATCTCGATGGTGGTGGTCTTGCCCGCGCCGTTCGGCCCGAGGATCGCGGTCACCGCGGCCCGGGCGGCGCGCAGGGACAGCCCGCGAACCGCGTGCACCCGGCCATAGCTCTTGATCAGGTTACTGATCTCGACCGCGGGACCGGTGCTCACGCACGCGAGTCTAGAGGCTTGCCCTGAGCTGTCCCCCCAGCGCCTGCCTGCCTCGTCCCATTGGGTTCCTGAGCTACGTCGGTCAGCGCCTGGAACAGCCTGGGGTCATCGCCGACCTCGGGATGCCATTGCACCCCGAGGAAGAACTGGCCCGGGCGCAGCCAGGCCGGGCCAGCCGGGTCCGGCTCGACCGCCTCGATCGTGCCGTCCTCCGCCCACGCCGTGGCCACCAGCCCCGGGCCGAGCCGGTCGATGGCCTGGTGGTGCGAGGTGGGCACGGTGAGCCACAGCTCACCGTCGGCCGGGGGCGGGCCGAGGATCCCGGCCAGGTTGCTGGCACAGTCGATCCGCACCCCGTGCGCGCCGTGCTGACCGGCCACCGACCCGTGCCCGTCATGGCCCACCAGGTCAGGAAGATGCTGGCGCAGAGTCCCGGCGCGGTAAACGTTGATGATCTGCAGTCCGCGGCAGATGCCCAGGACCGGCAGGCCGCTGCTCAGCGCGGCCCGCAGCAGGGCGAGCTCGGCCCGGTCCCGGTCGGGGTACACGCGGTGGGTGCGGGGGTGGTGGTCCGCGCCGTAGCTGGCCGGGTCGATATCGCCGCCGCCGGACAGCACCAGCGCGTCCAGCCGCGGCAGCGCGCCGGAAACCCCGGGCACCGGAGGCAGCAGCACCGGGATGCCGCCTGCCGCGGCGACCTGCTCGGCGTAAATCAAGGGCAGCAACGCGGCGGGGCGCTCCCACGGCCCCCACCGGGCCGGGCTCGCCGTAGCTGCTGATGCCAATGACCGGGCTGGTCATAGCGGGGTCACGTAGGCGCCGGAGATCCCGCCGTCCACCAGGAAATTGGACGCCGTGATGAACGAGCTGTCGTCGCTGGCCAGGAACGCGACCGCGGCCGCGATCTCGTCGGGCTCGGCGAACCGGCCCATCGGCACGTGCACCAGCCGCCGCGCGGCGCGCTCCGGGTCCTTAGCGAACAGTTCGCGCAGCAGCGGGGTATTCACCGGGCCGGGCGACAGCGCGTTGACCCGGATGCCTTCCCGGGCGAACTGCACGCCCAGTTCCCGGCTCATCGCCAGCACCCCGCCCTTGGATGCGGTGTAGGAGATCTGCGAGGTGGCCGCGCCCAGCGTGGCCACGAACGACGCGGTGTTGATCACCGAGCCGCCGCCCTGGCCCGCCGCGAACTGGCGCTGCATGTGCGGGATCACGTACTTGCAGCAGAGATAGACCGAGGTGAGGTTGACCTCCTGCACCCGGCGCCAGGCGTCCAGGCCGGTGGCCAGGATGGAATCGTCATCCGGCGGCGAGATCCCGGCGTTGTTGAACGCCACGTGCACCGCCCCATACGCGTCGACCACCTGCTGGTACAGGTCCTGGACGGCGTCCTCGCTGGTCACGTCAGCCTGCACGAACAGGCCGCCGACTTCCTCGGCCGTCTGCTTGCCGGCCGTCTCGTCGATGTCGGCGATCACCACGGTGGCCCCCTCGGCGGCCAGCCGGCGCGCGCTGGCCAGGCCGATGCCGCTTCCCCCGCCGGTGACCACGGCCACCCGGTCCTGCAGCCGCTGCATTCCCGCTTCCTCCTTGCTCATCGTTGCTACGGTCAGTCGTCTGTCGCGATGAAGACGTTCTTGACCTCGGTGAACGCGTCCAGGGCGTCCGGGCCGAGTTCCCGGCCCAGGCCGGACCGCTTGAAGCCGCCGAACGGGGTCCAGTAGCGGACCGAGGCGTGCGAGTTGACCGACAGGTTGCCGGTCTCCACCGCGCGGGCGACCCGGAGCGCCCGGCCCACGTCTGCGGGTCCAGATCGAGCCGGACAGGCCGTACGGGGTGTCGTTGGCGATCGCGATCGCGTCCGCCTCGCTGCCGAACGGCACCACGGTCGACCACCGGCCCGAAGATTTCCTCGGTGAACGCCGGGTCGTCCGCGGCCACCGGTGCGAGCACGGTGGGCGGGAACCAGTAGCCGGGCCCGTCCGGGGCGCAGCCGCGGAACGCCACCGGGGCGCCGTCCGGCACGTAGGACGCGACCCGCGCCCGGTGCTCGGCCGAGATCAGCGGCCCCATCTCGGTGCCCCGGATTCCCGGGGTCACCGACCGCCACGCCCTTGACGGCGGGCTCCAGCAGTTCCATGAACCGGTCGAATACGCTGCGCTGGACCAGGATCCGGGACCGGGCGCAGCAGTCCTGGCCCGCGTTGTCGAACACCGCGTACGGCGCGGTGGCCGCGGCCCGTTCCAGGTCGGCGTCCTCGAACACGATGTTCGCGCTCTTGCCGCCCAGTTCCAGGGTGACCCGCTTGACCTGCCGGGCGCAGTCCGGCCATCAGCTGGCTGCCCACCTCGGTGGAGCCGGTGAACACGATCTTGCGCACGGCCGGGTGGTCGACCAGCCGCTGGCCCACGACCGAGCCCTTGCCCGGCAGGACCTGGAACACGCCCTCGGGCAGCCCCGCTTCCAGCGCCAGCTCGCCGATCCGGATCGCGGTCAGCGGGGTGCGCTCGGCCGGCTTGGCGATCACCGGGTTCCCGGCGGCCAGCGCGGGCGCGAGCCCCCAGCCCAGGATCGGCATCGGGAAGTTCCACGGCACGATCAGCCCGACGATGCCGATCGGCTCCTTGAACGTGATGTCGATGCCGCCCGGCACCGGGATCTGCTGGCCGCACAGCCGCTCCGGGGCCGCCGAGTAGTACCGCAGCACGTCCCGGACGTTGCCCGCCTCCCACCGGGCCTGCCCGACCGGGTGCCCGGCCCCGGCCACCTCCAGTTGCGCGAGTTCCTCGATGTGCGCGTCCACCACGTCGGCGAACCGGCGCAGCAGCGCGGCCCGGTCCGCGGGAGCCACGGCGCGCCAGCCCGGCAGCGCCGCGGCGGCGCGCCCGATCGCCTCGTCCGCCTGGTCTGTCGCGGTCTGCTGGACCTCGGCCACCGGTTCCTCGGTGGCCGGGTTCAGCACGGTGAAGGAAGACATGCCGGTGATCACTCCATCCGGTTGAGCCTGGCCGGTGCGCCTGACCGCGTGCGTCCGGGTGCGCTCACATGCGCTCGAAGCTCCGGTGCAGCTCCCAGTCGGTGACCGCGGCGTCGAAGGCAGCGATCTCCACCCGCGCGGCGTTCGCGTAGTGCTCGACCACCTCGCTGCCGAACGACTCCCGGGCCAGCTCGCTCTTGGTCCACAGCTCCAGCGCGTCGCGCAGCGTGGCCGGGACCCGGGGGCCGGGAGTCGGTGTAGGCGTTGCCCTCGAGCGCGGGCTCCAGCGGCAGTTCGTGGTCCACGCCGTACAGCCCGGCCGCGATCATCGCCGCGACCGCCAGGTAGGGGTTGACGTCGCCGCCCGGCACCCGGTTCTCCACCCGCAGCGCCGGCGCCGTGCCCGACCAGCCGCAACGCGCAGGTGCGGTTGTCCACGCCCCAGCGGACGGCGGTCGGCGCGAAGCTGCCGGGCACGTAGCGCTTGTAGGAGTTGATGTTCGGCGCGTAGCAGAGGGTCAGCTCGGTCAGCGCGGCCAGCTGCCCGGCGATGAAGTGCTCACCGAACGGGGACAGGCCGTGCGGGCCATCCCCGGCCATCACCGGCGTGCCGTCGGCCTCGCGGACCGAGAGATGGATGTGGCAGGAGTTGCCCTCACGGGCGTTCGGCTTGGCCATGAACGTGATGCTCATGCCGTCCTGATCGGCGATCTCCTTGGTCCCGGTCTTGTAGATCGAGTGGTTGTCGCAGGTGGTCACGGCCTCCGCGTAGCGGAATGCGATCTCCTGCTGGCCCAGGTTGCACTCGCCCTTGGCCGACTCGACCTGGAGCCCGGCGCCGGCCATACCGTTGCGCAGCTTGCGCAGCAGCGGCTCGATTCGCGCCGTGCCCAGGATCGAGTAGTCCACGTTGTAGGAGTTGGCGGGGGTGAGGTTGCGGTATCCGCCGGCCTGGGCGGCGGCGTAGCTGTCGGTGTAGACGATGAACTCGAGTTCCGTGCCGGCCAGCGCGGTCAGCCCGCGCTCGGCCAGCCGGCCGGTCTGCGCCTTGAGGATCTGCCGCGGGGAGGCCACCACCGGCGCTCCGTCGTGCCAGGTGAGGTCGGCGAGGACCATCGCGGTGCCCTCGTGCCAGGGCACCCGGCGCAGCGTGCTCATGTCGGGTACCAGCACGAAGTCGCCGTAGCCGCTCTCCCACGAGGACATCGCGTACCCATCCACCGTGTTCATCTCCACGTCCACGGCGAGCAGGTAGTTGCACCCCTCGATGACACTGCCGACCACGTCGTCGAGGAAGTAGTCCGCGGCGAGCCGCTTGCCTGCCAGCCGTCCCTGCATGTCGGTGAACGCGACGACCACCGTGTCGATGATCCCCTCGCTCACCTCCACGCGGAGCCGCTCCAGGGTGAGCATCCCGCGGCGCCGGCTGTGCGGGGTCACTCCGCGCTGTCGTTCCATGAGCCTCCAGTCCGTGCGTCGGCTGGCCGTGGTCCGCCGCCCCTGTCTCAGCTGGTGAGTTCCTCCTCGATTGCGGCGAGCTCTTCTGGCGTGCCCTGCACCCGTGGCCCGGTAAACCAGTTGCGGGCGGACACCAGCCAGTAGATGCCGGCGTAGCCGATCACGACGAGCAGGGCGACGATGGCGTAGTTGAAGTCCTTCACGGTGATCGGGCTCGCGGTGGGCAGCACGAACAGGATCGTGATGAACACCACCCAGATGCAGGCGACAATGCCGACCGGCCTGCTCCACCGGCCCAGCTGCCAAGGCCCGCTCTGGAAGCTGTCGCCCTGGCGCAGCCGCAGGAACGTCGGCGTGACGTAGGCGATGTACAGGCCGATCGTGGCGATCGAGGTGACCGCCGCGTACGCGTAGCTGTTCCAGAGGTAGGGCAGGCCGAGGATGAGCGCTCCTGCCGCGGCCAGCCAGATCGCGTTGGTGGGCGTGCGAGTGCGCTTGTTCACCCGGTGCCAGATGGCCGAGCCCGGCAGCGCCCCGTCGCGGGAGAACGCGTAGATCATCCGCGAGTTCGCGGTAACCGAGGACATGCCGCAGAACAGCTGGGCGCCGATGGCAACGAGCAGCAGCAGCTTCCCGCCTGCTGAGCCAACCGCGTCAATGAAAATCTGGGCCGGTGGCACGCCCGTGGCCGAATTCAGCTCGGCGGTGTAGTGCTGGATCGCGAACGTGATGCCGATCAGCAGGATCCAGCCGGCGATCAGCGAGACCAGGATCGACATCACGATGCCGCGGGGACCGCTGCGGGCCGCGCTGTGCGTCTCCTCGGTCATGTGCGCTGATGCGTCGTAGCCGGTGAACGTGTACTGCGCCAGCAGCAGGCCGAGCAGCAGCACGTAGAAGATGCTGTGCCAGCCGGTGGTGTTGAAGGTGGAGGTGAAGACGAAGCTGGCCGACTGGTGATGGGCTGGCACGATGGCCAGCACGCTGACGATGATCAGCACGCCGAGGATGTGCCACCACACGCTCACGTTGTTGAGTAGTGCGACCAGCCGGATGCCGAACTGGTTCAGCAGGCCATGCACCAGGAGGACGGCCGCGAAGATCAGGATCGTGACCCAGTGGTACGTGGGTGTCCCGAACTGCAGGTTCAGCAGCGCGTTGATGAAGAACGCCGCGCCGAAGTCGATGCCCGCGGTAATCGCGACCTGGCCGAGGAAGTTGAACCAGCCGGTGAACCAGGACCAGACCGGCCCGCTGTTTCCAGGCGCGAGCTTGGCCGCCCAGTAGTACAGGCCGCCGGCGGTGGGGAAGCTGGAGCACACCTCGGCCATGGACAGGCCGACGAACAGGGTCATGATCCCGACGATGGGCCAGCCCCACACGATGATGGCGGGGCCGCCGGTGGCCATGCCGTACCCGTACAGGGTCAGGCAGCCGGACAGGATCGAGATGATCGTGAACGAGACGGCGAAGTTAGAGAACCCGGACATCCGCCTGCGGAGTTCCTGCGCGTATCCAAGTTCGTGGAGCCGCGCGGAATCCTGGTCGAGCGGGGCCTCTTGCTCGTTGACCGCCATAACTGCTCCTTCGTGGGCATGAAGCCCGCGGGCATGGAGTCCGTGGGCCTGAAGCTCGTGGGCCTGAAGCTCGTGGGTATGAAGCCGGGCGCTGGTGAACTGGAGCCGGAGGCTGAGCGGTCGCTGGCCGGCCCCCGGGAAGGAAATGGTTTATTAGCTGACCATTTGTGGATAGAGTGCCGGTGATGTCAAGACCTGCCACCGGATTTACCCAGAACACGGCCCCGGGCGCCGGGCTCGAGCTGACCGCCGTGCTGGGGCCGGTGCGGTCGCAGAACGCCTTCGAGGAGACGGTCGAGCGGTTGCTGACCGTCATCAAGCTCGGCGTGGTCGGCCCGGGGGAGCGGTTCCCGGCGGAACGGGAACTCGCCACCCTGCTCGGCGTCAGCCGGATCACGCTCCGCGAGGCGTTCCGCGCGCTGCAGCAGGCGGGCTACGTCCAACCCCGCCGCGGTCGGCTGGGCGGCACGTTCGTGACCTACACCCCGCCCGCGCCGAGCCCGCACGAGGTGCGGCGGATCGCCCAGCTCGGCCCGGAGAAGATCGCAGATGCGCTGACCTTCCGGATGGCGGTGGAGACCGGGGCGGCCCAGGCCCTCGCCCGCGCGGACGGGGACCGGGGACGCGAGGTGCTGCTGGCCCGGCTGGACGCGGTGAACCACGCGAGCCTGGCGGATTACCGTCGGATGGACACGCTCTTCCACTTGTCCATCGCGGACCTGACCGGCTCCAGCCTGCTCGCGGCGGCCTGCGCCGATGCGCGGATGCGGCTCAACGACCTGCTGAACGCCATCCCGCTGCTGCCGCGCAACATCGAGCACACGGGTCCGCAGCACGCGGCGATCGTGGACGCCATCCTGGCCGGGGACGTAGCGGAAGCGCAGCGGGCCATGGCCGAGCACCTCGACGGCACCGCGGCCCTGCTCCGCGGGTTCCTGGAATAACTCCGGCCCGGGGCGGTCTGGACCGGGGCGCCGGGCGGGCCGGGGTACCGGACGGGGCCGGGCGAAGTGCTCAGACCTCAGTGAACCGTACGTCGTGACCGGCGTCCGGGGCCGCGAACGCGAGCAGCCGACCGCCCTCATCGGCCACCGCGCTGGTGTCCGCCGGGGCCCATGGGCCGAACTGCTCGACGGTCAGGACGGCCGTGCCGCGCCGCTGTTGCAGCCGCCAGCTGCCGGCGACAAAGCCGTCGATGAGCACCACCCCCGGGAACACGTTCGCCCGGCGATACACCTTGGCCTGAGCCTCCCCGGACAGGACCCGGGTCCGGTCGGCGTGCGCCAGGACCAGGTTGTCGAATTCGGCCACCAGGCGGACCGGGGCGGGCACGTCTGGGCCGGGCCGGGGTGCCTCGGCCAGGTCGAAGAGTTCCCGGCCGTCCTCGTCGCGGAACACCCGCAACTCTGGCCGCAGCCGGGTGACTACCTCAGCCAGCCGGGTCAGGCCGGACCAGGCCTGCATGTCCAGCACGCTGGCCGGGCCGAAGGCGCCGAGGTAGCGCCGGATCAGCTGGTCCGGCGGGGGATCGGGATCGAGCGGACGCCCCAGCCAGGTCTCGGCGGAGGTCAGCCGGGACGGCCCGCTGTGGCCCCAGACCGCCCGGGGCGGCACCTGCACGCAGGCCACCAGGCTGCGCACTGCCTCGGTGAGCGCCCGCGGGTCGCGGCCCGGCCACCGCTCGGCCAGCAGCGGCGCCAGCTCGGCACTCGTCCGCGGCTGTTCCTCGATCAGCTCCCGCCCGGCCGCCGCAACAGCGGCCAGGTCCAGGTCGGCCAGCGCCCGGCCGAAGGCACCGGTGCTGACAACGCGATCCAGCCGGGGCTGGACCGCTGGGCGCAGCCACAGGCAGTCCCGGGCGGTGACCAGGTGCACGGTGCCGCGCATCAGCGCGATGCGGACCACGCTGCGGTCCAGCAGCAACCGGGCCAGCACGCCTGGGTGGAAGCCGTCCAGCCGGGACCACAGCCCGTAATAGGGCGGGAAAGGCGCCTGGGCCTGCAGCCCGGCCAAGTGCTCGACGGCGGCCGGGATGGCCAGGTGCGCCCGGCGGAGCAGCAGCTGGCGGGCCAGCAAGGCCCGGTTGAGCTCCCGCCTGCCCAGCAGGTCAGCCGCGGCCACGGCAGGCCATCACGGCGGCATGGTCGTGGCTCATGCCAGATCGTACGGCCTCAGCCGCCTGGCCGGCCGCCTAGCCGGCACTGCCGGCCGTGTCATAGGTTCGGTGCTAACGGCCAGTTTGACCGAGACGCCCCGGCCGGCCAGGCGGTTTGAACGGCGACGCCCACCGCCCGGCCAGGCGGTTTGAACGGCGACGCCCACCGCCCGGCCAGGCGAATTGCGCAGGCGGAAGTATTTACGGCACAATGATGTTGTGAAAAGCGTGCGACCGGCTAACCCAGGCTCCGGTGCCGCCCAGCGTCCAGCGCCCGGCGGCGCTTCCGCCATGCGCTCCGACCTCAGCACATCCGCTATGGGCTCCGAGCGGGGCACGCGGGCCCGGATCGCCCGGCTGATCATGGAGAACGGCCCGGTGACTGCCGCCGGGCTGAGTACCCGGCTGAACCTGACCCCGGCCGCGGTCCGGCGCCACCTGGACAACCTGCTGGCCGACGGCCTGATCGAGGCGCGCACGGCACGGCGCCCGGCCAGCCGGGGACGCGGCAGGCCGGCCAAGGTATTCGGGATCACCGACCTCGGCCGCAGCGCGTTCGAGCACGCTTACGACGACCTCGCCACCAGCGCCCTGCGTTTCCTGGCTGAGGTGGCCGGGCCAGGCGCGGTGGCCGAGTTCGCCCGCAGGCAGCTGGCTGACCTGGAGCACCGGTACCGCCCGGTGGTGGAGGCCGCCGCGCCCCGCGACCGGGTCTCCGCGCTGGCCGAGGCGCTATCCACGGACGGTTATGCCGCATCCGCGTCTGGTGCCCCGGCCGGGGCCCCGGACGCTGGTTCCGGCGGCCAGCAGCTATGCCAGCACCACTGCCCCGTGGCGCACGTGGCAGCCGTGTTCCCGCAACTGTGCGAGGCGGAGACCGAGGCGTTCGCACGGCTCCTGGGCACCCCCGTGCAGCGGCTGGCCACGATCGCGCACGGCGACGGGATCTGCACCACGCACGTCACCGCGCCGGCGCTGCTCAGCATCCGAAGCGCCACCGGAAACAGCACCACCACCGCAAACAGCACCACCACCGGAAACAGCACGACCGGCGAAAATAGCGCCACCACCGGAAATATCCGCACCACCACCGGAGGCATCTCCGTATGACCACTATCGCGCACCCAGAACTTGACGGGCTGGACCGGTACAAGTTCGGCTGGGCTGACTCGGACGTGGCGGGCGAGTCCGCGCGCCGGGGTCTGTCCGAGGAGGTCGTCCGCGACATCTCGGCACTGAAGGACGAGCCGGAGTGGATGCTGGAGCTGCGGCTGAAGGGCCTGAAGCTGTTCCGGCGCAAGCCGATGCCCAACTGGGGCGCGGACCTGTCCGGCATCGACTTCGAAAACATCAAGTACTTCGTCCGGTCGACCGAGAAGCAGGCGGCGAGCTGGGATGAGCTGCCCGCGGACATCAAGAACACCTACGACAGGCTAGGCATCCCCGAGGCGGAGAAGCAGCGCCTCGTCGCAGGCGTCGCCGCGCAGTATGAGTCGGAGGTCGTCTACCACAAGATCCGGGAGGATCTCGAGGAAAAGGGTGTCATCTTCCTGGACACCGACACCGCGCTCAAGGAGCACCCGGACCTGTTCCAGGAGTACTTCGCCACGGTGATCCCGCCGGGCGACAACAAGTTCGCCGCGCTGAACACGGCGGTCTGGTCCGGCGGCAGCTTCATCTACGTGCCGAAGAACGTGCAGGTAGAGATCCCGCTGCAGGCCTACTTCCGGATCAACACCGAGAACATGGGCCAGTTCGAGCGGACGCTGATCATCGTGGACGAGGGCGCCAGCGTGCACTACGTGGAAGGCTGTACCGCGCCGATCTACTCCTCCGACTCGCTGCACTCCGCGGTCGTCGAGATCATCGTCAAGGCGGGCGCGCACTGCCGGTACACCACGATCCAGAACTGGTCGGCCAACGTGTACAACCTGGTCACCAAGCGGGCCGTGGCCCAGGCCGGGGCGAGCATGGAGTGGATCGACGGCAACATCGGGTCCAAGGTGACCATGAAGTACCCGGCGGTCTACCTGATGGGCGAGCACGCCAGGGGCGAGACCCTGTCGGTCGCGTTCGCCGGGACCGGGCAGCACCAGGACGCCGGCGCGAAGATGGTGCATTGCGCGCCGAACACGTCGTCCCAGATCATCTCCAAGTCCGTGGCCAGAGCCGGCGGCCGGACCTCCTACCGCGGCCTGGTGCAAGTCCAGGAGGGCGCGGCGCATTCGAAGTCCACCGTCAAGTGCGACGCGCTGCTGGTGGACAGGGTCAGCCGGTCCGACACCTACCCGTACGTGGACGTGCGCGAGGACGACGTGGAGATGGGCCACGAGGCCAGCGTCTCCAAGATCTCCGAGGACCAGCTGTTCTACCTGATGAGCCGCGGGATGACCGAGGACGAGGCGGCGGCCACGATCGTCCGCGGGTTCGTCGAGCCGATCGCCCGTGAGCTGCCGATGGAGTACGCGCTCGAGCTGAACCGGCTGATCGAGCTCCAGATGGAGGGGGCGGTCGGCTGATGGCAGGGCTTCAGGGGGCGGTGGAGTCCGCCGCCCCGGTTTCCAGGCTGCATGAGCACCGGTCGTTCGAGGTGGCCGACTTCCCCGTGCCGACCGGGCGTGAGGAGGAGTGGCGGTTCACCCCGCTGCGCCGGCTGCGCTCGCTGCACACCGACGCTGAGCTGCCGGCCGGCAAGGTTGCGGTAGAAGTGGATACCGCCCCGGGGGTCACCGCGGTGCGGGCGCAGCGCGGCGACTCCCGGCTCGGCACCACGTTTGTGCCGCCCGACCGGGTCAGTGCCAAGGCGTTCAACTCGTTCGATGAGGCCCTCATCATCACCGTGCCTCCCGAGACTGACGTGACCGAGCCCACCGTGGTTTCCGTCCGCGGGGAGGATGCCGCTGGCGCGGCGTTCGGGCACACCGTCGTCGAGATTGGCCCCAACGCACGAGCCGTGGTCGTGCTCGATCACGGCGGTTCCGCGACGTACGCCGACAACGTGGAATTCATCGTCGGCGACGGTGCTTCGCTCTCGGTGGTCAGCCTGCAGGACTGGGCGGACGATGCCGTGCACGTCTCGCATCACCACCTGCAGGTGCACCGCGATGCAACGATCCGGCATGCGGTGGTGACGCTGGGCGGAAGCGTGGTGCGGCTGGCGCCGACCGTGGACTACACCGGGCCAGGCGGTAATGCGGAACTGCTCGGGCTGTACTTTGCCGACTCCGGGCAGCACCTGGAACACCGGCTGTTCGTGGATCACAGCCAGCCGCGATGCCGCAGCCGGGTCGAGTACAAAGGCGCCCTGCAGGGGGACAGTGCCCACTCGGTGTGGATAGGCGACGTGCTGATCCGGCCGGAGGCGCTGGCCACGGACACCTACGAGCGGAACCGGAACCTGCTGCTCACCGACGGGGCCCGGGCCGACTCCGTGCCGAACCTGGAGATCCTCACCGGGGAGGTCGTCGGGGCGGGCCACGCCAGCGCCAGCGGCCGGCTGGAAGATCAGCACCTGTTCTACCTGATGGCCCGCGGCATCCCGCTGGACGAAGCGCGCCGCCTGGTCATCCGGGGCTTCTTCGGCGAGCTGATCGCCCGGATCGAGGTCGCCGAGCTGCGCGACCGGCTCACCGCCGCGATCGACGGCGAGCTGGCCCGGCTGGGGTCAGCGCCGCAAGGACCAGCGTCGCAAGGGCCGGGGGCATGAGCGAGACCAGCACCTTCGTCCGGGTCTGCGCGCTGGCGGACCTCCCGCCCGAAGGCGCGATCGGGGTGGAGATCGGCGACCTGCCGGTGGCCGTTATCCGCGCGGGCGGCGAGATCTTCGCGTTGCACGACGTCTGCTCGCACGAGGAAGTCCCACTGTCCGAGGGCGAGGTCTACGACCACACCGTGGAGTGCTGGCTGCACGGGTCCTGCTTTGACCTGCGCACCGGCGCGCCGACCGGGCCGCCAGCCACCACCCCGGTGCCCACCTACCCGGTGAAGGTTGAGGGCGACTCGGTCTATGTCGCCGTCCCCACCGGACACACCAACTGACGCAACTTGTTGACCAGGAGAGATTACTGATGGCCACTCTTGAGATCCGCGACCTGCACGTCAGCGTGCTGGATGCCGCCGAGGGCAGTCGCGAGATCCTGCGCGGCGTCGACCTCACGGTGGCTTCCGGGCAGACCCACGCCATCATGGGGCCGAACGGCTCGGGCAAGTCCACCCTCGCCTACGCGATCGCCGGGCACCCCAAGTATCAGGTCACCCAGGGCTCGGTGACGCTGGACGGTGAGGACGTGCTCGCCATGAGCGTGGACGCGCGGGCCCGGGCAGGCCTGTTCCTCGCCATGCAGTACCCGGTGGAGGTACCGGGGGTCACCGTGTCCAACTTCCTGCGCACCGCGGTGACCGCGGTCCGCGGGGAGCCGCCGAAGCTGCGTATCTTCCTGAAGGAGATGCGCGAGGCCATGGCAGCGCTGGCGATCGAGCCGGCCTTTGCCGAGCGCAACCTCAACGAGGGCTTTTCCGGCGGGGAGAAGAAGCGGCACGAGATCCTCCAGCTCGAGCTGCTCGACCCGAAGATCGCCGTGCTGGACGAGACCGACTCCGGGCTGGACATCGACGCGCTCCGGGTGGTGTCCGAGGGCATCAACCGGTTCCGCGCCAAGGAGGGCCACGGGGTCCTGCTGATCACGCACTACACCCGGATCCTGCGTTACGTCACACCGGACTTCGTGCACGTGTTCGTCGGCGGCCGGATCGTCGAGGAAGGTGGCCCCGAACTGGCCGAGGAGCTGGAGCGGGAAGGCTACGAGAAATTTCTGAAGGCGGGTGCGCAGGCATGACGCTGGACGTGGCCCGGATCCGCAAGGACTTCCCGATCCTGGACCGGCAGGTCCGGGACGGGCGACCACTGGCCTACCTGGACAGCGCCAACACCTCGCAGAAGCCGCGCCAGGTCATCGACGCGATGACCGAGTTCTACGAGCGGCACAACGCGAACATCCACCGGGCCAACCACCAGCTCGGCGAGGAGGCCACCGCCGCCTACGAGGGTGCCCGGATAACAGTGGCCCGGTTCGTCGGCGCCGCCGACGAGACCGAGATCGTGTTCACCAAGAACGTCTCTGAGGGCATCAACCTGGTCGCCTACGCGATGGGCAACGCCAGCGCTGGCCAGTCCGGCGGTAGCGGCGGCCGGTTCCGCCTCGGCCCGGGCGACGAGATCGTGATCACCGAGATGGAGCACCACTCCAACATCGTCCCGTGGCAGCTGCTCTGCCAGCGCACTGGCGCCACGCTGCGCTGGTTCGGCGTGACCGAGGACGGCCGGCTGGACCTGTCGGACATCGACGAGCTGATCACCGGGCGGACCAGGCTGGTCGCGCTGGCGCATCAGTCCAACGTGCTCGGCACCATCAACCCGGTCGCGCGAGATCGCCGAGACGTGCGCACGCCGCGGGCGCGCTGGTGCTGGTGGACGCGGCCCAGTCGGTGCCGAACATGCCGGTTGACGTGGCCGGCGCTGGGCGCCGACTTCGTGGGCTTCACCGGCCACAAGATGTGTGGCCCGACCGGCATCGGGGTGCTCTGGGGCCGGCGCGAGCTGCTCGAGGAGATGCCGCCGTTCCTGGGTGGCGGCGAGATGATCGAAAGCGTGTGGATGGACCATTCCACGTTCGCGCCGCCGCCGCACAAGTTCGAGGCGGGCACGATGCCGATCGCGCAGGCCGTGGGCCTGGGCGCGGCGGTGGACTACCTCACCGAGATCGGCCCGGCCGCGATCCGCGCGCACGAGCAGGAACTGGTCGGGCAGACCCTGGCCACGCTGCAGGAGATCGACGGGCTGCGCATCCTGGGCCCGGCCGAGATTGCGGCCCGAGGCGGCGCGGTCTCGTTCACCGCGGACGGGGTGCACCCGCACGACCTCGGCCAGGTGCTCGACGAGCAGGGCGTGGCGGTCCGGGCCGGGCATCACTGCGCCTGGCCGCTGCATCGCCGGTACGGCATCCAGGCCAGCACCCGCGCCTCGTTCTACCTCTACAACACCGCCGCCGAGGTGGACGCGCTGGCCGGCGGGATCCGCCAGGCGCAACGTTTCTTCGCCGCATAAGGGGCTGTGGCCCATGGAGCAGGGATTCGTGGAACAGACAACGTCCCCGGGACTGTTCAAGGCGGTGTGATGCAGCAACTCGAGTCGCTCTACCAGGAAATCATCCTCGACCATTACCGGCATCCGCACCACAAGGGGCTGCGTGAGCCCTACAACGCCGAGGTCCACCACGTGAACCCGCTGTGCGGGGACGAGGTGACGCTCCGGGTGGCGCTGAAGGACGGTGCTGAGCCGATCGTGGCCGACGTGTCCTACGACGCGCTCGGCTGCTCGATCAGCCAGGCCAGTGCCTCGGTCATGACCGAGCTGGTCATCGGCAAGCCGGTGGACGAGGCGATGATCATTGCGGCGGAGTTCCTCACCCTCATGCAGTCCAAGGGCCAGGCCGAGCCCGACGAGGAGGTGCTGGGTGACGCGGTCGCGTTCGAGGGCGTGGCCAAGTACCCGGCCCGGATCAAGTGCGCCCTGCTCGGCTGGATGGCCTGGAAGGACGCTACCGCGCAGGCGCTGAAGGAGCAGACATGACCGAGCCCGCTGTTACCGGAACCACTGACCTCGAGACCGAGGACCTGCTGGAGGCCCTGCGCGACGTCGTCGACCCCGAGCTGGGCGTGAACGTCGTCGACCTCGGGCTGGTCTACGGGGTGACCCTGGACGAGGACAAGGTCGCTGACCATCGACATGACGCTGACCAGCGCCGCCTGCCCGCTCACCGACGTGATCGAGGACCAGGCCCGGTCGGCCCTGGACGGCCTGGTGACCGACTTCCGGATCAACTGGGTCTGGCTGCCGCCGTGGGGACCGGACAAGATCACCGAGGACGGCCGCGAGCAGCTGCGCGCCCTCGGTTTCAACGTCTAGACCTGGAATTCAAAGCCGCAACGGTTACGGGCCAGCGTTCCAGCCCTCGCCCAGGTGCTGTGGGCTGGCTACGCCAGGTCAAGATCGAGTTCCGGGCTGTACCGGCCTTCCAGCGCGGCGACGTTCATCGCCACCCGGTGGCCGAGGGCCCGCTGCCCAGCCGCGCATCGCCCCGGGTCACCGTGCCACGCGGCGAGCGCCGGGCCGGTGAGCGCCCGGCCGAAGCAGAACGTCAGCGGCCAGACGTGCGGCAGCCGCTGCATCGCGGCCAGCGTCCCGGTGGCGCGGTCCGCACGCTGCCCACCGCACCGGAACGCGATCCCGGCCAGGGTGACCGGTACCCCGCTGAGCGCCCGCACAGTGGCCGCCGCAACCTCGTCCGGGCTGGCGGGTACCGGGCAGCGCGTGCCTGGCAGTGCCATGCTCGCCTTCAGCACGACGGCATCCAGCGCCACCCCGTAGTCCCGCAGCTCGCTCATCACCTCCAGCAGCACCAGCGAGGTCACGGTCTCGGCCTGGGCCAGTGAATGCGGCCCATCCGCGAGGATCTCCACCGCGGTCACCGGGACCAGCCCGGCCGCCTGGCAGGCGGCGGCGTACCGGCCCAGGGCCTGCGCGTTGGCCCGGGCCGCTACCGGTGAGGGCATGCCTGGGCCGATCCGCAGAATCGTGCGCCAGGCGGCGAACGCCGCGCCCAGGCGGGCGTAACGGCTGAGCCGGGGCGCCAGCTGGTCCAGTCCCTCGGTGACCGTCTCGCCGGGAGCCCCAGGCAGCGGCATGGTGCCGTGATCCGCGGCGACCCCGGGCAGCATGCCCGCGGCGCGGATCGCCGCCGGGAACGGCCGCCCGTCGGTGAGTTGCTGCCGGAACGCAGCCGCGTCGAGGATCACCCCGCTGATGCCCGCGCTGAGCCCCGGGGCGGTGATCAGCATCTCCCGGAAGGCGCGGCGGCTGGCCGGCGTGGCTGGCACCCCGGCCGCAGTCAGCCGCGCGTCAGCCGCCGCGCTGTCCTCGCTGACCGCGAGTATGCCCTTGGGCGGTGCCACCAGCGCCGCGGCCGTGGCGACCAGTGATTCCATCCTGGAACGGTAGGCGGTGCCCAGCGCACCAGCATCCCCCCGGAGGGTGGGATGACATGGGGTATCGCGAGTGACGCGGCCTCCGGCTGCAGCGCACACCGCGCCCTGACCACTTTCCCTGGCATTCCCCGGCCGGTCCCGCTGGCCGCCGGCGGTCCCCCTGGCCTTCCCCGCCCCGGGGGAGGTGGTGACCCGGCCTGCCTGCGTAGGCTGGGCCCAGGCTGGTGCGCCGGGGGATGGCGTCTGCGCCAGCGCGGAAGGAACCTATGGCCATGCCCGACAAGCTGATCCGGCTGCGCCGCAGCGAACCGGCGCCCGAGCCGCCACGCCCGGTCATGATCGCCATCGTGGGGGACAGCGCGGCCGGCAAGACCACGCTGACCCGCGGCATCGCCAGCGTGCTCGGCCCGGACCGGGCCACCGCGCTGTGCGTGGACGACTACCACCGCTACGACCGGGCCGAGCGCGACTCGATGCCGTTCACCGTGCTCAACCCGGCGTGCAACTACCTGGAGATCATGGAGCAGCACCTGCAGCTGCTCGCGCTCGGCCGGCCCATCCTGAAGCCGGTCTACGACCACGCCACCGGCCAGCTCGGCCGCCCGGTGCTGGTGGAGCCGCGGGAGTTCGTGATCGTGGAGGGCCTGCTGCCGCTGCACACCCGGCTGGCCCGGGCCTGCTTCGACATCGCGGTCTACCTCGACCCGCCAGAGGAGATCCGCCGGGAGCTGGAAGCTCAGCCGGGACTGCGCGGAGCGCGGGTACACCCCGGATGCAGGTGCTGCGCGGAACTGGACCGCCGGGAGCCGGACTCGGCCGCGTTCATCCGGCCGCAGCGGCAGTGGGCCGACATCTCGATCCGGTTCGCGCCGGTCGCCGGGCCGAGGCCGGGCCCGGCGGCCACGGCGAGCCGCTGTCCGCGGAGATCCTGCTCCGCCCGACCATCGGGCACCCGGAACTCTTCCACGTGCTGACCGACGACGACCGGCGGACCGTGCACCTGCAAACTGATCCGGGACAGCGACGGCAAGCCGGTGGACGCGCTGCACGTGCACGGGCTACGCGCCAGCGCGAGGACAGCCGGGTCGTGGAGAAGGCGATCTGGGACCAGCTGTCGTTCGAGCACGGGCCCGCGCTGACGGACACCGTGCTGGCTGACCCGTGCGCACCGACCGTGCTGACCGATACCGAGCTGCCGGGACCGGAGTACGCGCCCGGGCAAGCGCAGCGAGCCGCTGGCCATCGCCCAGCTGCTGCTGCTGTGGCACCTGCTCGAGGCGCGGCGGTGACCGCGGTGATGGCCGTGCGATGACGGGTACCTTTCCTGGCATGAACGGGCATGCGCCCGACCGATGCGCGTGGTGATCGTCGACGACCACCAGATGGTGCTCGACGGCCTGCAAGGCCATGCTCCGGCCCGTACGCCGACCAGGTGCAGGTGGTCGGCGAGGCCAGCGACCCCGGCGAGGCGGTGCGGCCTGGTCAGCCAGGCTGGCGCCGGACGCCGTGCTGCTCGACGTGCGGCTGCGCGGCGGCCAGCGGCCTGGACCTGTGCTCGGAGATCCTGGCGCGCCCAGCCCGGCCTGCAAGGTGGTGTTCCTCACCGTCTACGACGACGAGCAGTACCTCTACCAGGCGCTGCGGGTCGGCGCGGCCGGCTTCCTGCTCAAGCGGATCCGGGGCGGCGAGCTGGTGGACTACCTGCGCCGGATCTGCGACGGCGAGGTGCTCATCGACCCCAGCCTGGCCGGGCGGGTCGCGCTGTCCGCCGCCCGGCTGCGCAGCGGCGAGTTCTGGCCCGGCGCGCACCTGGGCCTGACCCAGCGGGAGAGCGAGGTGCTGTCGCTGCTGGTCGCGGGGCTGTCCAACCGGGCGATCGCGACGAAGCTGGTGGTCAGCGAGGAGACGGTGAAGACCCACTCCCGGGGCATCTACCGCAAGCTCGGCGTGTCCGACCGGGCCGCGGCGGTCACCGTCGCGCTGCGCGAGGGGGTGTTCCATTGACCGGCGGGCCGGCTCAACGGAGCCGGGCTCGGCGCCGACCGCGGAGCGGGAAGCGCAGCTGCTGTCCCGGGTCATCGACACCATCTCCGGCGGCCTGGACCTGGACCGGATCCTGCAGGGCGTCGCCCAGCTGGTGACCGAGACCACGGACACCGACGTCTGCTTCGTGCACCTGCTCGACGAGCAGGGCCGCATGCTGCAACTGCGCGGCGCGACCCCGCCGTTCGACGGGCTGGTCGGCACAGTCGAGCTGGCCGTGGGCGAGGGCGTCACCGGCTGGGTCGCCGACCACGGGGAGCCCGTGGTGATCGTGGACAACAAGACCGCCGACCCCCGGTACCGGTACATCCCGGCGCTGCGCGGCGAGGAGTTCACCTCCATGGTGTCGGTGCCGGTGGTGACCCCGCTCGGGCACCTGGTCGGCGTGCTGAACGTGCATACCCGGGCCCGCCGCGAGTTCACCGCCGC
>CAWDRD010000026.1:0-14319 GCA_963804455.1 uncultured Actinomycetes bacterium
AAGGTCCCCAGCTATGTCGATCGACCTTTGCGCGGCAACCCAGGCGGCTGCCGGGCTATCGGCTTTGATCAGGGTCCAGCCGGTAACTGCATATACGTCGGACAGCAGGCACTGGATATGTACATAGTCATGCTCGCTTGCCTGGAGGCTGGCAAGCTCAAGGCGCCCGATAAGCGCCGGAAGCTGCCGGGAAAGGCTTGCGTAGTCAGATATCAGATGTGCATGCATCACCTGGCCTGACAATTGATCGAGATGGTGCAGGCTATAACCAGCGCCGTCCCCCTCAGCAGCAATCTCCCTGGATGCATTACGCGCGGCCCGGGCAGGGTTGAGGGCTGCGTCATAAATCGGGGCTGCCCATGGCGCTACCGATAGCGCGGAAGGATCTATCAGCGGGGAAAGATGCCCCTCCGCCCGGCTGTCAGCACCGCTAACCGATCCGCCGGCGTTAGCTCCGGTAATGGGCGTTATGGCCGCGCTAGCGGCGATAATCAGAAGCTCGCGCCGCTTCACATCATCATCTCCAGTGCCAGGCAGATCGAACCAGAGCAACTCGCGTGGGATGCGTAGTAACGTTGCCCATTGGGTGAGCCGATCAAGATCCCGGAGTGGCGGGCCGGCTTCTATGCGCGAAAGCTGCGCCTGGCTAACGCATAGCCAGCGGGCCATCATTTCCTGGGGTATGCGCCTGCGGCCATGGAATGGATGATTCCGGTATGCACGCACGACATGCCCCATATGCCGCGCCTCCAGGGCGCCGCGCATCTGGCCTGCCTGCCAGAAGCTAGCAGGCACGCCGGGCGGGGAGTGCGAGGTCTCCTGCGCGGCACGCTGGCAGGGCCGACAGGCAGCCTCGCTGTTGTCGCTGGCCAGCAGCGCCCCGCATCTGTTGCAGTAGCGCGAGCTGGCGCTCGCCGTCATGATCGCGCGCCCTCCATGAGACCGGCTAGGCAGATGAAGCCAACGACCAGCCTACCGGAGCATCTCCACAGGCCAGCGCCGATCCGCCTGCCTTCTATGCAGGTGATGCATAGAACCTTATGCATAAGTCGCGTTGGCCCCACGCGGATTGCCGGGCAATCTTGCTATTGGACCTTCCGGATTATCCGGTGACTGAACCCGTGCTGCAGGTGAACGAGGGAGGTGGTAGCTAGTGGCTGAATACAGCCGTGAGACGGTCCGGAGCCGTGCGCAGGCTTTTGACCCCAGCGTGCCCAATGTGGCCCGGATTTACGATTATCTGCTTAGTGGGAAAGATAATTATGCGGCTGACCGTGAAGCGGCCCGGAGGCTGCTGGAAGCAGTTCCGGGGGCTGGGCGGGCGGCCCGCGATAACCGGCGTTTCCTGGGCCGGGCTGTGTGGTTCCTGGCCCGTGAGGCAGGGATACGGCAGTTCCTTGACATCGGCACCGGGCTGCCGACACAGGGAAATGTGCATGAGATAGCGAAGGCAGCTCACTCGCCCTGCCGTGTCGTTTATGCCGATAATGACCCGGTTGTGGCCGCGCACGCGGCTGCGCTGCTCGCGGACTCCGCAAGTGTCGCGGCTGTCCAGGCTGACCTGCGGGACCCGGATCACCTGCTCGCACTGCCGGAGGTGCGGGCACTCATCGATTTTGACCAGCCGGTTGCCGTGCTCATGGTCGCTGTACTGCATTTCATCGAGGACCGCGAAGATCCGTGGTCGATCGTGGATGCCTATAAGGCCAGGATGGCTCCCGGCAGTTACCTTGTCCTGTCCCACGTCACCGGCGATGACACACCGGCCGAGGACATCCGCCAGGCTGCCGAGGTTTACCAGAATGCGTCCGCGCCGGGACTGGCCCGCTCGCACGCGCAGATCGCCCGATTCTTTAACGGCCTGGATATGCTCCCCCCGGGTCTGGTGGACCCGGCCCGCTGGCACCAGCCCGTTCAGCCAGCGGAATCCCGCCGTGTCCTGTTTTACGCAGGCATCGGCCGCAAGCCTGGCATACGGGAGGCGGTGGCATGACCAGCGGCGCGAACGGCTCTCACACCGCGCGGTGGTCCCGCGAGCAGCGAGACAGGCTCGTGATTACCGACAAGGCCGGAAAGGCAGTCGATTCACATGCGGTCCAGCCGGCGGGCGACCGCCCGGGTGCGCGGATTCTGTGGGATACCGGATGGATGGCTTACCCCGGAGCGGAATGGCAGGAAGACCGATCGGGCCAGTGGTCCCGGGCGGTATTCCCGGAATCAGAGATGGGCAGGAAGCGGTGAGGCGTGAGACGTGTCCCCTGACGAGCACGACGCGAACCGTGAGACCGCCCGGCAGATTGAGCAGCAGCGGCCAGGGTGGATGGTTGTCTACGGCGTCTACAGCAAGGAATTTGTCGCGTTCCCGTTATTCCACGCGCCGCCCGGGACGATTCTCACCGCAAGATACCCGCCAGCGCTCACAGCACGCATGCACGAACTTGAACGGCGCACGCGGGGAAAACGCCGTGATCGCAGGGCGATGACAATCCCGCTACCTGATCACGACCCCGGTCCGCACCCAAGCCGCCACCAGGGACTGGGCGCGGGCCGGTTCCAGCCGGAGCGCCAGCACGGCGCGGACCAGATAACGACGGAGGTGCGACAGTAAAAACGATCAAGAATCCCGGGCCACCCGACCCAGTGGAATGGAAGACGGGCGGCCCGGCAGGGAACACGACGGCTCCCCGGGTGCGATGGTACACGGGGGCCGTCGTACTGCGCTCACCATTCCCCGAAAGGAGGTCCAGCCTGCATTGATGGGAGGTGATCAACGCTGATACACCGCCTCGGGGGTTGCCGTCTGGGACTGGCGTGCGCTTGTGGTGCGCTAGTGAAAGATGGTGCCATTGCGTGCGAGAAATGTCTCGCGCGTTCCCGCTGGTCACGCCGTAAGGCGTGGCGGGCATTCACGGACAGCTAAACGGGGGCTGTCCGTGACCCTGCACAAGGGCCGTCAGGGAAAGGAGGTGATTCATGACGGTAACGCTGTCGGTGGTACTCGCGCTCAGCGTGGTGATATTCCTGCTGTGCAGGTACGCGGGCCTGCGAATCTGGCACGCGGCACTCTGCATAGTCCTGGGATTTTACCTCGCCTCGTCCAGCCTGGCACCGGACATCAGCCAGATAACAACCAGCCTGTTCCGCATGCTCTGACCAGCATCCGGTAACGGCAGAAAGGACCACTCAGTGAACGTAGCACGAGCGTGTCCCGCACGCCAGCGGCGCGCGGGACACGGGAAAGGGAATTGCCTATGACCCTTCGGCCTAAGGAGTTGATCTCACCTGAAAAACCAGCCCTACCGCCAGCGGCACCTGCCGCTGATGCTCATCGACCCGGACGCGATAACCGCCCGGCTGGATGCCCTGGCCAGCGCCGGACTATGCCCCCGCTGCCAGGACATCATTCCCCGCTCACCGACGATACCCGGGCACTGCTGGCCGAGGTAATCCGCCTGCACGGCGCGCTGCACGCCGCGCGGCTGGAATCCGCTAACCGCCTGGCTGCTATGCGCGCCGCGCTCGGCGCGGCGCAAGATGGCGAATCTGACCCGCTCGGCTATCTGGCGGACGAACTCTCCGGCGATGACTACCCGGATACGGGCCGGGGTGGTGCCGGTAATGTACCGCGACCCGTACCGCCGTTACCGCCGGCAGATGCGCCGGGGCTGGCGCGGCCGGCGTGACCCGTATCCCATCATGCTGATTGACCCGGGCGAATCGCTGGGCCTGATCGCAGCGGCCGCGCTGGGCCGGTGGGCCTACCGGCACCGGTCAGCATTCCTGCCGTTCGCCATCACCGCCGCCGCCTTCACCGCTGCCGCTACTATCCGCCAGCACCACCACGGAGCGTGGATTACCGTTGCGCTCATCACCGCAACGGTGAGCGTGGTTCTGGCGATTCCGCACCGCCTCGCCTGGGCCAGCCCAGCGGGCCGGATCACAGCGGGGATTATCACCCGGGCGTGGGAAGCAATCGGGATCGACCGGCCCGCCGAACGCGCCTACGCGACGGCAGTTATCGCGGTTACTGGCGGATGGCTGTCCGCAGCCATCGCCATCGGCCCGGCCACCAAACCACTGCCCGCCATCGCGGGAATCGCCACGGTGATACTGGGCATTCCGTGGTGGGCGCACCGCAGAAGGCGGGCGAGGGTGCGCGCGGAACGCACGATGCAATCCTGGCCATCCATCGCTGATAATATCGGCCTGCCCGGTTCAAGAATCGCGTCACTGGTGGTCGATGCATGGGGGTGGACCGCGCGGGTTATCCTGCGGAAAGGGACCACCGCGGCCCAGGCAATAGACAAATTGGCTGCCATTGAATCGGGGCTCGGGCTGCGGCCCGGAAGCGCCCGCGCCATTCCCGACGAAAAACGGGCGGACCGGTTCACGCTGCGGGTTATCGAAACCGACCCGCACGCCCAGCCGATTCCCTGGCGCGCACCGTCGGCCACGTCGATTAGGCAGCCGGTTGACCTCGGGCTGTCCGAGGATGGCCGGCCGGTCCGCGTGCTGATCCTGCGCCGTAATGTCCTGATCGGCGGGACAACCGGCGCAGGGAAATCCGGCATACTGAATGTCATTCTCGCCGCGCTGGCCGCATGCGCGGATGTGCTGATCTGGGGCGTGGACCTGAAAGGAGGCATGGAACTCCAGCCCTGGACGCAATGCCTGGCCCGGCTGGCCATCACGCCGGCGCAGGCTATCGCATTGTTCGCCGATGCGATCACCGAACTGGACCAGCGGGCCGCGACGCATGGCCGGGCAAGGCAGCCGGGTGTGGGAACCATCGGCGGATATGCCCGCGCTGGTGATCGTGGTCGACGAATACGCGGAACTCCCGGCCGAGGCCCGGGAGTACGCAGATTCGCTGGCCCGGCGCGGCCGGGCTGTCGCGGTGAACCTGCTCGCCGCGACGCAGCGGCCCACCCAGGAAGCGATGGGCCATAACGCGGTCCGCTCGCAAATGGACGTCCGGATCTGCCTGCGGGTCCGGGAACGCCGTGACGTCAACCTGATCCTGGGCCAGGGATCATTCAACAGCGGCTGGCACGCGCACACGCTCACCACACCGGGAACATTCCTGATATCCGCGCCGGAACATGCCGTTCCGGAACGGGCGCGCGCCTACCTGATCACTGACGGCCAGGTCGGCGCGCACGCGGCCCGCCACGCCCGGCATGCTCCGGGCGGGCCTGGCACCGGGCCGGCTCCCGCCGATGGCGGGCGGCGGCCCCAGGATCGCCGCAGGCGGCCGGGGAGCGTGCATCCGGCACCGGTGAGCGGGATACGGGTCCTGGAGGCGCTGAAGCCGCTGGGGGGCCAGAAGGTGCGTTGTGGGCCGCGCTGGCGCAGGCACCCCCGGACGGGGTGCCGCTGTGGGTGCTCATGGCCGCGTGCGGCATGTCCCGCAGCTGGGTCTACTACCGGCTCCAGCAGCACGCCCGGGCGGGCCGGGCCGTGCAGGTGGCACGCGGCTCCTGGCGGGCCGCCACGCCACCACCAGGCAGGCCGGGGGACGGCCGGCCGCCGCCCCGGCCGGTCACGCCACGGCGGCCGGGCCAGCGCCGGCCCCGGTCCCCCCGCAGTGACCGGGAGTGACCGGCTGTCTCGTCCACTGCCTCGCGCGCGCCTACGCGCGTTGGGCCACGTTCGCGCCGTGGACGTGGACGTGGACGATCACCATCCGTGACCACCGTACCGGCTGGCCAGCCCGTACGGCCCGGCCAGCCGGAAAGGAGGAGACAGGAGAAAAACGCGCACGAAAAGGAAAGGGGAGGTGATGCCCGACGAATACACCAGCAGGCAATAACGGGCCAAAGGAGGTGAACGCCTCTAGGCGGCGTACGAAACCACCGGGCACGCTCGGCGGTTCTAACCGCATGCTGTCCGCGCGGGACGTAGGCGACATGCTGTCCGTCCCGGAACGCACCGTCCGGGGTAAGTGGCGGGAATGGGGACTGCCCGCCTACCGGATCGGCAAGCACCTGCGCTGGAAGGAACGCGATGTGCTCGCCTGGATCGACCGCCAGGCAGCCTGAACACGCAAAGCGGACCCCGCCCGGCAGCCGGGCGGGGTCCGCGCATTCCCCTGCCGTTCCGTGCTTATGCTGCGGCACGCCATTCCGTGTATTCAGTGTTCAGCACGTCCAGCGCCCGCCCGAGCGAGGATGGGACCAGATGGCCATAGGTCGCATAGGTGACGTTGATGTTGCGGTGCCCCAGCCACTGAGCCACGTCGGTGATCGGCACGCCGTGGCTGAGCAGGGCTGAGACGAACGCATGGCGCAGGCTGTGCGGGGTGAAACCCGGCCGGGATACCCGCCTTAGCCGCGTGGGCGTTGAAGTCATGACGGTACGAGCTATACGTCGGGAACTTCCCGCCTTCCCGGAACAGGTACCCGTCCGGGAGGTCTTTCACCATCGCCCACAGGTACGCGGGCACGGGAATGTCCCGGTATTCCCCGGCCTTACGGTGCTTCAGCGGCCTTGTCTTTGTGCCGTCACGGCTTGCCTGCTCAAATACCCGCAGCACCGTCCCGCCATCCCGGAAACACGACTTCTGCACCGCCAGGCATTCCTCGATCCGCAGCCCGCAGCCGCGCATCAGCCAGATAGTCAGCGGATGCTTAATCCCTTTTTCCGGCGGTTCGGCAGTGCCATTGGCGAGCCGGTCAAGCTGGGCATGCGCCGGGAACACGAAATCACCGTGATCCCCGCTGGTGCCGTTATCCGGCAGCACGATACCGCCGCAGCGGTGCATCGTGATCTTCCCCGCCACCACCGCCTCATCCAGCACCCCGGTAATCAGCGCACGCGCGATTTTCCGCCGCGAATTGCTGCCCTCGCCCAGCCGCACCGTCAGGAAATCCAGCACGTCATCGCGGGCCTGCGCCACGCTCGCCAGCGTCCGGTCCCCGAACACCGGGCCGACGTGCGCCCGCAGGATGCCCCGGTATGCCTCCGTGGTCAACTCGGTCACGGCATGATGGGTAATCCACTTCTCGCATTCGTCCCCGAACCGGGCACTGCCGAGCTTGGGATCGATGAACACCCGGGCGCGCTTGTCGTGGGCGATCTTCAGCTGCGCGTCCTGGGCCAGCCGCCGGCCTGAGCCGTACCGGGGACGGCCGGTACCGTCCAGATCATCAGCGAAGCTCAGCTCACGCTGACGGCCATCCGCCCAGTACCGTAACGTCCACTTGTGGCCGCACGTGGCCTGATTGGGGCACTTGCACTTCTTGAGGATCGTCCCCTGACGCTGCACCATGATCGACTCCGACTCTGACTTTGCCCTGACTCTAGCAGGTGCTGTAAGCCTCTGACCTGCAACAACTGCCACAGTAGCAAAGAACCGCCGATCTGTATCGGATCGGCAACTCCATAGTTGTTGAGTCCGGGAGCGCAGAACCGGGTGGCCGGAGCTGTCGCAGCGATGGCTGCCTGGCCTCTCAGCGGTCGCGCTGTGGTCGTGGACCCAGGAGATACTGGTGCGGTGCCGTATGACCCGGCCATCTACCTCGGCTCTGCTGCCCACTATCGCTACGGCCGCCCCGCGTACTCACCGGAGCTGGAGGCCGTCCTGACGGCGGAGGCGGGTCTGGATGGGAACGGCCGGCTCTGGATGCCGGCGGCGGCCCTGGCGTGCTCACCGTCCGCCTCGCTCATCTGTTCGTCCAGCGGTCGGTCTGGACCCTGACGCCGGCATGCTTGCGGAGGGCCGCCGCGCCGCCGGGGAAAAGAAAGTCGCGAACATCCGGTGGGTCCAGGGCCTGGCCGAGGACCTGCCCGCGGTCGCGCCAGGACCGTACAAGCTGGTGACCTTCGGCCAGTCCTTCCACTGGACCGGCGAGCAGCCAGTGGCCGAGACCGTCTACGACATGCTGGAGCCCGGCGGTGCGCTGGCACTCATCGTCCACACGGTGACGGGGCGGCCCCGTCCGCCAGACCCCGGGTGCCTTCGATCCCTCACGAGGAGATCAAGGCGCTGGTGGAGAAATATCTCGGATCTACCCGGCGCGCCGGCGAGGGCACCGCCCCGCAGCGAACTCACCGCTTCGAGGATGTGCTGGCCCGGACCCGCTTTGGTGTCCCACAGCAGTTCTTCGTCCCAGGCATCCCCGGCCTGCTGCGAGATAGCGAGAGTGTCCTGTCCGGTTACTTGTCCCTCTCATCCTCGGCGCCGCACCTGTTTGGTGATCGTCTTAACGACTTCGCCGGGGAAGTGCGGGCGCTGCTCGCGAACCGCTGCGCCGAGGGCATTTTCTGGGACTGGCCGGGCGACACCGAGGTGGTAATGGCCCACAAGCCCGGCTGAACAAGTAGCGGTGGCATCTCCTGCGGTGGGCAGGCCACGTTAGTGCTCGCCGGCTCTTTGAGGCTCGGCCGCCCCTCTGAAACCCCGGTGTGGCATGCTGATCCGACGCCAACCGATTGTCCGCTCACTAACCCGCCGCTGTGCAGAATCGGGCAATCTGAGCGCGGTCAACAGCGGAACTGCGGCGCTCAGCATCGGCACGGAATCGGCAGGCAGGATCCGGGTCACGACGTTTCCTATGTCGTGCTCTGTGTTCGGTCAAGCTTGCGACCTGCGATCGGATCAGGGGAGAACTGCCTGCGCGTCCCGCTCGGGGACCGGGCCCCGGCTGAGCCTCGACCCGTGTTATCTCAGCGCGCCGCCGGCTGGTCTTCCCTAAGCCACTCGATGTGTGCAGCCGCTGGGGCCCTCTGGGGCCGGTGCCGCCGGATTCTAAAGGCGGATGACGGCCTTGCCGCGCAGGCCGCCGCGGCGGAGCTGTTCTAGCATCTGCCCAGCGGCGTCCAGGTCAACGGTGGACCGGATGCGCGCGGTGATCGTACCGTCCGCGAGCAGCTGCGCGACCGTGGTCAGCCCTTGGGGCGAGATCAGGGGATTCGCGCTGGAGGCATGGTTATGTGCGGTGATCTGGCGCTCAGCAAACCAGCTCTCGTCCGCCGCGAAGATGGTCGAGACCAGGCGTCCGCCGGGCCGGATAACCTCGGCGTCACGGCGGATGGCGTCCGGACCGCTGACCAGGTCAAGGACGGCATCAGCGCCGTCCGGGTGATCGGCGCGCAGGGCATCGATCACGTCAACGGCCTGGCTGTCGTATACCTCCTCGGCCCCGAGACGGCGGGCCTCGCCGATGTCGCCGCGAACGGTCGCGATGACGTGCGCGCCGCGGGAACGCGCCATCTGCACCGCGTAGCCGCCGACCCCGCCGGTCGCGCCCATCACCACGACGTGCTGGCCCGCGGCGACCTCGAGCAGCTCAACCGTCCTGAGCGCAGTGACCGCCGGAATGGGCAGCGCGGCGGCCTGGTCGTCGGCTACGCCGTCGGGGATACGGGCCACCGGCTCCATCCCGGCCGCCGGGGCGACCGCGGTGTACTCGGCATAGGAGCCGTGCGTCCGCGCCATGCCGAAGACACGGTCGCCGGCCCGCAGGCCGCCTTCTCCGGCCGGGACGCGTTCGGCCACGCCGGCGAAGTCAATGCCGGCGACAAACGGATATGACGAGGTGGCGGTCAGGCGTCCGAGGAGGTTGTTGTCGAGCGGGTTGACTCCCGCGAACCGCACCCGGATGAGCAACGTGCCATCGGCGGCGGGAACAGGCAGGTCCTGAACCGACGCAGGCTCGCCGAAGCTCCGCACGGCAAATGCGCGCATCCTGGCCTCCCTGCACTGGCGCCCGTCCCAAAAATACCGCTGCCGCCAGGGCCAGATCCCAGATGGCATGCTGTCTGGGCCGGATAACCTGCCCGCAGCCACCACCGGCGGCTGCACCAGGCAGCCGGCCCATGCCGCAACCACGCGGCCGCCGATCACACTTCGTTATAGCGCCTGCGTGCGATCAACGCGATAGCCGCCGTTCGGCGCGGCCGGCCAGCGCGTGACGGAGCCGTTCGCGATGGGCGCAGATGTGACTGATCTGCACGTTCCGCGGTCGCGCTGCCGTCACCCTAGGTCGTTCAGGCCCGGCATGTCACCCCGGATTACCGGAGCGCGAGCCCGCGGGGACGGTCAGTTCTTCCTGCCTACTGCGCCCCAGCTCACGTTGGATGTCCGGTATCCCGGGCCACCGTCGTCCGGCCGCCACTCGTGCTTGGGTACCAGCCCTGGCGGGACCAGCTCGAAGCCGTCGAAGAAACGCAGGACTTCCGCCTTGCTCCGCGGCCGCAGGCGCATGCTGGCCTGCTCGTAGACCGACACGGCCTGCACCGCCGCGTTCTGCTCGACGAAATCCCCGCTCAGGTGGACCATCGCAAGGTAGCTGCCCGGCGCAAGGCCGTCCCGCAGCGCCGCTACGATCCCGTACGGGTCATCGGAATCAGGAACGAACTGCAGGACCGCGATGAGCATGACCGCCACCGGACGGCTGAAATCCAGGAAGCCGCGCACGTCAGGGTGGGCCAGAAGCTCTCCCGGCCGGCGCAGGTCGGCCTGCACCATGACGGACTGGCCGGGAACCGCCAGCAGCGCGCTCCCGTGCGCGACGACGACGGAGTCGTAGTCCACGTACACCACCCGCGCCCGCGAGCTGGCCTCCAGAGCGACCTGATGCACCGGATCCCGGGCAGGCAGCCCCGCCCCGATATCGAGAAACTGGCCGATCCCCGCCTCGGCCGCGAGAAACGTGACGACACGCCGGATGAACCGGCGGTGTCCACCACCGGCTGGCGCAGCTTCGGCACCATCGCCAGGATCTTCCCGGCAGCGACCCGGTCGCCTCGAAGTTGTCCTTGCCGCCTAGTTACAGAGACTGAATTGTCAGGATTCTCACAGTAGGTGCGTGGCCGGCGTGTCGTGGTGACGCTGACTGGTGGTGGGGCTACTGCGGTGTTATGAGGTATCCGGATGGTGGTGGCCTGTCCGCCGCTGGGCGGGTCAGGCGTGAGGAGGTGCGGTTGCAGGCCGCGGAGTGGTTCGCGGAGGGGGTTGAGCCGCCGGAGGTGGCGCGGCGGCTGCGGGTCTCGTCTAATTCGGCGTATGTGTGGCGGCGGCGCTGGCGGGCCGGCGGCGAGGCCGCGCTGGCGTCGAAGGGCCCGGGCGGGGCGGTGTGCCGGCTGAGTGCCAGGCAGTTGGAGCGGCTGCGGGCCGCGCTGGAGGGCGGCCCGGCTGCCTGGGGGTGGAGTGAGGATCAGCGGTGGACGCTGGCCCGGGTCACGGCGCTGATCGGCCGGCTGTTCCATGTCCGGTACACGCTGCGGGGCACGTCGTATCTGCTGCACCGGCTCGGGTACAGCCCGCAGGTCCCGGTGCACCGGGCGGTGGAGCGCGACGAGGACGCGATCGCCGCGTGGCGGGCCGGTGACCTGGGCGAAGGTACGAGGCTAGCGGCGGCGACCGGGCGCGTGGATCTGCTTCGAGGACGAGGCCGGGCAGAACCTGCGCCCGCCGAAGGCCCGGACCTGGGCCCGCCGCGGCCACACCCCCGTGGTCAGGGTGTGCGGCAAGGGCTCCGGGCGGGTGTCAGTGGCCGGCCTGGTGTGCCTCAGGCCCGGGCAGCCGGGGCCGCCTGTTCTACCGGGTCCGCATCCACCGCGGGCGCAAGGGCGAGCGCCGCTCGATGTCCGAAGCCGACTACGCCGGCCTGATCGCCGCCGCGCACCAGCAGCTGCACGCCCCGGTCGTCCTGGTCTGGGACAACCTGAACACCCACGTCAGCGCCGCGATGCGCGAGCTTCTCCGCGCTCACCCGGACTGGCTGACCGTGGTCCGGCTGCCCGCCTACGCCCCGGAGCTCAACCCGGTCGAGATGTCGTTGCCTCAGTGCGAGCTGCGTAGGTCTCCTGTTCCATGGTTACCGGGCTCCTTGTCCTTTGAGGTGTCGATCGGGGTGCCGTCGTCGGTCCAGCGGCGCCGGTTGTGGTAGCCGGCCGGCAGCTGGTGCAGTGCGCGGAGGCGTTCGACTTCGGCGGGGTCTGCGGTGATGATCCACCGGTAGGGCGGCCGGGTGTCTTGCCGGCCGGTGACCCAGCCGCGTCTGAGCCATCCGAACAGGGTCGCCGCCGGCATGCCGATCTCGCGGGCCAGGGCGGCCAGCCACCACTGGCCGGGCCCGAGGCTGCCGTGATCGGTGCGGTGGTCGTGGTCCAGGCCGGGCCGCAGGCCCAGCCGGCGGATCAGCTGCTGGATCTCGCCGGGATGGAAACGGTCGTGCAGGCGGGGCGTGCGGAAGCCCTCGGCGGCGAGCTGCCCGGCGATCGCGGCGCTGCCCAGGCCCTGACCGGCCAGTGCCCTGATCCGCTCCGTGAGCGCCGGGTAGTACGACAGCTGGTCGATCCGGGCCACCGGGCGGCTGAGGTCGGCGTGGGTCTGGTGGCCGCCGGCCCAGGTCACGGTGGCGTGGACGCGCTCGGTGGCGCCGTCGGCGGTGACCTGGACGGACTCGATGACGGCGCGCAGCAGCCTCTTGCGGTCGGCCACGGTGGTCGTCGGCGCGGCCCACAGCGCCGGGATGTCGCCGGCCAGGGCCCGGATCGCGGCCAGCTCGGCGGCCGACAGCCGGGCCGGGCGGGCCCGCTGGTACCGCTGGTACTCCTCGCCCAGGTGCGCCCGCTCGGCCAGCGCGGCTTCCCACTCGCGCTCAAGCTGGCGAGCCACCAGGCGGTTCTCCGGCTCGGCCAGCTGATACTGGCGCCGGGCCCGGTCGCAGGCGAAGTCCGCGCGTTCCAGCCGCTGCCGCCAGATCCGGTCCACCTCGGCCCGGCGGGCCTCGACCTGCGCCGGCGGCGGTGACCGACAGCTCCAGCGCGGCCGGGGCCAGCGCCGACAGCACCTGCGCGACGACATGCTCGTCGAGGAACCGGGCGGCCATCTGCTGGCAGCGCGGCTCGCCGTAGGTGTGATGACGGCGCTGGCAGCAGTACCGCCCGGTCAGCCCCTGCCCGCTGGCCTCATAGCTCACCTGCAGGCGGTGACCGCAGATCCCGCAGGCCACCAGCCCGCCCAGCAGCGCCGGGCCTTCGCGCGGCGCGCCCAGGCTCTCGGCGCGGGCCCGGTTGGCGGCCAGCCGCGCCAGGTTCCGCTCATACTGCTCCACGCTGATGTAGGCCGGCAGCGCGCCCTCGATGCGGACCAGCCACTGCCCGGCCTCCAGACGCGCGCACCCGGCCGGAGTGCTCGCGCCCGGGCAGCCGCCGGGACCGGTCCGTGCGGCTGCGCCCGTAGGCGTAGATCCCGGCATAGGCCGGGTTGCGCAGCATGTTGACCAGGCCCTGCTGATGCGGCGCCCGCCAGACGACCTCGCCCTTGCCCGGCCCGGACCGCTCCCGCATCCCGATCTGCACCTGATGTTCCACCAGGAACCGCAGCACCGCATGCACCGTGCCCAGCTGCTCGAACAGGCCGGAACACCAGCCGGATGACCGCCTGGACCTGCTCATCGGGATCCAGGGCCGCCTCGCCGGAGGCCCGGCGGGCATACCCGGCCGGCAGCGGGACCGCCAGCTCCCCGCGGCCGGCCTTGGCCAGCCGGCCCGATGCCATCCGCTGCCTGATCAGATGCAGCTCGACCTGGCTCATCGTGCCCTTCAGCCCCAGCAGGAGGCGGTCGTTGTACCAGTTCGGATCGTAGACCCCGTCCGCGTCGGCCAGCAGCGCCCCGGCCAGCGAGCACAGCTCGATCAGCTGATGCCAGTCCTGGCCCGCGCGGGCCAGCCGCGACATCTCCAGGCCCAGCACCAGCCCCACATGCCCCATCGTGATCTCCGCGACCAGCCGCGCGAACCCGGGCCGCTCGGCCGCATTCGCCGCCGACCGCCCCAGGTCCTCATCGATCACCATCACCCGGGACGCAGGCCAGCCCAGCGCGACCGCCCGCTCGGTCAGCCCGTACTGCAGCCGCGTCGACTCGCCGTGGTCCACGACCTGCTGGCGCGACGATTGCCGGACGTAGACGACCGCCAGCCGGTCACGATGCCAGCCCTGGATCTTGCCATCGCCGAGCTCACCCGGCCGCACCGTGCTCACCCCCGCTCCCCTCCGCCGCCAGCCCGGCCGAGACCGCCCACCGCTCCAGGAGCATGCTCAGCAGTCCCAGGATGTCGTTCCGGGTCGCCTCCGGAAACGACGCCCACAGCTCCCCGTCCGGAACACTCGTCACCGCCGTCATCTGGAGAAGATGCCCGCGCCCGCACCGTCCCCGGCGCCCCGCCTCCCCGGCCCGCGTGCCCGCAGCTGCCCGGCCCACTCCACCAGCCGGAGCAGGCCCTCCCTGCCGATAACCGGCGTGCTCACACCCGCTTGTCCAACGATCCATGCACTATGGCAAACCGACTGAGGGCGCCTGGCCGGCC
>CAWDRD010000027.1:0-132217 GCA_963804455.1 uncultured Actinomycetes bacterium
TCGGCCTGCACGTCGTTGCCCACGACCGTACCCCCGGACTGCAGTTCCAGGCAGGCATCGCGCAGGTCGGTGCACGAGAACGTGAGCGGTGACGGGTGCAGGTATGGCTGGGGACCGAACAGGCACACCTTGGCCGCCAGCCGGTCCGCCAGGTTGAGGCAGCTGACGTAGAAGCCCAGCTCCGCCCGCAGCATGGTGAAGTAGCTGCCGATGTGGTCTGCGGACTGGGCGGCTGCGTCGACGAGGTTGATCCCCCGGCTGGTCAGGTCCGCCAGGATCTGGCCTCCCGCCTCATCGCGGGGCGGGATGGTGAAGGACCAGGAACGCGGGCCGATCCCAGCCGCTCCGTCCACCGTCGCCGGGCGTCACCGGGGCGCGGAGCACGAAGCCGATCCCGCTGTTGTCGCGGTCAAGCTCGGCGCTGGCCAGCACGCCAGCGCGGAAGCGCAGTTGCCTGAGGTGGTAGCTGATCTCCTCGAAGTACTCGTCGTCCAGCTCGCGGTGCAGCGTGGCGAACAGCGCCCGCAGCCAGTTCGGAGCGGAACTTCTGCGCATGGTCGTCGGCGATCTGCCGCCACTGCCGCAAGCGGGCCACGTAGGCGTCGAGACGGCTGACCGCACCCGACAGGTTGGATGAGGGAGTCGAGTAGGTGCCGCCGTAACTTCCCCAGATACGCCGCCTGTCCTCCAGGGCCTCAACTGCGACGGCGTACATCCCGGATAACCCCGGGCTGTGCGAGGCAGTCGGTAAGGACCCGCTGGCGGTAGCGGATGGCCTCAGCTTCGTCGAGGCCGGCGAGCAGCACTTTCCTGGACACCTCGAAAAGGAACTTGTCACCGGCGGCCATCGCCTGCAGCAGCGTGGTCAGCTCCAGGTCCTGGATCAGCTCCTCGTGGCCGGCGGGCAGGCCGGCCCCGAAGTCGAAGTCCCGGGCTTGGTAGAGGAGGCAGGCCTTCATGACGCGACTCTGCCGCGCAGCCGTTCGTAGGTGAGGTCGTACTTCTCGGCGAGGGCCAGCGCATACGCCAGGCCGTCAGCTGGCTTCCTGACCACCTTGTAGGTGCGCTCGGCCGGGTTCTCCGGGACGATCGTGCTCATCATGCTGACGACCGGCTCCCCGAGCGAGGCCAGCTCGTCCACGAAGGTGACGTAGACGCACAAGGCGTCGAGCTGCATGACTTTCTTCATCAGCTTCGTTCCCAGGAAGCGGGCATCGTGCAGGGTCGTGGAGGTGAAGATCTCGTTCAGGACGATGATGCTGGCGGGCGTGGCCGCCCGCAGGATCTCCCCGATCCGCACCAGGTCGTCCTCCAGCTTCCCGCTCATCTTGGCCAGGTCCTCCTCCCTCTCGAAATGGGTGAAGAGGCGAGCGGGCAGGAACAGGCGGGCGGCGCTGCCCGGGACCGGGCAGCCGGTGGCGGCCAGGTGGTGGAGCTGGCCGAAGGTCCGGGCAAAGGTGGTTTTGCCTCCCTGGTTGGGGCCGGTCACGACGAAGATGCGCTCGCGGCCCTCCAGGCGGAAATCGTTAGTGACCACCGGCTTGCGCTCCGAGACGAGCTTGTGGGCCAGGGCCAGGTCGAAGGTACCGGTGGCCAGGACATCCTTCGAGCTGGCCGACACCTCGGGATAGCAGAAGGACAGCCCGGCGTCGCGAAGCGGCCTGATGTGATCGAGGTAAGCGAGATAGAACTGCAGCTCCTGGTCGGCGCACCGGATGCCCTCATCGAGGAACGCGGCGTGCTGGCCGCAGTACTCCTCCAGGGCGGTGAACTCCTCCGGGAACAGCCGGGCCACCAGCTCCAGGATCTGCGCGGCGACGTGGTTCATCCCCGGCCACGTCCGGTAGCGGACCTGGTAGTCCTTCACCGCGCCCTGCTTGAAGCGCTCGAAAGTCTTCAGCACCGCGGCGCTATAGTCGGCTTCATCCTGGTAGCGGCTCACCTCGACCCGCCCGCCCCGGATGCGGGTGCAGTAGCGGACCTGCCCCAGGGCATCCTTCCGGTTCCTGGTATCGCTCGCCAGAACTGTGAACCCGGCCGAGGCCACATAGGAACCGAGGTAGTCCCGGAAGGCCAGCAGGCCGCGGGAGCTGACCTGCGCCGAGGCCAGATGCCCGGCCAGGGACTGCACCGCGTCGCAGTAGATGGCCGCCGCGTCCAGGAGCCAGCCCTCCCGCTGGTAGCGGTACCGCATCTCACCCAGCTGACGCAGGCGGGCGCGTACCTGGCCCATGAGGCCGGCGAAGCGCTGGACCTGACCGGACAGGGCAGGATTCTCCAGGTCCTGGAAAACCTCCTGGCGGTAGCGCACGGCGCCAGCATCGCGCAGGTGGCCGAACAGAACCGTCGTGATGAGGTCACGCTCCTCGCGATCACCCGCGATCGCCGCCACGATCTGGTCCAGGTTCAGGTCCGATGCGAAGGAGCGGTCCTCGTCCTGCCTCCCCGCCCCCAGGGCCGCCGGCGCCTCCCCGGACAGCAAGCTGACGAAGTGCCCGCCACCTTCTGGCGGTGAAACCCCGGCCTGTGGCAGGCCAGAGGGCGCGCCGCCTTCCCGGCCGTCAGGGCGGGCCGCCCAGTTGCTGCTCGCCAGCGGGCCCCCGGCCGGCGGCGGCTGGTCCTGCCGCCCGGCAGCAAAGTCATCGGCTGGCCTGGTCATGTCCGCGCCCCAGCGCCGGCCGGCGCCTCAGTGCGGACCGTGAGCCGCTCCCGGGAGGCCGTCAGCTCCGCCCAGGCCGCCTCACGGCCCTCGAAGCCTCGGACAGAGGTCTCCCTGCCCGGCCCCAGGTCCTCGCAGATGCCCGGAAAGCGGCGGATCTCGCTGAGCAGGCCCTCGGGGACCTGCTGGAGAGCAGTGACAGCAGGCCCGCGCGGGTCGCGGGCGGGGACGCAGACGATCATGGCGTCCGGCCCCTTCTCCCCGGCCATCCAGGACACCGCCGCCGGCCGGCCACGACGTGGCACCCGGGGACGGCATAGTCCCCAGCTAGCACGAGCGTGCCCAGCGGACCGCCTTTCCGGGCGACGGCACCGGGATGACGCCGTAGCCGGCTTCCGCGAAGGATCTCGGTGACGACCCCGATCCCGTCGTCACCCGCCACCGGATCCCACAGCAGTCCCGGCCGGACCGGCAGGTGAGCGGTCCGAGGCGGCGGACGGTGGAGTCGCCGGCGGGCCAGGCGGCCAGGGACCGCGGCGGGCCAGCGCTCCGCCACAAGGGGCGCCGCGAGCGCGGCGATGGCGATCGAGGTCGTGACCGGCGGGCAACGGCGTGATCCGCAGCGTCCCGCCCCGCGAGCCACCACTCACCAGTGCCGCCAGGTACTGAGCGGCGAAGCGGGCCAGCCGGGAAGCAGCGCCGGATAGACCGCACCGCAGGGCCACGGCCTGACGGCGCCGGGGAGGGCGAGATGTCTTCGGGCCCCGGCTTAGGCTCCTCGATGGTCCCTGCGCCATGACATGCCTCCTGTGTTCCGGCCGCTAACGCGGTCAGCAGGAGCCATCAGCCACCAGGCGACTCCGGCGAGCTCCATCGCCGTGATCCTGATTCTACGGCCACGCTGGCCGCGACCGGCTCACGGGACAGCCGGGATTGTTCTCACCGCTAACCACTACCCGGTACCTGGCTGTCTGGGTCGGTGCGGGCCCCGGCCTGGACATCAAGACCGGCTACCTGCGGCGTCCGCCGTCTTTCCGGCGGGTCGTCCTGGCGCGCGGCCAGTGGCGATCATCTCGCATTGGTGCCCGGCCTGCCTGGCGCCCGCAGGTCGCGGGGAGTCACGAACTGGGTCAGCCGCGCCGGACCTGGGGCTAGCCGATCCCAGCTCCCGGTGAACTCAAAGACCGCGACGGCGGCGGTAGGGAACTTTGCCGCATCCGCCGGCCATGGCCGGCCGTGCGGCCTCGCCCGCTGCGCCCGCCTCACCAGGAGGGGCAGCTGCCGCCAGCGTGACGGCGAGTTCCGGGACCGCCGGATCATGGCCCACCACCAGGAGCGTCCTTGCCGCCGCGGGTGCGCTGCGGATCAAGTCCAGCAGCTGCAGGGCTGAGGCCTGGTAGGCGCGGTCATCGAAGACGACCGGCGGAGCGGCACCGAGCGCGAGCTGCGCGAGCTGCCATGTCTCGCGGGCCCGGCGGGCGGTGGAGCACAGGACCTGGTCAGGCACGTGCCCAGCAGCGCGCAGCCAGCGCCCCATAGCAGGCGCATCCCGCACGCCACGGCGGGCCAGCGGCCGCTCATGATCTGGCACATCCGGCCAGGCCGACTTGGCATGCCGCAGCAACACCAGCGTCCTGCCCGCGCCTGCTGCCATGGTTACAGCCTCCCAGGCCGCGGCCGGCCGGGCCGGGCAGGCGTGCGTGCCAGGGAAGAGCCTGAGACGCCGGGAAGCGGCGTGCTGGGCGACGGAGCAGCTCCTGAGATACGCTGACCGGCGTGGACGGCCGCTGGCGGGTGTTCTGGACCGGCCGGGGCGGCACGGCACGTTCACCGGCATTGTGGCGCGGCGTCCCGGCGGAACCCTGGTGGCGCCCAAACTGGTGCCGGGGAACCCGCGCGCCTGCAAGGACGCGGCCGGGATCCGCGAAGCCGCTCGGTGTGCCGCCGGGCGAGCCGGTTCCCGCCGGGCAGATGGTCATCCTCATGGCCATCACCGTCGCCTGATTGCGGGCACGGGGTCCTGTGCCCCCCGCGCGGTCGGCGTTGGGCACCGACCGGGCGAGCCGGTCCAGCTTCGGGACCACCAGGGTGTCCCGGCCCGGACGCCGGCCAGCGCCTGGTCCAGGCCCGGGCGGGCGCGGGCTGGTGCCCGTCAGGCCGTGGTCGAGGTAGATTCGGTCCTCGCCCAAGACGAGCTTGAGCAGGATCTCGCGCTGGGCGGCGAGATCCTGCTCGCCGGTCGAGCACCGGGCGTACCCGATCAAGGTCGCTGGCGCCGGGAAAGCGTACGCAAAGACCCCGCTCAGTGAGACTTAAACCGTACGGGTCTACTGAGACGGCATCGGTGCAGGCCGCCGGTCGTGGCGGTCCGGCTCGGCGGGCGCCCGCCGAGGGTTCCGAACGGACAGCTGCCCGGTCAGGTTCGACCTGAGCGGAGCAGTCCCTGATAATGGCGCTTCATGCGGCTGGCGTTCGGGTCCGGGCGGGTCTGACGCACTGGAAGCGGGCAGAGGTGGTGCGAGTGGGGCAGCGGACGATCGGGACGGTGATCATGCGGCCGGGATCTCGCATCCCATGCCGGTAACTGCCTGGCTGGTGCTGTTCGCCGCCGGGGTGGCGGTCAGCCTGGCCACCAGCTGGGTGCTGGTGACACGCCTGGAGCGGCTCGGCGAGCGGGCCGGGATATCGGAGGCCCTGCTGGGCGTGCTGGCCGCGCTGGCCGCCGACGCGCCGGAGATCACCGCGGCGGTGACCGCGCTGGCGCACGGGCAGGCCAGCGTGGGCGCCGGTGTGGTGATCGGCTCGAATGTGTTCAACCTGGCGGCGCTGCTGGGCCTGGCCGCGATGGTGGCCGGGCAGATCGCGCTGCACCGCCGGGTGGTGCTGCTGTCCGGCGCTGTCGGGGCATGGATCGCGGTGATGTGCCTGCTGGTCGTCGTGGGCGGGCTGACGCCGCTGGCCGGCCTGCTGGCCATCGCAGCCGTGCTAGTGCCCTACCTGGTGGTGCTGGGCATGCGGCCCGGGCAGCTGGCCCGGCTGCCGGTGTCGCGCAGCTGGACGCGGTGGCTCACGACCGCGATCCACGAGCAGGAGGCCGAGCTCGAGGAAGCGATCCGCCCACGCCGCGGGTCCTGGCGGGACGGCGTGATCGCCGCGGCTGCACTGCTGGTCGTGGTGGCGGCCAGCATCCTGATGGAGCAGGCGGCGACCACGCTGGGCGGGCACTTCGGGGTGCCCGGCATCGTGACCGGGGGTCTGGTGCTCGCGGTAGTCACCAGCCTGCCCAACGCGGTCGCGGCGATCTACCTGGCCCGGCGGGGGCGTGGCGCCGCGGCGCTGAGCACGGCACTCAATAGCAACGCGCTCAACGTCGCGGTGGGCCTGCTGCTGCCCGCCGCGGTCATCGGCCTGGGCCCGGGCACCGGGCCGGGCACGCTGGTGGCCGCCTGGTATGCGGGGCTGACGGTCCTGGCGCTGATCCTGGCCTGGCGGTATTCCGGCCTGCGCCGCGGGCACGGTGCGCTCATCGTGGCCGCCTACCTGATGTTCACCGCGAACCTCCTGGCTAGTGTCGCTCGCCACGGTGTAGCCCTGCCGCTGGGCATGCTCCTGGCCGGGATCATCACGCTCGCCGCGGTCGCCGCGCTGATTCCCTGGCCCCGCCGGCGGGCACGCCAGACTGCCGGGCGCGCCCGCGGCCGGCCTGCCCGTTGCTACCGGCCAGGACCGGACCACCGGGCTTCGCATCCCGGGCTGGAGCATCAGGCGGCTGTGGGGCCTGAGCTTCGTGCTGTGCCTGGCCGTCGCGGCACTCGACACCGCCGCCGGGCGCCACCTGATCCTGATCGGCGCCCTGATCGTCGGGCCGTGCTGTGCGCTGCTGACCGGCCGTTGGAGACGCACCGCGCTGACCGGCGTGTTCGCCCTGGCCCTCGGGGTCCTGCTCGGCGTGCCTGACGGGATCTTCAGCACCTATGTGCACTACGCGTTCCTCACCGCGATCGCCGTCGTCGCCGTCACCGCGACGCTCAGCGCCGCCTGGCTGCAGCGCCGCGTGATGTAGCCAGGCGCCAGCCGGGCCAGGCAGGATCCGGCGGCCAGGCCAGGCTCACGGGCCACCGGATGCTGGGGGGGCTTGCACCGTGGCCGCGAGCGCGGCCTGGCCGAGCTGGACGCCGCGCTCATCGACCTTGATGGCACGCCGGACAAGTCGCGGCCCGGCGCGAACGCGATCGTCGGCGTCTCCATGGCCTGCGCGCGGGCGTTCGCCCGCGCCGACGGCCGTGAGCTGCGGGAAAGGCCCTGTGATCTTCTCATGGCCTGGCGGCTCCTCACCTAGGCGCGGCTGATCATGGGTCGAGCCGGCGCAGGCTGGGCCGACGGTTTACGACCGCCCATGCTGGCTGGTGTGGCAATCAGGTTCGGTGTAGTCAGCCGGTACCGGGCTTGACTGGCTGGCCTGCTCTGACGCCCGCTCGAGCAGGCTGAGCGCGCGGCGCAGTGCTGCCTCTCGGTCGGCCAGTTCTTGTTCCGTGCGCCTGGCCTCGGCCGCTGCGGACTCGCGGAGGCCATGAGCTGCCTGCCGCGCTGCCTGTATCCGTTCCGCGGCGTCGGCGTGGCGCCGTTGCATGACCCTGTGCCGCTCGAATACTCGATTGGATGGCTGACTGGCTTTGTAGGTGAGTTTTGACGCCAGTTATCGGTGAGTTCTGGATCCAGTCGTTGATCTTGGGGCGTATTTTGTCGGTGAGAGCTGTGTCCTGTCGCTGATAAATCGGCCCTGTCTCACTGAATCCGGCCCGTTATTACCTTGGTCTCAGTTAATTCGGCCCGGCCGGGCCAGGCGGAGATGATCTCGGTGGCCAGCCAGTGTCCGAGTAGTTCAGCCTCGGCTGCTGTTCCGGTGCTGTCTTCGCGCGGCTTGGCGCCGCGGGCGAGCAGGAACGCGGTCATGTCTGCGTGCAGGGGCTGGCCTGTCCTGGTATGACGGTCGGCCTCGGCATGGATAGCGCGGCGGAGCAGGGACCATCCGTCGCCGTTGTCGTCCTCGATGTCGTGACCGTCGTCGAGCAGGCCGCGCAGGCGGTTCAGTTCGTGGTCCGCGACTGCCTGATGAGCTGGGGATAGCGACTGATGGTGCATCACTGCCCGCCGGCGGCCGACGTATTTGCGCACCATCTGGTAGGAGACCTCGTCCGCCCCGTGCCTGGTGACGAGTTCGCGGTAGATGCTGATGACGGGCCGGGGTTCCGGTGGGAAAGCCTGCAGCTCGGCTTGGAGCATGCCGTCGATGATCTCGGTGAACGGGTCGATCCGTGATCCGCGGAGGGGCTGCGGCTTGCGCGGGGCCGGGTGGGGAGACCGGAGCGCCTGGCGGACGATTCGCTTGCCGGTTCCGTACTTGTCGGCGAGCGCGCGGGCCGACAGGCCGTGCTCGCGGGCATCGCGGCGGATGAGCGTGAACAGTTCTGCCCTTGACCGTTTGCGCTGGAGTGCGTCAGGCGGGCGGCTGCGCGAGACGGTGCCGCCGGGAGGTTCCTGATCGGCGAGCGCATGCTGCAGGGATATGACGGGCCGTCCGGCCAGGACGGCAAGCCAGCTGAGCCGGAAGCCGCCGCCGGGGCCAGGTTCCCTGAGGTAGCGGCGCAGGTGCAGCGGGCGCATGTGGTTGGCGACGGCGAGACGGCGGATATAGGCGAATGTCGATTCGCCGCCGACGGGCCGGGCCGGATCGGAGCGGTCCCGGCGGCGGCGGACCTGCTCCGGCGGTCACCGGCGGGCTGCCGTGCGGCGGGCGGCGGCCATCCGGGGAACTGATTCCTGCTGGGCGGCGTGGTCGATGCCGATGGCGTCCAGGAGCTTCCTTGTGATCTGCTCGCTGCCGGACTGGATCGCCTCGATGGCTGCGCCCCGGATCAGGTGGGACAGGCTCCCGATCATTCCTCCGGTGCGCCGGTGGAGGTAGTGGTCGAGTCCGGCCAGGGTCCCGGCCTGGTGGCGGCGGAGGCGCAGGGCGTCTTCGAGCGTGGCGACCAGGCCCTGCCACTCATCGGCGAGCGGGAACGGCAGCGTGGGGATGAGCGTGAACCGGCCGGCGATCTGGCTTCCCCGGATGCCGGAGAACAGGCCCTGGCGCTCCAGGTCGATCCCCGCGTAGACGAACGTGGCCGGGATCCGTTCGGAGAGGTACTTGAGGGTGTCGGAGACTTCGGCGCCGCTGCGGGTGGCCAGCTGCATGTTGTGGATCTCGTTGACCAGCACCATGCTCACCGACGTGTCGATCGCGACGCCGCAGACGGCCTCGATGATGTCGGTCATGTTGGCTCGGGCCGGGATCGGGAGTCCGAGGAAGCGGGCGAATTCCATGGCGAGCATCCGGGGTGTCGCCGCTGGCGGAACGGTCACGTAGATGACGGGGATCCGTTCCCGGCCGGGGTGACGAGCCCGGTCGGTCGCCTCGTGGGTCTTGCCGAGCTGGGTGATCGCGGTGGTCTTGCCGGTCCCGGCGGCGCCGGACAGGATCAGGCCGCAGCGGGCGCTGATGGCATGCCGGTTCAGCAGCGTCAGCCGCCGGCCGGTGGTGACGACCTGCCGCAGCACCGAGGTTCCCACCACGCCGAGGCGGGTGTGGTAGTCCAGCCGCTCCTCGTCATAGGCGGCCCTGGCGTCGTCGCCGAGGGCCGCGTACCCGGCTGCGGCCAGGAGTTCGGGCTGGCCTGGCGGGAGGGTGGTGAACTCTCTCCAGCCGGGCAGCGTGGACAGGTGCTGGTGCGGTTCGCCGTCGCCCGCCGAGGCAGTGCCCTCGCCGGGGCCGTCGCCTTTCACCACGGTTTCTTCGCCTCCTCGAAGGGGTCGAAGATCCCCAGCGGGATCACCTTGGCAAGCGGCTCGCCGCTGTCCTGCCCCGCTGTCTCCGGATCGTCCCCGGTCATGCCGGGAACCGGTTCTTCGGGTGTTCCGGTTCCCGTCCGGGCTGCCGTTCCGGCACGCGTGCGGGCTGCGACCCGCCGGTCCCGGGCAGATCCCTGCCGTCCTGACCGCCGGGGTTTTCTGGCGGTAGCAGGGGCCTGCGGCTCTTCCCCGACGTCGGGCGGGCCGTGGTAAGCGCGTCGCAGCAGTTCATTGACGGCAAGGGCGCGTTCCAGCTCAGTGGGATTGTCCTGTCCCCGGGCGGCAAGGCGTCCCGAGACGTGGTCCCAGGCCAGTTCCCCGAACGGTGCCGGGACCTTCTCCAGGTACTTCCAGGAACAGGTGATCCAGCCGTCCGGCCCTCGGGCGAACACCCTGGACACGTCATACGGGTCGTGGTGGACCTCCCACTGTCCCTTCCTGCCGGCGACGCCGGATTTCTGCTGCCGGATCGGGTTGAGTTCCCCGGAGTCGTAGGTCCGGTGGCTGATCTTGATGCCGTAGGCGTTGACGGCCCGCCAGACCGCGGGCAGCAGCTCGATGTAATCCCCGGCGCTGAGCGGGACCGGCACGTATCCGGCCGTCTCGACCAGGGCCGCGTACTTCTGGTTCGGGGAGAACGCCCGCTGCGGACACAGCGGGTCCCGGAGCCCGTCGTGCTCCCTGTTCTGCCATCGGTCTTTACCGACCGCAGGGAGTCTCAAATGGCCTCTGACCTGCGCTGATACGTAGCTTACATGTTCGTGATGGAAGATCAAGACGGATCGGGAAAGTCGCTTGATTTGGCTGGATGCCCGGCTCGTTATGGGGCGGAACTGGCCGGCATCATCGGGCCATGGCCGATCGTGCGGGGTTCCCGGTAGCCGCCTCGCACCGGACGCCTGGCAGCCGCATCGAGAGGCGGCTGTCAGGCCGGGGTTGTGCCGTCAGGTCGCTGGTGTGGTGGCGGGTTCGGCGAGCTGGGCTTCGAGGTCGGCGATGCGGCGGTCTTGGAACCGCATGTTCGACCGTGCAGCTTTGAGCCGTTCGTCCAGGGTCCGGTTGTCGGTGGCGAGTTGCCGTGCTCGCTGTTTGAGGGTGGTGTTCTCGGTGGTGATGCGCTGGATGGCTTCCTGAGTCCATTCGGCTTCCAGGTCGCGGACCTGGCCAAGGAGTTCCCCGATGCGGGCGCGCTGCTGGACGATCTCGGTGCAGGCTGCTTTCAGTGCGTCCTCGGCGTTGAGGGCGCGTTCCCGCCAGGTTGCTTCCTGCTCGGTGTCGCGGCTGGCCAGGTCCTGTGCCTGCCGTGCCTGGGTGTCTGCGATGGCGCTGGCCAGGGCTGCGCGGGCCTGCGGATTGGAGTAGAGGAAGGTGCGGGAGACTCCGGCTCGCCGGCCGGCGGAGGCGACGGTGACCGGCGTCTTCTCGCGTCGCATCCGTGTAAGGGCGTCGTGGACCCGTCCGAGCGCGGCCTGGGTGCTGTGGCGGCGGGCCGCGACCGCGGCGGCTGTCCGCCCATCGTCGCTGGTGGTCACGCGTGTGCCTCTGCAGCGTCGTATTCGTTCTCGCTGGTGTCGTGCTGGCCGTATTCCTCCTCGGTGCCGCCGTCTGGTGCTCCGGCGGCGGTGAGGTCGGAGGCGCGGAAGGCGGTGCTCCAGATGCGGTGGAAGTAATCTTGGGGTTTTCGCAGGTCCAGGGCGAGCGCGTCGTCGAGGAGACCGAGCCCGGCTAGTGCTTTCTCCAGCCCGTCGATCGCGCGGGCGGTGGGTTCGAAGTAGTCGTGCAGGTAGTCGGCGGTGGCGTCGTCCGGGGCGCCTTCGGCGAGCAGCCGCCACTGTTCGCGTTTGCGCCGCCAGTAGAGCAGGTCAGCACCCGAGAGCACGAACTTGTCGCAGGAGTGGCAGTTCAGGTTCCAGGGGCAGTTGCCGCCGTCGAACGACGGGCTGGAAGGTGCAGAAGCCGCCCTCGGCGGGGGTGCTGCTGCGAGAGAGGTCGATCGCGAGGGCTTGTGCTTGGGTGCGGGTGAGCGGGTCGGAGTTCCCGGCGAGGAGTTCGCCGGGGCTGGCGGTGCCGGGCCGGCGACCGCAGACCTGCTGGAGGACGTTTTCCAGGTCGGATTGGGTGAGTCGGATTGGGTGAGGTGGACGTAGTGCTCGGCCATCCGTTCGGAGACCTGACCGAGGTATCGGCGGATGTGCGTCAGGGTGGCGCCGGCGCGCAGCAGGCTGGTGGCCAGTGAGTGCCTGGCCTGGTGAGGAACCCATCGGCCGATGTCGAGATCGTCGATCCAGAGTTTGAAGCCCTTGTGGAACCACTTGTAGGACAGCGGCCGTCGTCCGTTGCTGTTGCGCTGGTTGCTGGGGAACAACGCGAGCTGGGCGCGCTCTTCGGCGGCAGGCGGCCGGTTGTGCCGGGCGGTGAACAGGGCCAGTGTCTTGCGCTGACGGGCTTCCAGGAGTTGGTGGAGGCGTTCGGGGATGCGCAGGGCCTGGTCGTAGTTGCCGACCTTCGTCTGGTCGTGCCAGAGCATGGGGAGACCGCCGTAGCGGCCGAGGCAGTCCAGGCGAAGATTGAGGACCTCGCCGCAGCGGCGGCCTGTGACGATGATGGTCTCCCAGGCGTCCCGCAGCCCGCGGTCGGACGGATCGTAGGTGCCGGCCAGTTTCCGCAGGTTGGCCTCGTCGGCGAGCGCGCGGGCGACCTCGTCGGGAAACGGCGGACGGGACCGGCGGGCAACTGTTCCCGGGGCGGGCATCGCGGTGATGAAGGCGCGGTCCAGGCCGAGTCGCTCGGCTTCTCCCGACTCCAGGGCCTCGCGGAGGAGGCGGCGGGTGCGGTGGAAGACGGCTTGGCGGGTGTTGGCGGTCACGATCGAGGGTTTGCCCGGCCGCCCTCGCGCGGCCAGCGACTCCAGGCCGTCCAGCTCGCGTTGGCGCTGGTCGGCGGCGAACTGCTGCATGTGCTGTGCCGTCAGGACTTTGGGGTCGTGTCCGCCTGCGTGGGCATGGATCTCCAGGTAGGCGCTCAGCTCCACGCAGGCCCGTCGCATGTCGTCGAACGTCCGGCCGCTGCGCGGGCAGCGCGGTGAGCGCAGGACGCCAGCGAAGTGGTCCCAGAGAAGATCACGCAGCCACCGCTGGGACACGATCGTCAGCTCGATCCGGACCGAACGGCCGGTCAGCTTGCGCCCGAAGTGCTCGGTGAGAATGTAGCCCTGTTCGCGGGTCTCCTCCGGCGTCACATAGAGCGGCCTCAGCCGGTCGGCGATCGCCCGGGCGATGAACGGCGCCTCACGCGTGACCGCCTCACGCAGAGCGTCGTCCTCGTCGGGACCCAGGTCCGTCAGCGAGTGCAGGCCCTGCTCCCGGCAGTAGTCCGCCAGGCCCTGCACGGGTGCCAGCTCCCAGCGGCCGCGCCCGGATCGGGCCTGCATGAACAGGCCCCACTGGAACTCGGCGCGCAGCAACGGATGCAGACCCCGGAGGTTGACCTGTCCCGGCCGCGGCACCGGTGCCGCTCTCGCGCACCAGCGGCGAAATGCGTCTTCGTCGATGCAGGTGACAGGAACGACCAGGCCGGCGCGCTCGTAGCGGTTGCCCCACTGCGACGGCAACGCAGCTCCTCCCGGAGTGCCCTCGCGCCGGTAGCGCCGCTCGTGCCGGTAGCACAGGCCCAGCGGGGAGTCCGCCAGCTCTGGGCAGACCAGGACACGGCAATGCCCGTAGCCTTCGGCGGGCTCCTGCCCGTCGGCCCAGGCTTCGAAGTCAGCGTCATGGCCGTGCCGCTCGCGGTGGTGATACCACCGGAACTGGTGATGGTGGCAGAGCCCCAGAACCAGGTGGCGAGCCGGCCGTTGCGGACATATCCGGCACTGCCGCTCCTCCAGCCCTTCGCCCAGCCCCAGAGATGGTGCCGTGCGCAGGAACTCGGTCCTGGAACCGCCGTCATCGCGGTGCCGGCGCCAGAACCCCTCGTGGGCTGAGCACAAGTCCCCGTGCCCCATCCGGGGCCGTTCGCAGTCGGTGACCAGGCAGGCCCACCGGTAGACGGGGTGACCGGACGGAATCTTGATGATCTGGGTGCGGAACAACGGGTCGAAGGACGGCGCGGAGACCAGCGCGGTGAGGATCTCCAGCCGGTCTCGTCCCTGCCGGACGTCGCGGACCGGGAGTGCAGACGCCGTGATCACCTGGCTTCGCCCCAGACCGTGCGCAGTGCAGCGTCGAAGGCCGGATCGTGGATGTCGACGTGGCCGTAGACCTCGTCAACCGTCGCGGCTGACGCCCAGCCGCCGGCGTCCCGGGCGATCAGCAGGTTGCCGTCGGCGGCGTCGAGGACCGCAGAAGTGAAACCGTGCCGGAACGCGTGGGGTTTCACCAGGCCGAGGCCGGCGCGCCGTCCGGCCCGGGCGAGCATCCGCCGGGCTCCGACCGGAGCCCATGGCTGCCCAATGCCGGCGCCATGCAACTGGACCAGGAGCATGCCGTGGCTCGCCCCGCGGGGATACTCTGCGGTCAAGTACTCGAAGTAGGCGTGGATCATGGCCGGGCTGACGCGCTTGATCAGCCCACCGGTCACCGTGCCGTCCTCGATCCGCCACGGGTGCTTGGTCTTGGCCTCCGCTCCGTTCGGATTGCCGGGCCGGTGACACACATGCAGATGAGGAGCACGGCATTCGCCGCACCCTGCGTTCTCACGCAGATGCAGGTCGACCAGGTGAAGGCCGCAGAGCTCACCGATCCGCAGGCCCCCATCGGCCAGCCAGGTCACCGTCAACGCGTCGCGGGCGCTGTTCACCACGGCCAGCAGCTTCTCCCTGGCCCCGTCCGGGAGCATCTTCGGATGCCGGCGATGCGGCCCGCGAGGCGCCAGCGGGTTGGCGGGCATCACGGTCTTGACGTGACCAAGGAACGAGCGACGCCGGTCGGCCCGGGACGGCAGCCTGGTCCTGTCGAGCCGGCTGCCCAGCTCACCGTTGACCCCGGCAGACGCCTGATCCAGGTAGAAGCCCTTCACACACGCGGCCGCCGCTGACAACGCGTCCCTGCCATACGGGCGTTTCCCAGCCCGCCACGGCGCTCCCAACGGCATCGCCACCTCGGCCCCGAGCAAGCCCATGTACCGCTCGAGATCCCGCAGCGTCACCATCTCCAGGCCGAGGCACTCACGATCGAGCCACCGCAGGTGATCCACCAGCAGATAGGCGTAGGTCCGCTGAGTGCCCGACCCATCATGCCGGCGCAGGAACCGGTCCGCCTCGGCATGCACCGTGCCCTCGGGCCAGACGATCGTCCACGACCGCCGCCCGTTCCTCCTCGTCAGCTGCTGAACCCTGAGCTGACCGATCACAACCTGCCGAGCCACATGCCCTCCGAACCGATGCCTGCGAACATGACGGACGTTCCTGACCAAGTCGGTAAATGATCACGGAACGTCCCGGAACGCAAGCCGGACGGACATCAAGAACAGCAGTAACTACGGTCGGTAAAGACCGCGATGAGCCATTCGTCGAGAAGGTCCTGCATCTGCGTCAGGGACCACAGCGGCTGCTCTTCCACCTTGCGGCCCCGCCGGTCGGCGCTGCGGCCCAGGTAGCCGGCGGCGAACTGGCAGAACAGGGTGCCGAGCGAGGAGAACATCTTCTCGATGTGCGGCTTGTCCGAGCCGGTCGCCAGGTGCGCCGGCTGGATGCTGATCCCCAGGTGCCGGCAGGAGTCCCGGAAATTGGCCGATACGAACACCGCCCCGTGGTCGATGACGATCGTGTCCGGGACGATCACCGGCCGGGCCGCGGCGTGCTCCAGCCGCTCGTCGATGCCCAGCAGCCGGTCATCGGGCAGGGCCGAGTGCGCCATCGCCAGGCTGGCCTGGCCATCCCGGCCGCATCGGCTCGGGCGTGAGCGCCCGGGCCAGCAGCACGCTGGCATCGACCGACTTCGCCGTCGGGCTGATCACCGCCGCGGGCACCGTCCTGGTCGCCACGTCGATCAGCCCGGTCAGCTCGACCCGGCCGGGAACCCCGTCGTCGAGCAGGACCAGCACGTCCAGCGGGGTGGAGTCGATCTCCATCAGCTCGCCCGGAGCCGCGGGGTGGGCCTGGGAGAACATCCGCTGCGGACGGCCCGCCAGGCCCCGGCGGGTGGCCGCCGACCCGGTCGTGTGCCTGCCCGCCGACAACCGGGAGAACAGCCGGAACATCGTGGCCCGCGACGGCTCCCGGTCGGAAAGCCCCTGCCCGGCGAGGATCTGGCGGGTGCGCCAGACGATGAACGACGCCGTCCGCGATGAGTCCTCGGTCGCCTCGGAGATCGCCTGCTCCATCGCCTCCGCGACTGCGGGGTCGGCTCGCCCGGCCGGGCTGCGCCTGCGCTGGACCCGCTTGTCGACTAGGCCGGGCAGGCCCTCGGCCTGCCACCGCTGCCGCCGGTGCTTGACGGTCGAGGCCGCGACCGGCAGGCCCTGCGAGGACAGCTCGGCGGCCTTGGCCTGCTCCCGCCCGGCCAGGCTGGTGCGCTCCACGTCATAAGCCGGCCTCGGCGGAGTCCCGGCGGGCGCGTCCGGAGGCGTCCCGTCCACGACCTCGATGATGTGAGCCTCCCACCACCGGGCCCGCTCAACGGCCTCCAGCGGCAGCCCGGCCAGCCCGGTCCGGCCGGGCGGGTGCCCGCCCGGCCCCCGCGGCTGCAGCCGCATCCGGCCGCTGCCCACGAGTTCCGCGACCGCCGTTTCCTCGACGGCGCCGTCATCGGCGGCGAACCGGATCAGCGGTCCCGAAGCGCCCAAGACCACCCGGGGCCGCCCGTCAACGACGACCCGGTCCCCGGCCCTGATCCGTCCCGGGGGGCCGGGCTGCGCGGTCACCGCGGGCCTCCGGCCGGGACCCGCCATGCCATCGAGGCACTGCCGAGCAGGACGGACATGTCGCAGGCCAGCTCGCGCCGCCAGAGCAGGTGATAGGCCGCCGGAAGGACCGCGACGGGATCCCGACCTGCGAGACGCCGGCCAGCAGCGGCCTGCCCGGGGTGAATGCCTCCAGCAGCTCTGCGGCCTCCGGCTCGCGACGGCACCGCTGGTGCCGGTATCGCGACAGCCACCGGATGTTCGCCCGCACCACCGGGTCGATCGTCCCTGCCCGGCGGAACTCCCAGCCCGCCTGCCCGCAGGCCATCGCCGTCACCCGGAACACCCCGGCGTCCTTCGCCGGGATCAGGTCATCCGGTCGGACGTCGACCACCAGGCCGCTGCCATCGGCCCGCCGGGCGAAGAAGTCCGGCGCATGCCGCCGGTCCCGGCCGTCATCGTCGCGCCAGTGCAGCCAGAACGGCTGGGAGGCGATGCCCGTGATGTCCGGGTCGAAGTCCATCGCCATAACGTGACCTGTTAACCGAACTAACCCAGGTCAGGCCGCTTTCCCTGTTATCCCGCGAAATTACTGACGGTGACAGTTCAGCCGGGCAGCTCCCGTTCTGGGCTGTCCCGGCCGGGTTCGGTTTGTGCTGGAATCTCGGGTCGTCGGCAATCGTGACGGACCTGGGAGGCTGGTGCAGTGCCCGAGCAAGAACGGAACATCGACGCGATTGTGGTTCCGAGCGTCGGCCGTGTGGAGGAGGTTCTCGGCGGGCTGGTGCCATACCGGCTGGTCGACGCGTCCGGGGCCGAGGTGGCGGCCGTGTCGGAGTTCCTGAGGAACCTGACGGCGTCGGACTGCTCGCCGGGCACGGTGCGCTCGTATGCGTTTGAGCTCCTCGGCTGGATCCGGTTCCTCGACGCGGTGGAGGTCTCGTGGGACCGGGCGTCGCGGGCCGAGGCCCGCGATTACGCGCTCTGGCTGGCCCGGGCCCGGAAGCCGCCGCGGCAGCGGCGCAGGGACAGCCCGCCGCCGGGGGCGGTGAACCCGGTCACGGGGAAGCAGCACCCGGCCGGTACGTACTCGGCGGCGACCCGCAGGCACGCGCGGGCCGTGGTCCACGCGTTCTATGAGTACCACCGGGCGGAGCACGGCCGTCCGCTGGTCAACCCGTTCCCCGCCCGGCCGGGGTGCCGGAGACGGGGTGAACTCGCACCATAATCCGCTGCAGCCGTGGAAGCGGCCCGGCAAGCCGGCGCCGTATCAGCCCAGGGCCGTCAAGCGCGTCCCGCGGGCGATCCCGGACGCGCGGTTCAACGAGGTGTTCGCCGCCCTGCCCTCTCACCGCGACCGGGCCCTGCTCGCGTTCTGGATCTCGACCGGGGCCCGTGCCTCGGAGTTGCTCACCGTCGTGCGGAGCAGGGTCGAGCCCGCAGACCAGCTCATCGGCGTGATCCGCAAGGGAACCCGGGCATTGCAGATGCTGCCGGCGTCCGCCGACGCGTTCGTCTGGCTGTGCCTTTACCAGCACGAACTCGGGGACGAGGTGCCGGCCGGGCCTGACGATCTGCTGTGGTGGACTCACCGGCGACCGTTCCGGCCGCTGTCGTATGACGCCGCGCGGATGATGTTCGGCCGGGCGCAGCAGGCCCTGGGATCGAACTGGACGCTGCACGACCTTCGTCACAGTGCCGCATACCGCATGGTCAGCGACGAGCACATGTCACTGGTCAACATCCAGTGGGTGATGGGCCACGCTCACCTCTCGACGACCGAGATCTACCTGACGCCCAACCCCGACGAGATGGTCGAGCGTCTCCTCGCTCACCACGAGCGGCAGGCTGAGGCTCCGCCCCCCGCCCCGGCTCCGGGCTACCGGCCCGAGGTGCTGGATGCCCTGTTCGGCGGCCCGGCAACTCGCACCGCGGCGGCCTCATGACCGCCGTCGCCACGGCGGCGCCGGCGGCCGGGACCAGGATTCCCGCGAAGCAGAACCAGTCCCCGCCCCGGCCCAGGCCGCAGTCGTGGCCGGAGACCAGGCAGGGCCGCGCCGAGCTCGAGGAGCGGCTGTCGCCGCCGCCGTTCCTGCCGGCCAGCGCCGAGGTCCGCCGGTCCATGCGACGGGGGCTCGCCTCGCTGCTGGACTGGCTGGAACAGCAGCCCGGCCCGACCTGGCAAGACCGCTGGCTGGCCAGCGGAGCCGAGGCCGCGGGGCCGGCCTGGACTGACCTGGTCCCGTCCGTTGCCGTCAGGCCAGCCGAGCATGTCCGCAACGACCTGCTGACGGCGATGCGCCTGCTGCTCACCGGCCAGGTCCTGCGCCCCGGCTATGGCTGGCTGCTGCGCTACCGTCCCAGCGTCCTGCTCGAAGAGGCCCGCAGCCGGATCGACCCGGCCGGGTTCGCCAGGCTCCGGGTCCATTTCGGCGCGACGGGTCGGCGCAACCCCCAGGACCTCAAGGAAGCACTCAACCGGATCACCTGGATCCTGCTCAGCAAGGGCGGCCTGGTCCGCGACATCACCATCGGCGACTGCATCGAGCTCGGCGACGCGCTGCAAGAGCACCAGTGCCAGGGGGCCAACAACCGGCCCCTGTTCTATACGCTGCTGGCCGAGACCGGCGTGCTGCCCGCCGACGCCCCGCCGACCATGAGAGCCGCCAGGATGACCGGGCAGCTCACCCCGGCCGGGCTCGTCGCCAAGTACGGCCTGCAGGACGAGTCCATGCGGGAACTGTTCACTTCCTACCTGGCCGAGCGGGCCGCCGAACTCGACTACGCCTCCCTCGTGGGCATGGCCAACACGTTGTGCGGCAATTTCTGGCGGGACCTGGAGCAGCATCACCCGGGTATCTCCTCGCTGCGACTGGACACCGAGGTTGCCGCCGCCTGGAAGGAACGGCTCGGGCAGGTCACCGACCGCGACGGGCGCCTGGTCGGCGACCGGGCGAATGTCCGCAGCCAGCTGCTGACCGTCCGGGCGTTCTACCTCGACATCGCCCAGTGGGCCGCCGAGGACCCGTCGCGGTGGGCCGAGCACGCGATGCCGTGCCCGGTCAGGGCCAGCGAGTGCTCGATGGCCAAAGAGCGCAAGCACCGCAAGGCCGCCATGGACCAGCGGACCCGCGCGCGCCTCCCGGTCCTGCCCGCGCTGGTGCGCACTGCCGATGAGCAGCGCAAGGCGGCCCGGGCCAGGCTGGATGCCGCGCTGCCCGCGGCACCGGGCCAGGTGGTCGAGGCCGCCGGCGAGAAGCTGCTGCGCAGGAACGCGGTCGCGGGCAGGATCTACGTCACCGACCTGGCCACCGGCCGCCGGCGGGACCTGACCTTCGAAGAGGAACGCGCTTTCTGGGGCTGGGCGACCATCGAGGTCCTTCGGGCCACGGGCATCCGCATCGAGGAACTGGTCGAGCTGGCTCACCACAGCTTCGTCGCCTACAAACTCCCCAGCACAGGCGAGATCGTCCCGATGCTCCAGATCGCCCCGTCCAAGACCGACGCCGAACGGCTGTTGCTGGTCTCGCCCGAGCTCGGGGAGGTCCTCGCCGAGGTCATCGGCCGTGTCCGGGGCGGCCGGGCCGTGCTGCCGCTGGTGTCGGCCTACGATCCCTACGAACGGATCTGGAGCCCGCCGATGCCGTTCCTGTTCCAGCGTCCCCGCGGCCCCGAGCAGCGGGCGATATCCCGCACTACCCTGCGGCAGTTCCTCAACCACGTCCTCGCCGTGTCCGGGCTCACCGACGCGTCGAACAGGCCGCTGGTATTCACGCCCCACGATTTTCGGAGGCTCTTCGCGACCGATGCCCTCCGGTCCGGGCTGCCGCCGCAGATCGCCGCCAGGATCCTCGGGCATGCCGATCTCGGAACCACCATGGGGTATGCCGCGATCTACTCCGAGGACGTCGTGTCCCACCACCGGGCCTTCATCGCCCGGCGACGCGCTCTCCGCCCCGGCGAAGAATACCGTGACCTCACCCCGGGCGAGTGGGACCAGTTCCTGCACCACTTCGAGCTCCGCAAGGTCGCCCTGGGCGTCTGCACCAGGGACTTCGGCACTCCGTGCGCCCATGAGCACAGCTGTGTCAGGTGCCCGCAGCTAAGGCCGGACCCGGCCCAGGAACCAAGGCTGACCGAGATCCGCGACAACCTTCAAGCCCGCATCGCCGAGGCCCGCCGCGAGGGCTGGCTCGGAGAGATCGCCGGGCTGGAAGCCACCCTCGAAGCCGCCAAGCAGAAACTCCGGGCCATGCAGCAGCTCGCCGCCCGTCACGGCGCCACCCACCTCGGCATGCCCGCCTTCCGCGACACCGTCGGACGCTCCAGCACATGACTGCGACACGCCGAGGAATATCTGAGCAAGATTATTTCGCGAATACGGTCAGCAACCGAATCCAATCACGATCCACAACCGTGATTACTCTCCGTATTGTTCGGATAAGATCACGTTCCAGCCACGACTCGAAGCCCACGTGGTCCCCGGTGGTCGATGACCACCACAACCCCGGGAAATGAGAGGCGCCCTTCGCCCACCGGAACGACCGCACTGGCAGCACGTTCTCAAGCCGGGCCGTAACGCAGGACGCCAGCGGATCCCGGTTCTTCGTCCCGCCGGCCTCCGTGAACTCCAGGAAGAAGCGCAGGTCAGCACCTGACCCAAGATCCAGTGCAGCGACAGTCATAGCCCCGCCTGCCGTCAGGGAATCCGCCCCAGGGCCAACAATAATGAGACACAGTCCGTAACGGGCCGGATTCAGTGAGACAGGGCCGATTTATCAGCGACAGGACAAGCTGACTCCACTTTTCGCGTGCGGGAGGCCGCGTGTAGTTGTCAGCTGGTGACGGCCTGGCCGGATCTGGCGCGGGTTTGCGCGAGCCGGTAGGAGTCGGTGCCGGTCTCGATGATGTTGCCGCCGAAGGTGAGGCGGTCCACAATGGCGGCGCAGAGCCTGGGGTCGGTGAAGGTCTTGGTCCAGCCGCTGAAGTTCTCATTGGAGGCGATGGCCATGCTGTTCTTTTCCTCGCGCTCGGTCAGGACCTGGAACAGCAGCTCGGCGCCGCGGCGGTCGAGTTCCATGTAGCCCAGTTCGTCGATGCACAGGAGGTCAACGCGGCCGTAGCGGGCGATGGTCTTGGTCAGCTGCTTGTCGTCGGCGGCCTCGACCAGCTCGTTGACGAGCTTGGCGGCCAGGACGTAGCGGACCCGGTAGCCCTCTATCGCGGCCTCGGTGCCCAGGGCGATGAGCAGGTGGGACTTGCCGGTCCCGGAGTCACCGATCAGGCAGAGCGGCTGTCCTTTGCGGACCCACTCGCAGGTGGCGAGTGTTGAGCGGCGCGGAGGATTCCCATGGTTTGGCCTGTTTGCGTCACTGACCGTGCCGACGTGCGAGGCGGCTGCGGCATGCTGGTCGGCGGCGGCACCGTGCCGATGACGGCCCACCGGGGCTGTGACCTGGGGGCGGCGGGCCGGTGTGCTGGATCTGCGCCGGCTCGGTGCCGGTCCTGGTGATCAGCTTGGTCCGGGTTGCGCGGACCGCCATCCGGTGCCAGGGTGCAACACCAGCTACCCCCTTTCCCGGCACGGCGCCAGGCCGGAACCTGGCGGGATGAACGATGATCGAGGTCTTCGACACCGCCGCGGCCAGGATCGCCCTGGACCGCCGCAGGCTGGGCTGCCCCGGCTGCGGCCAGCCGCTGCGCCCGTGGGGGCATGCCCGCGAGCGCACGGTCCGCGACCTGGACGGCGAGCTGGTGACCGTGCGCCCGGACCGGGCGCTGTGCACCGGCTGCGACGTCACCCACGTCGTGCTCGGCGCCGGGCTGCTGCCGCGCCGGGCCTACGCAGCCGGGCTGATCGGCCAGGCCCTGGTTGCCGCCGCCCTCGGGTCCGGGCACCGGCGCATCGCGCGCGACCTCGCCGTCCCGGCCGGCACGGTGCGCGGCTGGATCCGCGGCGCCCGCCGCTCCGCCGCCCAGCTGCGCATCACCGGCATCCGCGCCGTCGTGGCCTATGACCAAGATGCGCTGCCGGCCCGGGTCCGCCCGGACGAGCTGGGCTGCGCGCTGGAACACCTGGGGGCCGCGGCGATGGTCATCGGCCGCCGGCCCGGGCTGCAGCACACCAGCCCGTGGGCGCGGATCAACGTGCTGACCCGCGGCCGCCTCCTGGCCATGGCCCCGGCCGGCTGAGCCGGCAGCGCCGTTCCCAGCTCCCGGCTGCCCGCTGACAGGGATCACCGCCCGGAGCACGCCCTCAGTCCGGCACCGTGCCGACGTAGCGCGGCACCTCACCCACGACACCGCCCGAATTGCCCGGTTCTCCATCGGCATCGTGAACGCCGCCTGCATTGGCATTTTCAGTGTCGGGCAACAACCGCGCGGCGCATGAGGAGAACAGCGCACATGCCTGCGGCGCCGTCGAGTGCGCCCCACAGCAGGTAGGGCTATGGGCCGGGCAGGTCCATGTTGGTGCGGGCGAACCCGACCAGGCCGTGCGCGGAGATCGCCGCGGCGACCGCGGCGAAGCCGAACAGGAGCGTGTACTGCGCTGCGGCGGCGGTTGCCTCCCGGGCGCGGGCCCGGTGGGCTGGATCCGCTCTTACCGCCAGGCGGATGCCTGCGCCGGTGCCCAGGATCATCAGGGTGACGGCTGCGGCGGTGATCCAGGCGGCCTGCAGGTGCATCAGGTAGTCGCAGGTGGTCTGGGTGGCCAGCCGGGCATGGGGCGCGGTTCGGCCGGCAGGTGACGCTGGGCTCTTTGCTGCGTACCGGGGTGGGCGTGCTGGCCGCCTGGGTGACGGGCGGGCTGGGTCGCGCGGCGGCTAGGGCGTGTTCGAGCTGCTTGTAGCGTTGCGACCGGCATCGCGGCCTCGCAGTGGCGTAAACTCAAGCTGAGCGATGATGGTTTTTCGGTCAACTTTGGTGGAGAGCCTCACTATAGGGAGCCTGGACACGCTCCTGTCAACTCGAATGTCTGACGGGACATGTAGTCGTTGATCTGAGATGATGATCGGGTCAGGTAAGGGAGGCAGGCTATGGCGGAGGCAGCCAGGGCGGGCGATCCAGCAGACCCGCCCTTGCGCACGCTGGCCGACAAGGTCAACTGGCTGATCGACAGGGCACATCCCGCAGGACGCGGGCCCTACTCCAACGCAGAAGTAGGCGCCCTGATCGAGAAAGTCACCGGAGAGCAGTTCTCCCACACCACCATCTGGAAGCTGCGCAACGGCCAGGCCGCCAACCCCCAGATGCGCCTCATCGAGGCCCTCGCCCGGACCTTCGGCGTGCCGCCCGCATTCTTCTTCAGCGACTACGACGATGAGCAGGCCGGGCTGCTACAGGAACAGGTGGAACTGCTGGCCCTGGTCCGGGATACGGGAGTCACCAGCGCGCAGCTGCGTGCCCTGCTGGAGCTGAGCCCCGGAGCTCGGCAGGCGGTGGCCGACCTTATCGAGCACACCTCACGGACCGAGAAGGAACGCGGATCGGGGCAGAGTTGACGGCGCCATCCACTGGGCAAGAACCGGGGATGGGCAGACCCGTGGGAGTTCGCTGGAAACGGATGGCGAGCAGTCACAAAGGAGGCCGTCAAGCGCGAAGTTCACGGTACTGGGGAACACGGCAAATACGGACTGAACTCCCCTGGGCCAGAGCAGGTTAACCCGCTTCATGAGAACATCCTCGGGGTCAAGCTGCTGCCAAGTTGCGCAACATACGGCGACGTAGAGTCGGAACTGGCCAGATTCCTGCGGGCCAGGGGCGGCGTGGCACATAAGGGCGTGACCCCGAAGGACCTGGACCTAGATGGCGTCCATTACTGGCGTTTTCCGCCGCGCTCCGGTTACAGCATGTACACAATTCGCGGCTCCATGAGGCTTATTCACAAGATCATCAACTCTAAGTTAATCAAACTCTGGCCAGCGAAGCCGCTGCCAGAGATGCTCGGTGATCATGGCCGTGAATAAGCCTCCATGAATAGGGCCATACGTCCTCCGATCGGCTGGAGGACGGTTACATGCTTTATGACTTCAATCCTGCGTCATCTTTATCCCGATTTCAGCGCGGCAAGGCGCGCCGCAAGTCGGCAAAGTGGTTGGCCGTTCGCCGTACAGAAGTTGCCATCGACCCGGATTCGTTTTCCCCGCCGCACCCGAATACGCATCACACGGATACGCGAGCCCGCCAGTCAGTCCAGTCCAGTCGGAGTAGCCCTGGCGTTGGCCGCCACTCGGAAGGTGGCTGGGCGCCCGGCGGTGGTCGGTCCTCTGTTGCGGCCGCCGCCTTCGTGCTGGTGTCGGTCGCCTTCTTGGCGTCGGTCTGGGGCGGCCAGACGACGATAAAGAGGGTGGCCAGCGGGCCGAGGAACAGCGGGAAGAGGAACCAGTACCAGCAGCACCCCTTGGTCTGGGCCAGGCCGACGTTGACGAGGGCGAGGTGCGCGTGGCTGCCGCTGGCCCAGAGGCAGGCGGCGAGGTGGACCTCGAGTGGTCCGCTCGGCTGCGGAAGGCGAACCAGGATGTCGGGGGAGGCATCGAGGCCGGGCCGTGGCGCAGGCGCTCGAAGGTGCGGACGGTGGGTAGCCGCTTGCCACGCTCAATGTCGGCGATCATGGTGTGGGAGATGCCGATGCGCTCGGCGGCCTCGCGGATGGAGAGGCGGAGCAGCAGCGGTGCCGATCGCTGCCACTCTTCACCGCTCGCGACTGACTGGTACGGCCCGATGTCAAGTTCCGGTACCTAGGCGACATGATCGTAAGGCGACGTTGCCGGTGGCGGAGTTCTTCCGCCGGGGGCGGCCTTTGGGGTTGGCGAAGGCGCCGAGCTCGCGGGAGCGGTCGTGGCCATGATCTACAGCAATCGGGTCTGCCAGTCCGCTCGTGCCACAATTCGCCTACGCAGGCGGGGGTGGTAAGGAACGAGGGGCCGAGTCTGGTGCCAAGTAGCCAGACCTGCCTGTATCGCTGCCTGGCAAGGCATCTGCCGAGGTGGGCGGGAGCAAAGTGGCGGTCATGTTCGGGTCAGGCTGTCCCGATGTGCTCGCTGAGCAGGATCTGCTGGACGCGCTGGGCGCCCGGTGCTCCGATGCGCTGGTAGATGCTGAGTGCCTGCTGCAGGCGAGCGATTCCCGTGCTCCTGTGGCCGTCCTGGAGGTGGCAACGGCCGATGCCTTCCAGGGCGCGTGCTTCCTCGAGCGGCGAGCCGACGTCCCGTGCCATGGCAAGCGCCTGGTTGTAGTAGTCAACGGCTTGCTGCATGGTTGCGGCGCGGGACGATAGTTCACCGAGGCTGTTGAGCGCTTCAGCTTGCTCGTGTCGTTGCCCGAGGATGCGGAACAAACTGAGCGCCTGCTGGTGGCTGGCCTCGGCGGCCGGGTAGTCTCCGGTCAGTTGCTGCACAAGGCCGAGTTCATTCAGCGCGTGAGCCTGGCCGGAGCGTTCACCGAGGCTGCGCCATCGCTTCAGTGCTTGCTGGTCGCTGGTGGCTGCAGCCAGGTACTCGCCGGTCAGCCGCTGCAGCACCCCAAGCTCGCTGCGGATCCATGCCTCCTTATAGCGGTCATCGAGGTCGCGGTTCAGCGTCTGGGCCAGCCGGAAGCTGGCCGCCGCAGCCGGGTAGTCGCCGGTCAGCCGCTGCACGGTGCCGAGATGGGTGAGTGCCTCGCACTGGCCGTGCTCGTGGCCGATGTCGCGGAACAGCTCAAGCGCCTGCTGATGATAGGTGGCGGCGGCCGGGTAGTCGCCGGTCATGCACCGCACGGCGCCTAGCCCGTTGAGGGCCTGGGCCTGGCCGCGCCGGTGACCGAGGCTGCGGAACAGCTCCAGCGCCTGCTGATGGCGGCCGACGGCGGCAGGGTAATCGCCGGTGAGCCAGTACACAGTGCCCAGCCCGTTGAGAGCGTCTCCCTGGCCGCCATGGTCGCCCAGGTCATCGAGCAGTGCCAGAGCCTTCCACAAGGCGGCCTCAGCAGCGGTGAAGTCACGGGTGAGGATTTGCGTACTGGCCATCCAGTTCAGGGCCCAGGCCTGGCCTGGCCGGTCGTGGGCCTGGCGCGCGGCGGCCAGGGCCGTCTGATGTAGGGCGATGGACTGGTCCCAGTGGCCCCGAATGTGCAGGAAATTGGCCATAGCGGTGGGGATCAGCATGGCGGGAATGGGCCACCCGGACGCAGCGGCGTGGCTGACGGCCGCGTGCAGATTGGTGCGCTCTGCCTCCAGCCAGGCCGCGGCCTGCCTAAGCGTGGATATTGGTGGCGCGCACTCCGGCGGCTTGGCGGGTGGCAGCACGGTGGCCGCGGGGGTCCAGTTGGGGCTGGGGATCTGTTCGCTGGCGGCGAGCGCGGTGTGCAGGTAGTAGTGCAGGAGCCGGCTGGTGGCGGTCTCGTTGGTGGCTGGGTCGTCGGTGGCGGCTAGTGTCTGGGCGTGTTCGCGGAGCAGGTCGTGCAGCCGGTAGCGGCCGGGGGTGGGCTCGCTGATCAGATGCTGGTCATAGAGAGCTTCCAGGTGGCGCCGGGTGCTGGCCAGGCTTGTGCCATTCAGGGCGGCAGCGGCGTGGGTGTCGATATCGGGGCCGGGGTGCAGGCCGAGGCGGCGGAATAGCTGCTGCTGCCCGGCGGTCAGGTCCTGGTAGGACAGGTTGAACGCGGCGGCGACGGACAGGTCCTCGGCGTGGATCAGCTCTAGCCGGTCCCGGGCCGCGGCGAGCTCGGCGGCCAGACCCCCCGCGGTCCAGGCCGGGTGATGATGCAGCTGGCGGGCGAGCATCCCGATCGCTAGTGGCAGGTACCCGCACAGCCGTGTGATCTCAGCGATCTGGCCATCTCCGGGTTCTATGTTCGGGCGGCCGGCGAGCCGGACCATCAGGTCAGCGGCTTCTTGCGGTGGCAGGGTGTCCAGGCTGATCACCGCGGCGTCTTCCAGCGCGGTGAGCCGCCGTCGGCTGGTGATCAGCACCAGGCTTCCGGCGGTGCCGGGCAGCAGCGGCCGTACTTGCTCATGCCCGGTGGCGTCATCGAGCACCAGCAACACCTTCTTGCCGGCCAGATAGTCGCGCCAGCGTCCGGCGCGCGGCTCCAGCCCCGGCGGGATCGCACTGGCGCTGATCCCAGCCGCCAGCAGCAAGCTGGCCAGCGCATCGGCCGGATCCACCGGCCGCTGTCCCGGAGTATGCGCATGCAGTGGCAGGAAGATCTGCCCGTCAGGAAACTGCCCGGCAAGCTGATGCGCCGCGTGCACCACCAGGGTAGTTTTTCCGATCCCGGCCATCCCCCCGATCGCGTGGACCACCACGACTCCGCCCCCCAATGCCGCATCAGCCAGCGTGGACGTCAACCGTGCCAGCTCAGCGGCCCTGCCCGTGAAGCCGGAGATGTCACGCGGCAACGTCCGTGTCGCTGCCGCCGAGCTGCCGAGCGGTCCCGGGGTGCCTGCCAGATGCCCGCCCGCGTATGCCTCCGGGCCACGGCCACGGGCTATGGCCTCGAACTGGGCCCGCTGCGGCCCGGCCAGGCCGAGTGCATCAGCCAGCAGCCGGGCGGTGTCCTTGCGGGCAGTGGCGTTAATGCCACGTTCCAGATCGCTGACCGACCGCGGGGACAGGGTCGCCGCCTCCGCCAGCTCCTCCTGCGTCAGCCCGGCGTCGCTGCGCAACTGGCGCAGCAGCGCCCCGAAACTTGGTGCGGTCTCCTCGGCCACCGGCGCCTCATCCCCTCCAAGGCCTCCGGACGCGCCGCCGTTCTCCGGCCGGTCCTGGGCTGCCATGGTGCGCACCCCTCACCGCTAAGCCTACAAGCCGACCCCAGATTCTCATCGGCGCTGCGTAACGGCTAGCGGGACCCACCATCCGATTACTTCGCACCCGCGGACAACAGCGCAATCCTGTGGGTCTCCTGTGCGCTGGCCTGTGTGGTGGGACGCCTGTTTGCCTGCACACACTGTCACCACAATCACCGCAGCCTGCGTGGAAGGGAGACTTTCGATGAACAACATCCGCCGTTGCCTTGCCGTCCTGGCCGCCCTGGGCGGCGCGTTGCTGGCCGTCACTGCTGGCGCACCTGCTGCACTGGCCTCCTTGCCGCCGCCCGACCCCGGCGTCGGCGGCGCCGCACCACCACCGCCCGTTGTCCACACGGTCGTGGTCGGCGGCATGCCCGGCTGGCAGATCGCCTTGATCGCGGCGGGTGCCGCCTTGGCAGCCGCCGTCATAGCGGTGCTCGCCGACCGGGCCCGGGCCGGGCGGCCCGTGACCGCAGGATCACATCACATGTGAAATTGCGTGGGCAGTGGGCCGGAGCGGAGTAAGCAGGCGGGGCCGGGATCCCGCGAGCCGCCTTGCGCCCATTGCCGCCGCGGGTGGTGACATGTGATGAACCTGGCAGCGACGATGGTCAGGCATAGACACAAGCGCTGAGGTGGCCAGCGCACTGCGAGTGAACACATGCCAGGCAGTGCCGCAGCCTTCCGCCGCCGCGGGAGCGCCGCGGGCCGTGAACTCTGCTCCATGGACACCGGGCGCCGGGGGTGGCTTTGATGAAACGAGGAAGCGCGATACCGCTGACGGCGGCATCACTGGCAGCCGTTGTCCTTGCCGCCTGTAGCGGCTCCTCCGGCACCGGTGCGGGGGGAGCCTCTGGTGCATACGGCAGTGCGCTCGCCACGGTCGTCAATGCATCAGACCATAGAGGCGGGACGATCGTCTTCGATAGCAGCAGTAGTCCTGACTCGACCGACCCGGGCAACACTTACTACGCGGACATGTGGGATATCGGCCGCTTGTACGGCCGGTCACTGGTGACCTACAGGTCCGTACCCGGCGCCGCTGGCATGCAGTTGGTGCCGGACCTGGCCACCAGCCTGGGCCAGGTCAGCGACCACGGCATGACCTGGACCTATCATCTCAAACCCGGTATTAGGTTCGAGGACGGCAGCATCGTCACCAGCCGGGATGTCAAATACGCTATCGAGCGTTCCTACGCCAAGGATGTGCTGCCCAACGGACCCGGCTACTTCAATATCCTGCTGAAAGATCCGAGCTACCGCGGCCCCTATAAAGACAAGACGCCCGGCAAGCTGGGCCTGACGTCCGTCGCCACACCTGGCCCCGCCACGATCGTGTTCCACTTGCAGCGGCCGTTCTCCGACTTCGACTACGTGGTAGCCCTGCCGCAGACGGTGCCCGTCCCGCCAGCCAGAGATACCGGCGCGAACTACCAGCTGCACCCGGTGTCCACCGGCCCGTACAAGTTCCAGAGCTACCAGCTTGACAAGCAGTTCACCCTGGTCAGGAACCCCTACTGGGACCCGGCCACCGACCCCAACCGCAAGCAGCTTGCCAGCAAGATCGTGGTCAACCTGAACGTGAACGCGAACACGATCGACAGCAACCTGATCCACAACTTCGCCCAGGTGAATCTGGACGGCACCGGCGTGCAGGCCGCAGCGCGGGCGCAGATTCTGACCAGCCTTGCCTTGAAGCGCAACGCCGACGACGCGCCCACCGATCTGCTGTGGTTCACCTACATCAACACAAAGGTAAAACCGCTGGACAACGTCCACTGCCGCCGGGCCGTCGAATACGCGGCTGACAAGACCGCCTATCAGACCGCCTACGGCGGCCCCATGGCCGGAGGCGATATCGCCAGCACCGTGCTGCCGCCAAAACTGCTCGGCTACAAAAAGTTCGACCTATACGCAGCGACCACCAGGCCACACGGCGACCTCGGCAAAGCCAGACAGGAACTGGCGGCATGCGGCCAGCCGAACGGCTTCAGCACGACCATCACATTCCGCAGCGACCAGCCGAAGGACAAGGCCGCCGCCACCGCCGAACAGCAAGCCCTGGACCGGGTGGGAATTAAGCTGACCCTCCAGGGATACCCGTCGGTCAAATTCTTCACCAGCTTCGCCGGCGTCCCCAACTACGTGCACCAGCACGACCTCGGCCTGGTCCTCAGCGGCTGGTCACCCGACTGGCCAGACGGATTCGGCTTCCTCTACTACATCACCGCCGGCCCGGCCATCACCCCGGTCGCAAACTCCAACATCAGCGAACTCAACGACCCCGTCGTCAACAACCTGTTCACCAAAGCACTAAACACCACCAACATCACCACCAGGATCCGCATCTGGTCCCAAATCGACCGGCAAGTCATGTCAGACGCGGTCATCCTGCCCGGCGTAGACGCCAAGGCACTCCTCTACCGCAACCCCCACCTGACCAACGTGTACGTGCACCAGTACTACGGCACATACGACTACGCCAACCTCGGCTCCAAATAGACCACCGTCCCAACAAGAAGCGACGTTTCTAGACCGGAGGCCAGCGAGATAGATAGCCAGGCTATCGGCTTGCTGCGGCTGCTCGCATGCTGCGCGCCGGAGCAGATTCCCCTCCATCTCCTGCTCCAGCCGCGGTCTGAGCTCACCGGTTCGCTGCCTGCGGAACTGGCGGCGGAACTGGCGGCATTGCTAGATGACCCGCTCGCCGCTGATGACGCGGTGGCCTCGCTGCGCCGGTTCTCGCTGGTCAGCCCGCCCCGGGAGGGTCTGGTGTCGGTGCACCGGCTGGTGCAGGCCGTGACCCTCGGCCAGCTGCCCGCAGACCAGGCCCAGTCCTGGTGGCAGGCTGCCCGGTCGCTGATCGAGGCTGCTCTACCCAGCGACGCTGACCAGCCAGGGACCTGGGCCGTGTTTGCCACGCTGCTGCCCCACGCCGAGGTGGCGCTCCCGGCCGACGGTGGCGGCATGGCACGGATCACCGACTTCCTGGGGTACAGCGGCAACTACGCGGCGGCACGGGCCCTTCAGCAGCGAAAAGCAGATGCCCTTCAGCGGATGCTCGGCGCCGAGCACCCCGACACCCTGGCCGCACGCGCCAGGCTCACCGCCTGGACTGGGGCGGCCGGGGATCCGGCCACCGCCCGTGACCAGTTCGCCGCGCTGCTGCCAGCTATGGAGCGGGTCTTGGGCGCTGAGCACCCCGACGCCCTCTACATCCGCGCCGACCTGGCCCGCCAGACCGGGAAGGCTGGGGACCCGGCCGCAGCGAGGGATCAGTTCGCCGCGCTGCTCCAGATACACGAGCGAGTCTCCGGCGCCGAGCACACCTCCACCCTCTTCGTTCGCGCCAACCTGGCCCTCTGGACAGGCGCGGCCGGAGACCCGGCCGGGGCCCGCGACCAGCTCGCCGCACTGCTGCCCGTCATGAAGCGGGTCTTGGGCGCCGAGCACCAGGAAACCCTCCACGCCTGTGCCGGGCTCGCCCGCTGGACCGGAAAGGCCGGGAACACAGCCGCAGCCCGGGATCAGCTCGCAGCGCTGCTACCGGTCATGGAACGGGTGCTCGGCACCGAGCACCACGACGCGGTGACAGCCCGCCCACAGTGTCGTTGGCTGCCGATCTCCGGCGCCACGTGCCAGGCTCTCCGGTCCAATCCCGCGGACAAGCCACGGACAAACGATCAAAAAGCCTGACCGCCGTCTCCGGCGATCAGGCTCCTGACCTGCGACTACTTGGTAGCGGGGGCGGGATTTGAACCCGCGACCTCTGGGTTATGAGAGAAGCTGTAGGCACATCCTGAGCATCAGCGTGTGTTGCTCAGCTCAGCTCCGCTCGGCTTCCTCGGTGCCCGGTCGTTCAATCTCGTTGAGGCCTCCAGGCCGCCATCATTCCTGCCCGTCCCCGATCACCCACCATCCGGGGGGCGCGTGGTCGGCTTTCGCTTGGCGGGGTTCGATGTGCTCGTCTTCGCTGCACTGGGCGAATGGGCCTCCCCTGCCGAGCAGGACGGGGAGGTGGTGGTCGAGGTGATCACGGAGCCAGGTGGCCATGCCGGTGCCGGGTTCCAGCCGGAGTGCTTCCCAGGAATGCCAGAGAGCGGTCAGCCGGGTGATGGCCTCGGCGTGCTGCCACCATTGGCGGCACCAGCGGTACTCGCCGCCGAGGGGGCGGCGGAACTGGGGCAGGAACTGGCCGGTCACCCAGTCCTCGACGCCGCCGTAGACCGGCCGCGCAACATCGTTGTCGCCCGCCGGGGTGCCGGGAACCTGCGCCGTCATCCGCTTCTTCCTCCAGCTTCGGGAAGGACGCCGGTGAGCGCGTGACCTGGGCCTGCAGGCGCGGGACGGGCCATGCTGCGTGCGCCGCGTCGCATGGCGTCTTCGGCCTGGCGGGTGGCGGCGGTGATCCGGCTGGCGTCCGGGCCCGCGTACCAGGGGCGCAGCTGGATGAGGGCGGGGCGGGCTCCGGTGGCGAGCAGCAGGGCCGTGCCAGGGGGCAGCGCGCGGATGTCTGCGGGTTGCAGGATGTACTGGCGGCGCAGTGAGATCTGCTCGCTGGCGCGTCCGTCGCCGTAACTGGCGGAGCGGACCGGGACGTCGTGCTGGCCGACCAGGGTGGCCAGGTCGCGGGCCAGACGCGGGTCATCGATGCCGGCGCCGATGACTTTGCGGGTGGCCGCGCCCCATAGGGCGGCCATGCCGGGCTCGCCCCAGACGCTGACGCCCTGCTGGTAGGACTGCAGGATGGTGACGGGCACCATGCCGCGCGAGCCGAGATGGCTGTAGAGGTCGGGCAGATCAGCGATGCGGCAGATGTTGGCTGCCTCATCCAGGATCAAGATCATGGGCGGGTCGAGCCGCCCGCCCGCCAGCTCGGCGTGCCGCCGACCTGCCCGCATCACCGTGTCCGTCAGCGCTGCGACCAGCGGAGACGCCGCAGCCCGGGATTCGGTCAGCAGATACAGGGTGTCCCGGGAAGCAGCGAACGCACCCGGGCCGAAGACCGGCAACGGCACGGACGGCGGGGTGACCCACGGCATGATCTCCTCATCGTGCAAGCACGCCGCCGCGGTCCGCGCGGTCTGGTAGATACCGTCCCTAGTCTCGGGAGCGCCATGCTGCGCACCACGCAGCGCGGACCCCAGCGCCCGGAACCCAGCGCTGTCCAGCAGCTCAGCGGGCGTGGGTGAGGCGGTGTCGTCCAGCCAGCGGGCGACGTCGCGCAGCGACCGGGCGGAGGCGGCCGCGGCGAGGAACAGGGCGCAGAGCAGCTCCTGGGCGGCGGGGCCCCACAGGTCGCGTTGCCGGCCGTCGGCGACGGTCAGCACGAAGTGGGCGGCCATCCGGTGCGCGGCCTCGACCGTGGTCATGCCGCGCAGCGGGTCCCACCACCATTCCTGCGGCTGGCAGGCGATCCGCTGCGGGTCGAACAGCCACACCCTGCCGCGGGCGGCACGCAGCCCGGCGGTGGCGGCCCACAGGTCAGCCTTGATGCTCGTGGCGACGACCGGGCCGGGCGCGGACAGGACGTAGGGGATGCCCATCGAGGTGGTTTTCCCGGACCGGGGTGCCATGAACGCCACGATCGTGTCCTCCCACCACGCGTACAGTGCCGGGCCGCGCCCTGCGGGCAGCAGGAGGTCACCGAGGACAAGCCCGGTGTCGGCGGCGGTGATCTTCCGCGGGCTGGTCCCGGACATGGAGGACCGCAGCCGGACCGCGGTCCGCGCCGACGGGCCGGGCGTGAGGGGCAGGATGCCGGGGTTGCGGCGCAGCGCGGCGATAGGATCCCCGGTCCGGGGCACCCGCCTGGCAACGAGCCGCCATCCCGTGGCAACGAGGCCCGCGGCAGTGCCTGCCAGTACCGCGGCGAGGCCTGCGACGAGGGGCGTCGGTGTGCCCGGCCACGCCTGTCCGGTGTGGCCGTGGGCCAGGCCGGCTATCCAGCGTTCCCCGAACGGCGGGACGTGACCGCCAGCCAACGCGGCGGCTGACCGCGCCGCCACCCAGGTCAGCGTGCTGATGGCGAACAGTCCCCAGCCCAGGGCCAGCACCCACCACATGCCGGCTGCGTTCCCGGTGGTGGCCGGGGCGCGCGGCCCTGTCGCCCGCGTCACCGGGGCTCACTCCCGGAGTTCGCTGAATACCGTCCAGAGAATGACACGAACTCCGGGTCAGTCTCGTACAGGTGGCGTTCGGCGCCGACGAGGCTCAGTTCGATGGGGATGCCCAGCCGCTCCCCCGTCTTGATGAGGTACTTCCCGCGGCCCGGGTGGCGGGCACCAGGCTGCCAGGAGTCCGGCGCCGACCACGAGGTGACGAGTTCTTGTTCCGGTCCGGTCAGCGGGGTGATCTCGTGCACGCGGGCGAGCTCGCGGGGCGGCAGCCCAGCCAGCACGGTGATCGCGCACCGGTCCGCGAAGCCACGGGCTTTGGCCCGGTCTTCCTCGGTGGCCAGCGCGTCGAGGTCGGCGAGGGAGTGGGTGATCATGATGCTGGCCATGCCCTTGGCGCGGTTGAGCCGGGTCAGGCTGTCGGCGTACTCGACCAGCCCCGGTGCGCCGCGCAACGCCCGCCACAGCTCGTCCATCACCGCGAGGTAAGGACGGCGGGGAGCGATCCCCAGCTCGGCCAGGGCGGCGGCCGCGTCCGCCATCCCGAAACCGTAGGCCCAGGTACACAGCATCGCAGCGGTCAGCAGCTTGTCACCGGCGGCACCAACCCGGGAGATATCGACCGACACCAGCGGCGCGTTCAGGTCGATCGGCCGGGACGTCGGCCCGTCGAACACGCCGGCCAGCGACCCGGTGCACAGCAGGTCGAGGGTGAAGACCAGGCCGCCGACACGATCCTGGTACCGGCCAGGTGTGCTGGCGCGGGCAGCGGACCGCAAGACGTCGGGACCTTGCTCGATGACGGCCAGGACATCGGTGACAGCAGGCGCGCGGGCGCTGTCGAGCCGCTCGTCAAGCAGGTCGATGGCGCGGCCGAGGATGACTTCCTCAGCGTTGCTGATCCGCGCTTCCCGGACGAGCGTGCACAGGGCCATCAGCAGGGACAGCCGACGGCTGCGGACCTCCCAGCGCAGCGCTGCTGCGGCCGGGCCGGACATGCGGCGCAGCGCCTGGCCCAGCGGCCCGGTGTCGAGGGGGTTGATCCGGTCCATGCCCCGGCCGATGCGGATGACCTGGCCGTCGAGGTGCTCGGCGAGCAGGCGGTAGTCCGGTTTGGTGTCCCCGAGGATGAGCGCGGTCGTGCCGGTGGCCACCGCGCCGGTGACCAGCCGCTTGACGAGGGTGGATTTGCCGGTGCCGGGCTGGCCGAGCACGAACATGCCCGGGTTGGTGACCAGGCCCGCGCGCAGCCAGGCCAGCGGATCCAGGCAGACCACCTCACCCCACAGCTGATGCCTGCCCACCGGCGTCCCCGCCACCGGAGTGCCGCCGCCCGCAACGAACGGATACAGCCCGCACACCTGAGCGGTCGTGGCCTGGTATTCGGGCGGGGCGCCGACGTGCGCGGCCCGCCCGGCCAAGGGCACCTTCCAGCCCCAGGCCGGCGGGACGGGACCCGCCAGCCCACACCCGGCGGCCGGGACAGGCTCCGCCGCCACAGGGCTCGCACGGTCTGGCCGGCCGAATGCGGGCGGCGGCGGGCCCGGGCGGCTGGCGGGGTGCCGGGAGCAGCTCCGCTGGGGCACAGTCACGGCCGGTGCCTCCTGTCTCTTCTAGTGCGGGATCCGGCGGGCTAGCTCCGCTGGGCAGATCCCGCACGGCAAGGTGGCGGCGAATCCCGCGGCCTGGCTGTAGGTCATCCGGCGGAGCCGGATCTTCGACGACTCGGCCGCAGCCTCGGTCCAGGCGACCGCGTGGGCGAGGTCGTTGATGCTGGGCACGGTGACCGTGACGAACAGTGAGATCAGGCCCACGCCCGCGCCTGCGGCTTCCTCGGCGGCGGCCTGCCGGGCGCGGGCCTGGTCGTGGGCGTCGCGTGCGGTCTCATCCCGCCCGGTGCGGTGCCGGTAGTGGGCGCGGAACGCGGCGGCGTTGACCTCGGCTTCCAGGACCCTGGTGGCGGCCGCGGCGGGGAAGGGCCGGTACTGCAGGCTGACCCGCTTCGGGTAGGGCCCCGGGGCGATCAGCCGGGCGAGGACGTCGGCGGTCACGTTCTGCCGCGGTGCCTCGTGCCAGGCCCAGGTCACCGACACGCCGCTGTCGTGCCGGTAGCAGTCCGGGAACTCCTGGGCCCCGACCGGCCCCGCATCAGCCCACTCCAACGGCTCCCCGCTGATGCCAGCCCGGCCCTGCGCGGCGATGCGCAGGATCTCCCCGCGCGCGGCCGGGTCGAACGCGGTCCGGACCACGCCGGCGATCTCCGCGGCACTCAGCCGGCCCAGCACGCTGACCCCGCAGCTGCCCAGCGCTGATTCCAGCCCTGGCAACGCCCGTCCGGCCTCGGCCGCCGCATCGGCCAGGTTGCGCGGCGCGGCCGGAGACGCCTTCGGGTCGAAAGTCACGCTCACCCGCGTGTCCACATCCGCCGCGGCCGCGGGCGCAGTGACCACCAGCTGGCCCAGGATCTGCCGGGCGGCGGCCGGGGCACCCGGGTCGATCGCTGCGGCGACCGCGTCAGCGAGGGCAGAGCCGGGCTCAGGCGCGGTGTCCACGGTCACCGTCACCCACCGCAGCATCGGCACATAGCCCAGGCTGGCCAGCCAGCCACCCCAGTTCGCCACCCAGGTGTCGGCATCAGCCCGGTCCGCCAGCCACGTCGACGCCGGGACCACCCGCACGGTCGCGGTCAGCAGGCCGGAACGGCGGTCCCAGACGATCCCGTACCGGCCGCCGTACCCATCCTCCGCGGACAGCAACGCGGCGGACGCCAGCACACCGGGCAGCGTGAACCCGCCGAGGTGCTCGGTCACGACGTCTACCCGGTACCTGGTGTAACCGCGGGCGGACGCGACCTGCCAGCGCACCCGGCGCAGCACCCGCAGCGCCAGCGGCTCACCGCCGATCCGGGCCAGGCCCGCCCCGGCGGCGATGAGCACCGGCGGGCCAGCGTAGACCAGCGCCCTCACATCGACGGCAGCGACCACGACCAGGGTGAGCGCCGCAGCCAGCACGGCGAAGGTCCCAGCCGTGCCCAGGCCCCACAGGCCGATGCTCCGCCGCCGCCGCCAGCCACCGTAATCGCGGGGCCGGGCCGCCGATTGCTCCTGGACCACTGGCTCAGTCCTCCTCGTCGTTGGGTTGCATGGCGCCTGCCGCCCGCTGGGCAGCCTGCGCCGCGCCACTGGCCAGCCCGGCAGCTGCCGCGCCGGCGGGCCCGGCCGCCCCTCCCCCGGCACTGCCCGCGGCGGCGGCTGCGCCTGGCCCGGTCCCCGCGGCGGCCGGACCGGTCCGGGCTGCCGCCGTACCTGAGCTGCCCGAGGGCCCGGCACCCGCCACGCTCGCGCCCCCCGCCGTGGCCGGGCCGGACGGACCGCCGGACGGTGCGCCGCCAGCGGGCCCGGGCGGCGATCCACCGGCCGGCTGGGAGCCAGTTCCACCGCTGGGCCACGCGGGCGGCGGCGTGCCGGGCATAGGGCCGCCGCCAGGGGGCGGGGGGCCCTGGGGACTATCGCCACCCTGTGGGCCGCCGCCTTGCGGGCCCAGCTGCGCCGCGATCAAACGTGCCTGGTCGGCAGCCGACGAACCGCCAGATCCGCCCGCGGAGGCGCGCACCGCGCCGATGGCCACCGCGCCGCTGAGCATGGTGCCCAGGAGCCCGCCCCCGGCCGCCATCTCGACCGAGCCGGTGGTCCAGGTGAAGAACTTCATCAGCACCGGAAGCGCCAGCAGCGAGATGAGCAGCATGGCGAACCCCATCAGCGTGGTCCGGGCATTGTTGCCGGTGCCGATCATCGTGAACGCCGTCGCGTAGACAGCGGCGGCGGCTGGCTTGTAGAAGATCAGCGCGAGCATCCAGCCGGTGACCCGCCTGAACCATCCCCGGGTCGCCGCAGTCAGCGTGCCCGCGGCGGCCAGCGGCAGCACCCCGGCGAGGATGACCAGGGCAGCCTGCCGGAACAGCATCAGCACGGCCTGGATGGCCGTCATGATGATCGCGACGATGCCCAGCACGATCACCACGCCCGGCGCCGCGCCCGTCAGCGTGAGCACCGTGGTCAGCCGGGCGCCGAACTGCCCGCCGGTCGAGGCCGCCAGCACCCAGGATGACCAGGCGTCCCCGGCTTTCAGCAGCAGGGCGGGCAGCAGCACGCCCGTCGCCGAAGTCGCCGCGATGATCGCCAGCCCGGAGCCGACGTCGATCAGCGGGTTCGCCTTGCGGGTGAGCGCCATCTTCCCGGCTGCGGTGATCATCGCGAGGACGGCGACCGCCACGGTGACCGGCAGCAGCCACCGCTGGAGGGCGCCGATGGCTGGCTGAGCCGTCAGGTCCGGGGAGGGGATCTGCACCCACCAGTCCACGGTGCCCGATACGACCCAGGCGATCCCCGACTGGATCGAGCTGGCGATACCGCTCACCGCGCTGTCGGCCACCGTGCCAACCGCGGCGCTGACCGCCCGCCCGGCCACGGGCGCGGCGATGCACGCCGGATCGATCAGCGCCGGGCACGCCACCGCCGGTTACCGCCGCTCCGCCGGGCCTGCGGGACCTGACCGGCGAGCCGGCAGGTCCAGCGGCGGCGGGGCGGGCCGGGACGGTGGCGGCCCAGGCGGCCCAGACCAGCCAGCAGGCGGCAGCCGGAACGGCTGCTGCCGGGCAGGTGGCGCGGGCGAGAGATTCTGCACCACCTGGATGACCGGCGCGGAATGCACCGTCCGCAACGCCAACGCCAGCGCGACCACCCAACCGACCAGGGTCCAGCCGAGCAGCAGGTTGATGACGGCGACCGAGCCGATGTCCGGGACGTGCCGGAACCAGCCGACCAGGACCGGCAGCAGGTACATCGCCACGGCCACGGCGGTCAGCACGGTCAGCGCGACGGTGGTGAGCAGGGAGTCGATCATCAGCGGACCTCTTTCAGGCAGGCGGAACGAAGCTGGTGTAGCCGGTAAGGGATGTCAGGCGGGTGGCTGAGCTGCCCCAGTCGCCGCCTGGCGGGGCGATCACCCGCCAGCCGGTGGGCGACCACTGCACCTCGATGCGGGTGACCGCGCGTGCCGTGCCGCCCTGCGCGCCAGGGCTGGCGCTGACGATGTCGACGGTGGCGCCGGCGGGGCTGTAGACGATCCAGCGGAATGCCTCTTCGACCGCGTCCGCCGGGCCGAGCGGCTGCCCGGCGGGGATGCCTGCCGCCTGGCTTGCCTGCTGGTAGCTGGCCTGGCAGGACGCGAGCAGCGCGGCAGCATCGGGCCCGGTCACCTGGTCGCGGATCGTGGGACCGAAGATGCCCGGCCCCCACTGCGCGTTGGCGCGCACGCCAATGTTCACCGCCGCCAGCAGCGCACCGAGAGGCGTGTGGGCGAAGCCCCAGGCCAGGCCATCTGCCGTGTGCCAGGGACCGGCAGATGGTGAGACGGGCAGCTCAACCCCGCGAAAATCCATCCAGCGCAGGCCGGCCAGGGCAGCTGGGGAGACGGACGCCAGGCCCGCGGGCGCCGGGCCTGCAGGGGCTGAGTCTGCGGGGGCTGGGCTTGCGGGGGCCAGGGCAGCAGCGGGTGAGGGTGCGACGCCACTGGCCGGGCTGGCCGCGGCCCGGACGCCAGCAGTGGCGTGACTGCCCGACCGCGCGAGGACCGCCCCTGCCGCTCCGGCCGCGATCACGATGGCGGTGACGGCAAGCGCGAACCGGAACCGCCTGCGGCGGGCGGGGACTGGCGGGCGGTAGCGGGCGGCCATCAGCTGAGGAACACGCTGACGATGGCGGCCGCGACAGCCGCGAGGCTCAGGCCGCCCAGCACCCAGGGCACGCCGGTAGCGCCGTCGGCCGCGAACGTGGCCCGGTTGCGGTGCCCGATGGCCATCTTCCCGGCGCAGATCAGCAGGCCTGCAACCCCGCAGACCAGCACACCCCACTTGCCCCAGGCGATGATCGTCGTCACCGGCCCGGTCAGCCCGGGCGGGGCCTGCGGGGCCGGGTTCGGGACAGCCGCCAGGACCAGCCCGCTGCCCCGGGTAGCGGCCAGGTATCCCGCCGCCGCATGCAGGGCCACGATGTGCAGCAGTAATGACATTCCGCCAGCTCCTACGGTGTCCTCGTTGATGCCGGGCCCGCCGCCGGTGTCCGCGTTGATGCCGGGCCAGCCGCGCGGGCCATGGCCTGCGCGCGGATGTCAGCCAGTACCCAGCGGGCTCTGCGCGGCAGGTCCACCTGTGCGGGGTTGTCCACGGCGCGCAGTACCGGGACGAACGGAACGCGGACGATGGCGCCAACCCGCGGCTCCAGCACCCCGAACCGGTAGCTCGCCGCCGCCGGCTCCGGCAGCCCGTCGCTGACCACGGCGAGCACCGCGACACGCACGCCGTCCGAAGTGATGGCGTTGAGCGCGGCGGTCGCCCGCCCGGCCGCCGCGACGGTGTTCCGCGTGACCAGCGCGACAGGCCGCCCCCGGGTGCGCAACGGCGCCCGGCCGCGCGCCGGACGACGCACCACGCCCAGATCCCACGCCGGGCGCAGCAGGATCGCGAGCGTCGTCGTCCCGGCTCCCCCGTGCGCGCCGAGCACCACGATCTCGCAGCCTGGCCCTGGTCCCAGTCCGGGTCCATCCAGCCGCGAGGCCATGGCCGCCTGGCCTTCAGCTGGTATCAGTCGCACCTGCCAAACCTCCTGACTCCGGGCCGAAGCACCGTGCCGCCCGCCCACCAGCGGCAGCTTCAGATGAAGCCCAATAAGTTGATCTTCAATTTAAGTTGACGAACATACAGAGGATAGGCATACCCTGAAGCGTGCTGTCAACTTGAATCAAAAAATGATCACTTGGCGACGATCAAAGCTGAAGGCGTCCGGGACGGCGGGATGGCCGCCGCCTACACCAGACCAGCTCGCCCAGCACGACAACGGCCAGCACGACAACGGCCCGGCAGGTCAAGGGCCCGGCAGGTCAAGGGCCTGCTTTCTACTTGGGGAGCCGACTTGCTCAAGATCGCCGCAGCAGGAGCGGCCGCCGTCATGGTTCCCCTGATCGTCATCCTGCTCGCCGCCGCGAGCCTGCCTACCGCTGCCCAGGCCGACGACGCAGGCCTCGGCGGCGCCCCCACCACCCTGGCCCTGCAGGACATCCCCGCCGACTACCTGGCCTGGTACATGGCAGCGGCGCAAACCTGCCCCGGACTGCCGTGGTCGGTCCTGGCCGGCATCGGCAAGGTCGAAAGCAACCACGGCCGGTCCACGCTGCCCGGGGTCCGCTCCGGCGCGAACCATGCTGGCGCCGAAGTTATCTCGGGGTCGTGAGGGCTATTAGGCACGTGTGGTTTGGGGGCGACACGCCACGTTCCAGTGAGATATCCGCAGGTTGTAAGGCACGTGCTCTACGGTCGGGGCTCATGGGTTACCGGGCGGAGCGGGCAGTTTCACCAAGTGACGGTGCGGTGGCGTGGGTCGTTGTGGATGACGACTACGAGTTGCACGACGAGGGCTGTGCCTTCCTCGCGGGGCTGCGCGGGCGGGACCGGTCGGTCAATACCGAGCGGCTCTATGCGGGTCGGGTCGCGCTGTTCTTGTCGTGGTGCGCCGGGGAAGCCGTGGAGTGGCGGCAGGTGCGGCTGGAGCAGATGGTGCGGTTCAAGCAGTGGCTGGTCGCCGATGCCCCAGTGCCGCCTCGCGGTCCCGCCCGCGGGGTATGATCTGCCCCGAGCTTTCCGGACAGCGTATTTGTGATTAATTTACGCTGCGGACTGCCGTTCCAAGTATTCATCGTGGACCTGCCGTGGGGTCCGGTACTGAAGCCTGGAGTGCCGACGCCTGGAATTGTACCAGAATTCGATGTACCTCACAACGTCCCGGCGCGCGTGCTCGCGGGTTGGATACTGGGTCCGGTGGACACGTTCGTTCTTCAATGCGGCAAAGAACGATTCGGCCATCGCATTATCGTAGCAGATCCCGGTGCGGCCGACGGAATGCCGGAGGTTATATTTCTTCAGCGTCCCGGCGAACTGCTGGGACGTGTAATTGCTGCCGCGGTCGGAGTGGAAAATCGCATTCTCGGCGAGAGAATGATTGCGGGCGGCCATCTCGATGGCCGCCTCGATAAGCGGGGTCTTGTAGTTATCGCCGGTCGCCCAGCCGATTACCTCCTTCGAGTAGCAGTCGATAACCGTCGCCAGGTAAAGCCAGCCCTGCCATGTCGGAATGTAGGTGATGTCGCCGACCATTTTCTCGCCCGGCGCGTCAGCGGTGAAATCGCGGTTCACGAGGTCGGGAATGTCGTGCTCCTGGCCGTCGCCCTCGGTGAGGCTGTGCCGCCACGGCTTCGGCTGGCAGGGCTCCAGGCCCAGGTCACGCATGACCGACCGCACCAGCTCCGGCCCGGCCGGCACGCCCCAGGCCACCAGGTCGGTGTGGACCCGCCGGTACCCGTACGTCCCATCCGATTCATCGAATGACTTCTTAACGATCAAGGCGAGTATCCCGCGCCTTCTCGCGGTTGCCGATTCCGGCGCATTCCGCCATTCATAGAACCCGGAACGCGACACCTCCATCCACCGGCACATTTTCACGACCGACGGCACGTGCTCATCGTCCGATTCCTGGTAAGCCGCATACTCCGCGTCGATGAACTCGAATTTCTCGGTCACCGATGGTCGCGGGCGAAGTATGCTGCGGCTTTTTTCATGAACTCAAGCTCCATCTTCAGTTCCCGGGTCTCCCGCTCGAGCTCGCGCAGCCGCGCTCGTTCATTCACGGTCAGCGGGGGTTCTTCGCCGGCATGCTCGCGGCGGTATATGTTAACCCAGTTACCGAGGGTGCCTTCGTTGATACCGAGCTCCTTAGCCACTCGGGCGATCGGGCGCGACGTCTCGATCACCATCTTCACGGTTTCGTCCCTGAATTCCGGTGAGAAGCTCTTCTTTGGCCGGGGCAAAATTTTCACCTTTCCAGATCGCCCATCCTAATGGATGGACTGTCCGGAAAGCTCGGGGCACTCCAGTAGCGCGGCGGCGCTCGCCGGCGACAGCGGATGCGGTGCTGGGGACGGTGTGTGAGTTCTTCCGGTTCTGCGCCCGCCACGAGCTGGTCGGCCCGGCGGTGGCTGCCATGCTGTATGAGCCGCGGTTCCTGCGTTTCCTGCCCCCGGGTTATGAGGCAGGTGAGGATGGGCAGTTCCGCACGGTGCGGTCGCGGGTGCTTCGGTTCGCGGTGGCCGAGAAGCCGTTCGAGTTCCTTGAGCCGGACCGGGTCGGGGAACTGCTGGCGGCTGCCGGCAACGTCCGGGACCGCTTCATCGTCGCGCTGGTGGCGACGACCGGGATGCGCATCGGCGAAGCGCTGGGCCTTCATCGTCAGGACATGCATCTGCTCGCCGACTCGCGCAGCCTCGGCTGCGCGGTGGCCGGGCCCCATGTGCATGTGCGCCGGCGAGCGGGCAACCCGAACGGGGCACTGGCCAAGTCCCGGTTCCCGCGCACGGTCCCGGTTCCCGCGGAGGTGGCTACTTTGTATGCCGCCTATTGGCACGAGCGGTATGGGCGGCTGAGCGCGCATGAGGACAGCCCCCTGGTGCTCGTCAACTTGTACCGGCCGCCGCTGGGCGGGGCGCTGAAGTACCACAACGTCAAGGAGATGTTCGACCGGCTGGCCCGGGCCACCGGGCTGACGGTGCGGCCGCACCTGCTGCGCCACACGGCCGCCACCACCTGGCTGCGCCAGGGCACGCCGCGTGACACGGTGCAGGAGCTGCTGGGCCATGTCAGCCCGTCGTCGCTGCAGCCGTACCTGCACGCCGACCAGGCTGGCAAACGGGCTGCGGTCGAGCGGGGCGCGGCCTGGGTGAGCCAGGCAGCGGTGAGCGGCCCGGGCCGTGCGCGGCCGGGCACGCCCCGCCTGCTGCCGCACCACCTCGACCACCAGGCGTGGGTGGCCTGCCTGCGCGGCGCGCTCATGCCGTCGGGGCAGTGGCGTCCCGGCGAGTTCGACGCAGCCAGGCTGGCTGTTCACCGGTGACCCGGGCAACCCGATGACCACCTCGGCCCGGTGCCGGACCGCCCGGTGCGACACGGTGACCGCCTCCCGTGGCTTGTGCGGCCCCTGCCGGCGGGCTCTGGCGGCCAGCGGCCTGGGCAAGGAGGTGTTCCTCGCCACCTACCAGCCGGTGCTGGGGCACCAGGCGCTGGCGGGCGCTTCCTGCGTGGTCACCCGCGACGGTGCCGGCTGCCAGCGTCGCCGCAGAAGCAACCAGACTGGCCTGTGCCAGGCCCACAGCGGCCTGTGGAACCGCGGCCGTTCACAGGCCGGGCTCACCCTTGAGCAGTGGTGCCAGCAGGCCGCTCACCCGCTGCCGGCGCGCCCGGGCTGCGCGGTGGCGGGCTGCGGGAGGGACGCCAAGGCGGGCGGCGGGTTGTGCGGCGGGCATGAAGGAGCCTGGCGCGCCGATCAGGCGCAGCTGCCCGCCAGGCGGCGCGAGGACGCGCAGCGCTGGGCTGCCCGCCAGCGGCGGTCCCTGCGCGGGCACCAGTTCAGCCTGGCGGTGGCGGGCGCCACGGTGCGCTGGGAACTGCTTTATGCGTTGCAGCAGCGCGACGCCCAGGGGCAGCGGCTCGACCCCGTGGCCGTGCGGGGCCTGGTGTCCGCTGTCGCCGGCCTCGGCGCGCTGGCCGTGACGCCTTACCAGGAGGTGGCCGGGCGGGCCGGCCGGACCGCTAGCGTGCGTGCCTACGCGCGCCTGGCCTGGCGGATCATCGCGCTGAAGTTCGAGGAGTTCCGCGGGATCACTCACACCGGCAGGGAGGTGTGGGACTGCCTGGCACTGGACCTCGCCGCGCCGCGGCCGGGGAGACGGCCGAACATGTCCTCGGTCGACTTCACCCCGATCTCCCAGCCGTGGCTGAAAGACGCGGCCAAGCAGTGGGTGGCCGCGGCCAGCCGGGACACCGGCACGCTGCGGCGCACCGTGCAGGCCGCCACGCTGGCCTCGGCGGCGCTGTCACGGCGGCCGGGCGGGGGCCAGCAGCCCCGTGACGCCGGTCCCACGGAACTCGCTGCGGTGTTCGAGGCCATCAACACCGCCACCGGCGCCGCCGGGCAGCTTTACAGCAGTAATTTCCGGCGCAGCCTGTGGGCCCGGTTGTGGGAAGTGATCGACCTGGGCCGTGCTGCCGGTGTCCTGGACGGGCTGCCGGCCGCGTTCACCCGCCGTTCCTGCCACCGGATCGCCGGGGAGCAGGCCAACGAGGACACCATCGGCAAGGCCATCCCGGAGACGGTCATCGCCCAGCTGGACGCATGCCTGCACTTGCTGGGCACCGGCCGCACCTACGGCATGGTGTGGTCGGCCGGTGACACCGCCGCGATGTTCCGCGCCGCCTACGAGATCCTGCGTGACACCGGGCGCCGGCCCGGTGAGGTGGTGTCCCTGGCCCTGGACTGCCTGGAAGCCGGCGGTGGCGAGTACGCCCTTATCTACGACAACCACAAGCAGCGCCGGCTGCGCCGGCGTCTGCCGGTCACCACCAGCACCGCCGCCGCCATCCAGCGCTGGCAGCAGCACCGGGCCGGACTGGACCTGCCTGTCTCGGCACGGCGATGGCTGTTCCCCGCCTGCAACGAATCATCCGGACCGGGGCACCTGACCACCATCCGCCTCGCCAGCGCCCTGCGCTCATGGGTGGCGGCGATCCCCGTCCTGCACAGTGACCTGCCCGGCCCCCACGGCGTCCCAGCCCCGTTCGAGCGCTCGCTGATCTACCCCTACGCCTTCCGGCACTCCTACGCCCAGCGCCACGCGGACGCCGGCGTGAGCGTGGAGATCCTCAAGGAGCTGATGGACCACAAAGACATGGCCGTCACGCAGGGCTACTACACGGTCAGCCTGAAACGCAAACGCGAAGCAATCAAGATCATGAGCCGGTACGTGCAGGACCGCACCGGCGCGCCATGCCCGGAGCCGGGACCGGCGGCCAGCTACGAGCTGAAGTCGGTGGCCGTCGCGTTCGGTAACTGCGCCGAACCGGCCAACGTCAAGGCCGGGGGCAAGGGGTGCCCGATCCGGTTCCAGTGCGCGGGCTGCGGTTTCTACCGCCCGGACCCCTCCTATCTGCCCGCGGTCGAGTCCCACATCAACGCGCTGAAAGCCGACCGCGAAACCGCCCTGGCGATGGACGCCGACGACTTCGTCGTCCGCAACCTGGCCGACCAGGTGGACGCCTTCACCGGCGTCGCGGTGAGTATGCGCGACCAGCTACGCGCCCTGCCCGCCGGTGAACGCGCCGAGGTCGAGCAAGCCAGCGCCGTCCTGCGCAAGCTGCGCGCCGGCAGCAGCCACCCGCTGCTGCCGCTGACCGTGAAAGACCGGCGGTGACCGCCCGGCCCGCCACCGACGCGATGGTGCGCGCCCGCCGCCAGGACAGCCAGGCCAAACGCGCCCGCGTGCTCACCACGGTCAAGCGCATGCTCGACGACGGCACCCCGATCACGTTCGCCTCAGTAGCCCGTCACGCCACCGTGTCCACCTGGCTGGTCTACGCCCCCGGCGTCCGTGAGGCCGTCGCCGAAGCACAGGCCCGCCAGCACAGCCACCACACCACAGGGGCGCCATCCCGCCAGGACACCCACGGCCTGGCAGCCGATCTGGCCCTCGCCCACGCCGAGATCACCCGGCTGCGCGCCGAACACGCCGGCCACCAGCAGCAGCTGCGGAAAGCACTCGGTGCACGGCTGGACAACTTCGCCAAAGCCGACCTGCTCACCCGGGTCGGCGAACTCACCCGCCACAACGGCGAGCTGTCCGCGCTTCTTGCCGGAGCGCAGGCAGACAGCAACCACCTCCGCGAGCGGATCAGCGACCTGGAAGACGACCTCGCCGCAGCCCGGACCGGCCTGCGCCGCATGATCCGCAGCGAGAACCTCCCGCCGGGACCATAAACCCGCCCGGCGCCACACATCCTCGCTTCGCTACCCCCGCTTTCCAGCGGCACGCTGCCAGCCACAGGGGCCGCCACCATCACAGGGCTGCCGCCGGCCACGCCCCCGGAAAGACGCTGCACGAACCCCACCAGCCCTTGCACGGAACACCCGGAAGGGAGAAAAACCATGCTGCGCACCATCGGCGCTGCCGGGAGCGGGCTGGTGCTCGCCGTCGCCATGCTGGCCGCCGCGGCCGCCGCCGTGCTGGCCGGCCCAGCCAGCCAGACCGGCACCGCCCTGGCCCCATCCCGCCACGCGCTGGCCGAGATTCCCGCCAGCTATCTGCAGGCCTACATGCAAGCCGCCGCCACCTGCCCAGGGCTGCCCTGGACCGTGCTCGCCGGCATCGGCCAAGCCGAAAGCGACCAGGGACGCAACACCGAAACGTCCCCGGCCGGCGCCGTCGGGCCCATGCAGTTCCTGCCCGCCACCTTCGCCCGCTACGACCAGCCGGTCCCCCCAGGCGGCGCCAGCCCACCCAGCCCTCTCAACCCTGCCGACGCCATCTACGCCGCAGCAAGGGACCTGTGCGCCAACGGCGCACGCGACGCGGTGAACATCCCCGCCGCGATCTACAACTACAACCACGACAACACCTACGTCACCAAGGTCCTCACCGCCGCAGCCGCCTACGCGGCCCCGCTGGCAGCCGCCCCGGACGCCACCGCGGCGCGCGCCATCCAGTACGCCGTTGCCTAGCTCGGTGTCCCGTATCGCTGGGGAGGCGACGGGCCCGGCGGGTTCGACTGCTCCGGTCTTACCCTGGCGGCTTACGCTGCCGCGGGAGTCGCCATCCCCCGCACCTCCGAGCAGCAGTGGCTCGCCCTGCCGCACGTGCCCCTCGCAGACGCCCTGCCCGGAGACCTGGTCTTCTTCAACCCCGGCGAATTCATTCCCGGCCTGCCCGGCCACGTCGGCATCTACCTCGGCAACGGCCAGTTCATCGATGCCCCGCACACCGGCGCCACCGTCCGCATCGACACCCTCGCCAGCTACCCACCCGTCTTCGGCGTCGCCCGCCCGGCCACGCTCACCGTCACCAGCACCGCCGCCCCCGGAACGGAGTGAACCGCCATGCCCACATCCCCGCCGCCACCCAGCGAGCCGATCCCCTTGCCGCCGTCTCCCTGGGTACTAGCCGACACCGACGTGATCGAGCACACCATCGTGCTCCTCGAGCGTCTCGAGCACTGGCTGCACAGCGGCCCCCACGCTGCCACCGCAAGCTGCGGCCACGCACTGTCTCTCGGTGAAGACGACTTCCCCGACCGCGTCGAAGCCTGGGCCGGCACCCTCGCCGCCCGGCTCCGCGAATGCGCAGCCGGGCAGACCGGATAACCGCCCAGCCCGCCTATCTCACGCCAAGACAAGCCCACCGGCCCCGACGTCCCTCACGTAACTCGCATCACCACAAGTGCTCCACCAGGGCTTCCGCCGTCCCACCCCGAGATAACCGAAGGCCCGATGCAGCTGCTGCCAGCCACCCTCGCCGAGTACACCGTCAACGCCGACCCCGGCCACTTACTCACTCCGTACAATCCCGCGGACGCCATCTACACCGCCGCCGCGATGCTGTGCGCCAAGGGGGCGAACGGCGGTACTGGTGCGGGGATCGAGCAGGCGATCTTCGCCTACAACCACGCCACCTGGTACGTCAGCGACGTTCTCGCCTGGGCTGTCCGGTATGCCGCGCCTTCAGCGACCGGGGCCGTGGGCACTGCTATCGCCTTCGCCGAGGCGCAACTGGGCAAGCCGTACTGCTGGGCCGGCCAGGGTCCCGGCTGCTTCGACTGCAGCGGCCTGGTCTTCGCCGCCTACGCAGCCGCAGGCATCCGCATCGCGCGCACCACCTACCAGTGGCAGCAAGACGGCCCCGAGGTGCCGCTGTCCCAGATCCAGCCCGGCGACCTGCTGTTCTCCGCCGGCTCCGACGGCACACCCGCCAGCCCCGGCCACGTCGTGATGTACCTCGGCGGCGGCCAGGTCATCCAGGCCCCGCAGACCGGCGAGGACGTCCAGATCAACACCCTCGACCTCGCCACCGTCGTAGTCGCCACCCGGCCCGCCAGCCTCGGCAATTCCCCTGTAGGGACTCATTAAAGATGTCCATTTCTCATCGGCTTGTCCGCCGCCGTCACACCCATGGCCCTGACCAGGAGGTCAGGCACGCCAAGCCGCAGAACCGGACAGCTCAGGCGAGAAGAACTTGCGGACAAGTCGATGAGAAGCCGCGCTACAGCCCAGGTCAGCAGCTCGGGCGCGGACAACAAGAACAAGAACCTACATCCCCCCTGAACGACAGACCGTCTTAGCCACGCCAGCAGGAAGGAGGTGGCCTCCGTGGCCGAGCCCGCAGCCCGTCCGGCCCGCCCCGGCGCACCGCGCCGGCAATTCCGGGGCGGCGGCGCGCCAGCAGCCACCGTCGGCCTGCCGACCGCCGCCCGCGTGCTCGGGATCAGCCCGGACGACGCGGACGGGCTCGCGCTACGGGGTGAGTTCCCGTGCAGCGTCATCCAGACGGCAGAGGGTTACCGCGTGCCGTTCGCAGCGCTGCTGCGGGTCCTCCGTTCCGGACCAGTCCACGACACCGGACAGGACGCCGGGCCATGACCGGGCTGATGCCGCGGACAGTCCGCTGCCGGAGACCTGGTCCTGCATGGGTGGCCCGGCCAGGACCACTGGTCCGCGTAGTCCTGGCCGGTCCCCGGACTGGTCCGCGCCCGCTGCCGGGAAAGGCGGGAGCGTCGTGACGGAGCATGCAGAAAGGCCCGCGCCCGAACGGCTGGTGTACTCGGTCGATGAAGCGGCGGAGCTGCTCGGCATGGGCAGGACGTACATGTTCCATCTCGTCGCTACCGGGGAGATCGAGTCTTTCAAGATCGGCAAGATGCGGAAGATCCCCCGGGAAGCGATCGACGGCTATGTCGAGCGGTTGCGTTCGGAGCAGGCGGCCGCCGCGGAACGCGCGAGAGAGGCCCGGGCACCCGGGCAGCGGCGCGGTCGGCGAGGTTGAGTTGGCGGCAACTAGATATGTGCAGTACATGTACACTGCACATAATCGCTTCTTCGCTAAAGGGTAGGCGAACGCGCTACCTAGTAGCAGTATCTGCCTTGAAAAGGCTAAATTGATTGCGTGTGCTCCTCGTCCGAGTAGCGTGCGTTGATGTGTGCAATGAGCCTTGAGCGCAGAGGAGGAGTGGTGAGCGTTCAGCCCGCCGTACCGGCGGAAGCGGTCCTCATCCGGCAGCGGCGTGAAGCTGCGGTCCCGGCCATGTCGCGGCGGCAGGCTGCGGTGAAGACGGGGATCAGTGCGTCGCAGTGGAGTGATATCGAGCGCGGCCACAAGAAAGCCGGACCTGGTGTCGTGGTCCCGGTCCAGGGGACCGCCGAGACTGTGGCCCGGATGGCCCGGGTGGTCGGGGTCGGCGCAGACGATCTGGCCGCAGCGGGACGCGACGACGCCGCGCACCAGCTCCGGACCTTCGAGAATGAGCGTGGCCTACGGCAGCGGATCGCTGCCGTCCCTGGGCTGGGCGCTCTCACCGGTCAGCCGCTGCCCGATGCCATGAGCGGGGAACTGCTGCCGCTCATCGGACTGGGCCTGGACGCGATCGAGAACAGCGATCTTCCCAAGACGACGAAACGTGAACTCACCAGCGTGTTCGCGGACAACCTGATCCACGACACAGCGAGGCGCTACAGCGAACTGCTTCTCATGCTGCGCCTCGCCGCAGGCCCCAGCCAATCCGGCTGAGCAGGCCTTCTGCACGGCTAGCCCACATCGAGGAGGAATCGTGGGAGACCGGAAACCCAACCTTCGCTCGTCCATCTACTTCAGCGAAGCTGACAACTTCTGGCACGGCTGGGTCACGATGGGCATCAGAGACGACGGATCCCCGGACCGCCGCCACCGCATGGGCCCGACCGAAGCCGAGGTCACCCGCAAGGTCCAGGGATTAGAAAAGAAGCGGGACGCTGGCACCGCGGGCAAGGGCGGGAAACCGCTCACCGTCGCGGACTGGATGACGACGTGGCTGACCACGATCGCGCCGCGCACGGTCAGCCAGGGCACGCTGGACAGCACCTATGAGCCGAAGGTGCGCCGCTGGATCATTCCCAGGCTCGGCAAGCACCGGCTTGACCGCCTCCAGCCCGAGCACCTCGACGCCTTCTACACCTGGCTGGCCGGGCAGGAGCTCAAGCCCAACACGATCGTGCAGATTCACCGGATCCTGTCCCGCGCACTGAAGATCGCGTGGAAGCGCGGCAAGATCTCCAGCAACGTTGCCGTGCTCGTCGAGGCGCCGATCGGCGAAGAAACCGAGATCGAGGCGCTGAGCTGCGAGGAGGCGTCTCGCATCCTCGCCGTCGCCGCGAACCGGCGCAACGGCGCCCGCTGGTCGGTTGCGCTCGCGGTGGGCATCCGGCAGTCCGAAGCGATCGGGCTGCGCTGGAAGTACGTCAACCTGGACGCAGGCACGATCGAGGTCGGCTGGCAGCTTAAGCGGGCCCGCTACCAGCACGGCTGCGCCAACCCCGTGGCCTGCACCAAGGACCGCCACCGGGTGCCGTGCCCGCCAAGGTGCGCCAGGCACCGGCACCAGGCCGACTGCGCCCCGGACTGCACCAAGCGCGGGCACACCTGCCCCAAGGTAAAGCGGCCCTGCCCGAAGGGATGCACAGCACATGCACGGGAATGCCCTAAGCGCACCGGCGGCGGCTGGCACTTCACCCGCCGCAAAGGGGTCAAGCCCGGCCAGGGAAACGCGAAACTCGTCCTGACCCTGCCTGCCCCGCTGGTCGGGCAGCTTCGCGTCCAGCGCCGCCGCCAGCATGCCGAGCGCCTGGCCGCGGGCGCGGCATGGCAGGACTGGGACCTGGTGTTCTGCTCCGCCACGGGCACGCCGATCGACAACCACGACGACTGGGATGACTGGCATGAACTGCTCAGAGAGGCTGGAGTGCGGGCGGCGCGCGTGCATGACGCCCGCCACACCGCTGCGACGCTCCTACTGGAACAGGGCATCGGCATCCGGGTCGTGCAGCAGATCCTCGGCCATTCCCAGCTCAGCCAGACCCAGCGCTACACCCACGTCACGGCACAGCTCAGCCAGGACGCCGCCGACCGGATGGCCGAAGCTCTATGGGGCTGACGAAACACAATTGCAACTAGAACTGCAACTAGAAAGGATCAACGATGCGCCGCGCAGCAGCAAAAACGCAGGCAGGAGCTAGTGGGGCGGGTGGGGATCGAACCCACGACCGACGGATTATGAGTCCGCTGCTCTGACCGGCTGAGCTACCGCCCCCGACGCCGCCTGAACAATACCTGAAGAACGCTGCCGCCCGCGGCGGCAGCGTTCTTCTGGCGTCCGGCCTACCTGGTGCTCATCTGCATGGCCATGGCGTGCTCCACGAGTGTGATGAGGGTCGACTTCGTCGACTTCCGCCCTCGCGTCGCACTGCACGACCGGGACGTTCGGGCTGACCGACAGGGCCTCCTGGACATCCTGCACGCCGTGCGGGAACTCGCCATGGAAACCGTTGACCGCCACGATGAACGGCAGCCCCGCGGTCTCGAAATAGTCAACTGCGGGAAACGAGTCGGCCAGCCGCCGCGTGTCCACCAGCACCACGGCACCGATCGCACCCTGGATCAGGTCGTCCCACATGAACCAGAACCGGTGCTGGCCCGGGGTGCCGAAAAGGTAGAGGATCAGTCCTGCGTCCAGGGTGACCCGGCCGAAGTCCATGGCCACGGTCGTGGTGGTCTTGTCGGGCACGGCCGAAAGATCGTCAACGCCAGCGCTGGCTGAGGTCATGACCGCCTCGGTGGTGAGCGGAGTGATCTCCGACACCGATCCGACAAAGGTGGTCTTGCCGACACCAAAGCCGCCCGCCACGACGATTTTCACCGACGTCATGGCGGTATCCCCAGCCGTGCCCCGCACGGGACTAGAGCTTGCGAAGTCCACTGAGTACCCTTTCGAGCAGGTTGAGATCTGGGCGGCCATGTGCATGGTCCATCTGGTGAACCCTGACAAGCCCTTCCACCGCCATGTCAGCGACGAGGACACGTGCCACGCCCAAGGGCATCCTGAGCACGGCGGATATCTCAGCCACTGAACGCCAATCACGGCAGAACCCGAGAATGGCCTGGCATTCCGGGCTGAGGCTCGAAAGGTCGCGCGCCTCGTAGTGCGACGCAGCCACCATCGCCTCGATCTGTAGCTGATACCGGGGCTTGGTCCTGCCTCCGGTCACAGCATATGGCCGTACCAGCCCGCTCCCAGCTGGTTCAGCACCGCGTGAACGCTTCCCGCCGGGTCCGGGACCGCGGGGACCATTAGCGGGCGGGGGCCAGTCATCCAGGCCTGGGCCGGACACCGGAATCTCCTGTCACTATCTTCCATCCTCCGACCGAAGAGCCCCGCGCATATCCGGCGTGAGGGCACGTCCGACGCGCTCGACAAGAAGCGCCATTTCGTAAGCTACAAGGCCCATGTCACAGTCAGCGGAGGCGAGCACCGCCAGACTCGACCCGTCGCTGATGGCCATGACCAGCAGCAGACCACGCTGCATCTCCACGACCGTCTGGGTCACCGGGCCGCCTTCGAAGACCCGTGCGGCGCCCTGCGTCAGGCTGGTCAGGCCCGATGTGACGGCGGCTAGCTGATCCACGCGATCGGCCGGGAAGCCGTTGGAGAACGCGAGAGGCAGCCCGTCAGAGGAGACAACGATGGCGTGCGCGACAGACGCGACCCTCTCCACGAAGTTCGTGATCAGCCAGTTCAGGTCCTGGACCGGACGGGTTAGCGGACTCACGAACCCTCCTTTCTCGGCGGCCTCAGCATGAGCATCAACACCTGCAGCACGAGCATCAACACCTGCGGCATACTGCGCCACGCATCACGTAACACCGTCCCCTTCACCACCAGGATCCTCATCGTCCTGGACTGCGGCACGTGCCTCGCGGACCCCTCGCTGGAAGCTCGCGAACCGTTCCCTGGTCACCGACGCCGACCGGACCGGGGGCGGCGCCGGTGCCGGTCCCTCGGCTCCCACCGTCCCGGGCACCAGGTTGGCCTTGGGGACGCGCTTCGGCAGACCGGAGAGGGTAACACCACCGGAGGCTGGGCTGCTCACCGCTTCCGCCGCCCGCCAGCCTGCGTCCGCCGCAGACGTCCAGCTTGACCCGTTATCCGCTGCGGCCGTGGCAGCGGGCCGGTCAGAGCTGTGCCTGCCGCGGCGGAACCAGTCTGATTCCACTGACTCGAAGATGGGCAGCCGGTTACCTTCGCCGACGCTGGCCGCGGGAGGCACGACCACTTCGCGCTTGGGCGGGCTCGCCTCACCTCCGGGCGCGCGTACGGGCCGGGTGGGCAGCCGGGGCGGCTGGCCAGTGGGCTCGCCCGTCAGCGGCGCACCGAACACCGGCAGGGAACCGGTGTCCGCCACTGAGGGCAGCGGCCCGGTGCTCGCGGCTGGCGGCGGTGCTGCTGGCGCACTGGGCCGATCCTCCCACGAAGGAGTGATCGCCGGGAAGCCCGCGGTGGAGGACGCGTCCCCATTGCTCTTGGTGTGGTCCGCGTGCAGCGGGTTGCTCTTGGTGTGGTCCGCGTGCAGCGGAGCGAACCGCGGCGCACGGGCGGCGTTGACCGCCTCCTCGGCCGCGCTACGGCCACCGCGCGCCCAGTCCGGGCTGACCGAGCCACCGCTGAGCGAGCTACCGCCGAGCGCGGAGAGCGCGTCGAGGGAGTCGTTCGTGCCGGGCCCGTTGCGGTCGAACCGGCGCAGCGCGGGCGGGGCTCCGCCGGCCTCGTGCGTCACGGTCTCGTCCGGCAGCCAGACCAGGGCGGTCAGGCCGCCGGTCGAGGCCGGCCGGAGCCGGACCCGGATCCCGTGCCTGGCCGCCAGCCGGGCGACCACGAACAGGCCCATCCGGCGGGACACGGCGACGTCCACCACCGGCGGGTTGTCCAGCCGCCAGTTGGCGTGCGCCATCTCCTCCGCGCCCATGCCGACACCCTGGTCGGTGATGTCGAGCAGCACCCCGCCGCTGTTCAGCAGGTGGCCGGACGACGGTGACCGGGGTCTCGGCGGACGAGAACGAGGTAGCGTTCTCGACCAGCTCGGCGACCAGGTGCACCACGTCGTTGACGGCCTGGCCACGGACCGCGATGCCCGGCTGCACGTTCAGCGTGACCCGCTCGTACTGCTCGATCTCGGAGACCGCGGCCCGGAGCACGTCCACCAGGGCCACCGGCTGGTTCCACCGCCGGGACACCTCGTGGCCGGCGAGCACCAGCAGGTTCTCCGAGTTGCGGCGCATCCGGGTGGCCAGGTGGTCCATCTGGAACAGGCTGGACAGCCGCTCCGGGTCCTGCTCGCCCTGCTCCAGGTCGTCGATCAGCCGGATCTGGCGTTCGACCAGGGACTGGCTGCGCCGGGACAGGTTCACGAACATCGCGTTGACGTTCCCGCGCAGGGCCGCCTCGTTGGCGGCCAGCCGCAGCGCTTCCCGGTGGACCTGGTCGAAGGCCCGCGCCACTTCACCGATCTCGTCGGACGAGTCCACGTCGATGGGCTCGACGTCGAGCGCGACGCCATCGCCGTCGGTCTCGCTCATCCGGCGGACCGTCTCGGGCAGCCGCACGCCCGCCACTTCCAGGGCCCCGGCCCGCAGCCGGCGCAGCGGGCGGACCATGGACCGGCCGACCATGACCGTGAGGAACAGCGCGAGGGCCAGCACGAGGAGGACCGCGATGCCGACGCCGATCGCGTAGAGCAGCGCCGTCCGGTGCAGCGACGCCGCCCGCGCGGTGACCTGCGAGGTCAGTCTCTGCTCGACCGCTCCCATCTGGGCGTCGATCTGGTTCGACATGGCGCCGTACCAGTCATCCGCGCTGGTCAGGTCGTTCTGCAGGGAGCCGGTCTGCTGCTCGGTGGAGATCGCCTGGGTTTCCTCGGCGTTCGCCTCGAACACGAAGGACGCGGACACGCTGTTGTCCCACAGCTGCCGCTGGCCGACGCTGGCCGAGCTGTTGAACGACTGCAGGTTGCTCTGCTGCTCGGACTGGGCCGCGGTCAGCGCGGCCAGCTGGTTCGCGTCCAGCTGGTGTTGCAGCAGGCCGGCCACCAGGATGCCGCGCTGTTCCGAGGCCTGCTCCTGCATGCGGGACACCAGGCCCAGCACGCGGATGGCTTGCGCCAGGGTCGCGTCGCTGGCGCCCTGTGCGGTCACGTCGATCACGGCCAGCAGGTCGTTAATCATCTGCGTGTACTTCTGCACCACGACGAGCGCGGGCAGCGCGGTCTGGGTGGCCGCGCTGCGCAGGAACTTCAGGTCGGCCAGGGCCGTGCGGGCGGTGGCCGCCTCCTGCTGCGCCTGGCTCGAGAAGGACCCGTTGACCTGGTTCAGCTCGGTGCGGACAGCGTTCACCGACGGGTCGGTGGCACCGTAGGACTGCTGCACCACAGCCAGCTGCGGCTCGGCACCGGCCGAGCCACCCCGGCCAGCCGCCAGCTCCTCGGCCCGGCCACCCTGCGTGCCGAGACCGATGAAGTAGGCGGTCTGGTCCCGCTCGTCCTCCAGTTTCTGCGACAGCGTGATGATGTCCGAGCTCAGGTTGGCCAGCTGCTGGACCCGGCCGTCCGCGGCCGCGGTGCGCGCGTAGGACACGATGTTCGTGCCACCGAGCACGACGGCGGTAAGCGTGGGAATAGCAATCAGCAGGACCAGCCGCGAGCGCACCCGCCAGTTCCGGAGGGCCCGGCGCGAGTTACGGCCTGCTGGCCTCGCGCTGGCGGGGGTGGCGCCACCCGGCTCCATACTCCCGTCCCGGCCGTTGGCGTCGGCGGGTGCCAGGGAACCCGGGCTGCCGTCCGCGGCTAGATCCGCGGTTGACTCTTCAGCCAGCCGGGTACCGCTCTTCTTGCTGCGAGACCGCACAGCCTCTGCACCTCTCACCTGGCTAGTGTGGCGAGCCAGCAGGCCCGCGGGACTTGCGGCGGAACTGACATGACGCACCCCTTCCCGGGTGACGACTATTTTTCCGGGCCGCCGCGGGCGCGCGGCCAAGGGTAACCCTAACGTCTTACCACTGCGCTTGATCAAGAGCGTAGGACGGGAAAAGGCGCTCTAAGGTGACGTTTGCCGTCTAGCTTGGTGTCAGTAGGGTACTCTCTGACGCTACGGACGTGCTCCGTTCTGTACTAACTGCCCGGCGCATCTGTGTGGAGCGCCGAGAGTGCCAAGTGAGACAGCCCTGTGCACCCAGGTATCCCTACTCTGGGCGCGGGCCACTCCGGCGCTCAGCACCCCGGCCGCCGCCCGTGCCCGACCCGCATGTGCCCGAAGGAGAGTCATGACGTCTCGCCCGGCCTGCCTGCAGCCTTCGTCCCGCCGGGCGCTCACACGTCCGGGAATCCGCACCGCCGCCAGCGCGGCCCTGGCGGTCACCCTGGTGGCCGGCTGTGGCCTGTCCGGTGGCTCCTCCACCCCGGCGCCCAACCTGTCCACGATCACTGTGGCCGCCCAGCCCGGGGTCAATGACGCGCCGCTGTACCTCGCGCAGCAGGACGGGTTGTTCAAGGACGCCGGGCTGACCGTCAACATCCAGAACGACGGCTCGATCACCAAGGAAGTCTCGGCGCTCACCAGCGGCAGCGCGGACATCGCGGTCGGCGACTACGCGGACTTCTTCTCGGCCGAGGACAGCAAGAGCCACCCGGGCCTGCTCGTGGTAGCCGACGGCTACGACGCTGGCCCCAGCGTGATGGAGGTGCTGAGCCGGGCCGGGTCGGGTCTCACCAGCGCCCAGCAGCTCGCGCACAAGACCATCGGCACGCCCGAGCCGCAGGACATGCCGTTCAACGCCACCCTGCCGTACAGCGAGGAGACCCTGGCCACCCAGTCGGCGCTGTCGAATGCCGGGGTCGATCCGGCCACGGTGCACTGGCGGCCGATGCCCACCAGCCAGCTGGTCAACGCCCTCGCCAGCCACCAGGTCGATGCGATCCTGGCTACCGAGCCGACCATTTTCCAGGCGGAAAGCCAGATCGGTGCCACCGAGGTACTCGACTCGTGCAGCGGCCAGACGGAAAGCCTGCCGCTTTCGGGATATTTCACCCTCGGGTCCTTCGCGCAGAAGAACCGGAGCACGGTGCTGGCATTCCGCAGCGCGCTGCTCAAGGCCCAGGGGGATGCCGCCCTCGCCTCTTCTATTCAGTCTGTGCTGGAGAACGAGGTGCACATGAAGCCGGAGCAGGCGTCGCTGGTGACCCTGGGCACTTATCCCACCTCGGTGAAGGCGAGCAACCTGCAGCGGGTGGCGTCCCTGATGGCACAGGACGGCGTGCTGTCCCCGCCGCTCAATGTGGCCCAGCTGGTGTTCCACTAGCCGGACCCTCCTAGCGACAAAGGCTCGCTAGCTAGCCGGTAACACCCAGCTCCCGGGCGATGATCATGCGCTGCACCTCGGACGTGCCCTCGCCGATCTCGAGCACCTTGGCGTCCCGGTAGAACCGGGCGACCGGGAACTCGTTCACGTACCCGTAGCCGCCGAAGATCTGCGTGGCGTCCCTGGCGTTGTCCATGGCCGCGGCTGAGGCGAGCAGCTTGGCCACGGCCGCCTGCTGCTTGACCCGCTCCCCCGCGACCAGCCGGGCCGCTGCGTCGTACCAGGCCAGCCGGGCCGCATGCACCCGGGCCGCCATGTCAGCGAGCTTGAACTGGATGGCCTGATAGTGCCCGAGCTGGTGACCGAAGGCCTCCCGCTGCCCGGCGTACCGCAGGCACTCGTCCAGGCAGCCCTGGGCCAGGCCGGTGGCCAGCGCGGCGATCGCGATCCGCCCCTCGTCCAGGACCTGCAGGAACTGCGCGTAGCCCCGGCCGCGCTCGCCGAGCAGGTTGGCCTCAGGCACCCGGCACGCGGTGAAGCCCAGTTCCCGGGTGTCCGAGGCACACCAGCCGACCTTGGAGTATTCCGGTCCGACGGTAAGCCCCGGGGTGCCGGCTGGCACCATGATGGCCGAGATCTCCCGGCGCCGCCGCCGGCCGCCACTGGCCTCCCCCGTGCCACTGGCCTCCCCCGTGCCACCGGCCTCCCCCGTGCCACCGGCCTCCCCCGCGCCGCGGCCGGTCCCGGCCGGGCCGCCGGTGATCGCGAGGACGGTCACCACCGAGGTGATCGAGGTCCCCGAGTTCGTGATGAAGGCCTTGCTGCCGTCGATGACCCACTCCCCGCAACCCGCCTCCTCCCCTGCACCAGCCGGGCGGTGGTCCGCATCCCCCCGGCGATGTCGGATCCGCCGCCCGGCTCGGTCAGGCCGAAAGCAGCGAGCCGCTCGCCTGCGCACAGGTCCGGCAGCCAGCGGCAGCGCTGCTGGTCCGAGCCGAACCGGTAGATCGGCATGGCGCCCAGCGCCACCGCGGCTTCCAGGGTGATGGCCACCGAGGAATCCACCCGGGCGAGTTCCTCCAGGGCCAGGCTCAGGGCGAAGTAGTCGCCGCCCATGCCGCCGAACTCCTCCGGGAAGGGCAGCCCGAACAGCCCCAGCTTGCCCATCCGGGCGATCAGTTCGTAGGGGAACTCGGCCCGCTGGTAGTAGCCGCCGATCACTGGTGCCACCACGTCGCGGGCGAACTCCGCCACGGTCCGGCGCAGCGCCTCGTGTTCGTCGCTGAGCGTGTAGCTGATCATCTGAGATCCTCACTGCATTGCCGCAGCGTCCGGCCGGGAAATGGGCCGTCACGGTCGGCAGCGTGCCATCACCGCGATGTTACTGGCGGCCGCCCGGCCCGGCAGCAGCCTGGGCGGCCCAGCACAGCGCAGACGGCACCCCCGGCAACGGCGGCCCGGCGCGCCGGGCCGCCGGCCGGGCACCCTTAGCGCCCCACGGACGTTAGGCTCACGTGCATATGCCCCTGCCGCCGTCCCGGAGGACGACATGGCGACCCTGACCTGTCCCGCTTGTGCTGCCGAGGTCCAGCAAGAGGACCTGATCTGCTTCACCTGCGGGGCCAACCTGCCCAGGAACCTCCCCGCGGATGAGCCAGCCACGCCGCCCACCGTCATGCAGGAGTTCCTCAAGCGGGAGGCGGCCGCCGCACCCGCCGCCGGGCCCACGTCCTGCCCGCACTGCGGCGCGGCGATCAGCGAGCCGGCCGCCGTGTTCTGCCAGGTCTGCCGGGAGCCGCTGCCACCCCCGGCCGGCATCATCTCGCCGGTGGTACTGCGCCTCGCGTTCCCCACCGGCAACGTCGAAGTGCCCGCGGGAACCTCCCTGGTGCTCGGCCGTGACCCGGAGGAATCGCTGGTGGCCGCGGCCTTCGCGAGCTACGACAATGTTTCCCGGCGGCACGCCACGGTCACCGTCAGCGACACCGGGCAAGCGACTATCCGGGACGAGCACTCGACCAACGGGACCTTTGTCAACGGTGACCGGGTACTCCCCGGAACCGAGGTACGGCTGGTCGATGGCGACAGCGTCCGGCTGGCCGCCGACGTCAGCGCCGAGGTATCGCTGCCCCGGCAGATGCCCCGCCCGGGCGCGTTCGCCCGCAACGGCCACCGCGAACCCCAGTAGCCCAGCCACGGCGGCCCGGCCGCCGTGCGGAGCCAGCCTACGGCGAGCCGGGCCCAGGCCGGGCTGACTGGCTGTGCAGCCGCCTGCCGCAGGATCTGTCCGTACGAGACGTCACATGAGACGATCGGCGCAACGCGGGTACCACGATCCTGGAGGCCGCCATGGCGCACGAGGCCACTCAGCCAGCACTCGCGCTGCGGCGTAACGCCATCGGGCTGCGTGAGGTCGCATTCCAGAGCATCACCGACATGGCGCCGGGCGCGGCCATCGCCGCCTCGATCCCGGCCGGTGTCGCCTTCGCGGGCGGCTCGCTGCCCCTGGCGGTGGTTTTCGCGCTGATCGCCTGCTTATTCTGCGCGTGCAGTATCGGGCTGCTGGCCCGGGAGATGCCGTCCGCCGGATCGCTGGCCACCTACGCCGCCCGCGGCCTGCACCCGTCCATCGGCTTCCTGGTGGCCTGGGGCTACGTGCTGGTCGGGTTCCTGATCCCGCCGCTCGTCCTGCTCCAGCTGGGCTTCACCACCGCGGCCACCATCAACGCCGAGTTCCACGGCTACCCGGCGAACCTGTGGTGGCCGTGGGCACTGGCCGGGGCGGTGATCGTGCTCGCAGCCGGCTTCTACGGCATCCGCACCTCGGCCCGGCTGGGCACCACGCTCGGCCTGTTCGAGATCGGGGTCTTCCTGGTCCTCGCGGTCTTCTTCGTGGTGCACGCGGGCAGCCACAACACGCTCAGCGTGTTCACCACGAAGTACACCCCGCCGGGTTTCCGCGGCATCGCCGGGGTGATCGGCGGCTCGGTGTACACGATCCTGGCCTTCGGCGGGTTCGAGGGCGCGGCCCCGCTGGCCGAGGAGGCCAGGGACCCGCGGCGGACGATCCCGCGGGCGGTGCTGCTGGCCACCCTGCTCATCGGCGCCCTGTACGTGTTCACTACCTATGCCGTGGACGTGGCGTACGGGCCCGTCCGGTTCGCCAGCTTCACCACCGGGACCGGCGCCGCGTCCTGGGTGGGCCTGGCCCGCTCGCTGTACGGGATCTTCTGGTTCTTCGTGTTCCTGGCCATCGTGAACTCCACCATCGCCAACGCCAACGCCGGGGTGAACGTGTCCAGCCGCACCGCCTACGCGATGGGCCGGATCGGCGCCTTCCCGCGATTCCTGGCCCAGGTACACCCGAGGCACCACTCCCCCGCGGTGGCCATCGTGGTCGGCTTCGTGATCACCGTGGCCGTCACCCTCGGCCTCGGCCTCGGCTACGGGCCCACCACCGCCTTCGTCATGGTGGCCACGGCCCTGGTCATCGTGCTGGTCGCGATCTACATCATGATGAACGCCGCCTGCATCGGCTACTTCGCTCGCCAGCGCGGCCGGTTCAACCCGGTGCTGCACCTGGTGATCCCGGTGCTGGGGATCATCACGTTCATCCCGGCGTGGCTTACCTCCGCAGGCATCAAGGTGTTCTCGTTCATCGTCCCGCTGGCCCCGCCCTACTCCTACCTGGGGCCGGGAGTGGCGGGCTGGATGGTGCTGGGCCTGCTCTACCTGATCTACCTGTACCGGCACGATCCGCGCCGGGTGCTGGAGGTCGGGCTGGTGCACCTCGACCCGCTGGAGAAATACGAGCTATGACCGCGCCCCGGATTGACACTTAGCGCCTCTAAGCATAGTGTTCCGAGGTATGAATCGGGAACGTCTCAAAGGCCACCTGGACCTGCTGCTGCTGTCCGTGCTCACGGCGCGTCCCGCGCATGGCTACGCGATCATCGCCGAGCTACGCCAGCGCAGCGAGGGCACGTTTGACCTGCCGGAGGGCACCGTGTACCCGGCGCTGCACCGGCTGGAGGACGCCGGGCTGCTGAGCAGCTCCTGGTCCATGGCGGACGGGCGGCGGCGCCGGATCTACGCGCTGACCGCCCCGGGCGCGGCCGCGCTGGCCGCGGAGCAGACCGAGTACCGGCAGTTCACCCGCGGTGTCCAGGCGGTGCTGGGGTGGTCGGCATGAGCGCGGCCGGCGACGACGTGGTCGAGGAGTACCTGGACCGGCTCTACGCCGCGCTGCGCACCAAGCCCCGGGAGGCCCGCCGGGTGCTCGCCGAGGCCGAGGACCATCTGCGCGAGGCCGTGGCGGAAGGACTGGCGGCCGGGCTGTCCGAGCGCGCGGCCCAGGAGCACGCGGTGTCCAGCTTCGGGTCGGTGCGGGCCGTGGTCCGCGCGCACGACGCACGGCTGCGTCGGCTGCCCACCCTCGCCGTGCTCCGCGACGTCCTCATGGCGGCTTGGCAGCTGGGCGCGATCGGCCTGGTCGCGGTCGGCGCCAGCGGCCTGATCGCCGCGGCGATGAACGCTCTGTTCGGCCGCAGGTTCGTCGGCGGGAGCCCGAGCACCATCCGGTATTCCGCGGCCGATTGCCAGCACTGGCTCGCTATCTGGACGCACGCGCACAGCTGCGCGCAGGCCGCGATGCTGGAGAACAGCAGCGAGGCCCATCATGTCTGTCCTGGTCATAGAACTGCAGGGGCCGGGCTTACCTCTCTACGGTAGTCATGTGCGCCCACGTTTTCCCAGGTGAACAGGGGTGTCAGATCATCCCGGGGGGAACTACGGGCTAGCGTTCGCTGTCCAGGGCCCGCATCTGCACGGGGTCGTACCGGGTGCCGGCCACCTGCCCGGATGGCACCGCTGCCCCGATGGCGGCCAGCTCGTCCGGGCTGAGCTGGAGGTCGAGCGCGGCGATGGCCTCGGCGAGCCGGGTCCGCCGCTTGGTGCCGATCAGTGGGATGATGTCGTCGCCCTGGGCGGCCACCCAGGCGATGGCGAGCTGCGCGGTGCTCACCCCGCGCCCATCTGCGATCTTCTCCAGGGCGGCGAGCAGCTCGAGGTTGCGCTCCAGGTTGCCGCCCTGGAACCGGGGGAAGCGCGCCCGCGGGTCGCCGTCCGCCAGCTGCGCGGTGTCCCGGCTCAGCAAGCCGCGGGACATGATGCCGTACGCCGTCATGCTGATCCCCAGCTCGCGCAGCACGGGCAGGATCTGCGCCTCGACGCCCCGGCTCATCAGCGAGTACTCGATCTGCAGCTCGCGGACCGGGTGCACGGCGTGCGCGCGGCGGATGGTGTCCACGCCCACCTCGGACAGGCCCAGGTGCCGGACGTACCCGGCGTCGATCATCTCCGTGATGGCGCCGACGGTGTCCTCGATCGGCACGTGCGGGTCCAGCCGGGCGGGCTGGTAGAGGTCGATGTAGTCCGTGCCGAGCCGGGTCAGCGAGTACGAGAGGAAGTTCTTCACCCCGGCCGGGCTGGCGTCGTGCCCGATGAACGCGCCGCTGGGATCGCGCATGCCGCCGAACTTGACCTGTACGAACACGCTGTCCCTGGGCACCTCGGCGAGGGCCCGGGACAGCAGCAGCTCGTTGTGCCCCATGCCGTAGAAGTCGCCGGTGTCCAGCAGGGTGATCCCGGCGTCCAGCGCGGCCCGGATCGTGGCGACGCTCTCCGCGTCATCGGCGGGCCCGTAGATCCCGGACATGCCCATCAGGCCCAGCCCGGCCCGGGACACCTGCGGGCCACCCCGGCCCAGTGTGGTTGTCTGCATGGGCACCACGCTACGCAGACGGCACGGCGAACACCGGCTCGCCCTCCACGTAGGTGAGCTCGACGGTGGCCGCGGCGATCTCCCCCGGCGGCCCGGCGAACGGGTCACGGTCCAGTACGACCAGGTCGGCCAGGTAGCCGGGCTGGATCGCGCCGGTCTCGTCCAGGTTGTTCACATAAGCCGACCCGGCGGTGTACGCGGCGAGGGCTTCGGCGAGGTCCAGGGCCTGGCCGGGCAGGAACGGCTCCGCGGGCTGGCCGGGCAGCGTCCGGTTCACCGCCACGTGGATCCCCTGCAGCGGGTTGGCGCTGCTCACCGCCCAGTCGCTACCTGCCGCCAGCCGCGCCCCGGCGTCCAGCAGAGCCGCGAACGGGTACTGGCCAGCCGCCCGGTCCGGGCCGAGGAACGGGATCGTCAGCTCGTCCATCTGCGGCTCGTGCGCGGCCCATAGCGCCTGCATGTTCGCGGTCACGCCGAGCCCGGCGAACCGCGGGATGTCGTCGGGGTGCACACACTGCAGGTGCGCGATGTGGTGCCGGCCGGGGGTGGCCTGGTTGCGGGACCGGGCCGCGGCAAAGGCGTCCAGCGCCTCCCGCACCGCCCGGTCACCGATGGCGTGCACGTGCACCCCGAACCCGGCCGCGTCCAGCTGGGTCACCTGCTCGCATAGCTGCACCGGGTCGACGTAGGACAGCCCACGGGCGGCGGTCTGGCAGCCGCAGCCGTCCAGGTAGGGGTCGATCATCCCGGCGGTGAAGTTCTCCACCACCCCGTCCTGCATGATCTTCACGGCGGTGGCCCGGAACCGGCCCGCCTGGCCGGCCTCCCGCCGCCTGAGCAGCGCGCCGAGCTGCTCACCGCCGCGGCCCCGGTCCCACCATAGGGCCCCCTCGACCCGCGCGGTGAGCACGCCCTGCGCCGCGGCAGCCAGGTACGTAGGGAGTGGGTCGGGGTAGCCGAGGTACTCCCCGACGATGGCGTCCTGCCAGGCGGTGATGCCGAGCGCGTGCAGATGCTGCTGGGCCAGCAGCAGGGCGGCCAGCCGCTCCGCCGTGGTGGCCGCCGGGACCAGCCGCCCGACCAGCAGGGCCGCGCCCTCGTGCAGCGTGCCCTGGGGCGATCCGTCGGTGGTGCGCTCGATCCGGCCGTCGGCCGGGTCCGGGGTGCTGGCGTCCAGCCCAGCCAGGGCCAGCGCGCGCGAGTTCACCCACGCGCCGTGCCCGTCCCGGTTGGTCAGGTAGGCGGGCCGGTCCGGCAGCACCTGGTCCAGCAGCTCGCGGCCGGGCGTGCCGCCCGCGAACCATTCCATCCGCCAGCCGCTGCCGGAGATCCACTCATGATCGGGATGCGTGTCCGCGTAGGCCCTGACCCGGTGCAGTGCGCCGGCCGCGTCCGCCGCGTCCGCGAGATCGCAGCGCAGCATGGTGAGGCCCGCGAACGTCGGGTGCACGTGCGCGTCCTGGAAGCCGGGCAGCACCGGTCGGCCGCGCAGGTCCACCACGCTGGTCCCGGGACCGGCCAGCTCACGCACGGCGTCGTCGGTGCTCACGGCGATGATCCGGCCACCGCGCACCGCCACCGCCGTAGCGGGCGGGCCATCCGGGCGGGTGGCCGCCGGGACCATCCGGCTGCCGCCCGCGGGCACCGTGTACACCGGGCCGCCGCTGAAGATCAGCTCCGCCGGGCCGGCCGCCTGCGGCTCCGGCGCCTGCTGCTCGGGGGCCTGCCGCGCAGATGCCGGCTGCGCCGGAGCTGGCCGCGTGGGGGATTGCCGCGCTGGGGTTTGCCGCACAGTGTCTGCCACCTTCCCGGCCTGCCACCGTCCCCGGACCGCAATGGTTCCGGGCCGCTGATCGCTATACCCGGCTGAGCCGGTGTGTATCGTGCGGATCGGCGTGGCCGGCTGCCGCTAGCTCCATATCCCGGTGATCGGGCTGGCCGTGGCGGCGTGGCCGAGCGGTGGCAGCTGGTAGAGGTCCTCGATCGTGCGCAAGACGCCGTAGTGCGTGATCGGCTGGGAGTACCGCCCGGGGCGCACCTGCTGGCCCGCGATGATCGTGGGAATCTGGTTGCCGGGGCTGTCGTCGTTCTCGTCCCAGGTCACGACCAGCAGGCTGTGGTGGGTCATCGCCCAGCGGGCGTACCCGCTCAGATGGGTCCGGACCCAGGCGTCCCCGGTAGCCACCGGGCAGTCGTGCATGTCGTCGCACAGGTTCGGGATGACAAAGGACACCGTGGGCAGCCGGGCGTAGTTCCCGGCCGGGAAGCTGGTGAACGGCTGGCTGTCCGCGGCGGGCACGTTGGTGAAGTTGGCCCAGGGCACGTGCTTGCGTGCGTACTCGCCGCTGGCGCAGGCCAGTGAACCGGGGGCGGGCAGGTCCTCGGCGTACCCGGCAAAGGTCCGGCCCGCGGCGATCAGCTCGGAGCCGAGGTTGGCGGCGGTGAACTGGTGCGGGCAGCTGTCGTCGGTGACCCCCTGCGTGCTGCCGGAGAACAGGGCCAGGTAGTTCGGCTCGCTGGGGTGGGTCACCGCGTGGGAGTCGGTGAACAGGGCGCCGTGCGCGGCGAGCTGGTTGAGGTAGGGCGCCTGCGGGCTGCCGATCACCTCGCCGTAGCTGTGGTTCTCCAGCAGCACGAGCACCGTGTGCGCGGGCGCCCCGGCCGCCCCCCCGCCCGGGGCCGGCGTCGCGGGCGCGGCAGCCCGCGCGGAACTAGCGGGCGCAGCCGCTGACGACGGCGATGAATGGGCCGTCCCCGACGCACAGGCCGCCAGGGCCAACGTGAGGACCCCGATCGGCGCAAACCAGCCGGACACAGCCTGCGAAACGCGACGCGAACGCGCCTTCATGTGGCATCCCGTTACCTGCGCAGCGCCATCAGCGACCGGACATCTACCGCGCTATCCCCTCACTACCTGCACTTGGCCGCGGCTAGCACGGTTACCAGCCATGACGACGCCGCGTCCGCCCTGCTCTAGCGCACTGTCCTACTGCCTACCGCACTGCCTACTCCTACTGCCCGCCGGAGCGTGCGGCCCGATCACTCAGGCCGCACACTCGCGGCACACCGGCTGACCATTGCGATCCTCAGCCAGCTGACTCCGGTGGTGTACCAAGAAGCAACGCGAACAGGTGAACTCGTCAGCCTGCCGCGGGATGACTCGGAATGACAGTTCCTCGTTGGACAGATCTGCCCCAGGCAGCTCCAGCGACTCGGCGACATCGTCAGGATCGATGTCGATCGTGCTGGAGGACTTGTCCATCCGACGCGCCTGCAGTTCCTGCAGGCTGTCTTCAGTGAGCTCGTCGTCTGTCTTACGCGGGCTGTCGTAGTCAGTTGCCATCTGGGTTCTCCACCCCCTTCTTCGTTGTGGGCCCCGTCGCGCGGATGTAACGCTCGGCGGGCCGCAGTTGTGCCCGATTGCGCGGGGAATCTTCGGCGGGGAATTCTGTCACGTCCTCTCCCCGCGCACACGGAGGGTACGGCAACAGCGCGGCGTGTCCGTGTCCTCAGCGACGCCCGCAGCCACGCAAAGCCCTCAACAAGGCTTCGCGACGGTAAGTTCCCCTGATCTAGGCACGCCAAGCACGCAAACGTGCGTATGGTACGAATCTCATCCTCCCCAGTTCGCAGGATCAGCGGAGACGCCGCATGCCCTTCGTCACGCCACTGCGGCCCGACGATCCACGGCGCGTCGGTCGTTACCGCCTGGCCGGGCGCATCGCGGACGATCTGGCTGACCCGGGCGCCGCGGCCACGTTCCTGGCCCGGCTGCCTGACGGCAGCCCGGTGGCGATTACCCAGATCGGCAAGGCCTCTGCGCCCGATGCCGCGTCCCGGGACCGGTTCACGGCCGAGGCCCGGGCGGCCCGCCGGGTGGCCCCGTTCTGCGCGGCCCGGATCCTGGACGCGGGGTTCGACGAGGACCAGCCGTTCCTGGTCAGCGAGTTCGTCGAGGGACCGTCGCTGCTAGAGACGGTCCGGGCCGAGGGGCCGCTGGACGCTCCCGTGCTCGCGGCGCTCGCCATCGGCACCGCCACCGGGCTCGCCTCCATCCATCAGGCGGGCCTGGTGCACGGGGATTTCGGGCCGGCCCATGTGGTGCTCGGCGCGGAGGGGCCGCGGATCGTCCACTTCAGCATCACCCCGCCCTACGGGTCGGCCACGCCCGCCGCGGACCTGCTCAGCTGGGCCCGGATGATGCTGTTCGCGGCGACCGGCCGCCCGGCCGACGGGCCGCCGGATCTGGCCAGCCTGGCCGAGCCCATGCGGAACGTGGTGTCCGCCTGCCTTGCTCCTGATCCAGCCAGCAGGCCGCAGGCCAGGAAGCTGGTCGCGGCGCTGCTCGGCAACAGCGAGCCGGCCGCGGGCCTGCTGGCGGAGGGAACCCGGCGGGCCCGGGCGGCCGGGCGGGGGGTGATCCGGCTGGCCGTACGGCCGCACCCGGACAAGGACGCTCCCCCGGTCCGGTACCGGCGGGCCGCCTGGGTCGCGGCCCTGGCGGGCTGCCTGGCGGTCATCGCCGTGGCGGCCACCCTGATCGTCCGGCACGAGTCCGGCCGCCCTGACGCCAGCACCCGGGCCGCCGCGGACAGCACCAGCGCTCCCCGGCGCACCGCCGCAGCCTCCCCGACCCCGGCCCCAGCCATCCCGGCTGCCCTGTCCGGCACCTGGTCGGGCATGGTCCGGCAGACCGATCCGGACCTCCAGGTCACCGTGACCGTCCAGCTCACCGCGGGCTCCTCAGGCGGCACCGTGGCCTACCCGCAGCTGTCCTGCTCCGGTCAGCTGGTCCTGGGGTCGGCCGCGGGCGGCACGCTGACCCTGAACCAGACCATCACCAGCGGCCAGCAGAACTGCGAGGACGGCGTGATCACGCTGACCCAGGAGTCCGCCACCGAGCTGGGCTTCACCTTCCGGCGTACCGGCGCGCCCAGCCCCTCCGGCACCCTCACCCGTCAGTCTTAGGCCGCCCAGGCCCCTGATCATGGGCCATTAGGCCGAAGTTCCCCCAGACCCATATGACCCATCATGTCTGCTCTGGTCATAGCGATTCAGGGGCCGGACTTACCTGCCTACGGTAGTCATGTGCGCCCACGCTTGGGTCGGCGCTACCCGGCGGGGGCGTCGCGCTCCGGGTCCAGCGGGACCAGGAAGTCGTGCAGCTCCCGGAACAGGCCGGGAGCGGCGGCAATAGTAAGGCCCGGGTTGGCGGGCTTCCCGGCCAGGCCGCCGACCTGCGCGCCCGCCTCGGCGGCGATCAGGCCGCCCGCCGCGTAGTCCCAGTAGTTGACGCCACGCTCGTAGTAGGCATCCAGCCGCCCGGCGGCGAGTGAGCACAGGTCCACCGCACAGGAACCGCCCCGGCGGATGTCCCGCACCGCGGGCAGCAGCACGGCCACGATCTCGCCCTGCACCGCCCGGCGGGCCTGCGCGTAACCGAATCCGGTGGACACCAGGGCGCGGTGCAGCGGTACCCCGGTGTTGCAGCGCAGCCGCACCGCTGGCCCATCCGCGGGCCGCAGCCAGCTGCCCTGCCCGGCGACAGCGGTGAACACTTCGCCGTGGCGGGGCACCGCGACCACGCCCGCCAGCACCACGCCATCCACTTCGGCGGCGACGCTGACCGCCCAGTCCGGCAGCCCGTACAGATAGTTGACCGTGCCGTCCAGCGGGTCCACGATCCAGCGCACCCGGCCCGCCCCGGGCCCCGGGCGGGCCGGGCCCGGGGACTCCCCGCCCTCCTCACCCAGGAACCCGTCCCCCGGCCGCTCGGCCAGGATCCGTTCCGCGATCATGGCTTCGGCCGCGCGGTCCATCTCGGTTACCACGTCCGTCGGGCTGGACTTGGTGCTAGCCACCTCCGGCCGCCCCTCCGGGCCGGCCGGGCGGCGGCTGGCCAGCATCTGCGCGGCCGCTCCCGCGGCGGAGCACGCCAGGCTGAGCAGGGCCGCCGGGTCCGGGGTGGCGGGCGGTTGGCGGCTCATGACCTGGCCACGGGACGCCCGGAACCGGGCGCAGCGGCAGCCAGGCGGCAACAATCGTTGCGGCAGGCATTTCCCGCCGGGCCGAGCGTGCCCAGCGCGGCCGGCCGCACCGAACTGTCCAGCCGTTCCCGCACCAGCTCGGTGATCATCGCGACGAAGCGCGAGTCGGTGCCGGGGGTGGCGGCCCGGGCCAGCGGCAGCCCCAGCCGCTGGGCGGCCTGCGCGGCCTCGACGTCCAGGTCGTGCACGACCTCCATGTGATCGCAGATGAAACCGACCGGGACGACGACCGCGCCCTGGGCCCCGGCCCCGGCCAGTTCCTCCAGGTAGTCACAGACATCCGGGCCGAGCCAGGGCTGCGACGGCGGCCCGCTGCGGCTCTGGAACACCAGCCGCCAGGGATGCCCGGCGCCCGCGCTTTCCGCGTTGACCTGCTCGGCGATCAGCCGGGCGGCCTCGGTGAGCTGCCGCAGGTAACGGCCGCCGGGCGGCGGCCCGCTGGCCGCGGCCATGGTCTCCGGCACGCTGTGCGCGGTGAACACCAGCGGCACCCCCGGCCGGACGGCTTCGGGCAGCGACTCGATGGCGGCGGTCGTCGCGGTGACGAATGGCCCGATGAAACCCGGGTGGTCGTAGAAGTGCCGGAGTTTGTCGATCTGCGGGACCCCGGGCCCGGCCTGCACCTGGGCCCGGGCGATGTCGTCGAGGTACTGCCGGCAGCTGGAGTAGGACCCGTACCCAGACGTCACGAACGCGAGCGCGCGGGTGACCCCGGCGGCAGCCATGTCCGCCACGGTGTCGGTGAGGTAGGGCGCCCAGTTCCGGTTCCCCCAGTAGACCGGCAGGTCGATCCCGGTCGCCGCGAAATCCTTGCCGATGGCGGCCAGCAGGTCCCGGCACTGCTGGTTGATGGGGCTGGCCCCGCCGACCGCGTAATAGTGCTCGGCTACCGCGGCGAGCCGGGCGGGCGGGATGCCACGGCCGCGGGTGACGTTCTCCAGGAACGGCATGACGTCGTCCGGGCCCTCCGGGCCGCCGAAGGACACCAGCAGGAACGCGTCGTAGTCCGGCATAACTCCATCCAACCAGCCCGCCCGGCGTGCCCGGCCCGTGGCCCGGCGCCGGTCAGCCGTAGGCGCCGGTCAGCCGTAATCGCCGGTCAGCCGTAATCGCGGGCGTAGGCGCTGGCCAGCGCGAGTACCTCGGCGACGTACCAGGTGGCGTGGTTGTAGGCGAAGATGGCGCCGCGCAGGCCGCCCGGTGTCCCGCCCCCGGCCGCGCAGAGCAGCCGGGCCGCGGACGGCACGGCGTCGTAGGGATCCATGATGTTCGGCGTCCCGGTCTCCCCGTACGCCGTGATGCCCCATTCCGCCCAGGTAGACGGCAGGAACTGCATCGGGCCGAGGGCGCCGGCGATGGACGGGCCCACGTTGCTGCCATCCCCGCTCTCGATCTGGCCGATGGCGGCGAGCACCGTCCAGGACAGCCCCGGGCAGTAGTCCGCGGCGGACTCCTCGAACAGCTGGAGGTAGGTGGCGGGCCGGGCGCGGCCCGCCACCGAGTCCACCGGCAGCTGCTGCTGCTGCTGTTGCTGCTGTTGCTGTTGCTGCTGTTGCTGAGGTGGCGGCTTTGGCTGTTGCTGCGCGCGCAGGCTGACCGCCGTCGCCTTCGGGCCGGCGATGCTGCGGACCGCACTGGTCAGGCTGGCCATGCTGGCGCTGGGCGCGCTGATCATCGCGAGCACGCCGCGCACCAGCCCCAGGCCGACCAGGGCCTGGTTGCTCACCAGCACGTCGATGCCGGCCACGCCGAGCGGCGCGGATCCGCCGAACGCCAGGTCCTGCGCGGCGGCCCCGGTCAGCGGGTAACTGCGGCCAGCGGTCAGCCTGAGCTGCCGGGCCACGGTGTCCGAGGTGACGAACTGGCCACGCTGCAGGGCGGTCCATAGCCGCTGGTCGGACGCGGTGGTCAGCGGGGTCCAGGACCGGAACTGCTGCGGGTTCACCCCGAGCACGGTGACCTGGTGACCGCTGAGCTTGATGGCGGCGCCGTCGGCCGCGATCACGGCGCGCACCCCGGCGATCTTGGACAGCCTGCTGAGCTGCGCGGAACTCAGCCCGGACGGCTGGACGACCAGCAGGTCAGGCAGGTAGATCTGGTGCAAGGAGCTGGCCGCGGCCGGACTGGCGGACGGCCGGGCCGCAGGCGGGGCCGGCCGCATGGCCGTGGTCCCGGCCAGGATCACGAGGGCGGCCCCCGCCACCGCCAGAGCCCGGGCCGCGGGCATCCTGGCGCCAGCTGCCAGCGGCGCTCTGCGCCAGCGCAGGCGTGTCATCGCGTCCCCACCATAACTGGCCCGGCCGAGCCGCTGAAAGACCGCCTGCCCATGGCGTCCCGGAAGCCGCATCCGCACCACTATGGGGCCACCATCCCACAGTGCGGGCGGCCGCCTCCGGTAGGGTCCGGGCATGGTCACCGCCGCGCCCCGCTGGCAGAACTGGGCGGGCAACCAGTCCGCTGAGCCGCGCCGGGTCATCACCCCGCGGACCGCCGGGGAGGTGGTCGAGGCGGTCACCCAGGCGGCCCGGGACGGGCTCCCGGTGCGGATGGCCGGCTCTGGCCACTCCTTCACCCCGGTCGCCGCGACCAGCGGGGTACTGCTGCGGCCAGAGGGGCTCCGGGCCATCCAGCCGGTGCCCGCGGCGGCCGGCCAGGTGACCGTGGCGGCCGGCTGCCCGCTGCGGGTGCTCAATGACTACCTGACCGCCCGCGGGCTCGCCCTGGCGAACATGGGCGATATCCAGGAGCAGACGGTGGCGGGCGCCATCCAGACCGGTACCCATGGCACCGGCCGGGATCTGGCCAGCATCGCCGCCCAGGTGACGGGCCTGGAGCTGGTGCTCGCCGACGGCAGCATCGTGTCCTGGTCGGCTGATCATGCCCCGGACCGGTTCCAGGCCGCACGGGTCGGCCTCGGCGCGCTCGGCGTGCTGACCGCGGTGACCTTCCGGGTCGTGCCCGCGTTCCTGCTGGCGGCGCGCGAGGAGCCGATGGCCTGGCCTGAGGTGATGTCCCGGCTGGATGAGCTGACCAGTGAGAACGAGCATTTCGAGTTTTACTGGTTCCCGCATACCGACGGGTGCCTGACCAAACGGAACAACCGCAGCGACGGGCCTGCCGCCCCGCTGCCGCGGTGGCGCTACCAGCTCGACGACGAGTTCCTGTCCAACACCCTGTTCGGCGCGACCTGCCGCCTCGGGCAGCGTTACCCCGGGATGATCCCGCTGGTCAACGGCGTCGCGGGTAAGGCACTGAGCGCGCGCAGCTATACCGACACCTCACCCCGGGTGTTCACCAGCCCGCGCCGGGTGCGGTTCAAGGAGCAGGAGTACGCCATCCCCCGGGAGCACCTCCCGGGGGCCCTGCGCGAGATCCGCGCCCTGTTCGACCGGCATGACTGGCGGATCAGCTTCCCGATCGAGGTACGGGTCGCGCCGGCCGACGACGTCTGGCTGTCCACCGGGTACGGCCGGGCCACCGGCTACATCGCCATTCATGTCTTCCACCGCGCCCCGCATGCGGAATACTTCGGTGCGGTCGAGGCCGTCCTGACCGCCATGGGCGGACGGCCGCACTGGGGCAAGCTGCATACCAAGGACGCGGAGTACCTGCGTGACGTCTACCCGAAGTTCGGCGAATTCGCCGCATTGCGCGATCAACTTGACCCGGCGCGCCGGTTCAGCAACTCTTACCTGCAGCAAGTGCTGGGCTCCTGAGCAGGGATTCCCCGGGGTGCGGACGCCCCGGCCTGCGCGCCGTGGCGGACATCCGACGGCGGAATGCAGCAGCCAGCGGCCATTCAGGCTACCCTCCGATCATGAGTCGGGAAGCTTGCCCCGGCGCGCCGAGGGGAACTGTGCCAGACAGTAACGCGGGAAAACCGCCAGGGCCGAACGGCGGGCCGGTGCCCAGGCCGCGGGCTACGGCCGCCCGCCCGCGGCGGCCGTCGATGGGCGGCGGGCTGCCCGCGCAAGACCGTGAGCTGCGCGCCCAGGGCCGCCAGACCGTGCAGAAGCTGCTGGAAGCCGGCCTCGCCGAGTTCGACGAGCGCGGGTACCAGGCGGCCCGGGTAGACGATGTGGTGCGCCGGGCCAAGACCTCGCACGGCACCTTCTACCTGTACTTCGCGAACAAGGACGACCTGTTCAAGACGCTGCTGCGGGACGCGCTGCACGACATGGCCTCGGTCTCCGGGGAGTTCCCCGTGGTGACCAATAACGACGCTGGCCGGACCGCGCTGCGCCGCTGGGTGAGCAGTTTCTGTGACACTTACACCGCGCACGCCTCGGTGATCAGGATCCTCAGCCAGGCCGACAATGTCGGCGAGGAAGTCTGGGGCGACGGGCTCCAGCTGATGTTCAAGCTGGCGGAGGCGATCACGCAGGGCATGACGGCGGCCGCTGCGAGCAGCGGCCGGGCCACCCCGCCCGAGCACGCCGAACTCACCGCCCTGGCCTGCCTGGCCATGCTGGAACGCGTCAACTACCTGCTCAGCGTCGAGGTACGGCTGCCTAGGGAGGAGATGGTGGACCGGCTGGCCGCCATCATCTTCGCCTCGTTCCACACTGCCTGACCAGCTGGGGCGTGTGCCGCGATGACGGCCACCCAGGCGCTGGCGCTGCTGCTGCTCAACGACGGCACCGCGCTGACCGTGTACGCGGTGGCGGTCAGCACTGCGGCGTGGCACGGGTGCGCTGTCACTGCCAAGCGCGGTGGTGAGCTTCGTCGTGATCAGCGCGGGCGGGGTCATCGCCGGCCTGGTGCTCGGCGTGGTCATCCACTTCATCCGGATGCGGCTGCGCGACCCCCTGGCGGAGAGTGCGTTGTCCCTGATCACCCCGTTCGCGGCCTACCTCGCGGCCGAGTCGCTGCACGTGTCCGGGATCCTGGCGGGGCCTCGACCTGGAAGAGGCGATGCTGTCCCGGGACGAATGGCAGCCCAGCGATCCGGCCGGGGAAGGCCAGCTCCTGGGGCAGGCTCTGGCGGGCGGGCCGTCAGCACAGGCCCCAGAGCGACGCGGGGAACCAGGGCCACGCGGGGAAGCAGAAGACCCCGCACCGCCTGGTGACCCCGGCGACGCGGGTGACACATCGTGATTGGTGGCGCCCCGGTGGAAAGCAAAATCCGGGCCAGGCAAATGCTGACGAAATAATGATCCGGACATGACCTGATCGCTGGCGGCCAGCGTCGGCAGTTCTTCCGCCGAGCAGCCCAGGAATACGCTGTCCCATGACCTGGCAAAGCGCAGGTAAGCTATAATTTCTGGGCCATATCATGGGCACGTGCCACCATTCTCCGCCCGCGGGCTGCCCGGCTCTGTGCTGCGGCGCCGCCCGGACTACTGGCTCCTGATCGCGGGCGCAGCCGCGTTTGCGCTGGTCATGGCGAGCTACCTGGCCTACAAGTACACCCACACGTGGGCCTGGACGATGGACCCGGTGGACTTGTACGTCTACCGCTCGGGTGGCCTGATCGTCCGGCACGTGCGGCCGACTTATAATCCGCATCTCGCGGCACCGCTTTATGATTGGCCCGGCTATACCGCGCTTAAGCTGAAGTTTACTTACCCGCCATTTGCGGCGGTCGCTTTCGCGCTAGCGTCGTTCGTTCCCTGGTACCTGCTGCCCAGGCTCGTGGTGGTAGCCAATGTCGGCCTGCTGGTCCTGACGCTGTGGTTCACCTTCGGCGGGCTCGGTTACCGGTCCCGGGCGCTGCGGCTGGGCGCCGCGCTGCTCACCGCGGCGGCCGTGTTCTGGACCGAGCCGGTCGTCCGCACGATGTACCTGGGCCAGGTGAACCTGGCCCTGCTGGCGCTGATCATGTGGGACCTGTGCCAGCCGGACTACCGCCGGTGGAAGGGGGCCGGGGTCGGGATCGCGGCCGGGATCAAGATGATCCCGCTGATCTTCATCCCGTACCTGCTGGTGACCCGGAGGTTCCGGCAGGCCGGGGTCGCGTGCGCCGCATTCGCCGCCACCGTGCTGGCGGGATTCGTGTTCCTGCCCGCGGACTCAGCGAAATGGTGGTTCGGCGGCCTGTTCTTCAACGGCGGGCGGACCGGGTTCATCGCCTGGTCCGGCAACCAGTCGCTGCGCGGGCTGGTGGCCCGGCTGCTGGGCAGCGTGGCGGGCTCCGCGGACGCCTGGCTGATCCTGGCCGTGCTGACGGTGGTGGCCGGGCTGGTCTGCGCCGCGCTGCTGGACCGCAAGGGCCACCGGATGGCCGGCCTGCTGGCTGCCGCGCTGACCGGGCTGCTGGCCTCGCCGGTCAGCTGGGACCATCACTGGGTGTGGATCGTCCCCGCGGTGGCGGTGGCGGCGCACTACGCGGTGACCGCCATGCGGGACACCGCCCGCCGGGCCCTGGGCGACGCCGCCGGGCAGCGCCCGGCGAGCTGGCCGGAGCTGAACGCGCAGGCCCAGGAGTGGATCACCAGCCGGGCCGGCTGGGCGTGCTGGGCCATCGTCGCTGTCACGCTCGCCGTCTTCGGCGCGTACCCGGGCTGGCTGCTGGGCCATCGCCGGGACCTGGGTGAGTTCTCCCTTGGCCTTCTCTGGATGGAGCGGCAGACCGGCCTGTCCACCTACAACAAGTTCGGCGACCGGCCCCGTTACGCGGAATACCACTGGCACGGCATCCAGCTGCTCATCGGGAACGCCTACGTGCTGTACGGCCTGGCTGCCCTGGGCCTCCTGCTGCTGGTGGCGCTGCTGGCCCCCGGCCCCCGCCCCGCGGTGGCGGCTACCCCGGCCGAGCGGCCCGACCTGGAAGGCGCCACCGCCGCCGGGGCGTGACCGGGCACCCAGCGGAGCCGGGCACAATCGATGGAGTGCGATTCCTCACCGGGCAGCAGCCTGCCTATGACCTGACCTACACAGATGTGTTCCTGGTGCCCAGCCGGTCGGCGGTAACGTCCCGGCTGGATGTGAACCTGGCCACCGGGGACGGCAGCGGCAGCACGATCCCGCTGGTCGTGTCCAACATGACGGCGGTTTCTGGCCGCCGGATGGCGGAGACCGTGGCCCGGCGCGGCGGCCTGGCCATCCTGCCCCAGGACATCCCGACTGACGTGGTGGCCGACGTGGTGTCCTGGGTGAAGAGCCGCCACCTGGTGCACGACACCCCGATCACCCTGGGCCCCGTCCGACACCACCGGCGAGGCGCTCGCCCTGCTGCCCAAGCGCGCGCACGGCGCTGTCATCGTGGTCGAGAACGGCCGGCCGGTCGGCGTGGTAACCGAGTCCGACTGCACCGGCGTGGACCGGTTCACCCAGCTGCGCCACGTTATGTCGGCCGACCCGCTCACGCTGCCCGCCGGGACCGACCCGCAGTGCGCCTTCACGCTGCTGCACGACGGACGGCACCGGCTGGCGCCGGTGGTCGATGAGTCAGGCCGCTGCGTGGGCATCCTGACCCGGACCGGTGCGCTGCGGGCCACCCTGTACCAGCCCGGCCACCGACCGCGCCGGGCGGCTGCGCATCGGTGCCGCCCTGGGCATCAACGGTGACGTGGCCGGCCAAGGCGAAGCTGCTGCTGGACGCCGGGGTGGACGTGCTGGTCGTGGACACCGCGCACGGCCACCAGGACAAGATGATCAGCGCGCTGCGCGCGGTCCGCGGCGTCGGCCCGCAGGTGCCGGTGGCCGCGGGCAACGTGGTCACCGCGGAGGGCGTCACCGACCTGGTCGCGGCGGGCGCGGACATCGTCAAGGTCGGCGTGGGGCCGGGCGCGATGTGCACCACCCGGATGATGACCGGGGTGGGCCGCCCGCAGTTCAGCGCGGTCCTGGAGTGCGCGGCGCAGGCCCGGCGGCTGGGCGCGCACGTGTGGGCGGACGGCGGCATCCGCCATCCCCGGGATGTGGCCCTGGCCCTGGCGGCGGGTGCGTCGAACGTCATGATCGGATCCTGGTTCGCCGGCACCTACGAGTCGCCCGGCGACGCGTTCCGCGACGCCGGACGGCCGGCTGTACAAGGAGAGCTTCGGCATGGCCTCGGCCCGGGCGGTGCGGCTGCGCAGCGCCGCTGACTCATCCGTTCGACCGGGCCCGCAAGGAACTGTTCGAGGAGGGCATCTCCACCGCGCGGATGTACCTGGACGCGCAGCGTCCCGGCGTGGAGGACCTGATCGACGCGATCACCGCTGGGCTGCGCAGCGCGTGCACCTACGCGGGCGCAGCCGACCTCGACGAGCTGCACGAGCGGGCGGTGGTCGGCGTCCAGAGCGCAGCCGGCTACAGCGAAGGTATGCCGTTGCCGACCAGCTGGTAAAGCCACGACCACGAATCGTGGGCCGGAATTGTCCGCTCCAGCGCCGCTGACCACTATGGTGGGGCAGATGAAACCGGCCGTGACCCGCACGAGAGCGGGGTTGCCCGCGTGGCGCAGGCCCGGCCCGCTACTGGCGGTAGCCGGGCTCCTCGTATTTGTGGCGGTGCTGGCCAGCTACCGGGTCTACATGATCACTCATCCGTACAACTGGACCCGGAGCTTCATCGACCTCAGCATCTACCGGGACGGCGGGCTGATCGTCCGGCACGTCCGGCCGTTCTATCACCCGCACCTGGCCACCCCGCTGTACGACTGGGTGGACCCGGTCACGCTGCCGCTCCAGTTCACTTACGCGCCGTTCGCCGCCGTGGTCTTCGCGGTCGTGTCCTACCTGCCGTGGACGGTGCTGACCGGGGCGTCCATCGTCGCGAACATCGCCCTGCTGCTGGCTGCGCTCTGGTTCACCTTCGGCGGGCTGGCTGGCTGCCGTGGCCTGGTCCGGCTGGGCGCCACGTTGCTGACCGCGGGCGCGGTGTTCTGGACCGAGCCGGTCATCCGCACCATCTACCTGGGCCAGGTCAACCTGGCCCTGATGGCGCTGATCATCTGGGACCTGTGCCAGCCGGACACCAGGGCCAGCCGGTGGTGGAAGGGCGCCGGGGTCGGGGATCGCCGCCGGGATCAAGCTGGTCCCGCTGATCTTCATCCCGTACCTGCTGCTGGCCAGGAAGTTCCGGCAGGCCGCGGTGGCCAGCGCGGCTTTCGCCCTTACCGTGATCATCGGGTTCATCGTCATCCCGGCGGACTCGTGGAAGTGGTGGCTGGGCGGCCTGTTCTTCAACGGCGGGCGGACCGGCTTCGTCGGCTGGGAGGGCAACCAGTCGCTGCACGCGTTCGTCACCCGGCTGTCCGGCAGCGTGGCGGGCTCCCAGCTGACCTGGCTGGTGGTGGCGGTGCTGGTCGCGGTGGCCGGCCTGGCCTGCGCGGCGATCCTGGACCGGGCCGGGCACCAGATACCCGCGATCCTGGCCGCCGCCCTGACCGGGCTGCTGGTCTCCCCGGTCAGCTGGGATCACCACTACGTATGGATCGTGCCGGGCGTGGCGACCGCCGGCTACTACGCGACGGTGGCCATGCGCAGCGCCCGGCACTGGGCGTCGTCCTGGGTGGGCTGGGGGTACTGGGCCCTGGCCGCGGGCATGCTGGCGCTGTACGGCGCCTGGCCGGGCAGCCTGTGGGGTGAGCCCAGCGACCTGGGGCCGTTCTCCCTCGGGCTGATCTGGCAGCCGCCCAACACCAACCCCGCGGTCTACTACCGCCGCGGCGATCAGCCCTGGTATGTGGAATACCACTGGCACGGCATTCAGCTGCTCACCGGCAACGCCTACCTGCTCGGCGCTCTCGGCCTGCTCGCCGTCCTGATCGTGGTCACCCTGCGCAACCGCCGCGCCCACCCAGTCCCGCCAGCACCAGAGCCGCCCGAATCCGCGGCCGCCCGCCACTCCCCCGCCCTCCGCGAGGCCAGCTAACCCTGGCCCGGGGGTAGCGCAGCAATGTGGTGGGGAATGCATCGTATTTGCGCACTTCCCGCCACATAAGGGCCGGAGGGGCCGCCGCGGTGGGAGTGGGGAGGGTTAGGTGGTGAGGGTGAGGGTTACTTTGCCTCGTGGGGCTGGGGTGGCTTCAGGGTGGCCGCGCAGGGTGTCGAGGGCGGCGGCCCAGCCGGTCAGCGGGAAGCAGTGGGTGACCAGGAAGTCCAGGGCGAGCTGGCCGGAGTTGAGCAGGGCGACCACGTCCCGCCACGCGGCCGAGGTGTAGCCGAAGCTGGCCCGGATGGTCAGGTCGTTGTTGACCAGGTCGTCCACGGGCACCGCGGCGGTGGCGCCGTGCGGTGGCAGGCCGAGCAGCAGCACGGTGCCGCCGCGGCGGGCCGCGGCCAGCGCGGTCAATACCGCGCTGGTGCTCCCGGCGGCCTCCACGACCAGGTCATACCCGGTCCCGGCCTGCGCCGGGCCGGTCTCGAACCGGGCCGCGCCCGCGGTCGCGGCCAGCGCCGCCTGGGCCGGGCGCTGGCCCAGCAGCACGATCTCGGCCGGGGACCACAGGCGGAGCAGGCGCACGGCGAGCAGGGCCACGGTGCCGTCCCCGACCACCAGGACCCGGCGGCCCGGCTGGCCCGCCACGCTGGCCAGCCCCCGGTAGACGACCGCGGCGGGTTCCACCAGGGCACCGTCGGCAAAGCTGACCCCGGCCGCGAGCGGGTGCACCAGGGAGCCGGCCACCAGGGCGTAGCCGGCCGCGGCGCCGTCCCGGGTGAAGCCCATCTCGTCGTAGGTGTCGCACAGGTTGGTCTGGCCGGCCCGGCACGGCGCGCAGTGCCCGCACGGCACAATGCCCTCGGCGACCACCCGGGTACCCGGGGCCAGTGTGCCGTCGCCGTCAGCCAGCACGGTGCCGCTCCATTCGTGCCCCAGCACCAGCGGGTAGCGGACATAGGCGGGGTCGATCCGGCCGGCCACGATGTCCAGGTCGGTCCCGCACAACCCGGCCAGCACCGGCCGGACCAGCACCTCGCCTGGCCCTGGCACCGGCACGGCCCGCTGCTCCAGGCCCAGGTCGCCCGGTGCCCGGACGACCAGGGCGGTCACCGGCGGGCTGGCAGGCGGTGCCGGCGGAACGACGTGCGGCCCGGGCGGGACCGGCGGGCTGGCAGGCGGTGCCAGCGGAACGGCGCGCGGCCCAGGCGGGATCGGCGGAACAGGCGGGACCGGCGGGACCGGCGGTGAGCTGGTCACGGTCAGGCTCCTCGTCCGCTGCCTGAGGCCCACGGGTCGCCGCCGAGCAGGGCGGACACCCGGTCGGCGTACCTGCGCACCGCCCGGCCCAGTTCGTCGATACGCCAGGCGGGCAGGTCCCCCTTGATGCCAGTGACGCTGACCGCGCCCGCACAGGAACCGTCATGGCCGAAGAACGCGGCGCCCGCGCAGAACACGCCCTCGGCGTCCTCCTCGTCGTCGACCGCGAAGCCGAGCCGCCGCGCGGCGGCCAGGTTGTCCAGCAGCGTGTCGATGTCGGTGATGGTGTGCGCGGTGCGCGGGGCCAGGCCGGTCTCCGCGCAGATCCGGCGCACCTCCTGCTCGGGCAGCGTGCACAGGATGGCCTTGCCGGCCGCGGAGGCGTACGGCACCTCACGCTGGCCGAGCGGGGTGTAGAAGCGGACGCTGCCGGGCCCGTCCACCCGGGCGATGAATACCGGGTAGCCCGCCTCGGGCACCGCGATCCGTGCGGTCATCTTGGTCGCCTCGGACAGCTCGTCGAGCAGCGGCCGGCAGAGGTCGCCCAGCGGGAGCTGGCGGGCCACGATGTCGCCCAGCCGGATCAGCGCGGTGCCCAGGGTGTACCGCGGGCCAGGCCGGGTGTCGCGGAGGAAGCCGAACGACTCCAGGGTCCGGGCCAGCGCGAGCGTGGCGCTCTTGGACGCGCCCAGCGCACCGGCCAGCTCGCTGAGGGTCTGGCCGCCGGCCGGGCCGTCGGCCACGATGCCGACCAGCCGCAGCGCGCGGGCCACGCTCTGCACGGTATAGCGCCCGTCCTGCTCGGCTGCCACCTGGTCACTCCTCACGCCATCGTTCGGTAGTGCATACACGCATCATGTTCGGCTCTGCAGAACACAATTTGTTACGGTAGCGAGTCCATAATCGCCTTGACATGGTCATATGCTGATGCTTCCATGTCGAGAGTGATTCTATATCACAAAACTTCGTTCGGTACAGCCGAACAATGGCCGCGGAGCGTGGCTCGCGCCGCGGCGGCCCAGGCCCGGCTGGCCAGCTGGCTGGCGGCCCGGGCGGACCTGGCCGCCGTGGTGCTGACCCGGCCGGCCGAGCGTGGCCTGGGCCACCGGTGCGGTGGCGGCGCCGGTGGACCGCACCGCCGCGGTGGATCTGGTCTGGGTCGTGGCCACTCCCGACGCGGCCACCCTGGTCACCACCGAGGTGGAAGCCGGCCGGGTGGGCGAGGAGTACCGGCCCCGCGAGCACGGCTTCACCGGCCTGATCGCGGTCCCGTGGTACGACCCGGAGGCGTTCGTCCGCGCCGCCATGGACGTCGCGAGCGGCCCGGCCGCCCGGATCGCCGCGGACGGCCACCCTGCCTTCGCCATCGACGCCACCGATGATCTGTGCGCGCTCCGGCTCGCCCTGTCCCCCGCGGAACAGGAGGACCTGCGGGTCCTCGGCGCGGACGCGGCCGCCGCGGTCGAGGAGGGCCTGGCCGCCTGGCGGCCCGGTGAACGGGACACCGACATCGCCGCGCGGGTGGCGGCCCGGCTGGAAGCCCGCGGTGCTGACGCGCCGGTGCTGATCGTGGGCGGGGACGACCGGGTGGAGCGGTACCGGCACCCAATGGCGGTGGGCGCGCCGGTCCGGCGGCTGGCCATGGCGGTCGTGGTGGCCCGGCGCGGCGGGCTGCACGCGGCGGCGACCCGGTTCGCCACCGCGGGGGCGGCCGAGCCGGAGTTCGCGGCCCAGCGGGCCCGGGTGCTCCGGATCGAGCGGGACGTGCTGGCCGCGTCGGTGCCGCCGAACCGGTACGGGGATGTGCTGACCGCGCTGGACCGGGGCTACGCCCGGGAGGGCGCACCGGGTGGCTGGGCTGGCCACTACCAGGGCGGCCCGATCGGCTACGCGCAGCGCGAGTTCGAGATCGCCCCGGGGCAGCGTGAGTCGCGCTGGTACGCCACCCCGGTGGCGCACGGGCACGCGGTGGCCTGGAATCCCAGCCTGCCCGGCGGCGCCAAGGCCGAGGACACCTACCTGGTGACCGCGGCCGGGCTGGAGCGGGTCACCGCGGGCCCGGGCTGGCCCGCGGACGACAGCGCAGGCGCGGATGACGAACTGCTGCCGCCACGCCCGGCGGTACTGGAGGTGACGTAGTGACGCTCGATTGGCCCGGGGGGACGGCCCCCCGGAACCCCCCGCGATCGCTGGCTCGGAGGGGACACGCCTCCGGTGCGCCCCGCCTCGCCAGCCAATGGCCCGGAGGGACGGGCGCTGAGCAGGCTCCTCGTGTGGGCACCGGGGCCGGGGCCAGCCCCGGCCCCGGTGCCAGCCCCGGCCCGGGCGCTGGACCCGGGACCGGGCGGCTGACCGGGGCGCAGGTGCTGGCCCGGCAGGGGATCACGGCCGAGCCCGTCCCGGCGCGCAGCATCGCGGCGTTCCCGGACGGGGCCGATTTCCGGATCGAGATCCCCAGCGTCGAAGGGCCGGCCGTGCTCCAGGCCGTAGTCGAGCAGGCCGCGGCCGAGGGCGTCACGATCAACCGGGTGTCCCAGGGCAGCGGCGCGATGCTGCTGTCCGGCCGCGAGCTGGCCGAGATGGCCCGGATCGGCGCCGACCACGGGCTGGAGATCTCGCTGTTCACCGGGCCGCGGGAGGAGTGGGACACCGGCAGCCTGGCCCAGTCCGACGAAGGGCCGTCCCGGGCGGGCCTGATCCGCGGCACCCGGCAGCTGCGGTACGCGGTGGACGACGTGCTGCGCGGGATCGAGCACGGCATCCGGGGCTTCCTGGTCGCCGATACCGGGCTGCTGGAGCTGCTGGCCGGCCTGCAGAAGGACGGCGAGATCCCGGACTCGGTGGTGTGGAAGGTCTCGGCCATGCTGGCGCCCGCCAACCCGGTCACCCTGGCCCAGCTGGAGCGGCTCGGCGCGGGCACGGTCAACGTGCCCTCCGACGTGACCCTGGGCCTGCTCGCCGAGTTGCGGGCGGCCGCCGCGCTGCCGATCGATCTGTACGTGGAGGCGCCCAGCGCGATGGGCGGGGTGGTCCGCGGCCATGAGGCCGCCGACCTGGTCGCGGTGGCTGCCCCGATGTACGTGAAGTTCGGCCTCCGCAACTCCCGGCCGCTGTACCCCAGCGGGCTGCACCTGGTCGGCGAGGCCGCCGCCATTGCCCGGGAGAAGGTGCACCGGGCCCGGGTCGCGCTGGAGTGGATGGACCGGTCCGGGCTCGGCCTGGTCCAGTCCCGGCCCGGGGCACCGGGCCTGGGCATCCCGGAGCCCGCGCCATGACCGGGGGGCTGCGCAGCGACGCGTGGTTCCGCGGGGACGACGAGGTCGCGCTGGCCAACCGGGTGGCGCTCGCCTCGGCTGGGCTGGAGGTCAGCGCCGGCGGCGGCCGCCCGGTCATCGGCATCGCCAACTCGGCCAGCGAGCTGAACCCGTGCAACCTGCCGTTGCGGGAGCTGGCGGTGGCGGTCGCCCGCGGGGTCCGCGAGGCGGGCGGGATCCCGGCCGAGTTCGGCTCGATCTCGCTCGGCGAGGACCTGATGAAGCCGAGCGCGATGCTCTACCGGAACCTGCTGTCCATCGAGATCGAGGAGATCATCCGCGGCTATCCCGCTGGACGGGATCGTGCTGCTGGCCGGCTGCGACAAGACCGTGCCCGGCGCGATCATGGGCGCGGTCAGCGCGGACCTGCCCATGGTGCTGGTCACCAGCGGGTCGCGGGAGCCCGCGGACGTTCCGCGGGCGGCGCATCGGCACCGGCAGCGACCTGTGGCGGCTGTGGGACGAGCGGCGGGCCGGCCGCCTGGACGACGCGGGCTGGCAGGACCTGGAGCGCTGCCTGGCCTGCAGCACCGGCACCTGCAACACGATGGGCACCGCCTCCACCATGGCCATCCTGGCCGAGACCCTCGGGCTGATGATCCCCGGCTCGGCCACCATCCCAGCCGGCGACCCGCGCGGGGCGGCCGCGGCCACGGCGGCGGGCGCGCCTGCGGTCGAGCGCGGTGCTGGCGGACCGGCCGCCATCGGCCATCCTGACCCCGGCTGCCTTCGCCAACGCGCTGCGCATGCTGCACGCCATCGGCGGCTCCACCAACGCGGTCATCCACCTGGCCGCGATCGCCGGGCGGGCCGGGGTGCCGCTGCCCGCTGGACGACCTCGGCCGCCTGGGCGCGGGGTCCCGGTGCTGGCCGACATCGAGCCGTCCGGGGCCGGGCTGCTGCCGGACCTCGACCGGGCTGGGTGGGGTACCGGCCCTGTTGCGCGGAACTGGGCCGGGCTGGTGGACACCGGCGCGGTCACCGTCACCGGCGCGAGCATCGGCGAGATCGCCAGCGCCGCGCCGCCCGCCTCCGGGGCGATCCGGCCGGCCCGGTTGTCGTTGCGGGACAACGGTTCTTGACCACGGTGCGTTCGCGGTGGTCCGCGGGTCGCTGGCCCCGGACGGGGCGGTCGTCGAAGACCTCCGCCGCCACCCCGGCGCTGCTCCGGCATCGCGGGCCAGCGCTGGTCTTCCGCGGCTACGACGAGATGCGGCGCCGGGTCGAGGACCCGGCGCTGCCGGTCACCCCGGACACCGTGCTGGTGCTGGCGGGCTGCGGCCCGGTCGGGGTGCCCGGGATGCCGGAGTGGGGCATGATCCCGATCCCGGCCAAGCTGGCCGCAGGCGGGCGTCACTGACATGGTCCGGGTGACCGACGCCCGGATGAGCGGCACCAGTTTCGGCACTGTGGTCCTGCACGCCGCGCCCGGAGGCTGCGGTCGGCGGCCCGCTGGCGCTGGTCGCCGACGGCGACCCCATCGCGCTGGACACCGCCGCCGGGTCGCTGACCTGGACGTGCCCGCGGCCGAGCTGGCCCGGCGCCGCGCCCAGTGGTCCCCGCCGCCCTCGCCGCACCTGCGCGGCTGGCCGGCCCTGTACCGCGACCACGTGCTGCAGGCACCCGATGGTTGCGACCTGGACTTCCTGCGGGCCCCGACGAAGGAGCACCGCCGGTTCGTGGAGCCCGTCGTCGGGCGGTCCTGAACGGACAGGCCATCCGGCGGCGGCCTACGCGGTGACACCAAGTTATCGAGGCACACGGATTTTCCAAACAGCACGGAAAGGAGACAGCCGTGAGGCGCTGGAAAGTGCTGGCCGTCACGGCCGCGGCGGCCCTGCTGGCCACGGCGTGCGGCAGCAGCGGAGGGAGCAGCTCGGCCACTGGCCCGGTCACGCTCACCGTCTGGGAGAACTATGGCACCGAGCAGAACGCGACCGCGCTGAAGAACCTGGCGACCGCGTTCCACAAGCTGCACCCGAATGTCACCGTCAACGTCGTGAGCCAGCCCGCGGACAACTACTTCGCGCTGCTGCAGGCCGCGGCGGTGTCCAAGACCGGCCCGGACCTCGCGGTCATGTGGACCGGCTTGTTCACGTTGCAGTACAAGGATTTCCTGACCAACCTGAAGGGCAAGATCCCGCAGGCGGACCTGGCCCGGATCGACCCGAACGCGCTCAAGTGGACCTCGGACAAGTTCGATGCGGCCAACGGCCCGTACGTGATCCCGCTGGAGAACCAGTTCTACATCGGGTTCTACAACAAGGCGGCGTTCGCCAAGGCCGGGGTGACCTCGGTGCCGGCCGACTGGACCCAGCTGTTCGCCGCGTGCCAGAAGCTCAAGAAGGCCGGCTACCTCCCGCTGACCTATGGCAACGGCGGCCAGCCGCTGGGCGCTGAGTTCTACCCCTGGTACGACATGAGCTACATGATGATCGGCGCGCACCCGGTCACGTCCTGGGAGCAGCTGTACAGCGGCCAGATCCCGTGGACCTCGGCGGCGAACGAGGCCCAGCTCACCCAGTGGGCGAAGCTGAAGAGCGCGGGCTGCACCAACAGTGACGTGCTGACCAAGACCGACAACCTGGGCGACTTCGAGAGCGGCAAGGCCGCGATGATGGTGGACGGCACCTGGGACACCCAGAAGTTCACCAGCGCGCTCGGGTCCAAGGTGGCCGCGTTCGTGCCGCCGTTCTCGGACACGCCGATCAAGGGCGTGGTGGACTTCGCCGGGGATGGGCTGTCGATGACCAGCTACACCAAGCACTCGGCTCAGGCGCTGCAGTTCCTGGAGTTCATGACCACTGATCAGGCCGCCACGATCATCAACGCAGCCGGGCTGATCCCCGCCATCAACGGGACGTCCACGTCCAACCCGGTGAACCAGGAGATGCTCGAACTTCGTCAGCCAGCAGCATCTGACCGTCTACCCGATGCTGGACAACGTCGTACAGCCGGACCTGGTCAACACCGGCAGCAAGGTGCTCCCGTCGGTGCTGAACGGCACCATCTCGCCGACGTCTGCGCTGTCCAGCATGCAGACCACCTTCGGCCAGCTGCCCGCCAGCCAGCGGGGTACCAGCTACCCGTGATGCCCTGGTGAGCGTGTCGCAGGCACCGTCGAGGCTGGCCCGGGGCAGCGCCCCGGGCCAGCCCGCGCGGCCTGGCCGGAGCAAGCTGGCCCGGCGCCGCAGGCGCGCGGGCATCCTGCTGTCGCTGCCCGCGGTGATCGTGGTGGTGGCGCTGCTCGGCATCCCGATCGGGCAGGCCGTGTACTACTCGATGACCAACTGGAACGGGCTGACCGCGACCTGGATCGGGCCGAGCACCTACTCCACCGCGCTGAGCGACCCGCAGTTCTGGCGGGTGCTGGAGAACAACGGGCTGCTGCTGCTGTCCATCCCGTTCGCGATCGGCATCCCGCTGGGCATAGCCGCGCTGCTGAACGAGCACGTCCGCGGCTGGCGGTTCTTCCGCTCGGTGTACTTCCTGCCCACAGCGGTGTCCTGGGTGGTCATCGGCATGGTCGCGGTCCAGTTCTTCGCCCTGGACGGGCTGATGAACTCGATGCTGAAGGCAGTCGGCCTGGGCTCGTTCCAGACCGACATGCTGGCCGGGCAGCGCAGCGCGCTGATCGCCCTGGCCATCACGTTCGTCTGGTCCATGCTCGGCACGAACACGATCATCTTCCTGACCGGCATGGCCACGCTGGACCCGACCCTGCTGGAAGCGGCCCGGGTGGACGGGCTGACCCGGCGGCAGGTCTTCTTCCGGGTCACGCTGCCGCTGCTCAAGCGGTTCGTCCAGTTCTCCTTCGTGATCACGGTGATCAGCGCGTTCTCCGCGCTGTTCAGCCTGATCTTCGTGATGACCAACGGCGGCCCCGGGTTCGGCACCACTACGCTGGAGTTCTTCGTCTACCAGTCGGCGTTCTCGCTCGGCCAGTTCGGCACCGGCGCGCTGTACGGGATCATCCTGTTCGTGATCATGATCGTGGTCGGCCTGGTGCAGCTCAGGCTGATCCGGTCCGAGGACGGGGAGGGCTGGTAGATGGCGGCTTCAGCGCCAGCAGCCGGCCTGGGCGGCGGCCCGGCCGCAGGTGGCCCAGCGGCGGCGAAGCGCGCGCTGCGGGCGCGGCGGCGCGGCCGGGTCGGCCTGGTCCTCGCCATCATGACGCTGATCGCCGTGGTCATGCTCTATCCGTTCTGGTACATGCTGAACAACGCGTTCCGCAACCAGACCCAGTTCGAGCAGCAGCGCGGGCACTCGGGGGTGAGCTGGGGCCAGCTGTTCAGCGAGCTGCCGGTAGGCCGGGAACTGCTCAACTCCACGCTGATCTGCCTGCTGTCGATCCTGCTCATCCTGACCGTGTCCAGCACAGCCGGGTTCGCGTTCGCCAAGCTGCGCTACCGGGGCAGCGGCACGATCTTCCTGGCCGTGGTGGCCGCGCTGATGGTGCCGTTGCAGTCGATCATCATCCCGGAGTACGTGAACCTCGGGAAGCTGGGCCTGATCAACACCTACCTGGGCGCGATCCTGGTCTACGTCGCGCTGGGCACCCCGTTCGCCACGTTCCTGATGGCCACCTACTACCGGGGCATCTCCGACGACCTGATCGAGGCCGCGGTCATGGACGGGCTGGGTTACGAGCGGACGTTCCTGCGCATCGCGCTGCCTCTGTCCTGGCCGGCCATTGCCACCGTGACCGTGCTCCAGTTCATCCAGATCTGGGATGACCTGCTGGTCGGGTTGCTGTTCCTGCAGAACCCGCAGCAGCGGACCATCACCGTCGGGCTGGCCGCGTTGTCGGCGGGACGGACCACCAGCATCCCGGTGCTGATGGCGGGCTCGTTCATCAGTGCGGTCCCGGCCATCGTGGTGTACCTGATCTTCCAGCGCTACCTGGTCCGCGGGCTGACCCTGGGCATGGGCAAATGAGCCCTTCGTGGCCCGCGGCCGGAGGCTCGCCGGAATGGCCCGCGGCCGGAGGCTCGCGGACCAACAGCTTCGCCGGTTAGGAGGAACAGTGTCGAAGATCGTGCTCGATGGCATCACCAAGCGCTACCAGGACGGCACGACCGCGGTCCGGTCGCTGGACCTGTCCATCGCGGACGGCGAGCTCATGGTGCTGGTCGGCCCGTCCGGCTGCGGCAAGACCACGGCGCTGCGGATGGTGGCCGGCCTGGAGGAGATCACCGACGGCACCATCCTCATCGACGGCCAGCCGGTCAACGACATGGAGCCGCGGGACCGGGACATCGCGATGGTATTCCAGAGCTACGCGCTGTACCCGCACCTGACCGTACGGGAGAACATGGGGTTCAGCCTGAAATACCGGAAGACCCCGAAAGCAGAGATCCGGCGCCGGGTGGACGAGGCCGCTCACATCCTGGAGCTGGGCGAACTGCTGGGCCGCAAGCCCCGGCAGCTGTCCGGCGGGCAGCGGCAGCGGGTCGCGATGGGGCGGGCCATCGTCCGCCAGCCCCGCGCGTTCCTGATGGACGAGCCGCTGTCCAACCTCGACGCCAAGCTGCGGGTGCAGATGCGGGCGGAAATCGCCAAGCTGCAGCGGTCGCTGGGGGTGACGACCATCTACGTCACGCACGACCAGACCGAGGCGATGACCCTGGGCAGCCGGGTCGCCGTGCTCCGGCATGGAGTGCTGCAGCAGGTCGGCCCGCCGCAGGAGCTGTACCGGCGTCCGGCCAACCTGTTCGTGGCGGGCTTCATCGGCTCACCCGCGATGAACCTGATCGAGGCGCGGCTGGAGCGCGCCGGGACTGGCGCCGGGAACGGGCTGCCAAGCGCGGACGGCCCGGACGTGGTCTTCGGCGACCACCGGCTCCGGGTGCCCGCGAGCGTGCTCCTCGAGCACCCCGCGCTCGACGGCTACCTGGGCCGGTCTGTGGTCCTCGGGATCCGGCCGGAGCACCTGGAAGACGCCGCGCTGGTCGCCGGCGCGGCCGCTGGCTCCGTGCTCGACGTGCAGGTGGAGCTGCGCGAGGAACTCGGCGCGGAGGTCAACGCGCACTGCACTGTGGGCGTGCCGCCGGTCCAGGTGGCGGCGGTGGCCATCGGGGACAGCGAGCCGGACGCCGCGGAGGTCGATGAGGTGCCGCAGATCCCGGCCATCATCGCGCGGCTCGACCCGCGGACCGCGATTCGCGAGGGAGAGCGCGCCCGGGTGCACGTGGACCTGGAGTCACTGCATTTCTTCGACCCCGACACCGGCCACAGCCTGCGAGGCTAGGGCGTGCTCGGCCACCCAGTGGCCGATCCGGTCGATCAGGGCGCCGCTGGCACCTGACTCGGCGTGGCCGAAGCCGGGCACCACCCACAGCTCCCTGGGCTCGCGGGCGGCGTCGTACAGCCGCTGGGCGTGGTCCACCGGGAAGTACGGGTCCTGGTCGCCGTGCACGATCAGCAGCGGGATCGGCGAGATCAGCGCGGCCGCCTCGTCCGGCGGCACGGGCACCGGGTCCCACCCGGCCGGGCTGATCCGGGTCTTCAGCCAGGTCCTGGTGACCGCCCGGCCGAGCCGCCGCTCCACCGCCCAGTGCACCCGGCGCATGGGCACGGTGCCGCGGTAGTACCAGTGCCCCGGCCCGCTCACCGACACCGCCGCGTCCACCCCGCCGACCAGGCCGGCGTAGCGCAGCACGACCGAGGCGCCCATGGAGAACCCGACCGTGGCGATCCGCTGGTAGCCGAGCTCGCGGGCGTAAGCCACCGCGACGTCCAGGTCTTTGATCTCCAGGTCGCCCATGGTGGACATGCCGCCGGACCGGCCGTGCCCGCGGAAGTCGAACAGCACCACTCCCCCGGCCCGGCGCAGGCCACTGGCCACCTTCCAGACCGCGGGCCGTTGCCAGGACAGGGTGAACCCGTGGGCGACCACGAAAGCCAGGTCCCGGTCCCCGGGCAGATGCGCGGCATCGATGGGCACCCCATCGTCTGTTACCAGGGTCAATGCCCGCGCTACCGGTCTGCTCATCCTTCCATTCTGCGTGATGTGCGCAGGCCCCGCGCGTCCCGGGGGCGCCCGCCAGCGCAGGGTCCGGACCCAGCCAGGGCCAGGAATCGCAGCGACCGCCCGCCGTGCGGCATACAGAATGACAGCCATCATCAAGCCGCCCAGACCCCCGCGGCCGCCAGAGGTCGATGCCGTTCCCGCGCCCGCCGGGCATGCCCCGCGGGCGCCTCCTGACAGCGGTCGGCCGGCGATTACGTCGCTACTGCTGGACGGGAGTTCTCATGATCTGCCGGTACCATCCCGCTGATCACCATTGGCTGCGTGACCAGGCACAACCTGATGGCCATCACCAGCTTGACGGCCAGGCACAGATGGGCAGCCAGGCCCGGCTGTGCGGCCAGGCGCCTCCCGCTGCCCGCCCGCCGGCCAGCCGCGGGCGTGGCCGGCCAGGTGCGGTGCTGCCGCGTGGGTGTGAGAGTCTGCCGGTGGAGGTGGACACATGAAGATCGGATTGCAGATCCCTGACTTCACCACGACGGGCGGTCCCGGCCGTCTCGGCGCGGATCTGGCCACGGTGGCCCGCACCGCGGATGATGCTGGCTTCGAGTTCCTCGCGGTGATGGATCACTTCTTCCAGATCCCCGTGATCGGGCCGCCGGAGCGGGAGATGCTCGAGGCGTACACCACGCTCGGGTTCCTCGCCGGGCACACCTCCCGGGCCAAGCTGCTCACCCTGGTCACCGGCGTGGTCTACCGGTACCCGGGGATCCTGGCCAAGATCGTCACCACCCTGGACGTGCTGTCCGGCGGCCGGGCCTGGCTCGGCATCGGCGCGGCCTGGAACGAGGAGGAGTCCCGTGGGCTCGGCATCCCGTTCCCGCCCGTCGCCGAGCGGTTCGAGCGGCTGGAGGAGACGCTGCAGATCTGCCTGCAGATGTGGCGCGGCGACGAAACGCCCTTCCGGGGCCGGCACTACCAGCTGGAACGCCCGCTGAACTCGCCGCAGGCGCTGAGCCAGCCGCACCCGCCGATCATGATCGGCGGATCGGGTGAGCAGAAGACGCTCCGCCTGGTGGCCCGGTACGCCCAGGCCTGCAACCTGTTCCCCAGCCCGGACCTGGCGCACAAGCTGGACGTGCTGCGCGGGCACTGCGAGGCCGAGGGCCGCGACTACGACGAGATCGAGAAGACCTGCTACTTCCTGTTCGATGTGGGCGAGAACGGCAAGAACGCGGCCCAGATCGTGGACCAGCTGGGTGGGCTGGCCGAGCTGGGATTCCAGACGGCGATCGGCGGGGTGGTCAACACCTGGGACATCACCCCGCTGGAGATCATCGGCAGCGAGGTGATCCCCGCCGTCGCCAGGCTCTGACGCTCAGGGCCTCAGCACTGGAAGCGCGCTCCGCCGTGGCCGCGGTGATACAACAGCAGGGCGAACCAGCCGATATCGGCCAGCGAGAGCGGTGCGGCCGTGATCACGACAGGAGCCCGCGATGTCCGTGCTGACTGACCTGACCGAGGCGATCCGGGACGGCAGCATCGAGGTGATCGACCTCACCGCGCCGCTGTCCGCCGAGACGCCGGTGATCAGGCTGCCCGAGCCGTTCGGTAACACGCAGACGTTCGCGCTGCACGAGATCAGCCGGTACGACGACCGGGGCCCGGCCTGGTACTGGAACGACATCACCACCGGCGAGCACACCGGCACCCACTTCGACGCGCCGGTGCACTGGGTGACCGGCAAGGACGGCGCGGACGTGGCCCAGGTCCCGGTGGGCCGGCTGATCGCCCCGGCCGTGGTGCTCGACTTCACCGCGCAGGCCGCGGCTGATCCGGACTTCCTGCTGGAGATCGAGCAGGTGCAACAGTGGGAAGCGGAGCACGGCCCGCTGCCGGACGGCGGCTGGCTGCTGTACCGCACCGGCTGGGACGCACGGTCGGAGAGTCAGGAAGAGTTCCTGAACGCGAACGAAACCGGGCCGCACACCCCAGGTATCTCGGTCGCCTGTGCCCAGTGGCTGGCGGGCCGGGAGCTGATCGGGCTGGGCGTGGAGACGGTCGGCACCGACGCGGGCGCCGCGCACTCGTTCGACCCGCCGTTCCCCTGCCACGCGTCCCTGCTCGGCGCGGGCAAGTACGGGCTGACCCAGCTGCAGAACCTGGCGTTGCTGCCGGCCCGGGGCGCGGTCGTGATCGCCGGCCCACTCCCCATCACCGGCGGCTCGGGCAGCCCGTGCCGCGCCATCGCGCTCGTCGAGCGCTCGGTAGAGCGCTCGAGCGGGGAGCAAGTCGAGCGCTCGGCAGAGCGTGGCTGATGCTGGTCAGCGAGGCGGTCGCGGCCACCCTGGCCGACCTTGGCGCTGACACCGTGTTCGGCGTGGTTGGCAGCGGGAACTTCCACGTCGCCAACGCCCTCGTGGCCCGGGGCGCCCGGTTCGTGGCCGCCCGGCACGAGCACGGGGCGGCCAGCATGGCTGACGGCTGGGCCCGCACCGCCGGGCGGCCGGGGCTGCTCACGGTGCACCAGGGCCCCGGGCTGACCAACGCGGTCACCCCGGTCACCGAGGCGGCCAAGAGCCGCACTCCGCTGCTGGTGCTGGCCGCCGACGTGGCGGGCGCCGCGGTGCGGTCCAACTTCCGCATCGATGTGGCCGGGCTCGCCGCGGCGATCGGCGCGGTGCCGGAACGGCTGCACTCCCCCGCCTCAGCCGCCGCCGACACCGCCCGGGCCTTCCAGACCGCGGCCCGGCAACGGCGTACGGTGCTGCTGGCCATGCCACTGGACGTGCAGGCGGCCGAGTGTGACCCGCCGCCGCGGCCCGCCCCCCGCCCGGTGCTGGGCCGGGTCGCGCCCACCGCGAACGCGGTGCAGGCGCTGGCCGCATGCCTGCGGCAGGCCCGGCGGCCGGTGTTCGTCGCCGGCCGGGGGGCGCGGGTCGCCGGGGCCGGCCCGGACCTGGAACGGCTGGCCGGAGCGTGCGGCGCGCTGCTCGCCACCTCGGCCGCGGCCAAGGGACTGTTCCGGGGCAATCCCTGGGACCTGGACGTGAGCGGCAGCTTCGCGTCCCCGCTGGCCGCCGAGCTGATCAGCGCGGCCGATCTGATCGTGGGCTGGGGCTGCTCACTGAACATGTGGACGATGCGGCACGGCACCCTGATCGGCCCGGAGGCGACCGTGGTGCAGGTGGACGACGAGGTGGCCGCACTCAGCGCGCACCGCCCCATCCAGCTCGGCGTGCTGGGCGACGCTGCGGAAACGGCCCACGCCACGCTGGCCGCGCTCGGCGGCCCGGCCGCCCCGGCCGAGGGCGCCGGCTTCGGCGATCCAGCCGCGCTGGGCGGCCGGTCCGCCCTGGACGACCCGGACCTGGAGCTGGGCTACCGCACGTCGCTGCTCCGGGACCGGATCGCGCGGGAGGGCCGGTGGCGGGACATGCCCTATGCCGACGAGAGCGGCGATGGCCGGATCGACCCGCGCACGCTGTGCATCGCCCTGGACGACCTGCTCCCGGCGGAACGTACCGTCGCGGTGGACTCCGGGAACTTCATGGGCTACCCGAGCATGTACCTGTCCGTCCCGGACGCGGACGGGTTCTGCTTCACCCAGGCCTACCAGTCCGTCGGCCTGGGCCTGGGGTCGGCGATCGGCGCGGCCATCGCCCGCCCGGACCGGCTGCCGGTGGCCGCGCTCGGCGACGGCGGGGCCCTGATGGGGATCAGCGAGCTGGAGACCGCAGTCCGGCTGGGTCTCCCGCTGCTCGTCATCATCTTCAACGATGCGGCGTACGGGGCAGAGGTGCACCACTTCGGCCCGGACGGCCACCCACTGGACCTGGTCCGGTTCCCGGACACGGACATCGCCGCGATCGGCCGTGGTTTCGGCTGCGCGAGCGTGACCGTGCGGGGCCCCGGTGACCTGGCCCCGGTCCGGGCCTGGCTGGCCGGGCCACGGGACCGGCCGCTCGTGGTGGACGCCAAGGTCACCGCGGGCCACGGCTCGTGGTGGCTGGAGGAGGCGTTCCGCGGCCACTGACCCGCTCCCGTACAAAGACCGCGGTGCGTGGGCGCCAGGTACAGCGCCGCACGCACCGTGGTCTTCAGGTCAGGGGCTGCTGCCGGGCTTTCCCGCACACCCGCGAACGCGGGATAGCCCAGCCAGCAGCCCAGCCGAATCAGCCGTCGTCGGTCGAGACCTTCTCTGGGGCGTGCGCCTTGCTGTCCGCGGCCAGCTCGGCCGCACGGGCCGCCCCAATGCCAGCCAGGGCGACTTCCTCGGAGGGGTAGACCTCTTCGCCGTGCACCGCCACGTCCCCGATCTCCAGTTCCTCGTCGGGTATCCGCAGCTTCATGAACAGCCCGATCCCTCTCAGCAGAAGGAACGTGACCACCGCATCCCAGATGATGATGGTGAGCGCCGCGCCAGCCTGAATTAGCAGCAGGTGCCCGCCTCCGCCGTAGAACAGGCCCGCGGCGGGAGTGACGTTGGCGGTCTTCCCGATGCCGAGGTAGATGATCATCTTCGGGTCGGCGAGCAGGCCGACCATCAGGCCGCCGAACAGGCCGGCGATGCCGTGCGTGTAGACGACCCCGAGCGCGTCGTCCACCTTGTTGAAGGGCGGCAATTTGCTGAGGTAGTTCCAGGCGAACCAGACGATCGCCGAGTCGACCACGCCGATGACGATCGCGCCGACGCCGCTGACATAACCGGCTGCTGGCGTGATGCCGACCAGGCCACAGATCATGCCGTTGATGCCGCCGAGGAACGTCGCCTTCTTGCCCGGGCCGCCGATCATGTCCATGACGATCCAGGTCATCATGGCAATGGCCGTCGCCAGGTTGGTGTTGACCACGGCCGCGGTCGCGTCCGCGCCCGCGAAGTACGGGTCACCACCGTTGAAGCCGTTCCAGCCGAGCCACAGGATGCCGGCCCCGACCGCGACGAAGAGCAGGTTGTTCGGGACCGCGTGCTCACGGTCCCGCTTGAGCCGCGGCCCGACGACCGCCGCCGCGACGAAGCCGGACACGCCCGCGGCCAGGTGGATGACGTAGCCACCACTGAAGTCCAGGGCACCCTTGCCGGCCCAGTAGCCACCGCCCCAGAGCAGGAAGGCGTTCACCGCGTAGGCGAAGGTGATCCACAGCGGGACGAAGATCAGCCACACCTTGAAGCTGATCCGGCCGATCACGCTGCCAATGAACAGGATCGGGGTGATCGCGGCAAACACGAACTGGAAGTAGACCAGCGATCCCTCGGGGAACCTGAACTTCGGCATCAAGCCATCGAGCAACGGGATGTTGGCCTGGCCCTCTTCACCGCCGGAACCGACCACCGTTGACGGCTTGCCGACAAAGTGCCCAATCCACGGACTTCCGAAGCCCATCTTGAAGGCCCACAGAACCCAGACGATGAGCACCAGACAGAACGTGCTGAACACCATCAGCACCGTGTTGATGGCCCACTTGCGCTGCACCAGGCCGCCGTACAAGACGGCCAGGGCAGGGATGCTCATGAGGCCGACCAGAGTTGCGGCTGTCATCTGCCAGGCGTTATCGCCTGACGACAGCCAACTTGCGTAGGGGTTCACTACTCTCCGCCTCCATGGGGCTTACCCTGGAAGTGCTTGCCGGGGGTACCGGGCGTGGCTCCGTACGGTCCTACGCAGACCACTGGGGAACCGCCTCCCGGGCTATCACGGCGCCGTGATCCGGGGGCACCCCCCGGGCTAGCTCGATCCGGCCACTTCGGTGTCCGTCAGAACGCTTCATGTTTCCCATGAGCGGGTTTCGTTCACGTTTCCCAACTGTTACGCCGGCGACAACGGAGCAGAAGCTAGGCGACACCGTGTTTCGGCGGTGTTTCGAGGCAGCCATAAGCGCTCTTGTGAATCCAGGTCAGGCCGACCTGTTGACGCAACGCGATATATCCATGGCAATGTGTCAGAGCAGTCTCTCTGACCTCACGAAACTCATAGCTGGCCCTAACCGCACGGCCCACCCGCCCGGAGCGGCCGCGACAACCCAGCCCGCCCGGGCCGGATCCTGGGGCCCCAAGCTGATCCGGCGGTGAACTACAGCCCCACCAGTCCCGCTGTCCCCACCGCCGCCCTCCCCAGCATCGCGCCGCGCTGGCGAATACGGCGTAGTTAGCATTTCCGTCACGTTCCCGTAACAGTGGGCCCAGGGGGTTGAGTCTCGCGCGGAACCGAAATACGCTCACGGCATCTCGCTTGGTAAGCGCTTACCTTGCCAGGCCCGGGCCGCGGCTCCTGACCCAGCCGCTTTTTTCGGGCGACCCGGGTAAGCGCTTACCAAGCGACAGCAAGCTAGTGCTGTCCGGGCTCTGCACAACGAGCCTGAGCAGTGCGGGAGGCCGCAAGGGAGCGTGCCGGTGAACAGTCACGAGATGGCGGCGGAGGCCGTCTCCGTGGACGGCCACGAGCCCCTGCGCGGCGGGCCCGCGGTCCAGCCCGATGGGGTAGCCCAGCCTGGTGCCGCGGCAGCCCAGCCCGGCCGCACGGATCAGGCCGGCCGCGGCGAGCAACATGGCCGCACGGACCGGGCCGGCCTGGGCGACCAGCCGGGCGTCGACCGGCCGGGCGTCGAGCGGCGCGGCGCGGCGCTGACGCCGCCGACGATCTACGACGTGGCCGATGCGGCGGGCGTCTCCATCGCCTCGGTGTCGCGGGTGCTGAACGGCCGCGGCAACCCGCTCCCGGACACCAAGGAGCGGGTACTTCAGGCCGTGGCCGAGCTTGGCTTCATCCCGGACGGCGCCGCGCGGGCGCTGAGTGCCCGGCTCAAGGAGGTCATCGGCGTCGTCATCCGCCGGCCTACCGGCACCGTGGCGGGCGGCGGGGTGTTCCAGGATGAGGACGAGAGCCTCCAGTTCCCCGACCTGATCAACCGAGGCATCGAGGTCGCCGCCCAGCACCGGGACTACAACCTCCTGGTCAGCTCGGTCAACATCGATGATCATGACCACACCAGGCGGGTGTTCGCGCTGGCCCGGAAGAGCGACGGGCTGATCCTGCACGACCAGGTGCTCGACTCCGCCCAGCTGGAGCGGCTGTCCCGGCAGGTGCCGATCGTGACCCTGGCTGGTGTCGCCACCCCGGTGACCTCCAACGTGGGCGGCGACAACCTGACCGGGATGTCGGAACTGGCCCGGCACCTGGTCGGCGAGCACGGTTACCGGACGCTGGCCTACCTGGGCGGCCACCCGGACAGCCCAGACAACATCGCCCGGCACGCGGCGTTCCGCGCCGTGGTGACGGAGGCCGGTGCGACCTTCATCGAGGGCCCGGACTGGGAGGGCAACTACTGCGCCGCGGGCGGAGCCCGGGTCATCGGGTGGCTGCTGGCCGGGAACGCCCCGCTGCCACGGGCCATCGCGTGCGCGAACGACCAGACCGCGCTGGGCGTCATCTATGCGCTCCGCCAGCACGGGCTGGACGTGCCCGGCGACGTCGCGGTCACCGGCTTCGACGACATCCCTATGGCCCGGCACTTGCGGCCGCAGCTGACCACCGTGCGCCAGCCGATCCAGGAGATCGGCGCGACTGCCTTCGAGGTGCTCTATTCCATGATCAGTGACGCGGAACCCGCGCAGCGGGACATCGTCCTGCCCACCCAGCTCATCCCGCGGGAGAGCTGCGGCTGCCATCCCGACCCGGTACCGCCCGCGTGGCGGCTGGGCTGAGCGGGGGCAGCCATGCGGATGATCGCGCGCAAGCTCGGGTTCTACCTGCTGACCGCGGTCCTGGCAGTAACCGTGGACTTCTTCATCCCGCGGCTGATGCCAGGCAACCCGGTAGAGGCAATCCTGGCCCACCTGCAAGGCCAGGTGACGCCAGGCACCATCCGTGCCCTGGAGGCGCAGTACGGGCTGAACACCAAGACCGGCCTGTGGGGCCAGTACATCCACTACTGGGTCAACCTGCTGCATGGCAACCTGGGCCTGTCCACCAGCTACTACCCGTCCACGGTCGCCAGCGTGATCCGCAGTGCCCTGCCCTGGACGCTAGGCCTGGTCGGCACCGCCACGGTGATCAGCTTCCTGCTCGGCACCGCGCTGGGCGTGCTGGTCGCCTGGCGCCGCGGCACCTGGCTGGACAACCTGCTGCCAGCCACCACGTTCTTCCAGGCGGCCCCTTACTTCTTCGTGGCGTTCCTGGCCCTGGAGCTGTTCTCCAGCAAGCTGGGCTGGTTCCCCAGCGGGCGCGCCTACAACCAGCTCGACTTCCCCGCCTTCACCCCGGGCTACATCGGGGACGTGCTCGACCACGCGATCCTGCCCGCGCTGACCATCGTGCTGTGCTCCGCCGCGGGCTGGATCCTGGGCATGCGCAACGTCATGGTCACCACGATGGATGAGGACTATGTCCTCGTCGCGGAGGCCAAGGGACTGCCGAAGCGCCGGGTGGTCTGGTACGCGGCGCGCAACGCGATCCTGCCCAGCGTGTCGGGCTTCTCCATCGCGATCGGCTTCGTGGTCTCCGGGGCCCTGCTCACCGAGATCGTGTTCAGCTACCCGGGCCTGGGCTGGATCATGCTCCAGGCGGTCGGTTCCCGCGACTACCCGCTGCTCCAGGGCATCTTCCTGGTCATCACGTTCGCCGTGCTCGTCGCGAACCTCGCCGCCGACTTCGTCTACGTGTTCCTCGACCCCCGCACCCGCCAGGAGGCCTGAGCGATGTCCCTCGCTACCGGCACGAACGTGGGCGGCACCGGGCTGCCCGGCTCAACCGCCGGCCCGGCCCCGGAGCCCGCAGAGCTGCCCCGGCGCGGCCGGAGCATCCAGCTGCCGCGCTCTCCCAAGATCATCACTGGCGCGGTACTGCTCGTTTTCTTCTTGCTCCTCGCGGTGCTCGGCCCGTTCGTTGCTCCCTACGATCCGTCCGCCAGTTCATCCACAACGAACGGCACCCCGCAGCCGCCGTCCGGGGCGCACTGGCTCGGCACCACCCAGCTCCAGCAAGACGTGTTCTCCCAGTTGCTGGCCGGCGGCCGGAGCATCATCCTGGTCTCCTTCCTCGCGGGGGTGATCGCCACCGTCTTGTCCGTGCTGATAGGGGTAACCGCCGGTTACCGGCACGGGACGTGGGCCGACGACGTGCTCTCCATGCTGGCGAACTTCTTCCTGGTGCTGCCGGCTCTGCCCTTGCTCATCGTGGTGTTCGGGTTCCTGCCACCCTCGGGCGGGACCGACGATGTGCTGGTCGGGGCGATCATCGCGCTCACCGGCTGGGCCTTCGGCGCCCGGGTGCTCCGCGCCCAGACCCTGTCCCTGCGCAGCCGCGACTATGTTGACTCGGCCCGGATCATCGGCGAGCGGGGCTGGCGGATCATCGGCTTCGAGATCCTGCCCAACCTGACCCCCATCCTCGCCTCCTCGTTCCTGTTCACCGTGCTGTACGGGGTGGGCACGTACACCGCCCTGGCCTTCCTGGGCCTGATCAATCCCGAGCACTGGAGCTGGGGCTCCATGCTCTTCTGGGCGCAGGGCTCGGAGGCCGAGCTCAGCGGCTACTGGTGGTGGTACCTCCCGCCCGGCCTCGCGGTCGCTCTGCTAGGCACCTCGCTGGCCCTGCTCAACTTCGGCATCGACGAGTTCATCAACCCACGGCTGCGCGCCGCGGGGCTGAGCCGGCGGCGGGCGAAGCGGGCGCAGGCCCAGGCCGGGCCAGGATCCGCAGCACAGCCACCCAAGCGGTTCGTGCTCGGGCTGACCCCAGTGGTGCGGGCGCCGCTCGGCGCTGCGACGGCCAGGCAGGAGGCCAAGTCGTGAGCACGCCTGGACCGCGTGGCGAGACCATCAGCTTCGGCCCCGGGAACAGCCCTGGGCTACCGGTCCCCAGCGGGCGGGCCATGAGCCTGGGCGAGCCCCTCCTGGACATCCGCGGGCTGTGTGTGGACTACGGCACCGGCGAGGACGCGGTGCACGCCGTGGTGCACGCCGACCTGCTGCTGCGCCACGGTGAGGTGCTCGGCCTGGCCGGGGAGAGTGGCAGCGGCAAGTCAACCCTGGCCTACGCGGCGGTCCGGCTGCTGCGGATGCCCGGCATCATCACCGGCGGCGAGGTGATCTTCCGGTCGCACGACGCAGCACCCGTCGATCTGCTGGACCTCCAGGCTGACCAGCTACGCGAGTTGCGGTGGTCCCAGATCGCCGTCGTGCTGCAGAGCGCGATGAACGCACTCAACCCAGTGATCTCCATCGGCGCCCAGCTCACCGACGTGCTGCGGGCTCACATGCCCGGGATGAACGGTGCCGCCCGCCGGGCACGGGCCGCGGAGCTGCTGACGATGGTCGGCATATCGGCCGAGCGGCTGACCAGTTACCCGCACGAGCTCTCCGGCGGGATGCGGCAGCGCGTCATGATCGCCATGGCCCTCGCCCTGGAGCCCCAGATCGTGATCATGGACGAGCCGACCACGGCCCTGGACGTGGTCACCCAGCGGGAGATCCTCGAGGAACTGACCATACTGCGGGAGCGGCTCGGCTTCGCCGTGCTGTTCATCACCCACGACCTTTCGCTGCTCGCTGAGATCGCCGACTCCATCGCGGTGATGTATGCGGGCCGCCTGGTCGAGCAGGCACCCGCGCAGTCGCTGTTCCACGCCCCACGGCACCCGTACACCCTGGGCCTGCTCCACTCCTTCCCCGCGCTGCACGGGCCGCGGGTGTACCGCACCGGCATCCCGGGGTCACCGCCGGACCTGCGGCTGCTCCCGGCCGGCTGTGTCTTCCACCCGCGCTGCCCGTACGCGATGGACCGGTGCCGGGAAGAATCCCCGCCACTGCGCCCGCCCATCGCGGGCCAGGACGGCGCGGAACCCGGCCGGCTGGCCTCCTGCTGGCTGCTGGACGGCTCGACACCCGTGCCCGCCGAGCTGGCCGCGGCCGACACCGGCCCGGCCGACGGCAGCACCGCGACCGCCGGCGCCACCATCACGACAGCCGGCGCCGCCAGCCCGGTGGAGCCTGGCCCAGCAGCTGCCTCAGGCGCGCTGACCGGCAGCATCGCCGCACCAGAATCCCGGAGCCAGCCATGACCGAGCCTGCCATCGCTACCAGGCCGCCGGATGCGGGGGTCCCGCTGCTCGAGGCCCGCACGCTGACCAAGCATTTCCCGGTCCATCACCCGGGACGAGCCACGCGGGGCAGCCGGCTGCGCCGGCGGCCGAAAGGCAGCCCGGCGGCCGGGCCGCGGGTGGTGCACGCGGTCGAGGAGGTCTCGCTGGTGCTACCGGTGGCCGGGATCACCGCCGTGGTCGGTGAGAGCGGCTCGGGCAAGTCGACCCTGGCCCGGCTGCTCGCCCGGCTGATCACGCCCACCTCCGGGCAGCTGCTGCTGGACGGCGCGGAAATGCCGCTCAGCACCAGGAACCGGCGGGAGTACGCCCGTGACGTCCAGCTGGTGCTGCAGGACCCGTTCTCTTCCCTGAACCCCATCCACGACGTGCGATACCACCTGGCCCGGCCGCTGAAGATCCACGGCCTCGACCCGGGGTCCGGCGGCACCCTCGACGCGGAGATGACCTCCTTGCTGGAACGGGTCTCGCTCACCCCGGCCAGCCAGTTCCTCCGCAAGTACCCGCACGAGCTGTCCGGCGGCCAGCGGCAGCGGGTGGCGATCGCCCGGGCCCTCGCGGTGCGGCCCCGGGTTCTGCTGGCCGACGAGCCGGTCTCCATGCTGGACGTGTCGATCCGGCTCGGCATCCTCAATCTGCTTGGCGACCTGCGAGAGCGGGACGGGCTCGGGATTCTCTACATCACCCACGACATCGCCTCGGCGCACTACCTGGCCGATGTGATCACTGTGATGTATGCCGGGCAGGTCGTCGAGTCCGGTCCCGCCGAGAAGGTGACCGACGAGCCCGCCCATCCCTACACGCAGCTGCTGCTCAGCGCGGCGCCGGACCCGGACCGCGCGGAGCCCCCGGTACTTCAGGGCCGTGGTGCACCGCCAAGCCTGGTGACACCACCCAGCGGCTGCCGCTTCCACCCGCGCTGCCCGCACGCCATGGCGGTCTGCGCGGAAACTACCCCGCCCGCCACTCAGGTGGCATCCGGTCACCTGAGCGCCTGCTGGCTGCACGCTTCCAGCCTGTCTGCAGCGCAGACTCAGCCGCTCAGCACCGGGACGCCGCAGTTATCAGCCGCTGGACAGCCAGCCTGATGGTCCATCCAGTTCCGCAGCTGAAGGGGGAGAGGAGATGTGATGAACCGGGACACCGCGTAGCGCGCCGGGATATCGCACCGCGTGCCGCACAGCAGGCCCACGGGACGGGCCCGGGTAGGCGCAGCTCACCAGCGCCCGGCCGACCCGCACCCCCTACCGAAAGACCCCGACACGGTCGCTCACAACAGGCCGGCGTTGAGCCGGCCGGGCACAACGGAGTTTAAGCAATGAAGCACAAGATCCTGGCAGACCCTGGCCGTGGCCAGTGCCCTGAGCATGGGCATTGCCGCCTGTGGCAGTTCCTCCAGCAGCAGCAGCAAGTCATCGTCGGCCACGGGTAAGACGCTCGTCATCGAGAGCACCCCGCTGTCCCCGATGACGGACACGTTCAACCCGTTCTCGCTGACCTCGACGGGCTACGTCACCAACGCTGTCGCGCTCTACAACGAGCCGCTGTTCATCTTCAACACGCTGAATCCCAACCGAGGCCCCCGGTCCCCATGCTGGCCACCGGGGACACCTGGTCGAACGGCGGCAAGACGCTGACCCTGACCATCCGCTCGGGTGTGAAGTGGAACGACGGCAAGCCGTTCAGCGCCAGCGACGTGGCTTCACGTTCAACATGATCAAGAGCAACCCGAAGCTCTACACCACAGGCGCCCCGGTCGCGACCAGCGCCACGGCCCCGAATGCCACCACCGCGGTGCTCAACTTCGCCCAGCCTGAGTACGCCAACCTGTTCCTGATCGGGCAGGTCTACATCGTGCCGCAGCACGTCTGGTCGACGGTGGGCAACCCGGCTCACCTACGCTGACGCCAGCCCGGTCGGCACCGGCCCGTTCATGCTGGACAAGTTCTCGCCGCAGGGCTACACGCTCAAGCAGAACCCGTACTACTGGCAGAAGTCCAAGGTGCATGTCCCGGAAATCGACTTCCCGGCGTACAACACGAACGCCAACCTGGTCCCGCCGGTGGCCAGCGGGCAGATCGACTTCGCGGGCAACTACATCGCCAACATCAAGTCCAACTACCTGAACAAGAGTTCCGACAACCGCACCTGGCTGGGCAGCGAGCCCTACTTCAGCGACAACAACCTGGTCAGCCTGATGCTGAACGTGACCAAGGCGCCGCTGAACGATGTTGCGGTGCGCCAGGCGATCAGCTACGGGATCGACCGGCAGCAGCTGTCCGTCCAGGGCGAGACCGGATATGAGCCGCCGGCCAGCTCCTCCAGTGGCCTGCTGCTGCCCAACTACAAGACCTTCCTCAGCTCCACGCTGGCCAACGACCTGCCGGCGGCCGGTGACTCAGCCAAGGTGAGTTCCATCCTGAAGGCGGATGGGTACACGATGACGAACGGGAAGTGGACGAAGGGCGGGCAGCAGATCAGCTTCTCGATCTCCGACCCGGTGCCGTACAGCGACTACTACACCGACTCCCAGCTCATCGCACACCAGCTGGACGCGCTCGGCTTCAACGTCACGGTGAACGGGATCGGCAACCCCACCGTGTGGCAAGGTGACGTGGCCAACGGCACGTTCGACGCCACCATCCGGTGGAGCAACCAGGGCCCGAACCCCTACTTCATCTACGACGCCTGGCTGGACAGTTCCCAGAGCGCGCCCATCGGCAAGCCGGCCGCGGGTGACTTCGGGCGCTACTCCAGCCCGGAGGCCCAGGCGGCGCTCCAGCAGTTCGCCAGCTCCGGTGACCCCTCGGTGCAGGCGCAGGCCATCAGCAAGCTGGAGAGCATCATCTCTACCCAGGTCCCGGTCGTGCCGCTGCTGGGCGGCGGGGCGTGGGCCGAGGTCTCGACCAGGGACTACACCGGGTGGCCGACGGCTGGCAACCCGTACATGAACCCGGTCCCCAACACCCCCTACATCGAAGACACGATCCTGCACCTGACGCCGAAGTCATGACCTTGCTGGACCTGAGCCAAGGACCTCGATGACAACTTCGGCAGAGGCGACGGAGGAGCGCAGCCGGGTGGCTGCGCTCACCGTCGAGGACAAGGTGCGCTTGCTGACCGGCGCGGACAGCTGGCACATCCACGGCCTCGCCGCCCTCGGGCTCCGTCCGATGATCACATCGGACGGGCCCGCTGGGGTGCGGGGCATCACCAAAGACGACCGGAATCCCTCGGCCAGCCTGCCCTGCCCATCCGCCCTCGGCGCTACCTGGGACACCGAGCTCGTCCGCGAGCTCGCCGCCGCGCTGGGCACCGAGGCGCGGAGCAAGGGCATCGACGCCGTGCTGGCCCCGACCATCAACCTGATGCGGACCCCGCTGGGCGGCCGCGGGTTCGAGTGCTTTTCCGAGGACCCCGTGCTGTCCGCCCGGCTGGCTGTCAGCTACGTGACCGGCCTGCAGTCGGCCGGGGTAGCTGCGACGGTCAAGCACTACGTGGGCAACGACTCGGAGAACGAGCGCTGGATCTACGACGCGCAGATCAGCGAGGGCGTGCTCCGCGAGCTGTATCTGGTGCCGTTCGAGGCCGCGGTGCGCGAGGCCGGGGCGGCCATGGTGATGGCCGCGTACAACTCGGTCAACGGGTCGCGGATGACCGAGCACACCAGGCTGCTACGGGACGTGCTGAAAGGCGAGTGGGGCTTCACCGGGGTCGTCGTCTCGGACTGGGATGCCGCCCGCAGCACGGTTCCGGCCGCCCAGGCCGGGCTGGACCTGGCCATGCCCGGGCCGGACGGCCCGTGGGGCGCCGCGCTGGCCCGCGCGGTCCACGACGGCACTGTCGCGGAAGAAGTGATCGACGACAAGGTGCTCCGCCTGCTGCGCCTCGCCCGCCTGGTGGGCGCGCTCACCGAGCTGGACGGGATCGCCCCGGACGGGCTGGCGGGCGGTGCGGGACCCGTGCTGGCCGATCCGCGGCTGCTGCGCCGGGCGGCGGCGGCCTCGTTCGTCCTGCTCCGCAACGAGCGGTCGGCGCTGCCGATCGACCCGGCCCAGACCCCGGTGATCGCGCTGATCGGGCCGAACGCGGTGCATCCGGTCATCCAGGGCGGGGGTAGCGCGGCGGTGATCCCGGCCGCGGTCACCGCTCCCGCCGACGCACTGCGGAACGCGCTGGCGGGCCGGGCCGCAGTCACCGTCACGCCTGGCTGCCACACCTGGCAGACCGTGCCCGAGCCGCCGGCCCGCTCCCTCCGGGACCCGGTCACCGGCGAGCCCGGGGTCCGCCTGGAGTACCACACGGCGGACGGCACCCTGCTCGCGGGCGAGCACCGGAACTCGACGGCATTCGCCTGGTGGGGCGAGGAACTGCCCGCTGGCATCGGCTGGGACCGGGACGGCACGATCTGCGTGCGCACCACGTACCGGGCCGAGGCCACCGGACCGCATGTGGTCGGGGCGGCCGGGGTCGGCCGCCTTCTGCTGCGGGTCGATGGTGAGGTGGTGGCGGCCGGGGTCACCCCGGTCCCGGCCGACCCGGTCGAGACCATGACCCGGCCGGGAGAGGTTACCGGCCTGGTGCCGCTGACCGCGGGGCAGCAGGCCGAGATCCGCCTCGATTTCCGGCCAGCGGCCGGAGCGGAGGGGCCGGTGGCGGTCCGCCTCGGCGTCGTGGCCGCCCCGGACACCGACGCCATGCTGGACGAGGCGATCCAGGCGGCGGCCGCGGCCGACGTCGCGGTGGTCGTGGTCGGCTCCGCGGAGAGCACCGAGAGTGAAGGCTTCGACCGGGACACGCTGCGGCTGCCCGGCCGCCAGGATGAGCTGGTGGAGCGGGTCTGCGCGGTCAACAGCCGGACCGTTGTGGTGCTGAATTCCGGCATGCCGATGCTGATGCCGTGGGCCAGCCGGGCCGCGGCCGTGCTGTATGCCTGGCTGCCTGGCCAGGCCGTGGGCGAGGCGCTGGCGGACGTCCTGCTCGGCCGGGCCGAGCCGGGCGGCCGGCTCCCAGTCACCCTGCCCGCGGCCGAGGCCGACTGCCCGGTGCTGCACGCCACCCCGCAGGAGGGGCGGCTCAGCTACACCGAGGGGCTGCTCATCGGGTACCGCGGCTACGACGCGGCGGGCACGGTCCCGCTGTACCCGTTCGGTCATGGGCTGGGCTACACCAGCTGGGCCTATGACTCGCTGTCCGCGGCGGAAAGCCTGCTACCCGGGGCTGACCTGGAGCTGCGGGTCACGATCCGGAACACCGGGACGCGGGCCGGCCGGGAGATCGTGCAGGCGTACGTAGCCGGGCCGGATGCGGGCGGATCGCGCCCGGTGCGAGTCCTCGGCGCGTTCGGCGCGGCGAGCGCGGGGCCCGGCGAGGCCGTGACGGTAACGCTCACAGTGCCCGCCCGGATCTTCGCCCGCTACGACGAGCCAGCGGGCCGGTGGGCCTGGACCCCGGGGCAGTTCACGGTCAGCGTCGGCCGCTCCTCCCGGGACCTGCAGCTGTCCGCCCCGGTGCAGTCCGGCTGAGCCACCCCGGACCGCCGTGATCGCGGTGGGCAGGCGTTCCCCCTCCAGGCGCCATTGCCCGCCGCGATCACGGTCAGCTGCTGGCTCCGGGCCCGCCAGCCCCGGCCCGGGGGCCAGCCTCAGCCCCGCCAGCTCCGGTCCCGCCAGCCCCCGTGGCCTCGGTCCCGCTGGCTGGGTCGCCGGCTGTCTCCGGTGGCGCCGCGACCAGTTCCACCTCATATCCATCCCGGTCTTCGAGGTAGGCGGCGTAGTGCTTGTCGCCGCCAGCGTAGGGATGGCGGTCAGCGAACAGCAGCCGCCAGCCGTGCAGCAGCGCCTCACGCGCCAGCGTGTCCACGGCGGCCTGGTCGGCCACGTGGAACGCGAGATGGTTCAGCCCGGGCCGGCAGCGGTCGTGCCGGAACGCGCTGCGGTCAGGTGACTGCTCGAGCACGATGTAGGTGTCCCGGGCCCGCCAGCTGGTTCCCTCAGGCCACCGCTGGTAAATCTCGTAGCCGAGCGCCCCGAGCAGCCAGCCCCAGGCGGCCTCAGCCCGGGTCAGGTCGGGTACCCACAGCTCGATGTGATGCAGGGTCCCGGTGGCAACCGCAGTCATACGGACAGCATGCCGCATACCGGGCAGCCGGGGGCGCCCGTCAGGACAGCCCAGCCGGGTGCTCCCCGGGCCCGGGGAGCCCGGCCAGGACCGCGAGCGCGGCCCGGTGCCAGTCCGAGGTGCCGAACGCGATCGAGCTGCTCTTGGCCCGCTTCAGGTACAGGTGCGCTGGATGCTCCCAGGTGAAGCCGATGCCGCCGTGCAGCTGCACGCACTCCTGCGCGGCCAGCGTGGCCGTGTCCCCGCAGGCCGCCTTGGCCAGCGCCACCGCGACCGGCGGTATCGGGATCATCCGTGGCCAGGCAGGCAGCGGCGTACCGGGAGGCGGCGCGGGCCTGGCTGACGGCCACCCAGAGATCGGCGAGCCGGTGCTTGATGGCCTGGAACGAGCCGATCGGCCGGGCGAACTGGTACCGCTCCTTGACGTAGCTGACTGTCATCTCCAGGCAGCGCGCGGCCAGCCCGACCTGCTCGGCCGCGAGCATGGCGGCCCCCGCGGTCAGCGCGGCCGCCACGGCCTGCTCCGCGTCCGCGCCCGAGGCGAGCGGCTGGGCGGGCACGTCGTCCAGGGTCAGGTCGCACAGCTGCCGGGTGGCGTCCAGCGAGACGACCGGCGTCCTGATCACCCCGGCGGCATCCGCGTCCACCGCGTACAGCCCGGCGGGCACGCCGTCGGCCGGCACCAGCAGGGCCGAGGCGGGCAGCGCGTCCGCCACCCCGGCGACCGTGCCGCTGAGCCGGGCCTGGGCAGGCCCGTCATCCGGCTGCGCGGTACCGACGCGTACCGTCAGCGGCCAGCCGCCCGCGGCCGGCCGAGCGGCCGACCGAGACCCGGCCGATCCCGGCCCGGCCTGCCCGGATACCACCGGCCTGGCCGCGAACGGGACGGCCAGCGCCGCCGTCACGGTGCCGTCCGCCAGCCCGGCCAGCAGGTCCGTGGCCCCGGCTGCCAGCAGCGGCGGTGGTGGCCACCACGGCGCTGCCCAGGTACGGGACCGGGGCCGCAGCCCGGCCGGTCTCCTCGGCCACGACCGCCGTCTCCCGGTAGCTCGCCCCGGCGCCGCCGCGGGACTCCGGGATCAGCAGCCCGGCGCAGCCGATCTCGGCCGCCAGCGACCTGCCACAGGCCGCGGTCGTAAGGTCTCGGCCGTCTCGGTCCTGGCCAGCACCGTCGCGCCAGCCGGCCCGGTCCTCCAGCAGCCCGCGCACGGCCGCCCGCAGCTCTTCCTCGGCCTCGCTGTAGAGCAGATCAGGCAGGCCCGGGCGGCGGTGCCGGGGGCAGCGGCCCCCGCGGCCTGGGCGCCCGGGGCCTGGGTGGAAGCGCTCATCGGGGCAGGTCCTTCCAGGGCACCCGGGTGTCGTTCCGGGGTTCGGCCGGCAAGCCGAGCACACGCTCGGCGATGATGTTGCGCAGGATCTCCGAGGTGCCGCCCTCGATCGAGTTGCCCGCGGGACCGCAGGTAGCGGTAGCCCGGGTCGCGGCCGTAGAAGCTGACGCTGCTCCGGGCGGCGCATCGTCCAGTCGTCGTAGCGCAGCCCGTCGGCACCGGCCAGCTCGACCTCGAACGCGGAGATCTCCTGGTTGAGCCGGGCGAAGACCAGCTTGGCCGCGGACCCTTCCGGGCCGGGCTGGCCCGCCGCGAGCTGCTGGCGGAGCCGCTCCGAAGCCAGCCGGGCCACCTCGGCATCGGCCCACAGCCGCAGCATCCGGTCGTGCAGCCCGGGCGTGCGCAGCTCGGGATGGTCTCGCCAGGTCCGGGCGGCCGCGCCGATCATGCCGCCTTCCCGGGGCACGGCGGTACCGCCGATGGATACCCGCTCGTTCATCAGCGTGCCGGTGGCGACCCGCCAGCCCTCGCCGACGGCGCCGATGCGGTCGGCGTCCGGGATCACCGCGTCGGTGAGGAAGACCTCGTTGAACTCGGCCTCGCCGGTGAGCTGGCGCAGCGGCCGGACCTCCACCCCGGCGCTGGATCATGTCCAGGCCGAAGTAGGTCAGCCCGGCGTGCTTGGGCAGGTCCGGGTCGGTGCGGGCGAGCAGCAGGCCCCAGCGGGCCATGGTGCGCTATGGACGTCCAGACCTTCTGCCCGTTCACCGACCAGCGCGGGCCGCCGTCCCCGGGCTCGCTGACCGCCCGGGTGGCCAGCCCGGCCAGGTCAGAGCCAGCGCCCGGCTCGCTGAACAGCTGGCACCAGATCTCCTCGCCGGTCCACAGCGGCCGCAGCCAGCGCTGCTTTCTGCTCGTCGGTGCCGAACGCGAGGATCGTCGGCGCAGCCATGCCGAGCCCGATGCCGTTCCGCTCCGGGCTGGTTGGTCGGGTGCGCCGGCCGCGGCGAATTCGGCGTCCACGGCGGACTGCAGCGACCGGGGCAGGCCCTGGCCGCCGAGCCCGGCCGGGTAGTGCACCCAGGCCAGGCCCGGCGTCGAACCGCGCGTCGAGGAACTCCAGCCGGGGTGTCCCGCCGGGTCGTGGTCGGCCAGGAACGCGAGCACCCGCTCGCGAGTTCTCCTGCGAGGTCGCACAGCGTCGTTCTAGCACAGCGCCTTTCTTAGCAGGTAGGGCCTTCCTCAGCAGGCAGCGGCCGACTTCAGCACAGGGGGCCGCCCGCCACGTAGATCACCTGGCCGGAGACGAAGCCCGGCGCCCTCGCTGACCAGGAAGGAGATGACGTGCGCCACGTCGGCAGGCTGGCCGACCCGGCGTACCGGGATCTGCTTCGCGGCAGCCTTCATGGAAGTCCTCGAACGCCATCTTCGAGCCTGGCGGCCGTGGCCGCGGTCATGTCGGTGGCGATGAAGCCGCGGCGCGACCGCGTTCGCGGTGATCCCGAACTGGCCCAGTTCGATGGCCAGCGTCTTGGTGAAGCCCTCCAGGCCAGCCTTGGCGGCGGAGTAGTTGGCCTGGCCGCGGTTGCCGAGCGCCGAGATGAGGAGAGGTTGACGATCCGGCCCCATTTCTGGTCGACCATGTACTTCTGCACCGCCCTGGTCATCAGGAACGCGCCGCGCAGGTGGACGCCCATCACCGTGTCCCAGTCGTCGTCGGTCATCTTGAACAGCAGGTCGTCGCGGGTTATCCCGGCGTTGTTGACCAGCACCGTCGGCGCACCGAGCTCGGCGGCGACCCGCTCGACCGCGGCGTTCGACCTGATCGGTCTTGCTGACGTCGGCGCCCACCGCGAGCGCACGACCGCCGGCGTTCTCGATCGCCTTCACCGTTCCCGCGCAGTCGGCCTCCTTGAGGTCGAGGACGGCAACCGCGAACCCGTCTGCGGCCAGGCGCCGGGCGGTGCCGGCGCCGATCCCACGCGCGGCACCGGTGACAATGGCAACCCGTTGCTGATCTTGTGACATGTGTGCTCGTCTCCTTTTTACCTGGCGTCCTCTGTCTGAGGTGCCAGCGTCCTCTGTCTGAGGTGCCAGCCGGCCGGATGCTGTCCGGCCACAGCCGTCATTTGTACTGGCGCAGTTCCCGCCGGGCCAGCGACCGCTTGTGCACCTCGTCCGGGCCGTCGGCGAAGCGGAGCGAGCGGGTGCTGGCCCAGAGCTGGGCGAGCGGGAAGTCCTGGCTGACCCCGGCCGCGCCGTGCGCCTGGATCGCCTTGTCGATCACCCATTCGGCCATGGCCGGGGTGACGATCTTGATGGCCTGGATCTCGGTGTGCGCGCCCTTGTTGCCGACGGTGTCCATCAGCCACGCGGTCTTGAGCACCAGCAGCCGGGCCTGCTCGATCCGCACCCGGGACTCGGCGATCCAGTCCTGGATGACGCCCTGGTCGGCCAGCGGCGGTGCCGAACGCGGTCCGGCTGGTGACCCGCTGGCAGATCAGTTCGAGCGCCCGCTCGGCCGCGCCGATCAGCCGCATGCAGTGATGGATCCGGCCCGGGCCGAGCCGGGCCTGGGCGATGGCGAAGCCCTCGCCCTCCCCGGCGATCAGGTTGGCGGCCGGCACCCGGACGTCGCGTGAACACGACCTCGGCGTGGCCGCCGTGCGGCGCGTCGTCGTAGCCGAACACGCTGATGCCGCGCTTGACCGTGACGCCCGGGGTGTCCCTGGGCACCAGGATCATGGACTGCTGCCGGTGCCGGTCCCCGTCCCAGGCGGTCCGGCCCATCACGATGAGGATCTCGCAGCCGGGGTCCATCGCCCCGGACGACCACCACTTCCGGCCGTTGATCACGTAATCGTCGCCGTCCCGGTCGATCCTGGTGGCGATGTTGGTCGCGTCCGAGGACGCCACGTCCGGCTCGGTCATGCAGAACGCCGACCTGATCTCGCCGTCGAGCAGCGGGTGCAGCCAGCGCTCCTGCTGCTCGGCCGAGCCGAACTCGGCCAGCACCTCCATGTTGCCGGTGTCCGGCGCGGCGCAGTTCAGGGCCTCCGGGCGCCAGCGCCGGGCTGCGCCCGGTGATCTCGGCCAGCGGCGCGTACTGCAGGTTGGTCAGGCCCGCGCCCTCCGGGTGGTGGGCCAGGAAGAGGTTCCACAGCCCGCGGCTGCGCGCCTCCGCCTTGAGGTCGTCGATCACGGCCGGGCGCCGCCATGGGTCCGCCGGCCTCTGCGTTCGCCTGTACCTGCTCGGCGAACACCGGCTCCGCCGGGTAGATGCTGTCGTCCATGAAGGCGCGGAGCCGTCCGGCGAATTCCTCGGTCCGGGCGTCGTAGCCAAAGTCCATGAATCCTCCTGACGATCCGCTGCTGACTCTACCTACGGGCGGGTACGTGATCCACGGGCCGTTAGGCCTTGACTGGCGGAGCCGTTCGGCCTTGCCGCACGGAAGGCACCGCACGGAAGACGCGGAAGACATAGACGTCGTCATCCAGGAAAACCTGCCGGTAGGTAACGCCAGGGTGGCGCTGCTCGACGAAGCTGAGCGGGTTGGCAGGCGCTGGGCTCCAGCCGCTGTCGGACTCATCGAACACGATGTAGCGGGGAGTCGGGTTCCCGGCGTTGCCGATCCAGAACGTGTCGTCCCGGGCGGCCAGCGGCGCCAGCATGCCCAGGGTGGTCTCCACTGTGGTCCCGCCCGGGACTCTGTTCATCGCGGCGTTCTCCGCCTGGACATGCGCGCTGACCTGGTACGTCTGCGCTTGCCACAGCCCGGCCAGCGGGAACCAGGGGACGAGCGCCAGCGCCAGGGCCAGCATCAGCAGCGGCGCGTACCGGGTCACGGCACGGTCCCGCCGCGGCCGGGCGGGGACAATCCGGGCCACAGCGGCCAGGGTCGCAGCCCCCCCGGCCCCAGCACTCCCGGCCACAGCAGTCCCGGTCACAGCAGCCCCGGCCACAGCACCCCAGGCCACAGCACCCCCGGCCACAGCACTCCCGGCGCTCCCCGGCCGGCTGGCTAGCGGCAGCCGGCCAGCCCGCCACCGGGCCAGCGCGTCGATCGCCGCGATGAACAGGATCGGCATCAGGGTGGCGTTGTAGTGATATCCGTCACCCCAGTAGTAGCTGTTGGTGGAAACGAAACGGAGCAGCAGGCTGGGCACGGCCACCACGGCGAGCGGGCTGCGCAGCGCAAGGAAGGCCACCGGGAGCAGGAGCAGTAGCATGGTCCGCAGCTTCGCGATGCCCTGGGCCCGGAACTGGCCGAGGACCGCGGCGGCCGTGGCGTGGTGCCCACCGGGGCCGATCACCCCGCCCGCCGGCCAGTAGGGGTACACGTGGGCCGCGTTGAAATGCGGGATGATCACGATGATGGCCACAGCCGACCAGGCCAGCCCCCACCCGATGAGCAGCAGCCCGCCCCAGAACAGGCGGTCGGCCGGGTTGCTCGGGAGCCGGCCAGCGGGCAGCGCCGGACCGGCCGCGCCGCCCGGATACCAGACGCCGGGATACTGGTACTGGTAGCGGCGATCCGGCACCCGGAGCCCGCCAGCCATCATCATGACGAAGCCCAGGGCGGCGACGGTGAAGCCCTGGTCTTCCTTGACCAGGACCAGCGGCAGCGCCCACAGCACCGCGGCCCGGGTCCGTCCCCGGACCAGCGCGGATAGCGAGCAGGCCAGCAGCGGGACCGCGAACGCGACTTCGTGGAAGTCGAAGTCGATCATCTGCTGCAGGCCCCAGGACAGGCCGTAGGCCGCGCCGATGGCGTGCCCGGCTCCCCGGCCCAGCAACGCCGCGGCCGCCCGGCTCACCGGGATCACCGAGACCGCGGTGAGCAGCGCCTGGGCGACCAGCAGGGTGGCCGGGCTGGGGAAGGCCAGGAAGAACGGGGCGATCAGGGCCACGATCGGCTGGAAATGATCGCCGAGCAGGTTGAAGCCCGTGCCCCGGGCGTCCACCACCAGGGGCCGCAGATGCGCCGCCTGCTTCACGTACTCGGTGAAGATGCCGAGGTCCCAGGAACCTGGTTCGAGCCGCAGATAGCGGGACAGCGAGATCACCAGGTACACGGCGAAGACCGCGAGGCAGATCAGCCAGGCGGCCCAGTCCGGCCGCCCAGGCGCGCGGGTCCCGCCGGCGGCGGCGCGCTCGGCTACAGCACCTTGCGCTGGCTCAGAAATGCTGGTCCCCTGTCGCATTCATGCTGTCCCGATCTCACCCCCGGGTCAGCCAGCCTGCAACTCCCACAGCAGGCTACCGCCCGCCGGGCCGCCCGGCCGGGCTGGACGCCGTACCGAGCCTGATGACCGGGAGAAATCTTGCATCACCCGCCACCGGTTACCGGAGCAGCAGGCGGCCGATCCGGCGGCCCGCCACGAACAGCCCGGCCAGGCCCATGACCGCCAGGTAAGCGACGTGCCAGAGCAGGCCGGGGCCGACCGTGCCCAGGGTGAGGCCGCGCAGCGTGACCACGCTCTGGTACAGCGGGGTGCACTCGACCACGATCTGCAGCGGCCGCGGGTACACGCTCAGCGGGTAGAAGGTGGTGGAGAACAGGAACATGGGCAGCGTCGCCAGCGTGATGAACTCGAAGTCCTGCCAGCTCCGCATGTAGGTGGTGGCGGCCATGCCGGCCGCGGCAAAGCCGAAGCCGGTGAGCACGGCCGTGGGCAGCGCGGCCACCGCCCATACCGAGTGGACCAGCCCCATCGCCGTCATGACCAGCATGAACGCCACCGCGTACAGGCCGCCGCGCAGGAGCGCCCAGCTGATCTCGCCGAGCGCCACGTCGCTGGCCCGCATCGGGGTGGCCAGCGCGGCGTCGTAGAGCTTCTCGTACTTGAGCCGGAAGAACACGTTGAAGGTCGAGTCGAACAGGGCCCCGTTCATCGACGCGCTGGCCAGCAGCGCGGGGGCCACGAACGCGGCGTAGCTGATCTTCTGCCCGCCGGGGCCGGGCACCGAGCCGACCAGCTGGCCCAGCCCGACCCCGATCGACAGCAGGTAGAACAGCGGCTCCACCACCCCGGACACGAGCACCAGCCAGGTATGCCGGTAAACCAGCGCGTGCCGTTCCACCAGGTGCGCGGCGGCCCGCCCGCCCAGCCCGGCGCGAGCCCGGCGGAGCAGGCCGAGGCCGGGCAGCACCCGCAGCGGCAGGTCCGGGACGCTAGCCATAGAGCCGCCTGCGGTAGGTCCGGTTGCCCCAGGCCAGCCCGGCCGCGGCCACCGCGATCAGGTAGCCGACGTGCACCAGCGACATCGTCACGGTGGCGGTGCCCAGGGTGAGCGACCGGCACAGCGCCACCCCGTGCCACAGCGGGGTGACGTAGGCGACCGGCCGGAGCCATCCGGGGAGCTGGGTGACCGGGAAGAACGTGCCGGAGAACAGGAACAGCGGGATCAGCCCGAACCGGAAGATGACCGCCAGCGAGGTGTCCTTGGTCCGGGTCACCGACCATGCCTCGACCGGAGTGGCGAACGCCAGCCCGGTGAGCACCGCGGCGGGCAGCGCCGCGATCGCCCAGGCCGACTGCACCGCGCCGAACGCGGCGGCCACCGCCGAGGAACACAGCGCAGTTCATGGTCAGCCGCAACGTGACGAACAGCACATGGCCGTGGAAGATGTCCGCGGGCCGCAGCGGTGAGGCGACCGCAGCCTGGTAGGTCTTGTTCCACTTGACCGAGCCGAACACCGGGTAGGTGGACTCCCCCACCGCGGTCTGCATCCCGGCCGCCGCGAGCAGGCCCGGCGCCAGGAACACCAGGTAGCCGACGTGGCCCAGGCCGACCGGGTGCCGTGCTTGTCCACCAGGGTGCCCAGGCCGAGGCCCATCGCGCTGAGGTACAGCAATGGGCTCAGCACGCTGGAGTAGATCGAGCCGCGCCAGGTCCGCCGGTAGTTGGTCAGCCAGAACCGCAGCTGCCGCCAGGCCAGGGACCACCCGGGGGCAGGCCCGGCGGGCACCGGCTGGCCTGCCACAGGCCTGCTGGGCGCAGGCCCGCCGAGCGCGGGCGCGGTCCCGGCCGCCATCAGTCCTCCAGCCGGCGGCCGGTCAGCCGGAGGAACACGTCCTCCAGCGTGCTGCGCCGGACCAGCGAGGTCAGCGGCTCCAGGCCGAGGCGGCGCACGGCGGCGAGCGTGGCGTCACCGTCCGGCACGTACAGCAGGACCCGGTCGGCCAGCACCTCATGGCGCTCAGCGGGCACGCTGGCCAGCTTCTCGGCCGCGCTCTCGTGCTCGTCCGGGTCGAACCGGAGCTCCAGCACCTCGGGGGTGGAGTAGCGCTCGATCAGCTCGCGGGGCGAGCCCCCGGCGGCGATCGTGCCGCCGGTCCATCACCACCAGCCGGTCGCACAACTGCTCGGCCTCGTCCATGTAGTGCGTGGTCAGCACCAGCGTGACGCCATGCCGCTTGAGCCGGAACAGCCGGTCCCAGACCGCGTGCCGGGCCTGCGGGTCCAGGCCGGTGGTCGGCTCGTCGAGCAGCAGCATCTCCGGCTCGTTGATCAGCGACCGGGCGATGGTCAGCCGCCGCTTCATCCCGCCGGACAGCGGCTCGACCTGGTCGTCCCGGCGCTCGCTGAGCTGCACGAAGTCCAGCAGCCGGGCGGTCCGCTCCCGGATCACCGCCCGCGAGCAGGCCGAAGTAGCGGCCGTAGACGAGCAGGTTCTCCCGGACGGTCAGCTCCACGTCGAGCGTGTCGTCCTGCGGCACCACGCCGAGCCGGGACCGGATGGCCGGGCCGTCGGCGACCGGGTCGAGGCCGAAGATGGTCAGCTCGCCCGCGGTGGGCGGGGACACGCAGCCGATCATCCGCATGGTGGAGGACTTGCCCGCCCCGTTCGGGCCGAGGAACCCGAACGCCTCGCCCCGGCGCAGCTCGAAGTCGATCCCGTCCACCGCGGTGAAACTGCCGAACCGCTTAGTCAGGCCGTGGGCACGGATCAGGGCGGTATCACCAGGCACCCGAGCGACATTACCGGGGGTGTAAGTCATTTCCGAGCGGGCAGTTCGGTCACAGGCTGGGCAAATCTCGGCCCAGTTCTGGGCCCGGTGGCACCCTCATGCCCGTTCATGACGGTACTGTCACATCAATCGACATGCGATGGCGCAACCCCTCAGGATCAGCGAGAGGAAGACGGCCGGTGAACCTTGCTCGCAGGCTCTACGAGCGGTTCAGGACGCTGATCCATGAGGTCGCCAAGTTCGGCGTGATCGGCATGATCGGGTTCGTCATCACCGTCGGCGGCGCCGACGTGCTGCGCTACGGCGTCGGCCTGGGCAAGTACAAGGCGGTCATCGTCGCCACTGTCCTGGCCACCATCGTCACCTTCGTCGGCAACCGGTACTGGACGTTCCGGCACCGCGAGCGCACCGGCATGGGCCGGGAAACGGTGCTGTTCTTCGTGTACAACGGCGTCGGGCCTGCTGATCCAGCTGGCCTGCGTGGCGATCGTCCAGGACGGGCTGGGCCTGGGCAGCAAGGCCTGGTACAACATCGCGAACCTGATCGGCATCGTGCTCGGCACGCTGTTCCGGTTCTCGCCTACCGCAAGTGGGTGTGGAAGACGCAGCCGGCCAGCGGCGCGGTCGCGGGTGATGACCTGATCAGCCCCCCGGGCGATAGCTCCCCGGGCCTGGGCCAGGCAGCCAGCCCCGCAGACCAGGCAGCCAGCGGCAACGGGCCGGGCAGCCATGACTCCAACCCCGGCGCGGCGCTGCCGCCCCGGACCATGGCTGGGCCCGGAGCACCACTTGGTGGCCGTTGAGGAGAACCGCTCAGCGCGCGGTGCAGCCCCGGCCGCTGCCACCGACCAGGGGCAACCGCTGTGCGTAGGCCACCGCGGCCTGGGACTCAGTGATCTTCCCGGTGCTGACCAGCCTGCTGAGTACGTGCTGCTCCCGCGTCCGGGCCGCCGCGTAGTGCAGGATCGGGTCATCGGATGACGGTCCCTGCACCAGGCCGGCCAGCGTGGCTGCTTCTGGCCAGGTCAGCCCGGCCGGGGCGGTGCCGAAGTAACCGCAGCTCGCCGCGGCCAGGCCGTAATACCCGTGGCCGAAGTACGCCACCGCCGAGTACATCTGCAGGATCTGCGGTTTGCTGAATCCGAAGTTCAGCTTGATGCCGAGGACGACCTGCTCCGCTTCCGCGCGCGGCCCGCTGCGCTGCGGGGTGTAGAGCATCTTGGCGAGTTGCTGGTAGAGCGTGGCCCCGCCCTGCTCGCTGCCCTTGCCGACCAGTGAGGCCGCGGCGACCCGGGCGACTGCGTAGAGGTCGATGCCGGGCTCGGAGTAGAACCGGTGATCCTCCGTGGCTACCAGGGACTCGGCGAACCGCGCAGGCACCGGCGGGCCAGGGTAGCTGACCCTGTGCGCCTGGTCGAAGGCCTGGGCCAGGGTCGGTGCGTTGCTCACCGACGGGGTGATCAGCAGCAGGGCGCCGAAACCGAGCACCGCCAGCGTGACCAGCACCATGACGGTCCGCACCAGTCTGCGCAGCAGCCGCCGGCCACGGCGGCGGGCCTGCGGCGGCGCGAACCGGCTGGGGGCCGCACGGTAATACCCAGCCGGGTCCTGGAGCGGCAACGGCGTGGTGGGCTGCTGCTCATAGGCAGCCTGAGCGGCCCACGGATCACCCTCCCAGGGCGGTCCTCCAGCAGTCATGTGCCGATCGCTCCGTCGTGGTTAGTGCCCGCCGGCCAACTGAATGTCAGGCCCGGCTTACCCGATTTCCGCAACGATCAACCGTTGCGGTAAGTGCCATGCCCGGCGGCACAGCCGGCCGTGGCGGTCAGCCACGGCCGACTCCGGTTCCCGGTCTGCGGTTCCCGGTCTGCGGTTCCCGGTCTGCGGTTCCCGGTCTCGCGGTTGCCCGGTCTCCGGTTCCCGGTCTCCGGTTCCCGGTCTCCGGTTCCCGGGCTAGCCGAGGACGGCAGCCAGCTTGCCGAGTACGTCGGCCCAGCCCGCGCCCACCTGCTCCGCCACGGCGGGCATGGCCGCGGCCAGCTCGCCCAGCCGCTCATGCACCAGGGTCAGCGCGGTCGCGCCGTCCGGCGTCCCGGCCAGCGTGATGGTCAGGCGTGAGTCGTAGACGGGCCCGTTGCTGCGGTCCGGGCCGGCGAAACCCCAGCGGAACACGATCCGCTGATCGGGGACGAGCTCCAGCAGCTCACATTCGAACCCGCCAGCGTTGCCGTCGTCGTCCGCCTGCCAGATGCGGTAATGGCCGCCCGGCCTGGGCTCGACGTCGGCGCGGGTGACCCGGAACTGGCCCGGCGCCATCCATTTGCTGAGCAGGTCAGGATCGAGCCAGGCCTGGTAGACCCGGTGCGGCGGGGCGGGAATGGTGCGCTCGAGGCGGACAGCGGTGCGGCCATCGGTAGCAGCGGTCATGACGCTTCCTCTCCGGTTCCTGAGTGGTGGCTTGCTGGGTTGTGGTGGCTTGCTGAGTCGTGGTGCGGTGCTGGGCCGTGCTGCGCAGGGCCCGGGTTGTCCTGGGTTGCGGGGCTGTCCTGGGTTGTGGGGCCGTGCTGGGTTGCGGGGCCGTGCTGGGTTGCGGGGCCGTGCTGGAAGAAGCTCTCCAGGGCGTTGAGCTGGCTGCTCCAGAACCGCTCGTAGTAGCGGAGCCAGGCGTAGGCCGAGGCCAGCGGGGCCAGCTCGAGCCGGCGCACGTGCCGGCGCCCGTCCACCGTGCGGTGCACCAGGCCCGCCCGCTCCAGCACCTGCACGTGTTTAGACGCCGCCGCCAGCGACATGGTCAGCGGCGCGGCCAGCTGGCCCACCGTCAGCTCGCTGGCGGCGAGCCGGCGGAGCATGTCCCGGCGGGCGTCGCTGGCCAGCGCATGGAACACGGCGTCCATGCCGGGCTCGGTCGCGCCTGTTCCAGGCCCGCCCGCGCTCATGCCAGGCGTGCTCGGGTGCGTGCTGAGCTTGCCCGCGTCCTTGCCGGACCGGTCCATAACGCCCAGCTCATCCTCAACCATGTGGTTGAGAATAGATGGCGGTTGGCTCAATCGTCAACCGATCGGTTGAGCTTTGTCATTGGCCGGGACTGCTGGCTGGCGGGCATAATGCGCGCATGCACGTAAAAGAACTCGGCCACCTGGTGCTCTACGTCCGCGACCTGGACCGGTCCGCGGCCTTCTACCGGGATGTGCTCGGCTGGCGGCAGATCATGGGCGGCCCCGACGATGCGCCGGTGCCGTTCCGGGGCGCGGCCTTCTCCGCCCCGTCCGGGCGTACCCACCACGAGTTGCTGCTCATCGAGGTCGGCATGGACGCGGCTGGGCTACCGCCCGGCCGGCGCATCGGCCTGTACCACTTCGGGCTGAAGGTTGGTGACAGCGACGACGAGTTGCGGGAGGCACTGGCCACACTGGAGGCGAACCACGTCAACGTGGTCGGCGCCAGCGACCACACGGTGACGCACAGCCTGTACATCACCGACCCGGACGGCAACGAGATCGAGCTGTATGTGGACGTGCCGGGCGTGGACTGGCGCAATGACCCGTCCCTAGTTGCCGCCCCCATCCGCCCCCTGAAACTCTGACCTGCCCGCTCTTGCCTAGCAGGCTCATCCACCCCCTCAGCTGCTGAGGGCTCACCGCCTCGCCAGTCACATCTGCCGCGCGCCACCATGGCGGCCCCGGCCCGGCGTCACGATTGCTCGCCGCCCCCGCCCCTCACCGCGTCAACACGAAGGATGAACCTCGAGGACTCCTACCGCGCCGCCGCACCCTCTAGACGCTGGGAAGCCGTCCAGGTGCGATGCCGGGCAACCCTTGGGGCTATCGTCCTGTAGGCTGTCGCGTGGCGACGGGACGTGGCGCAGTTTGGCAGCGCACTTGACTGGGGGTCAAGGGGTCGCCGGTTCAAATCCGGCCGTCCCGACTAGTTTTTCGAACACTTGTTGCCCGAATTGGGAACGAAACCCGCCATGATCGTTCCCACCTAATGGGGGTTACCGGGTCAATCCCGCGTGGAACACCAGCCCCGTGAGGAGCAGGGGTTTCGTGGGGTGCAGACTCGGTCCGGTAGCCGCTGGCGGGTGAGCACCGCAGCACCGCCAGGAGCACGTGAGGCCTAGGGCTAGATCGTGCCCCCGCCAGTGACCGGGAGAGATGACCGCTGTTGGGCTGTCGTGCCCGCCGTCTGGCGGCGTGAGCACTGATCCATTAGGGCGCGTGCCGTTCTCCCGCAGGCTGCCAGGGTCAGCTGTCGTGTGATCGACTGCAGGGAGAAACGAGATATTTGCTGTTCGTCGGGGATGACTGGGCCGAGGATCACCACGATGTGGAGATCCAGGACGAGGCGGGCCGCAAGCTGGCCGCCCGGCGGCTGCCGGAGGGTGCGGCCGGGATCGCCCGGCTGCATGAGCTGATCGCCGCGCACCTGGACGCCGACGGTGATCCTGGCCAGGTGGCCGTGGGGATCGAGAGTGACCGGGGGCTGTGGGTGCAGGCGCTGGCCGCGGCCGGCTACCAGGTGTTCGGGCTCAATCCCAAGCAGGTCGCGCGGTTCAAGGAGCGCTATAACAACTCCGGTGCCAGAGCGACGCGGCTGACGCGCATGCCCTGGCCGACATGGTCCGCACCGAGCGGCACCAGCTGCGCGGCGTGGCCGCCGACACCGCCGGGGCAGGCGGTCAAGGTGGCCGCCCGCGCGCATCAGACGCTGATCTGGGAACGTACCCGGCACACGCTGCGGCTGCGCTCGGCGTTGCGCGAGTTCTTCCCCGCCGCGCTGGTGGCCTACGCGGACCTGGGCCTGACCGGCGCTGACACCCTGGAGCTGCTGGCCCGGGCTCCCGCCCCGGCGGATGCGGCGAAGCTGACCGCTGCGCAGATCAGCGCCGCGCTGAAACGTGCCCGCCGCCGCGACGTGCCCGCCAGGGCCCAGGCGATCAAGAACGCGCTGCGCGGCCCGCAGCTGGCCCAGCCCGCCGCGGTCACCGCCGCCTACGCCGCCGCCGTGCAGGCTGCCGCCGCCGTGCTGATCACGCTGAACGAGCAGATCACGCGGCTGGAGGCCCAGGTGGAGGCCCATTTTCTGCAGCACCCGGACGCTGAGATCTACCTGTCCCAGCCCGGCATCGGGACCGTCAACGGCGCCCGGGTGCTCGCCGAGTTCGGGGACGCCCCCGGCCGCTACGCCTCCGCCAAGGCCCGCAAGAACTACGCCGGCTCCAGCCCCATCACCCGCGCCTCCGGGCGCAGCAAGATCGTCCTGGCCCGGTTCATCCGCAACGACCGGCTCGCCGACGCCCTGCAATCCCAGGCCCTCTCCGCACTGACCACATCACCCGGAGCCCGCGCCTACTACGGCAAGCAACGCGACCGCGGCCTCGGCTACAACGCCGCCCTGCGCCAGCTCAGCAACCGCCTCGTCGGCATCCCGCACGGCTGCCTCAAAACCAGCACCCACTACAACGAAGCAACCGCCTGGCCGGGTGCCGCCGCACACACCGAACACCTCGCCGCTTGACATCTAAACCCTTGGGATGTCTAGCCCGGCGGGACAGGCAAAGCATCCAAGGCGGCGACTACGCAGTCCTGACGATCGCGTTGCCGCGATGGGGGGATCCGGCGCCCGGATCCTCGTGAACCGGCAGTACTGCAGCAACGGCCTGGACCCAGGCGTTCAGCACGGACTGCGGGCCGGGCCGCTGGGACGAGTCCACGCCCGGCAAGCCCAGCGCCATCCGGGTCCGGCTGCCCTCGATCTCCAGGAACCCGGCCGCCGCGGACAGCCAGTCCCGCATCAGCTCCTCGACGTCCAGCGCTGCGCAGCCACCGAGCTGCAGTCGGCCTCCCCGGCCGCCGGGAGCCACAATGCCGTTCGCCTCCGCCCGCCGACAGGCCGCACCAGCGGCCCGGCCGTTCCCGGTAACCGGGGTACGGGGAGCCGTCGACTGTTGTCCGTGACCACGGCTCACGAGTATGACGACCTGCACCACCTGGCGGACCGGCTCAGCCCGCGCCAGGCGGAGCGGCTGCGCGTCCTCGTCGCCTCCGATCCTGAGCTAGTCTCTGCCGCGCAGCCAGAGGCTGAGGGCAAGCGGGCAGGGCAGCGGCGCCCCTCTGTCATCGGGATCTGGGACTCTGGCCGCGGCGACTTCTCTGAGCGGCACGACGAGATCATCCGCGGGCGGCTGAAGCGCCCCGCATGAGCCTGCTGCTCGACACCGGGCCGCTCGTCGCGGCCATCGACCGCTCCGACAAGCACATGCCCGCTGCGCCGCGCTGCTGGAATCCGCCGGGGGCTCTCTGCTGGTCCCCACCACGGTCATCGTCGAGGTCTGCTGGCTGCTGGAAGAGCGACCCGACATCGAGTCGGCGTTCCTGGCCCCGGTCGCCGCGGGCGAGTCCGGGCACATCACCATCACCGCTGCCGATCTAGCGCGCATCGCAGAGCTTGTACGCACCTACGCCGATCTGCCACTCGGCGCGGCTGACGCATCCGTCATCGCAGTCGCCGAGCGGCTCAAGCTCACCGACGTGGCCACCTTGGACCGGCGGCACTTCACCGTCGTCCGCCCCACACACACCGCCGCCCTGAACCTCCTGCCATCAACATCGATCGCCCGCGGGCCGCCCCCTGGCATCAGACGGATCAACCTGTCTGCTCCGTCACAGGACTTCAAGGCCCTTGACTCCCGAGCCGCTGCCCGGTGCTCACACGGGATCGAGGTCAGCAGGCAGACCAGCGACCGCACAGATCGGTGTGGTCTGCGCTGCTTCACCCGGCGCCCCGACCCGGCCCCCGCCCGCGCACTCATGCCGAATTGAGGGCGTTGCCCCTGGGCATACTTATGCGCTGGCCTGTATGTGACCAACAGCCGTGTGACCACCGGTTCACCCTTGTCGTGTGTGTGAGAGCTCATCGAACGCCAACTGAATACTCGAAAGTATGTTAAGTGCAATTGTTGTACACGGCATGCATATCAGCCATTCCGGTGCACCATCCATACCAGCTCGGAAGGCCTTGACCGGCCTGGCGGACCAGCAGATGCGGGCAAAGGTTCAGGCGACGGTTGTACAGATCGCCACCATCCCCGCCCTGACTCCAGGATATGCAGCTGGCACCTGAGTTATGCCGCGCACTCACCAGGTGATCGGACGCTGATTGAGGTCTGGGCTTGAGGTCTGGGTAAAGGCGGTGACCGGCCCGGTACGGTGCAGATCTACCGGCTTATCCGCTCTCAATGCCAGGCATGGTTGTGAACTCGAGCCTAACCTTTCTAGCCGTCCGGTCCCTGGACGGCTGCCCGGAGTGAGAGGCTGACTTCTGCCCATGGGTCATGGTCGCGCCGCTGGCTCCGCGCAGCATGCCGCCTAAGTTAGCTGACGAGGTGATTAATCACCTGCACAGCGGCCGCGTCCCGGCGAGGATCTGCATTTAGGACTGTGCTGGCTATTAATCTGCGCTGGGTGGTCGTAGTGTTATGGCACTAATACGCGTGAGCGAGGGCGGCGGGATGGATTCGATCACGCTCATCGTGACTGCCCTGGCCGCGGGCGCGGCGTTGGGGGTTCAGGACACCGCATCAGCGGTGGTCAAGGATGCCTATGCCAGCCTAAAGGCTCTGGCGCGAAGGCGGCTGGGCGGTGATCCCGGCGCAGAACTGGTGCTGACACGGCATGAGCAGGCACCGGAAACCTGGCAGGCGCCGCTAATGGCAGAGCTGGCCCGGGCCGGCGCAGTCGGGGATGGCGACTTGATCGCCGCGGCGAAGGCACTGCTGGACCTGGCGGGCAAGGCTGAGGGGGCGGGAAAGTACGTGGTCGACGCGCGGGGGGCCCAGGGTGTTCAGATCGGGGATCGTAACCGGCAGGACAACGTGTTCAATGCCCCGGCTGATGGCGCTGGTTCGCTGTGAACCCGGGGTTAGCGCGCGGATCGGGGACGGCTGTCCGTGAACGCATCAAGGTTGTCCTCGGCGTCCTCCTGATTGCTGAGGGGAGGGTGTGCCGGTGAATACTCGCCCCGACGACGACGCCAGGTCGGTCCAGGTGCGAGCCGGGACGGACGGCAAGTATTCCGTTGATGCCCGGGGTGGCATGGGCGTGCAGGTCGGTGAGGGCAACACCCAGATCATCTACACCTACAACAGGCTGACCTGGACTGATGGGGTGGCGCCGCCGCCGCTGGTCAGCGTGTCGGGGGTGATCGATTCTCCGTACCGCGGGCTGGGCGCCTTTGAGGAGCAGGATGCGGCGTTCTTCTTCGGCCGGGAAGCTGCCACTACGCGGCTGCTGGAACGTATGTCACGGCATCTGCATGGCGCGGGCCTGCTAGTGGTGTCGGGCGTGTCGGGCGCGGGTAAGTCGTCGCTGCTGCAGGCGGGGGTGCTGCCTCGCATCCGGGGGGCGGGGCTGGCCGGTGTACCGGGGTCAGCGCGCTGGCCGTGCCTGGTATTCACCCCGACTCGCGCGCCGCTGGACGAGTTGGCGCTGCGGGTGGCGAAGCTGGCCGGAGCGGACGCGGCGGCGGTCCGCCGAGGGCTGGACGCCTCACCGGCCGGGTTCGCGCTGACCGCCCGCCAGGCCGCCCTCACGCCGCCACCTGGACTGGGACGGGAACCGGACGGCCCGGCCACCAGCCGGGAGCACTATCAGCCGCGGTTGCTGCTGGTGGTCGACCAGTTCGAGCAGGTGTTCACACAGTGCGCAGATGAGGTGCAGCGGCAGGCGTTTATCACTGCCCTGCACGAGGCAGCCAGCGCTGGGTCCGGGCCGGAGCAGGTACCTGCAGCGCTGGTCGTGCTGGGCGTGCGCGCCGACTTTGAGGCGCGCTGCGCGGACTACCCGCAGCTGGCCGTGCAGTCCGAAGACCGCTACCTGGTCACGGCGATGACCGAGCGGCAGCTGCGGCTGGCCATCACCGAGCCCGCCAAGAAGGCAGGGTCCTGGGTAGAGGATGACCTGGCCGATTTGCTGCTGGCCGAGGTGCGGAGCCGCCAGTCCGGGGTCTCGGGCGCGGGGATGCTGCCGTTGCTGTCGCACGCCTTGGACCAGGCCTGGCGATCCCGGATCGGGGGAAAGTCTCACCCTGGCCGACTATGAACGGACCGGCGGCATCGAAGGGGCGTTGCCGACAGCGCCCAGCGCGCTTATGACCATCTCAGCCCTGGGTAGCAAGCGGCGGCCCGGCAGGTCTTCACCCTGTGCCCGCTGATCGCTACCAGCAGCGGCGGTCTGGACACCGCTGATCGCGCCACCAGGGCGGAACTGACCGACGGCAAGAGCCCGGCCGAGGTATCCGACGTGGAGGCGGTTCTGGAGGCCTTCGCGGCCGAACGGCTGCTCACCCTGGCGGCCGACAGCGTGGAGATCAGCCACGAGGTGCTGCTGACCGCATGGCCGCTGCTGCGCGACACCTGGCTGGCCGAAACCCACGCCGACCGGATCGTCCGCACCCGGCTGCGCAACGTCGCAGCCGAGTGGGCGCGCGACTCCCGCGACCCGTCCTATCTGTACAGCGGCAGCCTGCTCGAGGCCGCCACCGAGACCGGCGCCCGGATCGGTGCCGATCCTGTCCGCAACCCGCCACTAGCCGAGACCGAACGCGACTTCCTCTGTGCCAGCGACGGCGCACGCCGCAACGCTGCACGCAGGCGGCGCGCGGTAATCGCTGGCCTCCTCGCTCTCTACGCTGACCGCCATCACCGCCGCCGGGATCGCCGCATCTGAATGCCGCCGCTGCTCACCGGCAAGCTGCCATCGCCGCCCGGCAACATGCCATCGCCCTGTCCCGGCTGCTGGCGGGCGAAGGCCTCGCGATCGACCCCGCCGATGTCGTGACCGCGCGGCGGCTAGCCGTTGCTGCCTGGCGGGTCTTCCCCACCTACCAGGCCGTAAGCATTCAGACCCCCTTTTTTTGACCGGTGTCCTAACGCGCGTGACGGGTGTTGTGCCAGCTAGCCGGCCAGCTGATTGTGCCGGTTTGGTTACCGTGGGCCGGCGGTGACGTAGTACGGGTGCCGGCCCGATGCGCCGGATGCTGTTGCTGCTTGCAGGCAGGCGAACGCGCGGCTGCGCGGTGAGAACGAGGACCTGCGGGCCGAGAACGCGGAACTGAAGGCGCGTCTCACGCGGCTGGAACGTGCTGGCCTCCCGGAACTCAGGGAACTCCTCGATGGCGCCCAGCGGGGATGACCAGCCGGGGAAGAAGCCCCCGGAGCGCAATCCGCGGCGGCGGGAAGCGGAAGCCGGGCAAGCAGCGCGGCGCGCCGGGCGCGCACCTGGAATGGAACGAGTACCCCGCCGACAAGGCCCCGTGCTTCCCGGAGGGGGCTTGCGGGTGCGGCGCCAGCCTGGAAGACGCCCGCGACCTGGGCGTGAGGTACTCCCATCAGGTCACTGACCTGCCCGGGGCGAAGGCGGAGACCACCCAGTACGACCGGCACGCGGTGGAATGCGCGTGCGGGACGGTGCACGTCGCGGACGCCCCCGGGAGCGCCGGGCAGCCCGGCACCGTGACCTACGGGCTGAACTTCCAGGCGTGGTGCGTGTTCCTCATGGTCATGCACCACGTTCCCGTCGAGCGGTGCGCGGACATCCTGGAGTCGATGTCAGGGGTGCGGCCGTCAGACGGCTGGGTGCACGCCCTGCTCGCCCGCGCCGCCCGCGCGGTCGCCGCGGCGAACCGGGCGATCCGGGCGCTGATCATCCTCGCCCGCGTCATCTGCGGCGACGAGACCCCGGTCCGGGCCGGGCCCGGGCCGAAGTCCGCGAAGAAGAAGTACCTGCACGTCGCCTGCACGAACCTGCTCACCTATTACTTCCTCGGCGACCGCGACCTGCCCTCCTTCAGGGCCTTCATCTACAGCGACCTGCACGGCACCGTCATCGTCCACGACCGGTACCAGAACTACGACCACTTCGACGGCGTCGCCCACCAGCTCTGCTGCGCCCACCTGCTGCGCGACCTGGAAGCCGCCGCCCAGGACTACCCCGGCGCGGCCTGGCCCGGCCAGGTCGCCCGCGAGCTGCGCGCCCTCATCCACGCCGCGAACATCGCCCGCGACCAGGGGCTGGCCAGCGTCCCGGACGAGCAGACCGCGGAGCACCTGCGGCTGTTCCGCCACGGCGTCGCCGTGGGCCTGTCCGCAGTCCCCCGCGTCCCCGGGCCGAAGAGCAAGCAGCCGCCCGCCCGCTGCCTGCTGGAATGCCTCCGCGACCGCGAGGCCGACGTCCTGCGGTTCCTGACCGAGAGAGTGTCTGGCAAACGGTGGAACTGCCGTCGGTGGTGGCCGAGAGGCGCCCTCTCACCTGCGGCGACGGACGCCACGACGCGCCGGGCCGTCAAACATCGGACAGTCCCCTCACCGACACCGCGATCCCGCCGACGAACGATCTGGCTTCACACTGCACCTCCTGGGTGCGTTCTGCAGTGCCGGGGTTTTCGCGGTGGTCAGGTCGTGTTGCTGGAGTTCTGTTCAGTATTGCGTGTGGCACTGACATTTTTCGGCAGCGGGCCGCCGAGGTCGGGGTGGTAGCTGCGTCCTGAGCGGTGGCTGTCGCCGAGGGCTTTGCCGGTGGCTTCGACCTGGGCGGGGCCGGGGCGGGCCTGGCCGGGGTGGTAGAGGCAGGTGCCGCGGTCGTCGGCGAGGTGCCCGGTGATGAGGCCGAGGCGGTACCAGCGCTTGATGCTGGAGGGGTGTGCGTGCAGCTGGCGGGCTGCCTCGTCGAGGGTGAGCATGCCGGTGTCGCGGAGCCGTTGCCAGAGGCTGGGGATGTGGCGGGTGAAGCAGTGGGCGCGCACCCGGCCGGCGTCCCAGGGCTTGCTGTCCCCGCTGGTCAGGCCGCGCTGGTTGAGGATGCACGCGACCTGGCTGTAGGTGTGGCCGCCGAGCAGCTGGTCGATCTGCTCGATCACCGGCTGGGGGGTTTTGCGCTGCTGCCAGGCGTTCAGCGGGATCGGCAGGTTCAGGGTGTGGTGCTGGCCGCCGGGCAGGCGGACGGCGGCGGTGATGGCGTGGTCGCCGCGGGTGAGGGTGACGTCGGTGATCAGCAGGCGGATCAGGCGCTTGCGTTCCCGCATCGGGGTGGCCGGGTCGTGCCATAGCGCGGGGAAATCGGCGGCCAGTGCCCGGATGCGGGCGCGCTGCTGGTCGTCCAGGACGGCGGTGGCGGACTTGGCGGTGGTGTAGTCGTCGTGGGCGGTGGCCAGCTCGCGCAGGCGGGCGTTCCAGTCGGCTTCGAGGGCGTCGGCGACCAGCCGGTTTCCGGGGTCGACTGCCAGGTAGCGGCGCCGGGCCTGGTCGGCTGCATGCTGGGCGCGCTGGACGTGGGCGGCGCGCAGGGCGTCGGCGTGCCCGGCTTGGGCGGCGAGCTCGTCGGTGACGGTGAGCGCGACCTCCAGGGCAAGCGGGGTGAGGGTGGCCAGCAGCAGGCCGGCGACGGCGGTGTCGAGGACGGCGCCGGGCAGGTGCTGGCAGATCGGCGCGGCGTTGCTGATGCCGTCGTTCTGGCAGACGTAATCGGGCACGATGGTGCTGTCGGCGCGGGTGTGGTAGCGCACCGTCATGCGCCGTCCGCATCTGCCGCAGACGATGAGGCCCTGGAGCAGGGCGGGTCCCTCGCGGGCTGGCCCGGCTGTGCGGTTGTCGCCGCGGGCGGCGGCGTTGGCGGCCAGGACCTGCAGGTTGGCCTGGTAGCGGGGCCAGGTGATATAGCCGGGGTGGTGGTCGGGGAGAAGGACGGTCCAGTCCTCGGCCGGCTTGGTCAGCGTGTGGTGGTGCCCGTCCAGGTCGGTGGTGTGGCGGGCGCGGCCGTAGCAGTAGGCGCCGGCGTAGCAGGGGTTGTGCAGGATCTTCAGGACCTGGTCGTGGGTGAGCGTCTTGAAGTACAGCTCGCCTGCGCGCGGTCCGCCGCGGTGCCGGGCAGGGAAGGTCAGCTGTGCCTGGCGGAAGGCTCTGACCACGGCGAAGGCGGAGCCGGTGGCGGTGAAGGTGTCGAACAGCAGGCTGATCGCCTGGCGCACTCCGCCGTCGGGATCCAGGACCGTTTCGCCGCGGCTGTCGTAGGCCAGCCCGATCGGCAGCTGCAGTTGCAGCTCGCCGCGGCGGGCCTTGGCCAGGATCCCGCCGCGCAGCCGGGCCCGCAGGAAATGCAGTTCTGCCTCGCTGAGCTGGCCTTTCATGCCCAGGAGGAGGCGGTCGTTGAAGCTGGTCGGGTCATACAGCCCGTCCTCGTCCAGGATGAGGGTGTCGTTGTGGGCGCAGATCTGCAGCAGCCGGTGCCAGTCGGCGTTGTTGCGGGCCAGCCGCGAGCATTCCAGGCCGAGTATGATCCCGGCCCGGCCCAGGGACACCTCGGCGACCAGGTGCTGGAACCCTTCCCGGTCCGCGGAGGAGGCTCCCGAATGGCCCTGGTCGATGTCGATCACGTGGATCCGGTCGGCGGGCCAGCCGAGCGCGACGGCCCGGCCGCGCAGGTCGTACTGGCGCGCGGTGGACTCGGTGTTGTTGGCGACCTGGTAGAGGGTGGACTGGCGGATGTAGAGGTAGGCGTCGCGGCGGAGCCGGGCCGCTGTCACCTTGCCGCTGGTATCGGTACTCACGGGGGAACGACCTCCTGGGCGGGTAACGGGGCAGGACGGGCATGGGCGAGCGTCATCTGCGCCAGCACCGCGACGATCTCGCTGGTGGCATGAGGCGAGAGCGCGGGCAGCAGCGACGTGCAGGCCGGCGAGCTGGCATCACCTCCTTTGGTGCTCGGAGCGGGCGGGGACGGGGTCGAGGTGGACAAGGACGCGCCGGCCTGCGATGTCGCTGCTGCGTTGCGGCCGGGTTCGGCCCCCGGCCCGGCCTGGGCGGGCAGGGAGGTCCACGCGGCCATCCAGGCG